>NZ_JBNPVV010000006.1:0-285751 GCF_050434165.1 Microbacterium sp. ZKA21
GATCCGGATCCGGAGGATCAGGGCAAGCTCTCGTTCGACTATGTGAGTGGTGCGACCGAGGGCATCTCGGCGCGCATGGACGGCACGAAGCTGCTTGTCGAAGCATCCTCCAACACCCCCAAGGGCACGGCGGCCACGCTGAAGGTCCGCATCACGGACGGGCACACCGACCCGATCGACGGCGCAGTGACCGTGACGGTCTCGGCGTCGACCCGCGACCTTCCGACCGCCGTCACCGACACGTTCGACGAGGTCGATCAGGGCGAGACGATCACGGTTCCGGTGCTGCAGAACGACTTCAACCCCTTCGCCGGCGAAGGAGAGCTGCGGCTCATCTCCGCCGAGCCGGAGAGCGGCGAGGGCGAGCCGGCGATCGTCGGGGACAAGATCGAAGTCACTGCGGGCAAGGACTACGTCGGCACTGTCACGATCCGCTACCGGATCGGTGACATCACGGAGGACCCCGACCGTGAGGTGGACGGGAAGATCGTGCTGAAGGTGCAGGGTGTGCCGGATGCTCCGGGGAAGCCGACGGTGTCGAGCGTTCAGGACCGGAAGGTGGTGCTGTCGTGGTCTCCGCCGGCGAACAACGGGGCGAAGATCGACGGGTACACGGTCCGCTCCGTGCAGGGCGATGCGTATGAGAAGCAGTGCTCCTCGACGACGTGCACGCTGGACGGCCTGACCAACAACGTGAAGTACCTGTTCCAGGTGACCGCGAACAACCGGGTGGGTGAGTCCGAGCCGTCGCCGTCGTCGGCGGAGGCGCGTCCGGATGCGCGTCCGGATACTCCGGCGGCTCCGACGATGGTGTTCGGTGACAAGGAGTTGAAGATCGCGTGGAAGACGCCGTCGACTCCCGGCTCTCCCGTGCAGTACTACACGCTGGAGCTGTCCGGTGGTGTCGGTGCGGGTCAGAAGACGAACATCACCGGCAACTCCTACACGTGGACGGGGTTGGAGAACGGGGCGGAGTACACGGTCCGCATCCGCGCCCACAACCTCGCCCCCGAGCCCTCCAGCTGGAGCGGCAACTCCCTCGGTGAGATCCCCGCAGGGCCGCCGCTTCAGCCGGCACCTCCGACCACGAGTCTGCTCTCGCCGGTCGGCGATCGCGCGCAGATGCAGGTGGCCTGGGTGGCTCCGAACAACAACGGCGACGCGATCGACGGCTACCAGCTGCAGGTGCTGCGCGGAGGGACCGTCGTGCAGACGATCGCCGTGGCCGCGGGCAAGACCGCGCAGGCCGTCGTCGTGGACACATCGACGACCGCGTACACGTACAAGGTGCATGCGCAGAACAAAGCCGGGTGGGGTGCCTGGTCGGATGCCTCGGCTCCGCGCCGTGCGGCCATCAAGCCCGGCACCCCGGGCACACCGTCCGTGCAGGCGGGCGACCACGCGCTGATCGTGGATCCGAACTCGTACCGCCTTTCCGAGGCCGAGTTGAACGGCGCATCCGCCGGCGAGGTGAGGTATGACTACAGCCTCAACGGCGGTACGTGGCACGTCAACGGTCAAGACGCCGGCTTCAATTGGGACGGCAGCTACATCCTGGCGAACAACGGCACGTCGTACACCGTGCGCATTCGTGCCGTCACCACCGTCGACGGCGTGGAGTACGTCTCCGACCCGTCCGGATCGTCCGCACCGCAGACCCCGTTCGGCATCCCACCTGCACCGTCAGCAACCGCCGTCAACAACGGAACGACGGTGACGTTCAACTGGAGTCCCAACGGCGACAACGGCGCATCGCTGGACGCCGCGCAGATCAGCATCAACGGCGGCGCCTGGCAGGCCGTGGCGACCAGCGGGTCCACGACGACCGGAAGCGCGTACGCGACGACGCATTCCATCCGAGTGCAGGTGCACAACAAGGCGGGCTGGTCGGCCGAGACGAGCGCGTCCGCGCGCACGAACGACCCGCCGCCTCCGCCTCCGCCGCCGCCCGCGCCGCGCGCATGGGTGACGAACGGGGCGTACGTCGGAAGCTCCGATTGCTACGACGGCTGCCACCGGTTCCACCTCAACACGAACGAGACGTTCCCGTCGGGCACGCACACGGTCGGATGCTCGAGCACGCCCTTCGGGGACTCGTGGCGCACGTACACGCTCAGCTTCGGCGCGAACGCGAGCTTCGATCTGTCGTGCCACCACGGCGACATGACCAGGGAACCACCACACCAGGTCTGGGTCACGATCGACGGCACCGCCTATGAACGTCGAGATTGGTAGCGCCGCGGCGCCCACCCCACAGCATCCCCACATCCCCACGTAAGGAAACCCACTCATGACGATGACCCCCGAACAGGCGGCCTGGTTCCAGGGCACCTTCCATCGCCTCGTCGACAACATCGACAAGGCGCTGCAGGGCAAGCGCGAGATCGTGAGCCTCGTGCTCGCTGCGATGCTCGCGGAAGGCCACGTGCTCCTCGAGGACGCGCCAGGGACCGGAAAGACCAGCCTCGCCAAGGCCCTCGCGGCGACCGTGCAGGGCACGAGCGCGCGCATCCAGTTCACGCCGGACCTGCTGCCCTCAGACGTCACCGGCGTCACGATCTACGACCAGCAGGCGCACCGCTTCGAGTTCCACAAGGGCCCGATCTTCGCGTCGATCGTCCTGGCCGACGAGATCAACCGCGCCTCGCCCAAGACCCAGTCGGCGCTGCTCGAGGTCATGGAGGAGTCCCGCGTCACGGTCGACGGCGTCACGCATGAGGCCGGTCGCCCGTTCCTCGTGATCGCGACGCAGAACCCCGTCGAGCAGGCCGGAACCTACAAGCTCCCCGAGGCGCAGCTGGACCGCTTCCTCATCAAGACCTCGATCGGCTACCCCGACCTCGCCGTGACCGAGAGCATTCTGGCCGGAGCATCCGACCGCAACCCGTCCGCGAGCCTGTCCGCGATCATCACCACGAGCGCTGTGGCCGACATGGCAGACCTCGCCGCGACCACCCATGTCGAGCCGGCCGTGCTGCGCTACGTCGCCGAGCTCACCGAGGCGACCCGTGAGGACAAGAGCGTCCGCCTGGGCGTTTCGGTCCGCGGTGCGATCTCGATGATCCGCATGGCGAAGGTGTGGGCCGCCGCCCACGGTCGCCACTACGTGCTGCCGGACGACATCAAGGCGCTCGCGCACGCCGTCTGGCAGCACCGTCTGCTGCTGGATGCCGAGGCCGAGTTCGCCGGTACGACTGCCGATGTCGTGGTCGCCCGCGCACTCGAGTCCGTCGCGGCACCCCAGGCGCGAACGGCGGCGTGATGACCGCGGAGACCCTCCCCGTCGACCCCTCGACGACCGCGCGCGATGCCGGCTGGCGCGACATCGCGGCGGTCGTCGGCGCGCGTGCGTGGACGCGTCTCCGCCTGATCCTGTCCGCCGTCCGCCCGCTCGCCTGGGTGCTCATCGGCCTCGCCATCGGGCTCTGGATCATCGGGCAGGTGTTCGGCTGGTGGGAGCTCACCGTCGCTGCGGTGATCATCGCCGTCACGGTGGCGCTGTGCGCGCTGTTCCTCATCGGACGCACCGAGTACGACGTCGCGCTCGACCTCGCCCGCACCCGAGTCGTCGTGGGCGAGCGAGCCGTCGGCGCATTGACGCTCGCGAACAACAGCGACCGCGCCATCCTCCCTTCGCGCGTCGTGCTGCCGGTCGGCTCGGGGCGCGGTGAGTTCGGCATCCAGCGCCTGGCTCCGGGGGAGCAGGCCGAAGAGCTGTTCGCGATCCCGACCCAGAAGCGCAGCGTGGTCGAGGTGGGGCCGGTCAGCGTGGTCCGCGGCGACCCGCTCGGACTGTTCGAGCGCGCGCACAACCGCGACCAGCCGGTCGACCTCTACGTGCACCCGAAGACCGTGCTGTTCGACGGCCAGTCGCTCGGCTTCCTGCGCGACCTCGAGGGGATGCCGGCATCCGACCTGTCCCGTGACGACGTGTCCTTCCACGCGCTGCTGGAGTACCAGCCGGGCGACGACCTGCGTCACGTGCACTGGCGCTCCACCGCGCGCACCGGCGTCATGATGGTGCGCCAGTTCGAGGAGACCCGTCGATCCCACTTCGTGATCGGCCTGTCCTGCAACGCTGCGGAGTACGCGGAGGAGGAGGAGTTCGAGCGCGCCGTCTCGATGGCGGGCTCGGTGGGGCTCCGTGCACTGCGCGACTCCCAGCGCGTGGACCTGCGCGTGCAGGGCCGGGAGCTTCCGGCCGGCACCGGCAAGCAGCTTCTGGACTCCCTCTCGACGGTCGAGCAGTCCAAGCCCAAGGACGGCGGCATCACGCAGCTCGCCGGAGTCCTGTCCGCGACCATGGCGCTCGCGAGCTTCGTCGTGCTCGTCACCGGTTCCCGGACGCGGACCGAAGACCTCCGCGCGGCGTGCGCCCGCGTCCCGTTCGGCGCCCGTTCGCTGGCGATCGTCGTCGACCTGAAGGTCGAGAATCCGACGCTGCGTCGCATCGGCGAGGCGGATGTCGTGACGGTCGCCGCCCTCGAGCAGCTGCCCGTCGCCCTGCGGAAGGTGCTCGCATGACCTCTCCTGCGCAGATCGCTCCTCGGCGCCTGGCCGTCGATCTCACGGCGTCGGCTCTCCTGCTCGGCGTCGCCGTCGTGGGGTTCTGGCCCACATTCGCCGGCCCCAGTTACCTGCCCGCCGCCATCGGCGCCGTGGTCATCGGCCTCGGCATCGCCGCCGTCAGCGCGTGGCGGCGCTGGGGCATCCTCATCATCGCCGGCCTGACGCTCGCGGCGTACTTCGTCTTCGGCGGTGCGCTCGCGCTGCCCTACACGACGATCGCCGGCTTCATTCCGACCATCGACACGCTGCAGCGCCTGGCCGTGGGCACGGTCACGTCGTGGAAGCAGCTGCTGACGACGGTCGCTCCCGTCGCGGCATCCGATGGGCATCTCATCGTGCCGTTCCTGCTGCTGCTGGTCACGAGCGTGCTCACCGGCTCGCTCGCCCTGCGCCTTCGTCACGGCGGATGGGCGCTGATCCCCGCCGGTGTCGCGGTGATGTTCGGCATCGCGCTTGGGGTGCCGTCTCCGGCCGCCCCGATCGCCCAGGGGGCGGTCTTCGCGCTCGTCAGCGTCGGCTGGTTGTCGTTGCGACAGATCTGGGCTCCGCAGAACGCCGCGGTCTCCGTCAGCGAGATCGACCCGGCGCGGGCATCGCACATGCGCTGGCGTCGGATCGGAGCCGGGGCCGCCGTCCTCGTCGTCGCCACCGGCGCCGGCGTCGCGACCAGTGCGATCGCCCAGCCCTACGAGCCGCGGCATGTCTTCCGCGACACGATCATCCCGCCGTTCGACATCCGCGAGTACCCGAGTCCCCTGCAGTCCTATCGGAAGGTCGTCCGCGACGACAGCGAGCACACGCTCTTCACGGTCCAGGGGCTGCCGGAGGGCTCCCGCGTCCGGCTCGCCGCCATGGACGACTTCAACGGCCAGGTCTACAACGTCTCGGACGCCGGCAACGGCTCGTCCGGCGCGTTCACTCCGCTGCGCGGCAACATGTCGGTGGATGCCGAGGGCGACCGGGTCACGGTCAAGGTCGAGATCGGCGAGTACGACGACGTCTGGATCCCGATCACGGGTCAGGTCAACGAGTTCTCCTACACCGGCGACCGCGCCGAGGAGCTGCGCCGTTCGACGTATTTCAACGAGTCCAGCGCGACGGCGATCAGCACGATCCCGCTGGCGAAGGGCGACACCTACACGCTCGAGACGACCATCCCGGTCGAGCGCGACGACGCGGATCTGGCGAAGGCCGAGTTCGGCTCGGTCACGATGCCCAAGCAGAGCAACGTCCCGGAGGAGCTCGCCTCCCTCGCGGCGGAGCAGACCGAGGACGCCGAGACGCCGATCGAGAAGGTCGCGGCACTCGAGACCTTCCTCGCCGAGGGGGGCTTCTTCAGCCACGGACTGCAGAACGAGGTCATCTCGCGCGCCGGGCACACCTCCGAGCGCATCACGACGCTGATCGGCGGCGACCAGATGATCGGCGACGACGAGCAGTACGCCGTCGCCATGACCCTGCTGGCCCGCGAACTCGACATCCCGGCCAGGGTGGTCATGGGCTTCTACCCGGACGAGGAGGATGCCGCGGAGACGACGTTCGCCGCGTCCGGCGAGGACGTGCACGCCTGGGTGGAGGTCAACTTCGCAGGCCACGGCTGGGTCGCATTCGACCCCACCCCGCCGGAGGACAAGGTCCCCAACGATCAGAACACGAAGCCGCGGGCTGACCCGAAGCCGCAGGTGCTGCAGCCGCCGCCCCCGCCGCAGGAGCCGGTCGACCTGCCCCCGACGCTTCCGGACGACCGGGAGGCCGAGGAGGACGACTTCAACCTCGCGGGCCTCATCGGCACGATCCTCACGATCGGCGGGATCTCGCTGGGCGTCATCGCGCTGCTCGCGTCGCCGTTCATCGTGATCGGCGCGTGGAAGGCTGCTCGTCGTCGTTCACGCCGTGCCGCGGAGCGCACGAGCGATCGCATCAGCGGCGGCTGGGATGAGCTCACCGACCGTGCCGTGGACTACGGGGCGCGGCTCACGGCCGGTTCCACCCGCGCCGAGGAGGCCGGCCAGGTCGTCGAGAAGATCCCGGTTCCGGCCGTGACGGTGCTCGCCCAGCGGGCGGATGCCGAGGTGTTCGGGCCGAGCGATCCGACGCCCGAGCAGGTCGACGCCTTCTGGAAGGAGGTCGACGAGATCGTCGTCGGCCTCAGCAAGGATGCCGGTTTCTTCACGAGGCTGAAGGCGCGCCTGAGCCTGCGTTCGCTGCTCAAGGACTCGTCGGTCACGGCCCGGTTCACGGGTCTCAAGGATGCCGCGACCGCGCGCGTTCGGCGAGAACCTGGCACCATCGACAAGAACAGTTCACCCACATCCGAGAGCGAGAGCGCATGACGATGCTTCCCTTCGGGCAGATCGCCCCGATTCCCCGTCGCGCGGTCGCCTACCTGATCGATGCGCTGATCGCGGGCGGCCTCGGCGTCGTGCTCAGCGGCATCGTCGTCATGATCGCCGTACTGACGGGGTCGGCCGAGGGCATGCTCCTGGTGCTGGCGATCGGCATTCCTGTCGTCGTCGCCCTCGAACTCGCCTGGGTGCTGATCTACACCTACATGCAGGTCGGTACGGGATCCATCGGCATGCGCGTGCAGGGCGTCCGCCTCGTGGATGCCGGGAGCGGCGATTCGATCGGCTTCTGGCGCGCGCTGCTGCGCAACGTGATCTTCGGCCTGGCCGCCTCGATCGTGGTCGGCTACTTCTCGCCGCTGTTCGACGGGTCCGGCCGCTTCCAGGGCTGGCACGACAAGGTCGCGAAGTCGCTCGTGATCGACGCCACCTCGGCAGCTCACGCAGCGCCGCCGACCCAGGCGATGCCCGTCGCGCAGCCGTTCGACCAGGGATTCGCGGGGCAGCAGCAGGCGGTGCCCGGCCACCCGGCGCCTACCGGACAGCCCGCGCCGCACGGCGTGATTCCGGCCCCGCCGCTGCCGTTCGGCGGCCAGGCCCCCGCTCAGCCGTTCGGCGGCCAGGCGCCCGCTCAGCCGTCGTTCGAGCAGCCGTCGTTCGAGCAGCCGGTTCCGGCGTCCGATCCGCACGCCGCTCCCGCCGCGACCGCTCCCGCCGCACCCGCTCCGCTCGCGCCGGAGTCCGCTGATGCACTGGATGAGACCATCGTTCCGCCGCGTCCTCCGCTGCCCGTGACGCCCGCTCCCGCGGCGCCGCTCCCTGCGGATTCCTCGCTGATCGCGTTCGTGCCGGGAATCACGCAGGATGCACCCGTGCGACCGGCGGCTCCGGCGCAGCCCGAGCCAGCGGGCGACGTGCCCGTCGCTCCGGCACCGGATGCTTCCGAATCGACCGGCGCCGACGACGAGGCGCCGACCGCGGAGAACCCCGCCGTTCCGGCATCCGTCATCTCGGTACCAGCGGACGCGGGCCAGGATGACGAACTGGAGCAGACGCGCATCAGCGTCCCCGGTCACCGGCTCGTCTTCACGTGGGATGACGGCACGCGCGTCTCGGTGTCGCGGCGCACGATCTTCGGCCGGAACCCCGCCGCCGAGGAGGGCGCGGTCACCGTTCCGGTGCGCGACGAGACCCTGTCGCTGTCGAAGACGCATTTCGAGGCGGCCGCCGAGACGATCGGCGGCTGGCTCATGGACCGCAGCTCGACCAACGGCACCACGATCATCCGCGATGGCGTGCAGATCTCCTGCCCCGCGGGAGAACGTGTCGCCATCAGGCTGGGCGACGTGATCTCGATCGGCGACCGCATCGTCACTGTCGGAGGCTACGAATGATCCCCGCCATGATCGTGTCGACCGGGTCAGCGACGCACGCGGGCAACCGGCGACCGCTCAACGAGGATTCGCTGCTCGCGAGCACGCCGGTGTTCCTCGTGGCCGATGGCATGGGCGGCCACGAGGCCGGCGAATGCGCCAGTGCTGCCGTCGTCGAGCAGTTCGCCCGGTTCATCGGTCGACCCGACCTGACGCTGGACGATGTCCGCACGGCGCTCAGCCGCGCCCGCACCGCCGTCGATGCGCTGTCCACCTCGGGCAACGGGCGCGCGGGGACGACACTCAGCGGTGCCGTGATCGCGTCGGTCGACGGCATGGGCTACTGGCTCACCTTCAACATCGGCGACTCCCGCACCTACCGGCTCGCCGGCGGCGAGCTCGAGCAGATCAGCGTCGACCACTCGGTCGTGCAGGAGCTCATCGACTCCGGGGAGCTGTCGATCGCGGATGCCGCATCGGATCACCGCCGCAACATCATCACGCGTGCGATCGGCGCCGGCAGCACCGGCGAAGCCGACTACTGGATGTTCCCCGCCGAGCTCGGGGATCGCATGCTGGTCTGCTCGGACGGTCTCTCGTCCGAACTGGACGATCAGCGCATCCGCGACATCCTCATGACCGAACCGGACCCGCAGACCGCCGCCGACGTGCTCGTCGACGAAGCCGTCAGGGCCGGTGGACGCGACAACGTGACGGTCGTCATCGCCGACGCCGTGCTCGTCGCGTCCAAACCCGGTCGCCCGCTGCAGGCGGACGACGACATCGATGCGGATACGCGACCGAGAGAAGCCGCCGCAGGAGGGATGCGATGATGCACACGATCTATCGACCGGGCCAGTGGAACACGCTGGTCGCGCCGGGGGCGCTCGTCGCTCTGCCGTCCGATGCGTCCGAGGCTCTCGTCGCGACCCTCTGGGAGCGGTTGAACGCCGAGCGGACCCTCGCCGTCGTCGTGGATGCGATCACCGACAGCGTCGGCGGGTCGTTCTCGGCGATGCCGTCGTTCGTCGCGGTGGTCGTCGAGGGTGCGAACGCGCGCGTGGCGCTGCGCGGCGACATCACGGCGGACATCACCGGAACGGACGGCGTTCAGTCGCTGTCCGGAGCCGACGTCCTGACCTGGAACGAGCGCTTCATCCCCGGTGCGACCCGGATCGCGCTGCGCCTCGCCGACGCTGCCGGCTCGCCGGAGCTGCCGGTGATCGGCGGCGTCGTGCGCGCCGCCGAAGTGATCGCGGATATCGAGGCGTCCGATGCGGAGGGTGAGCCCGAGGCTGATGACGAAGCCGCGGCCGCGACGTCGCTCCCGGTCGGCGAGGCGATGCCGGATGCCGAGGCTGCCGGCGCCGTGGCGTCCGACGCGCCCTCGTCCGATCATGTGTCGACCGAGTCCGCTCCTGACGTACAGGCCGCGGACTCACCGGTGCCGGGTGCTGTGGCGATGGCCGCACCTGTTGCCGAGGCGCCGGCTCCGGACGCCGCGGATCTCGCCTGGCCGCCGGTCGACGCCGACGCCGACGCGGACGCGGACGCGGCAGGGGTGCAGGAGTCGGAGACGGCTGCCGAACCCGAAGCCTCCACCGACCCGGAGGCGGTCGCGGACCCCGAGACCGTCACGGACCCCGACACGGCTGGCGAGCCCGGGTCTGCGCCCGATGCACCGACCGAGGCGATCGCTGTCGACGCGGCCGCCACCGACGCATCCGAGTTGGAGGGTTCCGAACCAGAATCATCCGGGTCCGCAGCATCCGAGCCCGAGCCGGAACCGCAGCACGGCGACGGCATCAGCGGCGAGACGCTCGTCCCGACCGAGCAGACCCTCGGCTCGGACTTCGACGAGTTCGAGCAGCTGTTCGGCGACACCGTGCACTCAGTCCCGTCGACCCCACCGGCCGCTCCGATCGAGGGCGACCACGACGGCGCGACGATCTCGGTGGCCGAGGCCCGTGCGATGCGGCGCGACCTGCCGCCCGTGCCGCAGCTCGAGCCGGAAGCCCCGACCGCGCTGCTGCCGACCCTCGGTGGCGGGCGCATCCGCGTCTCGACCGGCCAGGTCGTGGCGCTCGACCGCACCGTCGTGATCGGCCGCCGCCCCCGTGCGCCGCGGGCATCCGGAGCGAGCCTTCCGCACCTGATCGCGGTGGAGAGCCCCCAGCAGGACATCTCGCGCAGCCATCTCGAAGTGCGCCCCGAAGGCGACACGGTCGTCGTGATCGACCTGCACACCACGAACGGCTCGACTCTGCTGCGCCCCGGCGCGGACCCGGTGCGCCTGCACCCCGGCGAGCAGACCCTCGTGCTCACCGGTGACGTGATCGACCTCGGCGACGGCGTCACCGTCGCCTTCGAGGACCTCCCGTGAGTCGACCCCCCTCGACACCGCCCGAGCTTCCCGGTTTCACGTATGTGGAGCCGCTGGGCACGGGCGGGTTCGCGGACGTCTTCCTGTACGAGCAGCAGCTGCCGCGCCGACGCGTCGCGGTCAAGGTGCTGCTCGCGGACCGCATCGCGAGTGCGTCGGCGCAGGAGTTCACCGACGAGGCGAACGTCATGGCGATGCTCTCGACGCATCCCGCGATCGTCACGATCTACCAGGCCGGCGTCGCCGGCGACGGCCGGCCCTACCTCGTCATGGAGTACTGCCCCCGGCCCAACCTGCAGCTGCGCGCTCGCCGCGAGTCGTTCTCCGTCGCCGAGGCGCTGCGCGTCGGGATCCAGGTAGCCGGCGCCGTCGAGACCGCGCACCGCGCCGGCGTGCTGCACCGGGACATCAAGCCGGCCAACATCCTCGTGACCGAGTACAACCGTCCGGCGCTGACGGACTTCGGCATCGCCTCGACGACCGCCGCCATGTCGGAGGCCACCGGGATGTCGATCCCGTGGTCACCGCCGGAGTCCTTCGGAGACCCGCCGCAGAGCGGCACCCGCTCGGACGTGTGGGCGCTCGGAGCCACCCTGTACACTCTGCTCGCCGGCCGGTCGCCGTTCGAGCGCGCGGGGGAGCGCAACTCCAGCGCCGACCTGATCGAGCGCATCGAGCGCGCGCCGCTGCCGCCCCTGGGCCGCCCGGATTCCCCGGCGAGCCTGCAGCGGGTCCTCGAGCGCGCGATGGCGAAGAACCCCGCCGACCGGTACCCCAGCGCCGTTTCGCTCGCACGCGCGCTGCAGAAGGTGCAGATCGAGCTTTCGCACTCCGTGACGCCCGTCGACATCGTCGACGACCACCCGGTCGAGCAGATCGAGGACGACGACGACGGACTCACCCGTGTCCGCCAGGTGGTCAGCATCGATCCGGATGCCGGGTCCACACGCCCCTCGGCGCTCACACAGCCGTTCGCGGCCGGTCCGCTCGGTACGCCGGCGCCGGCGCCGGCCGCGTCCGCCATGCCGGTGTTCGATTCGCCCGCCGCGGCATCCGGATCCGACGCGACGGTCGTCCGCGGACCCGCGACGATCTCGCCGCAGCCGGCACCGGCATCCGCCGACGATCGGACCCTGCTGCGTCCGCCCCGGGTGCTGAACGCGCAGGCCGCGCCCGCCGCTGCACCTCCCGCCCCGACGGATGCCGAGGCGAAGCCGCGGCGCCGGACCGGTCTGCTCGTCGGCGGGATCCTCGGCGCGCTCGTGCTCGTCGTCGGCGCCGTCGTGGGGATCACCCTCGTCGCGAACACGTTGAACGCCGCACCGGATCCGCAGGAGACCGAGGACGTCGTGGATCCGAAGGAGGTCATCCCGGTGGGGACTCCCGAGGTCACCGAGCTCGCCGGCGTGCGCGACGGAACACAGGTGAGGTTCACCTGGACGAACCCGGAGCCGCAGGACGGCGACTACTACATCTGGGAGCAGGTCGTGCTCTCCGGCGAGTCGAAGACCGAGAAGGCGAACGAGCCCACGGTGACCTTCGCGCCGCAGGGCACGGGTCAGGTATGCATCGAGGTGTCGCTGGTGCGCGCGGACGGAGACTTCGCCGAACCCGTGCGCGGGTGCGTGGATTGATGGGACGGTATCCGACGGCATGATCTGGGAGATCGACGACAGCAAGCCGAAGATCGAGGGGCTCGACTCCGCGGGGCGGCCCGATCCCGCGTACGCCGCGGCGCTCGGTCTGCTGCGCGCGCCGTTCGGCCGGCGCAGCCTCGCTCTGGTGTGCGACGTCGCGCTCTGGATGCTGCTGCAGCTGCCCCTGTGGCTCGGAGCGGTTCCGCTGCTCCTGAAGCTCGCCACGGGCGCGATCTCACCGTACGGGTTCCTGAACCACCCGGGCTTCATCCTGGCCGTCGTGATGGCGAGCGTCTCGACCGTGCTCTCCCTCGTTCTCCTGATCGTGCAGTGGGTGCAGCACGGCCGCCAGGGACGCACGATCGGCAAGGCGATCGCCGGGATCCGCAGCGTCGACGTGCGCACGCTCGAGCGACCGGGTGTCGGGCGCGTGCTGCTGCGGTTCCTGATCTTCGGCGCATCCGGAATCGTGCCCGTGCTGGGACCAGCGCTGCTGCTCAGCACCCCGACGTTCGACCCGGAGGGGCGTGGCCGGGGATGGCACGACAAGGCCACCGGCATCTGGCTGGTCGATGCGCGCCGCGGGCTCAACCCGTACGACGAGAAGCGGATGCGCGTGGCGCGCAAGATGGTCAAGGCTCAGCCGATGAAGGGGCGCTCGAGCCTGCCGTCGCTGGCGACCCACGCGACCGCGGACGCACAACCCGCCTACCGACCGGGCAACCGGATCAGCGCGGGCGTGCTCGGCGTCGCCCGTCCGTATGCGGCGAACGAACGTCCTGAGGTCGGGCTCGCGACCCCGGCAGCGGAGTCCGTGCAGGTCGAAGCGGGCAAGCCCGTGCTCGGCGGCTACCGGGGCGAACCGGCATCGACGCCGGCCCCGACGCTGCCGTCGACGGGGATGCCGAGCGGGATGCCGGGACCCGTGCCGATGTCCACGCCGCGCCCGCAGCAGACGCCCGCTCAGGCTCCTGCGCCCCAGCCGGCTCCGGCAGCGCGGCCGGCTCCCGCGCCGCAACCCGCGGCCGCGCCGCAACCCGCGGCCGCGCC
Source organism: Microbacterium sp. ZKA21 (assembly GCF_050434165.1). NCBI lineage: Bacteria > Bacillati > Actinomycetota > Actinomycetes > Micrococcales > Microbacteriaceae > Microbacterium > Microbacterium sp. ZKA21. The sequence continues at coordinate 13,358 of NZ_JBNPVV010000006.1, forward strand.
GCAACCCGCGCCCGCGCCGCAGCAGGTTCCGGCTCCCGTGCCCCAGCAGACTCAGGCGCCCGCGCCGCAGCCGGCTCCGCATGCTCCTGCATCGCAGCCGGCGCCCGTGCCCCAGCCGGCTCCCGAGTCCCGACCCGCCCCCGGGCAGCGGATGCCCGCTGCGCGCTTCGGGCTGCGACTCGACACCGGCGAGAGCATCCTGGTGTCCGAACCCGTCCTGCTCGGGCGGAATCCGGATGCGACCGAGCATCCGGGGGCGCGGGCGATCGCGCTGACGGACGACAGCCGGTCCCTGTCCAAGACGCACCTGCTCGTGCGTCCGGTCGACGGCGGTCTCGAGATCGTCGACTGCCGTTCGACGAATGGGTCGGGACTCGTCAGGGCCGGCGTCGAGTACGCCGTCGCCGCCGGCATCCCTGTGCTGACGATCGATGGCGACGTGATCCGGCTCGGCGACCGCGTGGCGTCCGTGGTGCGGGTGTGACGGTGGGCGAACAGATGTGCGCTGGCGAGCCCAGCGGGATTGAGGAATACGCATGAGGCTCAAGCTGACCCTGCATCGTCCGGCAGGGGACCCCGTCGACATCGTGATCACGACCGACTCCACGGCGACCGCCGGCGACGTCGCGCGCCACGTCGCCGCTGCCGACCCGACGCGCTCGACGCCCGTCGCCGACGGCGATGTTCTGACGCTGGCCGTCGCGCCTCCGACCGGGGAGCGGCTGGTGCCGCTGCAGCCGGAGGTGCCGATCGGAGAGGCGGCGGTCGGTTCCGGCTTCGCGGCATCCATCCTCAACTACGGACCCGACTTCACCGGTGCGAACCGACGCGAGAGCGCCGGCGTCCTGGTCGCGACGGCCGGAGCGCTCACCGGCCAGGAGTTCCCCATCACCACCGGGCACGTGTTCCTCGGCCGCGACGCCGACAACGACGTCGTGCTCGCGGACCCGATGGTGTCCAAGCGGCACGCCAGACTCGAGGTCGGCACGCACATCGAGGTCGTCGACCTGAACTCCGCGAACGGCGTGCTGGTGGACGGCGTGGCCGTGCAGCGCGTGCGCGTCGAAGAGGGCGAGCCGTTCGTGATCGGCGGCACGACGCTCGTGCTCCGGCTGGCTCGGTCGTTCGACGGCTCGGCCGCCGAGGACCCGATCATCGAGCGCGGTGGCGGGCTGCTGTTCAACCGCAGCCCCAGAGTCGAGGTGCGCTACCCGGGGACCCTGTTCAAGCCGCCGCGGCTGCCCACCGAGAAGATCGGCAAGATGTTCCCGTGGCCCATCCTGGTCGCGCCGATCCTGATGGGCATGGCGCTGTACGCCATGAACGGCAACCCGCGCTCGCTGCTCATGATCGTGATGACGCCGCTGATGGCGTTCGGCAACATCATCAACCAGTCGGTGCAGAGCAAGAAGAACACCAACCACGAGTTCCTGCTCTTCGAACGGCAGCACGAGCAGCTGGAAGAGGACTTCTTCCGCGGGAAGCCCGAAGAGGAGCTGGCGCGCAACGCCGAGGCGCCGCCCGTGGCCGAGGTCTTCGACCATGCGATGAGGCTCGGGCCTCTGCTGTGGACCAGGCGACCGGAGCACTGGAACTTCCTCGGGCTGCGGCTGGGCGCCTGTCGCCTGCCCGCCCGCAACCGGATCGACGACGCGGACGCGCCGGAGGGCCTGCCGGAGTTCATCGACCGCATCGACCGGCTGCAGGAGCGCTATGCCTTCGTCGATGACGTGCCCGTGTACGAAGCGTTCGCGGACGCGGGCTCGATCGGCATCGCCGGCCCGCAGGCGCCGGTCGCCGACACGATGCGCGGGATCGCGGTGCAGCTGTTCGGGCTGCACGCTCCCAATGACGTCGTCGCGGTCGCCTTCGCCGACTCCGCATGGACGCCGGAGCTGGACTGGCTCAAGTGGATGCCGCACACCTCGAGTGAACGCAGCCCGTTCCGGGATGTGGCCCTCGCCGACTCGGCGCCCACCGGCGCCGCGCTGCTGAGCACGCTCGAGGAGTACGTCGCCCGTGCCGCCGCCACCGAGGGTGCGGGTGAACCGCGCGGTCCGTTCAAGGAGGACTGGAACCCGATCCTGTACGGCACGGACGTGTCCAGGGCGGCCGGCGAGCACAAGAGTACGCCGAGGGTGTCCGTCATCGTGTTCGTGACCAGCGATGCCCCGGTCGACCGCGGGCGCCTGACCGACGTGCTCGAACGCGGTGCCGATCACGGCGTGCACGCCGTGTTCGTCTCGCCGACGGTCGAGTCTCTCCCCGCGGTGTGCCGCAGCTACATCGACGTGACGAACGGGCTCGAGGATGCCCGCGTCGGGTTGGTCCGCAACGGGCAGAACTTCGAGCACGTCACCGTGGAGGGCGTCTCCAACGCCTACATGCACATGCTCGCCAGGCGCCTCGCGCCCGTCGTCGATGCGAGCACCGTCGTGCACGACTCGTCCGACATCCCGACGTCGGTCATGTTCCTTCAGCTCGTGGATCCGGCGATCGCCGAGGATCCGCGCGTGGTGATCGAGCGGTGGCGGCAGAACAACACGATCCTCGATCGGTCGCCGAACCCGCGCCCGCGCATGAAGAAATCCGGGACGCTGCGCGCGATCATCGGACAGGGACCGAGTGACGCGATGGCGCTCGATCTGCGCACGCACGGCCCGCACGCCCTCGTGGGCGGCACCACAGGTGCCGGAAAGAGCGAGTTCCTGCAGGCATGGGTGCTCGGCATGGCCGCAGCGCACAGCCCCGACCGCGTCACGTTCCTGTTCGTCGACTACAAGGGCGGATCCGCGTTCGCGGACTGCGTCGAGCTGCCGCACTGCGTCGGACTCGTCACGGACCTGAGCCCGCACCTGGTGCGGCGTGCACTGACGAGCCTGCGCGCAGAGCTGCAGCACCGCGAGCACCTGCTCAACCGCAAGAAGGCCAAGGACCTCCTCGAACTCGAGAAGCGTCAGGATCCGGAGACGCCGCCCGCTCTCGTGCTCGTGATCGACGAGTTCGCGGCGCTGGCGTCCGAGATGCCGGACTTCGTCGATGGCGTGGTGGACATCGCGCAGAGAGGACGTTCACTCGGCATCCACCTCATCATGGCGACCCAGCGTCCGGCCGGAGTCATCAAGGACAACCTGCGGGCGAACACGAACCTGCGCATCGCGCTGCGCATGGCGGACGAATCCGACTCGCGCGACGTCGTGGACGACCCGATCGCGGCGAGCTTCTCGCCCGCGCTCCCCGGCCGCGCGATCGCGAAGACCGGACCTGGACGCCTCGTGCCGTTCCAGTCCGCCTACGCGGGCGGATGGACGACCGACGACGACACCGCCGTCGCGGAGGTACGGGTCGCCGAGCTCCGCTTCGGCGCGACCAGCGAGTGGGAGGCCGACGGCCTCGCGGAGTCGGACGTGCACGAGGAGGACCTCGGCCCGAACGACCAGAAGCGCATCGTGTCGACGCTGATCAAGGCGAGCGCCGCCGCCGGGCTGCCCCGGCCACGGCGCCCGTGGCTCGACGACCTGTCGCCGCTCGTCGATCTGAGCGATCTGCCCAACGAGGGCGACACGCGCATTCCGATCGCGCTCGTGGACGTCCCGGAGAAGCAGCTGCAGCAGCCGGCGGTGTTTTCGCCGGACCGCGACGGTTCGCTCGTGATCTACGGCACCTCGGGGTCGGGCAAGTCAACCCTGCTCAAGACGATCGGCACCGCGGCGGGCATGCGTCCGGACAAGGGCCGGGTGCAGGTGTACTGCCTCGACTTCGCCTCCGGCGCGCTGTCCGCGCTGTCCGCGCTTCCGCATGTCGGCTCGGTCGTGGACGGAGCGGATGCCGAGCGCATCCAGCGCCTGTTCCGCACGCTCGATCGTGAGATGGACCGCCGCTCCGCCGCCTTCGCCTCGGCCAGCGCCGGCTCCGTCCAGGAGTACCGTGAGCTCGCCGATGCGAACATGCCGCGCATCGTGCTGCTCATCGACAACTATCCCGAGTTCAAGAAGGACTGGGAGATGGCGCCGGGGCGCGGGCCGTTCTACCGGATCTTCATGCGGATCCTCGGCGAGGGCCGCACCCTCGGCCTGCACGTCGTCATGACCGCCGACCGCGGCAACGCCGTGCCGAGCGCCGTGGCGTCGAACATCTCCCGCCGCGTCGTGCTGCGCATGGGAGATCCGAGTCAGTACATGCTGCTCGGCGTGCCGCGTGACGTGCTCGACGAGCAGTCGGCACCGGGGCGCGCGGTCATCGACGGACACGAGGCTCAGATCGCCGTGCTCGGCGGCACGTCGAACGCCGTCGAGCAGACGAAGGCCCTCGCCGCCCTCGGCGACCGCCTGCGCGAGGCCGGCGTGCGCGACCTTCCCGAGATCGGTGCGCTGCCGACGATGGTCCCGGTGGCGGACATGCCGGCCCAGGTGGACAGGATGCCGGTGTTCGGCGTCGCGGACGACACGCTCGCTCCTCGCGGCTTCGAGCCGATCGGATCGTTCGTCGTGTCCGGCCCCCCGGCAGCGGGCAAGACGAACGCGCTCAAGGCGCTCGTCGTCGCGATGGAGCGCTTCGATCCGAACGTGCAGCTGTACCACTTCGGCAGCCGCAGGGCGGAGCTCAAGGACTTCCGCCCGTGGGTGCGCAGCGCCACGAAGGCCGAGGACGAGAAGGACCTCGCCGCCGAGCTCGCCGAGCTGGTCGTCAGCGACGCCCAGCGTCAGCGGATCATGATCGTGATCGAGGACATCCCGCACCTCGCGGACGGCCCGGCGGATCGGCCGATGCGCGCTCTGCTGCAGGCGATGAACAACAGCGACCACCTGCTGGTCGGCGAGGCGGAGATCACCAGGGCGAGCGGCAGCATCGGCGTGCTGGGCGAGTGGAAGACCGGACGCCAGGGCATCGTGCTGAAGCCGGACACGTACGACGGCGAGTCGATCTTCAAGTCGCCGTTCGGCCGGGTCAAGCGGAGCGACTTCCCCGTGGGCCGCGGAATCTTCGTGCAGGCGGGCCGTGCGGTTACCATGCAGATGCCGTTGGTGCCGGACGCGCCGACCCGCGCGTGACGGCATGGGGAGAACTGCCATGGGTACTTCTCCCCGTTTGCCGCTCGACGTTCATTGGCTAACCTCGACGTAAGAGGCCGCAGGGCCTGAAGACGACGAACGCTGGGAGGCGGTTCTCATGGCCGGACATGATTTCGGGGCAACATACAGCGAGATGGAGAGCGCGGCTTCGCGCCTCCGCGACGGTCGCAGCACCGTCACCGACACGCTGAAGGAGCTGCAGGCGGTCATCGATGACCTCGTGCAGGACGGGTTCAAGACCGAGAACGCGTCCGACGCGTACTCGACCGCGTACAACGAGCTGACCTCGTCGCTGGACGATGCCGCCGAGGCCGTCAACGACATGGCCGACGCGCTCGACCGCATGGCGGACTCGATCCGCGACAAGGACGCCGAGCTCGCCGGCGGCTGATCCGCACGGCTCTCAGAGAGGTCGTGGTGCCCGTCCGGGGGGACGTGCACCACGACCTTTCGCATAGAATCACCAAGACGAGCGGAGGAGAGCGCTGATGAGCGGTTCACAGCCCTACTGGTACAACCTGAGCACGCAGACCGTCGTGCGCGCCGACGAGCGCCCGTCGGAGGACACCCTCGGTCCGTTCGGCTCGGCGCAGGAGGCCGAGGAGTCTCCTGCCGTTCTGCTGGAGCACGCGCGCGCGTGGCTGGAGAGCGAAGAGAGCGAGCCGTATCGCGAGATGGCCGCCGAAGCCGACGACGGCACCGACTACGTGTGACGGCGAGGTGATGAGGGCGCATCGCCGTATCGCGGCATCCCTCATCGTGCTGCTCGCGGCAGGCCTCGCCGCCTGCGCGCCCGCGCTGCCGGCGACCGTGGTGGCCGGGTCGGCGATCACGGTGGGGTGGACAGGGGAGCTCACCTCCACGAACGCGGCCACCGCCCCGACGTCCGGGAACATCGATATCGCCGAGCTGATCCGTGCCGGTTTCGGCGACGTGGTCGACGGCGAGTTCGTCCCCGATGAGGGGTTCGGCACGGCGAGCATCGTCAGCGACGACCCGTTCACTGTCCGCTACGACCTCGCGGAGCCGGCCTGGTCGGACGGCATCCCGCTCGACGCCGCCGACCTGATGCTCGGCTGGACCGGAGCATCCGGGTACTTCCCGACGCAGCCGGAGGATGCCGAGGCTCCCGTCGAGCCGCAGCTCGCCGAGGAGACACCCGTCGTCGACGAGTTCGCTCGCGCGATCGACGTGACCTTCCCCGGACCCGATATCGACTGGCAGCAACGCGTCCCCGTACCCGTCCCTGCGCACGTCGTGGGCCAGCGGGCGTTCGGCATCGATGATGCGATGGAGGCGAAGCAGGCGGTCATCCGCGCGATCGAGGACGCTGACACGGCGGCCCTCGAGAAGATCGCCGAGGTGTGGAACACCGGGTTCGCGTTCACAGACCCCTCGGACGTCCCCGCCGACCTGCTGATCTCGAGCGGCCCGTTCACGATCGACGAGATCGTCGCGGCGGAGGCGGGGCAGAGCGTGACGCTCGTGCCCAATGCGGCGTACCGCGGTCCGGTGACCCCGCAGATCGCCAGGATCGATCTGGTGCCGCCGGGGGACGACCCGGTGGGCGCGATCGGTCAGGTGCTCGATGTCGCGCAGGTCGCTCCGACCGCGTCGAACCGGGCGCCGATCCACGACCTCGAACGCAAGGACTTCGCGGTCACGACGACCCACGACGGCACCCTCTGGAGCCTGCTGCTGAAGCCTGCAGGCGTCTTCGCGCAGCAGCAGGCCAGAATCGCCTTCATCCACGCGGTGCCGGTGCGACCGATGGTGGACCGTGGTGCGGGGGAGTGGGCGTCCGCCTACACCGCGAGCACCGCGATGCTGGCGGCTCCGGGTTCGCGCGCGTACGACATCGTGAACGAGGACTCCGGGTTCGCGGAACTGCTCGGAGAGCCGGGAGACGACCCGGCGCTCCAGCGCGAGTTCGCCGGTGTCCCGGACGGCGCCGCGGTCTGCGTGCTGTACGACCGGCACAGCGAGTTCGCCACCGGTGCCTTCGCGGCGCTGCGGGAGAGCGCCGCGGAGTCCGGTTGGAACGCGATCGACTGCGGCAGCGACGACTATCGCGCGGCGCTCGCGCAGGGGAGATGGGATGCCGTGATCGCCCGGGTGCCGATTCCGCAGACGCCGGAGCAGATCGCCGTGCAGTGGGGCAGCGGCGGCTCGGCATCCGTCACCGGTCACGCGGATGCGGATCGGGATGCTCTGATCACCGAGCTCGCGCAGACCACCGACGTCTACGAGGCGAGAGAGGTGCTCGCGATCGTCGAGGCCTCGATCGTGCGCGCGGCTGTCGCGCTGCCGATCGCGACCAACCCCCGGATCACGATCGTCGACAAGGACGTGACCGGAGTCGCGCCGCGCAATGGCGCGGCGGCGCCGCTGACGTACGGCGCTGTGCAGTGGGCGGTGGTCCCGTGAGCGGCACTCCCATGAGCGGGTCGGTGCAGGACTGGGCACGGCTGGGCCGGCTGCTCGATGACGACCCCGAACTGCTCGCTTCGGTGGAGTCCGCTGCGGCGGATCCGGATGCCGACCCCTGGCTGGCGGTCATCGACGGCCTGGACGACGCCGGAGCGCTCGCCTACCTGGAGACGCAGGATCTCGGGGCCGAGCTCGCGGACGCCCTCGCCGGGCTGCCGCGCGTGTTCCGCACGTCCGTCGACCTCGGGCCAGTCGCCGACATCGACGAGCTGCCGGACGCGATCGCCGCGGCCGATCTGCTTCTCGCGCCGCACGACCTGCGCATCGTGTACCTCGAGGAGGACTCGGATGCCTTCCCCCTCGTGGCCGTCAGGCGGGCGGATGCCGAGGCGATCGTGGATCTGGCGGCGCACCTCGGGCACGAGGCGCGGGTGTTCTGAACATGGGTTGTTCTCCCCATCGCGGCGGCTCGGCGCCTGCCCGTAGAGTTCTCGAGGAGGTTTGCACCGTATGGGAATGATGTTGCCGAATGAGCTCATCTGGGTGATGGAGAAGCTCGGGTTCGAGTGGCCGGACATCGATGAGGACGAACTGCGCCGTGGCGCAGGTATCGTCGGCGTCTTCCGCGACGAGCTGGAGACGAAGATCCAGGTGATGGATCGCAAGGTCAACGGGGACCTCGCAGCGGCGATGCGCGGGCAGGCGGGTCCGGCGTACGTCGGTGCCTGGAACGCGAACCGCTCCCAGAATCTGCAGGGGCTCATCGATCTGCTCGGGCCCGTGCCGCCGGCGATGGACATCGCGGCGGACGCCGTGTTCGCGCTGAAGATGAAGGTCATCGTCGACGTGACGACGACGATGATCGCGCTGGTGGGCATGCTGACCAACCCGGTCACCGCTCTCGGCGCAGGCCCGATGGTGCTGTTGAAGAAGAAGCTGCTCAACGCGGTGGTCGACATCGCGATCGAGCAGCTGCTGAACCAATTGCTGCCCATGGCGATCGAGCCTCTGGCCGAGCAGCTCCCAGGCATGATCATGGCGGCGCTGGACTCCCCGATCGTCGAGGCCGTCGCGGGTGACCCCGACGAGTTCTACGCGGACCTGCAAGCGCTGGAGCAGGCCGAGGGCGAGATGGAGCAGCACGCCTCGGACGTCGATTCGCTCACGGATCGGCTGATGTCCGATCTGGCCGGCCTGAACATCACGGGAGACTGACATGGGCAAATTCGGTGACGACGCGATCCGGCCCCTGCTGCGATCGCTGGACGATATGCCCGTGCACATCAAGCAACTGGCCGAGATGTTCCGCAAGCACGGCGCCGCTTCGAAACGGAACACGAGCGAGGTCCAGAATCTGGACTCCGCCGACGTCACGCACCCGCTTCAGGGCGGGTGGAAGACGGACGGCAAATGGGAGCCGAATGAGGTGGTCGCCTGGGGGAAGGGGGATCGACCGAATCCTTCCGAGTACCTCGACAAGGACTACATCGACAACCACCTCGATCAGTTCGCGAACGGGGCGACGCACTTCTACAAGAAGGACTCGTTGGACGGGTACGGCCCCGGCAACAACATGGCCGCCGATGGGAGCAACACGACGTACGTGTTCCCGACCGATCAGCTGCAGGCGCTGATGAACCAGGTGGACAGTCCCGAAGACCTGGGAGAGGCACTGGGGCTCGGGCGCAATTTCTTCGCCGGTGGCGACATCGTGATGCGCGACTTCGGCCCCCACGAACTAGACGGACTCCGAATGCCGTCGGGCAACGAGGGCGGCACCGACCCGGACAAGTGGATCCCGGGCGGTTACCTGCCCAGTGGCATTCCTGAAGCCGTGATCGACATCCCCGACTTCGCCAAGGGAACGAACAACGGCGAGTTCTACCCGGGCGACTCGTACAACCCCGGTGAGTGGCCCGGTTCGTCTCGGCCGTTCAGCTTTTGAGGCGGTGACCGCGCGTGAACCTTGATCGAGATGTCTCCCGGGGCGATGAGGCAGCATTCGGACCGGCGTCCGTCGTTGCCGGAGCCATTCTGCCCTACGAAGGCCGTTCGCGGGTCCGGCGGGCTGATGGCCCGTGGGAGGACGCGCTGAGCATCGCCGAAGACGGCTGGCTTCCTCCGAGCGTCCCGGTTCTCGTGCGCGGTGACGCGCGGATCCTGCCACTCGCGTGGCTGGGCGATCCGCAGAGCGGAAGCAGAGGCGTCACGGCAGAGGAGATCGCCGAGTTCGCGACCCAGATGGAGGGCTCCGGCTATTACTGGGCTCGGAGCGGATCCACGCTCGCCGAACTCGATGAGCATCGAGGTGACAGCATCGCTTCGTACGCGCGTGCTCTCGGCCAGGCCGCGGCGACGAAGGCGACGTTCTGGACGGTCTCGACGACGGTGGGGATCGGGCTGGTCCGCGCCGGCGACGAGGAAACCGGAACAGCGTCGCTGGCGCTGCACATCGTGCCCGCGAGCTGGGTGTCCGAGACTCGGGCGACCAAGCCCGTGCGAGGCATCGACATAGGGTGGTCGTGGTCGGAGGTCGTGGACCTTCACAAGGCTCGGGTCGGCGACGAGGCATCTGGCGTCGCGGGGTGAACCCACGGGATCTGTCGTGGTCAAGGGCGGACGTCGTCGCGCTCGCCGAATGGGGCGCAGCCGGTAGCCTGGCAGAGCACAAGACGGAAGGTCGGGGATCGTGACGAGCGCGTTCGGGAATGTCGGAGTGAGCGAGACCGCTCGCGTGTACGGGGCGAGCGAGCTCGGCGTGCTGTCGATCACGGCACCGGGTGAGGCGCACCCTCGCGTGGAGTACGTCGGCGGTGAGATCTTCGTCGGCCTGACCGCGGCCGTCACCGGCGCTGCGGTCACGCAGGGCGAGTCGCAGGCGTGGTCCCGACCGTTCGGCGACGCCGTCGCCGCGGCGATCGCCTCGGCCGGCCTTCTCCCGGATGCCGTCGACGGCGTGATCCTCATCACGGACGAGTCGCTCGCAGCGGCCGTGCTGGTGGAACCGGCTCGGTTGGCGACAGTGTCCTTGGCGAGCGATCCGGTGGTGTTCGTGCTGTCGCGTGACCGCCTGGCGATCGTCGGAGCGGATGACGAAGCGGCGGTCGGGCGGGTGCTGGACCTCGCGGAGGAGCTGTTCGATGCGGAGGGGTCGTTGGTGTCTGCGCATCCGATCATCCTGACCGAGGACGGATGGGCGCCGTTCGGATGGTTCGAGAAGTTCCCCGCGCTGGAACTGCGGATCCAGCGCGCCCTGCGTCTGTTCAGTGTTCGCGCGTACGAGGCGCAGACGGCGGCGCTGCAACGTCCCGACGTGCGTTACATCGATCCGAAGATCCGGGTCCTCGACAGCGGTGCGACCACGACCTTCGCGGCATGGCCGAAGGGCACGGCCTCGCTGCTCCCCGTCGTGGACAACGTGATCGTCGCCGACCCGTCCGGTGCGCTCAGCGTCGCCACGATGGATCAGTTCCTCGACGCCGGCGGCGACGCGATCATCCGCACCGGCCTGTCGCCCGCACGCTACTTCGTGCCTGGCGAGCCTCCCCGCGACTGAGAATCTCGCCCGCGTCCATGGGTTGATCTCCCCATCGCGGCATCCCCGGTCGATGGTTAGCGTCGAATGCGGAGGTGACCGCCGTGGGAATGATGCTGCCGAACGAACTCATCTGGATCATGGACAAGATGGGTCTGGAGTGGCCCGACATCGACGAGGACGAGGTGCGCAAGGCCGCCGTGCTCGTGCGGGGATACCGCGACGACATGGAGACGCTCGTCCAGACCGCTGACCGTCGCATCAATGGCGAGATCGCGGCCGCGATGCGCGGCCAGACCGGCGTGGCGCATGTGACGGCGTGGAATCGGAACCGCTCCGAGAACGTGCAGCAGCTGCTCGACGTGCTGGGTCCCGCCGCCGTCGGCATCGACATCGCCGCCGAGATCGTTCTCGCGCTGAAGGTCAAGGTCATCGCCGAGGTCACCCTCACCCTCATCCAGCTGGTCCCGCTGCTGGCCGCCGGTCCGTTCGGTGCAGGCGGTGCCGCGCTGCTGATCCTGGCACGCAAGAAGCTCTTCTCGATGCTCATGGAGGCGACGCTCGAGAAGGTCATCGGCGAAGTGCTGCCGCTCGCGGTCGAGCCGCTCGTGGACCAGGTCCCCGGCCTCGCGATGGCGCTGCTGGATTCCCCAGTGGTCGAGGACAACATCGGCGACGTGGACGAGTTCTTCGCCGACCTGGAGGCACTCGATCAGGCCGCCGATGACATGGATGCCCACGCCGCCGACGTCGAGGACCTCACAGACCGCCTGCTCGCCGACCTCGCCAACCTGCAGATCTCGGGAGACTGACCCATGTCGATGAAGAAGGTCATGCGCGACATCATGGATGCCGTCGACGGCGCCGGACACGAGTTCAAGAAGGGCTTCTCGGGAGCGTTCCGCAAACGAGGCGGCAAGCACCGGGCGGATGCCGACGCCATCCGCGGCGTGGATCGCAGCAACGCGAACCACGTGCCGAAGCACCGCGCGGACAAGCCGACGTCGCACGCCAAGAAGTACGACATGCTCGAGGACGTCACCCGCGGACGGGAGTACCAGCTGTCCGGGAAGACGCCGCGCCATCGTGATCCCGATTACGACCCGGCGCGCGACCTCGGCGGAGCGGTGGGGCAAGCGGTCCGCGAGACCCCCGGCGAGATCTGGGACGAGGTCAAGGGCATCCCGAAGAAAGCCGGGAAGCAGGCGGTCGAGGAGCTCTACGAGGACGCGATCGGGCAGGACAGCCCGGACAAGTACGGCAGGACGGGCCAGGGGGATTCACGCTTCCTCGCGCCGGCGAGCGAAGCGGCCGTGCTGGACGGCATGAGCAACGCCGAGATCGCGGCCCGCTTCGGATTGCCGGCCGGCTCGCTCGATGACGCGAGCGTGAAGGTCACGCAGATCCCCGGCTCGCGGTTCGTCAGCGTGGAGATCGACGTCCCCGCGTGAACACCCCACGCGTGGCAGGATAGGTGCCGAGGGGGCTCACGTGACTGAACTGACACCTGCATCGGAGACCGATCCGCTCGACCGTCCGGCGGATGATCGGCAGCCGGTGCCGTTGCGTCTGGAGTTCGCCGGCGAGTGGCATGACATTCCCGCCGATCGATCGTTCATCATCGGTCGCGAGGGCGATCTCGACATCGACGACAACCCGTATCTGCATCGCCACTTCCTCGAACTCCAGCACCGGCACGGGCTGTGGTGGCTCGCGAACATCGGGGTGCGCCTGGCGGCTACCGTCTCCAGCGCGGGCGGCGCGGTGCAGTCCTGGCTCTCGCCCGGTGCGCGGATGCCGCTCGTCTTCGAACGCAGCGTGATCGTGTTCACCGCCGGGCCGGTGACCTACGAGCTCAACCTGCACACCGAGCAGGCGCCGTACGAGGTCTCCCGGCAGGTCGAGGCGTCGATGAGCGGAGAGACGACGGTGATGCCCGCGCGCTTCACGCCCCTGCAGAAGCAGCTCATCCTCTCGCTCGCCGAGCCGATGCTGCGCCGCGAGGGCGTCAGCATGAACGAGCTCCCGTCATCGAGCGCGGCGGCGAAGCGCCTCGGCTGGACGATCAGCAAGTTCAACCGCAAGCTCGACAACGTGTGCGACAAGCTGGACCGGATGGGCGTGCAGGGTCTGCGCGGCGGCCCTGGGAAGCTGGCGTCGAACCGTCGCGCCCGCCTGGTCGAGTACGCCGTGACGAGTCAGGTCGTCACGCGAGCCGATCTACCGCTGCTCGACGACGAGTCCCTTCGCAACCAGGCGGACGCCGACGGCGACTGATCCGGCGGTCAGCGCATCGCGTCGGCGAGGTGACGGGAGTCCTGGCTGAGCACCTTCACCATGATCCCGCGCTGACGCAGTTCGGCGACCGTGCGGGTCTCTTCGTCCCGGTCGCGGCCGAGGGCGTGCACGTTCGCGACGACGAGGACATCGCCCTTGTTCAGCGTCGAGATGAAGCGGGCCAGCCGGTCGCTCCAGCTCTCCAGGATCTCCGGAGCCGGATGCCGGAACCCTTCGATCGGGACGCCGAAACGGGTCAGCTCTTCGCGCTGCGTCACCACGGAGGGCATCCCGTCACGGGCCACGACGAGGCCAACCAGGCGTGATCCGCTCGGACGCGCGTGCCACCAGTCGTGGTTCTGCTGCAGTTCGGTGAAGCACTTCGGGCATTCGGCCGCCGCGTGCGGAAGATGCACCGGACTCGTCAGTGCACCGCCGATGTGCATGGCACCCGTCGTCAGGTCTGTCGTCTCGCGCATCAGTGCACCTCCGCGTTCCATTCTGCCCTGCCGGCGGTCGTCCTCACACCAATCCGAGGGCGCGGACCGCCTCCCGCTCGTCGGCGAGCTCCGCGACGGATGCCGAGATGCGCGCCTGCGCCCAGGCATCCGGTTCCACCCCTTCCACGATCTGCCATGCGCCGTCGACGGAGCGCACCGGGAACGAGCAGATCAGCCCCTCGGGCACGCCGTACTCGCCGTGCGAGACGACGCCGGCACTGGTCCAGTCGTCGGTGCCGCGCACCCAGTCCCGCACGTGGTCGATCGTCGCGTTGGCCGCCGAAGCCACGGAGGACGAACCGCGCACCTCGATGATCTCGGCCCCGCGCTTCGCGACCCGCGGGATGAACGTCGACTCCAGCCACGCCGTCACGTCGCCGACCCGTTCGGCCAGGGCGTCGGATGCCGATCGGCCATCGACCGTGGCGTGCGAGACATCGGGGAACTGGGTCGCGGAGTGGTTGCCCCAGATCGGCACACGGCGTACGGACGACACCGGCGCATCGAGAGCGATGGCGAGCTGCGCCCGCGCACGGTTCTCGTCCAGCCGGGTCAGGGCCGAGAACTGTTCGGCCGGCACGCCCTCCGCGGATGCCGCGGCGATCAGCGCATTCGTGTTCGCCGGGTTGCCGACGACGGTGACGCGTACTCCCGGCGCCGCGTTCTCGGCGATCGCCGCCCCCTGCGGACCGAAGATGCTCCCGTTCGCCGCGAGCAGGTCGCCGCGCTCCATCCCCGGCCCGCGCGGACGGGCGCCCACCAGGAGGGCGAGGTCGCAGCCCGCGAAGGCGGTGGCCGCGGCATCCGTCACCTCGACATCCTCGAGCAGCCCGAACGCGCCGTCCTGCAGCTCCAGCGCCGCACCCTCGGCGGACTTCAGTCCCTGCGGGATCTCGAGCAGCCGCAGCCGCACCTTCTCGTCCGGTCCGAGCAGGTCTCCGGCGGCGATGCGGAACAGCAGGGCGTAGCCGATCTGCCCGCCCGCACCCGTGATGGTGATCGTGGTGGTCATGCCCCGAGACTACGCCGCGCGCTACCCTCGTTTCCATGACGTTCAACCCCGACGCCGACATCTCCGGTCACCGCACCCGGCGCCGCGGCCGCACCGCGGCGATCGCCGGCGGAGGAGCCGTCGGCCTCGGCGCGATCGCCGTGCTCGTGGTCAGCCTGCTCTCCGGCGGCGAGATCGACCTGTCGCCGTTCCTCGGCGGCGGAACAGGCGATCAGGGCTCGTCCTCGTCGGAGGGGACGCTGGACGAATGCGACACGGGTGCCGACGCCAACGCGAAGGTCGAGTGCCGGATCGCCGGCTCTCAGGTCGCTCTCGACGAGTACTGGGCCGAGAACGTGAACGGCTACACCGAGCCGGGCATGATCGTCGTGGACGGTCAGACATCGACGGCATGCGGCACGGCATCCAACGCCGTCGGACCCTTCTACTGCCCGGCGGACGTCACCGTCTACATCGACCCGACCTTCTTCGACCTCATGCAGCAGCAGTTCGGCGCCTCCGCCGGTGACCTCGCCCAGTTGTACATCATCGGGCACGAGTGGGGCCACCACATCCAGAACATCACCGGTGTCATGACGAAGCACCCGGACAACGGCACGGGCCCGGCGAGCAACGGCGTGCGCACCGAGCTGCAGGCCGACTGCTACGCCGGCGCGTGGATCGGGGACATGACCGAGGCGACGGATGCCGACGGCGACCCGTACCTGGAGGCGCCCACCGAGACCCAGCTCAAGGATGCGCTGAATGCCGCACTCGTCGTCGGCGACGACCACATCCAGGAGATGTCCGGCTTCTCGAATCCCGAGTCGTTCACGCACGGCTCCAGCGAACAGCGCCAGTTCTGGTTCGCGAACGGCTACCAGAACGGTCTCGGAGTCTGCGACACGTTCGCCGTGCCGGACAGCCAGCTCGAAGCCGGGTGATCCTCGCGGTAGCGTGAAACGCAGTGGCAAGTACGAGACCGGGGGGTCGAAGACGATGAACCTGGATGCGCTGTATCCACCCATCGAGCCGTATGACAGCGGCATGCTGATCGTCGGCGACGGCCAGCGGATCGCGTGGGAGGTCAGCGGCAACCCCGCGGGCAAGCCCGTCGTCTTCCTGCACGGCGGACCTGGTGGCGGCACCGCCCCGTGGCATCGCCGGTTCTTCGACCCGGAGAAGTACCGCATCGTGCTGTTCGACCAGCGCGGCTGCGGCCGCAGCACTCCGCATGCGAGCACCCCGGGTGTCGACATGCGGTTCAACACCACGGCGCACCTCATCGCCGACATCGAGCTGCTGCGCAAGAACCTCGGGATCGAGAAGTGGCAGGTGTTCGGCGGATCGTGGGGCAGCGCGCTCGCGCTCGCGTACGCGCAGACGCATCCGGATGCCGTGACCGAACTGATCCTCCGCGGCATCTTCACGCTGCGCCGCGCCGAACGGGAATGGTTCTACGAGGGCGGGGCGGCGGCGCTGTTCCCGGATCTCTGGGAGGACTACATCGCGCCGATCCCGGTGCTCGAACGCAACCGGATGATCGACGCGTACCACCGCAAGCTCACCGATCCCGATCCGGCGGTGCACGTTCCGGCCGCGGTCGCCTGGAGCACGTGGGAGGCGTCGACCATCACGCTGCGGCCGGATGCCGACACGGTGGATCGCATGACGGACCCGGATGCCGCGGTCGCGTTCGCCCGGATCGAGAATCACTTCTTCGTGAACCGCGGGTGGTTCGCCGAGGGGCAGCTGATCGCCGGCGTCGACGCGATCCGGCACATCCCCGCCGTCATCGTGCAGGGGCGCTACGACGTGTGCACGCCGATGATGACCGCGTGGGACCTGCACAGGGCGTGGCCCGAGGCCGAGTTCGTGATCGTGGAGGACGCCGGGCACGCGGCATCCGAACCGGGCATCCAGCGCGCGCTCCGCGACGCGACGGATCTCTTCGCTGATGACTGACGCGGTGCTCCGCTCCGCACCAGCCCGCGCCATATGGACGGGGTGGGGTGCCTTTCAGGCGGTGGGTGCGGGTCAGGCGCGCAGCGCCTGCAGCAGGGTCTTGAGCAGGACGGGGACGCTGCCGGTCGCACGGAAGCGCGTCAGACCCTCGGAGACCTGAGATCCGGTGCGGGCCGTGACGAACCACGGCGGCTTCGGCAGGATCGTGAAGCGGCCGCCGCCGTTGGCCCCGGGCAGTGACCGGGGGAACGGGCGGAACGGACCGCGGACGATCGAGCGCTCGACATGGTCGAGCAGCAGCGCGTTGTGCACGACGCCGATGCCGCTGCCGACGTCCTGGATCGTTCCGCCGGGGAACGCGCCCCAGGTGAGCGTCGGGGTGATGAACCCGAACGCGGTCCAGGCATTGACGGCGATCGATCCGTAGTGCAGCGCCGTGAGGGCGCGTTCGAATCCGGCACCGAGCGCGCGTTCGGTCGCCGGGTCGATGAGCAGGTTGGCGCCGAGCGTGCCCTGCAGTCTGTCGTTCGCGTGCTGCACCGCGGCATCCAGGAATTCCTGGCCGGTGCCCGGGAACTCCACGACGCCGAGCACCGGGGCGAAGTACTCCGTCGTCTCGAGCGCTTCCGCGTCGCCGGTCGAGCCGATCTCGACGAGCAGCCGGTCGCCGAGGGCGAAGGCATCCGGATAGTCCGTGCCGGCCCGGGCCATGCGCGCGTCCGCCCCCGGGTACCAGACGGGCCGCTCCTGCGCCTTGGCGTACGCGTGCCGCAGCGCGATCAGGAACTGTTCGCGTTGCGCCCAGTCGCGCGACACGATCACGACCTGACCCGCGATGCAGTTGTGTCCGCTGTTCTGCAGGCGCATGGTCGCGATGTGCTCGGCCTGGAATGCGAGGTCGGCATCCGTCCACTCGCCGGGTACGACGATGATGGGTGAGACCCCGCCGAGCTCGGCGGTGATGGGCTTCTTCAGCAGCGGGCGGTCCTCGCGGCGGCGTCTGCCCGCGGCGCTGGATCCTGACGCTTCGGCAGGCTCAGCGGTCGAAGGGCCCCAGACGATCGAGTCGAACGTCGCGGCCGATCCGGTGATGTGCACGTGCTCGAGGTCCTGGTGGGCCGTGAGGTAGCCGCCGACGGCAGGGCCGCCGCGTACGATCCGCAGGAAACCGGGCTCGATGAGCGGAGCCAGCGCGTGCTCGAAGACCGGCACGAGCGCGTCCTGCGTCGGGTTGACCTTGAGCAGGGAGACGCGGTTGTGCGCCAGCAGTTCGTACAGCACGTCCAGCACGGGGATGGAGGAGACGTTGCCCGCGCCGAGCACGAGTCCGACGCCGCCGCGCTCGTGCGGAGTCCGCTGTCCGAGTCCGGCGCTCGCGCGCACCTGGCGCGGGGTGATGTCCGGTTCGAGCCACACCTCGCCGGTGAATCCGGACAGCAGCAGTTTGTCGGTGCCGGTCAGCGGGAACGCGTGCACGCGGGTGCGCCCGCCAGGGGCGCGGTCGACGCGCACGCCATCGAGGGGATTGCGTCCGTCCGCGATGCGCGAGAGCGTCTCGACGTACGCGTCCAGGGCGCCGAGCGTGCTGTACGGGCCGCTCAGCCATTCCTCGCCGCGGAGCGGGTGGCCGCCCGTGAGCCCCTTGGAATCGGCCGCGGTGTTCGCCCACTCGTCGGCGGAGGCCGCGACGGCTGCCCGCACGGCACGCAGCAGTGTTGCGCGCTGCGCCACGGACAGATGCGACCAGGTGCGTGCGCCGTCGGCGAGGTCGGAGATCGCGGCGTCGAGTGCTTCGCGTTCGTCCTGGTCGAGCTCGGCCGTCTGCATCGTCGAAGCCATCGGCGCCTCCCCTGTTGCGGTGGTCTCAGCCTAGGCGTCGGCGAGGTGCCGGCGCGCGGTCAGATCAGTGCGAGTTCGCGCAGCTTCGACTCGACGTCCGCGTTCGACGGCTCGACGTGGTGCGAAGCATCCGGGTAGACGACGACGGGAATGTTCGTGCGCCCGGAGATCTCCTTGGCGACGTCGGCCGCGGACGGATCGGCGACGAGGTCGACGTACGTGTAGCCGATGCCGAGCTCATCGAGCTGCTTCTTGGTGCGGATGCAGTCGCGGCACCAGTCGGCGCCGAACAGGGTGATCGAGTCAGCTGCGGGAGTGGTCATCGTTCCAGGATATGACGCTCCAGCTGGGTGAGGGCCGATACGCTCTTGCCAAGTTAGGGCACCCTTACTTAGAGTCGAAGGGTGACTTCTGCATGCGAGCATCTGGACGACCCGGACTGGGAGAACCTCGAGGGCGCCGTGCTGATCGCGGGGGACGTCCACGACGTCGCAGGCATCCGCGGCATCTGTGCACGGCTGCCGTGGGACGCGCACGGCGTCGTCATGATCGAGGCGGTCGCGCGTGTTCAACAGCGGTACATCGACGTACCGGAGGGCGTCTCGGTGCGCTGGCTGCTGCGCGGCGAGGACCTCACGGCGCGTGCACGAGGCGAGCGGCTCGCGACCGCCGTGCACGCCTGGTGCGTCGAGTGGACCTGCAGCGACGAACCAGCGGCGGAGTGGACGCTCTGGCTCGGGCCGCACACGTCGCCTCGGGTCGCTCAGATGGCGCGCAGCCTGCTCGGTGTGAACGCTCCGCCGGAGGCATGAGCGCCTTCCCCTTACCGTGACGACTCCGGCGCGCGAACGCATAGCCGGACGTGACACGATGGATGCCGACATCAGGCGTCCAGGGGAGGGGGGACACGTGGCACTCGACGTCACCGTGATCGTCCCGACCTTCAACGAACGGGACAACATCGCAGAACTCGTCGCCCGCGTCGGCGCGGCCCTCGACGGACGTCGCGCCGAGATCCTCGTCGTCGATGACAGCGCCGACGGGACGGCGGCCGAGGTCGAACGGGTCGCGGCCTCCGCGGCACTGCCCGTGCGCGTCATCCACCGTCAGCAGAACACGGGCGGCCTCGGCGGCGCTGTCGTGCTCGGACTGTCGGAGGCCGAGGCTGACATCTGCGTCGTCCTGGACGGCGACCTCCAGCATCCGCCCGAGCTCATCCCGGCGATGCTCGACCGGCATGCGGAAGGGGATGCCGACGTCGTGGCGGCGTCGCGTTACATCGGCGGAGGGGATTCGCAGGGCCTCGGCACCGCCGTGCGCTTCGGCGTCTCGCGCGCCGCGACCTGGCTGACGAAGGCGATGTTCCCCCGGCGGCTCGCGCGCAGCACCGACCCGATGACCGGGTTCTTCCTGGTGGACCGCCGGCGCATCGACGTCGCCGATCTCAAGCCGCAGGGGTTCAAGATCCTGCTCGAGATCCTCGCCCGATCGGACGTGCGCATCGCCGAGGTGCCGATGGAGTTCGCCGAACGCCGGCACGGCACATCCAAGGCCAGCCTGCGCCAGGGGGCGACCTTCGTCGCGCACCTGACCCGCCTGCGATTCGGCAAGATGTCCCTGTTCGCGATCATCGGTCTGCTCGGTGCCGTCGCGAACCTCGCGATCATGTGGGCCCTGACCTCGCTGGGGATGCCGTACATCTGGGCGGCGATCATCGGCGCCGAGGTCACGATCATCGGCAACTTCATGCTGCAGGAGCGCTTCGTCTTCGCCGACATGCGCTCGGACGCGCGGGGGATCGGGATGCGGTTCGCGGCGTCGTTCGCGTTCAACAACGTCGAGGCCGCGCTGCGCATCCCGATCATGGCGCTCATGGTGGAGTCCTGGCACATCTCCAGCGTGCTCGCGACCGCCATCTCGCTCGTGGTCGCGTTCGTCGCGCGGTTCCTGTTCCATTCGCTGGTCGTCTACGCGCCGCGGGGCCGGAAGACGGATGCCGGCGAGACCGTGGCCGAGCCGAAGCCGGATACAGCGACGTTGCGGATCATCCGGGCGATCGATGCCGAGGCGATGAAGCCGGGGGAGCTGTAGATGCTTCCCAACGTCGTCCTCGGAGGCGGGATCGTGGGTCTCGCCACGGCGCGAGCCATGCTCCGCCGCGAACCGGATCGACCGCTCGTGATCCTGGAGAAGGAGCAGCGCGTCGCCGTTCACCAGACCGGACGCAACTCCGGTGTGATCCACTCGGGGCTGTACTACGCACCCGGTTCGCTCAAGGCCGACTTCGCGATCCGCGGCGGCCGGATGATGCGCGAGTTCTGCGATGAGTCCGGCATCGCCTACGACGTGCCGGGCAAGCTCGTCGTCGCAACGCGCGAACAGGAGCTGCCGCGGCTCGAGGCGCTGCGGACCAGGGGCCTCGCGAACGGCGTGCCCGTGCGTGATCCTGAACCGGGCGAGCTCGCCGAGCGGGAACCGCATCTGCGTGTCCTCAAGGCGCTGGTGGTCGACTCGACCGGTCGTGTGGACTACGGCGACGTGTCACGGGCCCTGCAGGCCGGCATCGAGGATGCCGGGGGTGAGATGCGCTTCGGCGTCGCGGTGGAAGCCGTGCGGGAAGGACCGCGGGGCCAGTTGCGCGTGGACGCCGGGGACGGGTCGGTCGCGGCTCACAGAGTCGCGGTGTGCGCTGGTCTGCACGCCGACCGCGTAGCGCGGCGATCCGGTCTGGACGTCGACGTGCGCATCGTCCCGTTCCGCGGCGAGTACAGCGAACTGCGCGCCGATCGAGCCCATCTTGTGAAAGGTCTGGTCTATCCGGTTCCCGACCCCGACCTTCCTTTCCTCGGGGTGCATCTCACCCGTGGGATCGACGGCAGCGTCCATGTCGGGCCCAACGCGGTGCCGGCGCTGGCCAGAGAGGGATACTCCTGGTCCGCGATCTCGCTGCGCGACACCGCCGACTCACTGGCGTTCAGCGGCACCTGGCGGCTGGGAGCCGGATACGCGCTCGTCGGCCTGAAGGAGATCGTCCGCTCGCTGTCGGGGCGTGCCCTCCTGCGCGCGGCGCAGACCATGGTGCCCGATCTGCGGCCAGGGGATCTGAGACGATCCGGATCGGGCGTTCGGGCTCAGGCCGTGGGGCGTGACGGACGGATGCTCGACGACTTCTTCTTCCTGCGTTCCGGCCGCACGCTGCACGTGCTGAACGCGCCCTCGCCGGCAGCGACGGCGTCCCTGCTCATCGGCGAGCACATCGCGGATCAGCTGCTCGCCGACTGACGCGCTCCGGTCGGCGTCGTGCCCGGATCGCCGCTGTCACGGACATGGTGAGAAATCCGCTCTCGTCACAGGCGCGCGGTTTGGCTATACTGCGGATGGGGAGTCACCGCGCCTGGGGAGGCGCGAGACATCATCGTCGGTCGTCCGACACGATTGTCATCTGGGGAAGAACATGGGGAATACAGCCATCAGTGCTGTCGGTGGGGGCCGTTCGTCACGCTCGATGCGCCGGCGCATCGTCGCATTCGCAGCCCTCGCGCCATTGGTCGCTGCGGTGCTCGTCTGGGCGGCTCCGGAGCCTGCGGATGCCGCGAGCGAATGCGGCGCCGACATCAACCCGATCGTCTGCGAGAACGAGAAGCCGGGCACCGACCCGGAGATCTGGGACATCGACGGCGCCGGGGATCCGAGCATCCAGGGGTTCGCGACCGACATCAGCGTGAACGCCGGATCGCGTGTCGACTTCAAGATCGACACGGACGCCGCCGATTACACCATCGACATCTACCGCACCGGCTGGTACCAGGGACTGGGTGCGCGCCTGATCGACGCGGTGGAGCCCTCCGTCGCGCTCCCGCAGATCCAGCCGGAGTGCATCTCCGACGTCACCACCGAACTGTACGACTGCGGCACGTGGGGTGTCTCGGCATCCTGGGCCGTGCCGGAGAACGCCGTCTCCGGTGTCTACGTCGCTCTGCTGACCCGCGCCGATGACGGCGGATCGAGTCACATCATCTTCATCGTGCGCGACGACGGCAGCACCTCGGACGTCGTGTTCCAGACCTCGGACCCGACCTGGCACGCCTACAACACCTACGGCGGATCCGACTTCTACCAGGGCGCGGCGAACGGCCGCGCCTACAAGATCAGCTACAACCGGCCCTTCGCGACGCGCGATCACGTGGAAGGCCGCGACTTCTACTTCGCCAGCGAATACGCGACGGTGCGCTTCCTCGAGCGCAACGGGTACGACGTGAGCTACATCGCCGGAGTCGACACCGACCGACGCGGCGAGGAGCTGCTGAACCACCGCGCGTTCCTCTCGGTGGGGCATGACGAGTACTGGTCGGGAGCGCAGCGTGCCAACATCGAAGCCGCTCGCGACGCCGGAGTCGGCCTGCAGTTCCTGACCGGGAACGAGGGGTATTGGCGCACCAGGTACGAGAACTCGGTCGACGGCGCGGACACGCCTTATCGGACTCTCGTCTCCTACAAGGAGACCTGGGGGAACGCCAAGATCGACCCGGCAGCGGAATGGACCGGAACCTGGCGCGATCCGCGGTTCGCCGATGCCTCGACGGGTGGGCACCTGCCGGAGAACGCGCTCATCGGGACGATGTACATGGTCAACGACGATGATCTGGCCGTGACGGTGTCCGACCAGGAAGGCAGGCTGCGGCTGTGGCGCGGCACATCGCTGGCATCTCTGCCATCGGGCACGAGCGTCGAGCTCGCGCCGCACACGATCGGCTACGAGTCCAACGAGGACATCGACAACGGCTTCCGCCCCGCCGGACTCATCCGCCTGTCGACCACGACCGGCCCGACGCCGCAGTACCTCACGGACTACGGCAACATCGTGGTGCCCGGTACCACGGAGCACCACCTCACGCTGTACAAGGCCGCCAGCGGTGCGCTCGTCTTCTCCGCGGCCAGCGTGCAGTGGGGATGGGGCCTCGACGAGACGCATGACGGCGACGGGGCGCCCGCCGATCCGCGGATGCAGCAGGCCCAGGTGAACCTGCTCGCCGACATGGGCGCGCAACCCGGCACGCTGATGACCGGGTTGGTGGCGGCGACGAAGTCCACCGACGTCACCGCGCCGACCACGACCATCACCTCGCCTGCCGAGGGGGCGACGGTCGCAGGCGGCACGAGTATCACGGTGACGGGCACGGCATCGGATGCCGCCGGACGGGTCGCGGGCGTCGAGGTCTCGCTCGACGGAGGCCAGCGCTGGCACCCGGCCCAGGGCACGACCCAGTGGTCGTACACCGGACGGCAGCAGGGGCATGGCACGGTGCAGATCGTGGCGCGCGCGATCGACGACAGCGGCAACTTTGCGAACGACGGCACGACGAGAGCGGTCACCGTCGTCGGGCCGTACTCCGCCTTCGGCGACGCGACGCCGGTGACGGCGTCGGCCGAGGATGCGCAATCGGTCGAACTCGGCCTGCGCTTCACTCCTGACACGGACGGCTATGTCGCCGGGGTGCGGTTCTTCAAGGGCGCGGCCAACACGGGTTCGCATCGCGGCTCGCTGTGGGACCCGTCCGGCGGGCTGCTGGGCACCGTGCAGTTCGTGAACGAGACGGCGACGGGGTGGCAGACCGCGCAGTTCACGGCGCCGATCGCTGTGATCGCCGGTCAGACGTACACCGTGTCGTACACCGCTCCGAACGGCGGATACGCGGTGACGGAACGGTACTGGCCGTACACGACGTCGTCTTCTCCCGTCGCGGTGACGTCCGGCGTCGGCGCCTCGGCACCGGGTGTGTACGGCGAACCAGGGGCATTCCCCGCTTCGGCGTGGGGTGAGGCGAACTACTTCGTCGACGTGCTGTTCACTAAGTCCGACACATCGCCGTTGCGGATCTCCGCGCGGACGCCGGGGGCCGGCGCGTCCAGCGTCGCCCTGGACACGGCGGTCACGGCCCGGTTCACCCGTGCCGCAGATCCGGAGACGGTTTCGCTGACCGTCACGGATCCCGATGGCGCGGCGGTGACGGGAACGTCGTCGTACGACCCGCAGACGCGCACGGCGAGGTTCGCACCGGCTCAGCCGTGGCAGCCGCTCACCTCGTACACGGTGACGCCGGAGGCATCCGATCCGGCCGGGGTGGGGTTGGAGAGCGATGCGGCGTGGACCTTCAGGACGCAGGACGTCGAGCTGCCCGAGGGGCAGTGCCCGTGCAGCCTGTTCCCGCAGAGCCGTGTCCCGAGCATCGCCGCCGACGCCGACCGCGACCTCGTGACGGTCGGCGTGCGATTCACCGTCGAGCAGAGCGGACGCATCACGGCCCTCAGGTACTACCGCGGAGCCGGCAACCTCGGCACGCACACCGGTACGTTGTGGGATGCCGCAGGCAACGCCCTCTCGACCGTGACGTTCGAGAACGAATCGACCTCCGGGTGGCAGGTCGCTCAGCTCGGCACACCGATCGCTGTCGAACCGGGACAGACGTACGTGGCGTCGTACGTCGCACCGAACGGCGGATACGCGGTCACTCCAGGTGCCTTCGCCTCCGCGTACTCACGCGGTCCGCTCGCGGTGCCGGCAGATGGCGCGGTGTTCACGTACTCGCAGGGGTTCCCGACGAGGACGTCGACCACCGACTACGGCGTCGATGTGGTCTTCGAACCGAGCAGCGCCGTGCCGGCCGTGCTGTCGACCAGCCCGGCGAATGCGGAGGGGGAGGTCGCGCCCACCGCTCCGGCATCCGTGACGTTCGATGCCGCCATCCAGGGCGACTTCTCCGGCACTGCGACCGCCGGAGGACAGGCGGTCGCGGGCGGGTGGTCGCTGAGCGCCGACGGTCGGACCGCGACGTTCTCGCCGACCGCGGACTATCCGGCCGGTACGGTCGTGAGCGTGCGGCTCACCGGGATCCGTGCCGCGGCGGACGGTCAGCAGACCCCGGATGTCGAATGGTGGTTCCAGGTCGCAGGCTCCGGCGACGCCGTGACCCTGCTCGGCAGCAGCACTCCAGCGGCGACCGAGACCTCCGACACCGCTTCGGTGGAACTCGGCATGGCGTTCACGGCTTCCGTGCCCGGTGATGTGACGGCCATCCGGTTCTTCAAGGCGGCCGGCAACGCGGGCGCGCACGTGGGGTCGCTGTGGAATGCGAACGGCGATCGACTCGCGCAGGTGAACTTCCAGAACGAGACGGCATCGGGATGGCAGCGGGCCGAATTGAGCACGCCGGTGACGCTGACGCCCGGAGCGGTCTACACGGTGTCGTATCTGGCGCCCGTGGGCGGCTACTCGTTCACCTCAGCGGGATTCGCCTCCGCGATCAGCCGCGGGCCGCTCACCGCAGTGGCCGGAGACAACGGCCGTTACCGATACGGCAGCGGCGGAACCGCGCCGACGAGCAGCTGGAACTCCACGAACTACTTCGTGGACATCGAGTTCCTCCCCGGCGAGCCCGCGCTCGCGGTCGCCTCGCGGGCGCCCGCGTCCGGAGCGACCGGTGTCGCTGCGGGCGTGGCCATCACCGCGACGCTGAACCGCCCGCCGGCCGGTGAGGACGTCTCGATGACACTGACGGGGCCGGGAGGATCGGTGGCCGGTACCGTCTGGATCGACCCTCAGGGCGGCGTCGTCACCTTCACTCCGGCAGCCCCGCTCGCGCTGTCCTCGGCGTACACGGCGGTCGTGACAGTGAACGGTGCAGCGCTCGACTCCTGGATCTTCCAGACGGCCGAGCCCGCATACGAGGACGTGCAGACGCTGTTCGGAGACGAGACGCCGGCGGTCGCCGCCGCGGTCGACGAGGATCCGGTCGAGGTCGGAACGGCATTCACCGTCGCGAGGGCCGGTGACGCGGTCGCCATCCGCTTCTACAAGGGAGAATCCAACGCGGGGCCGCATCGCGTTACCCTCTGGTCCGGCGAGGGGGACATCCTCGCGCAGGCGGACGTCGTCGGCGAGACCGCCTCCGGATGGCAGCGGATGCCGCTCACCACGCCCGTCGCACTGGAACCGGGTGAGACCTATGTCGTGTCCTACCTGACCAGGACCGGGTACGCCGTCACATCGGAGTACTTCGCATCGGCCAAGGTCGTCGGTGACATCACGGCGCCGAGCGGCGCCAACGGCCGGTTCGTCTACGGTGCGGCGGGTGGGTATCCGACGTCGAGCTGGAACTCCACGGCTTATTTCGTGGATGCCGAGATCGACTTCGGCGCGACGCCGCCGGCGGCGCGGACCCCCGAGCTCGCGCCGACGCCCGGGCCCACTGAGCCCGAGGTGACACCGGAGCCGACGTCTGACCCGAGCCCGGCACCTGTGCCGTCTCCGAGCCCGACTCCGAGCCCGACTCCGAGCCCGACTCCGACTCCGGCCCCTGCTCCGACTCCGTCCTCGGCACCCGAGCCGAGCCCGACGACCGAGCCGGGTCCGTCACCCGAGCAGGATCCGTCACCGGAGCCGGCCCCGGCGCCCGACGCGAGCCGGACGATCGAGCCGGCTCCGGCTCCGGCGACCGACGCGCTGACGATGTTCGGAGACGCCGTGCCGCAGCATCCTGTCTGGGACGATCCGGATGCCGTACAGGTGGGGACGCGGTTCTCGGTCGACGTGGCCGGCCTCGCCGAAGGCGTGCGCTTCTACAAGGGCGAGGGAGCCACCGGTGCGCACACCGGCTACCTGTGGAGCGGTGACGGACAGCAGCTCGCCGAGGTCGAATTCACGGCGGAGACGGCGGACGGCTGGCAAAACGCGCTCTTCTCGGAACCGGTGGCACTGCAGCCCGGCGTCGAGTACCGAGTGGGATTGTTCGCATCCTCTGGCCGCTACGCGGTCGATGTCGGTACTCTGACAGCGGAGGCGGCGACGGGGCCGTTCACCATACCCGCAGGAGGGGGCGCCTTCGTGTACTCGCGCGACTTCCCTGCGTTCACGTCCGATCACAGTTTCTGGGTCGACGTGCTGTTCACCGCCGCCGGCTGAGCCGGCTGCGACGTATCTACAGTCTGGGGAGAACTGTGAACAAACGAATGAACGTCGCCGTCGTGGGCGCGGGCTACTGGGGGCCCAACCTCGCACGCAACTTCCGCGCGAGTGCGGACTGGGAGCTCGCAGCCATCTGCGATCTCGATCTCGAACGCGCCCAGCAGGTCGCGGATCGTGTCGGAGGAGTACCGGTGACGGCGAGCCTCGATGAGATCCTCGCCGACGATGCGATCGATGCGATCGCGATCGCCACCCCGGCGCGCACGCACCATCCGATCGTCATGGCTGCCCTGGCTGCGGGCAAGCACGTCACCGTCGAGAAGCCGCTCGCCGATACGGTCGAGCACGGCACCGAGATGGTTCGATCGGCGCAGGAGCGCGGCCTCGTGCTCATGGCCGATCACACGTACTGCTATACGCCGGCGGTGCTCAAGATCCGCGAGCTCGTCGCGGCCGGTGAGCTGGGGGACATCCTGTTCATCGACAGCGTGCGCATCAACCTCGGTCTCATCCAGCCGGACGTCGACGTGTTCTGGGACCTCGCTCCGCATGACCTGTCGATCATCGACTTCATCCTGCCCGGCGGGATCTCGGCCGATGGCGTCAGCGCACAGGGCGCGGATCCGCTCGGCACCGGGAAGTCGTGCATCGGATACCTCACGATGCCGTTGCGCGGCGGCGCCATCGCCCACGTGCACGTGAACTGGCTGAGTCCGACGAAGATCCGCCAGATGGTCATCGGCGGGACCAAGCGCACGCTCGTCTGGGACGACCTCAACCCGCAGCAGCGCGTCAGCGTCTACGACCGGGGCGTCGACCTCGCCGAGCAGTCCAGGGCGACCGCATCCGATGCGCGCGCGGCGACGATCTCCTACCGTCTCGGCGACACCTGGGCTCCGGCGCTGCCCGAAGTCGAGGCGCTGTCGAACATGACCTCGGAGTTCGCCGCCGCGATCAGGGAGAAGCGGCAGTCGCGCACGGACGGAGCCTCCGGGCTGCGCGTGCTCTCCGTGCTCGAATCAGCCAGCGCGAGCCTTGCCACCGGCGGCGCGACCCATCCAGTACTCGGCACGAACGGAACGGACAGATCATGACTCGAATCGAAGGCTCCAACATCCTCGTCACCGGCGGTGCGGGTACGATCGGGTCGACGCTCGTGGATCAGCTGCTCGACGCCGGTGCAGCGCATGTCGATGTCCTCGACAATCTCGTGCGCGGTCGGCTCGGCAACCTCGAGGGTTCGCTGGCCACCGGGCGTGCGACGCTCGTCGACGGTGATATCCGGGATCGAGCTGTCGTCGACGAGCTCACAGCGGGCAAGGACATCGTGTTCCACCAGGCCGCGATCCGCATCACGCAATGCGCCGAGGAGCCGCGTCTGGCGCTCGAAGTGCTCGTCGACGGGACCTTCAACGTGGTGGAGGCGGCATCCGCTCACGGCGTGAAGAAACTCGTCGCCGCCTCCAGCGCTTCCGTGTACGGGATGGCGGAGGAGTTCCCCACCACTGAGCGGCACCACCATGAGAACAACGACACGCTCTACGGCGCCGCCAAGACGTTCAACGAGGGACTCGTCCGCAGCTACCGCGCCATGCAGGGGCTGGACTACGTGCTGCTGCGCTACTTCAACGTGTACGGACCCCGGATGGACGTGCATGGCCTCTACACCGAGGTGCTCGTGCGCTGGATGGAGCGGATCGTGGATGGCAAGCCGCCGCTGATCTTCGGCGACGGCCGGCAGACGATGGACTTCGTCTGCGTACCGGACATCGCGCGAGCCAATCTCCTCGCCGCACAGAGCGACGTGGTCGAAGGCACATACAACATCGCCAGCGGCACCGAGACGAGCCTGCTCGAGCTCGCCGAGGCGCTCCTTCGCGTGATGGGCTCCGATCTCGGTGTGCAGTTCGGGCCGGCCAGGACCGTCAACAATGTCGCTCGCCGCCTCGCCGACACCTCCGCCGCCCGTGCGGACCTCGGGTTCGAGGCGACCATCGGCATCGAAGAGGGTCTTCGTCAGCTCGTCGAATGGTGGCGGCCTCTGCGCGAGGAGATCGCGGCAGGTCGGGCGGTCGTGTCATGAGCGACCGGATCAACGTCATGATCCCCTGGCTCGGGCAGGAGGAGGCGGATGCCGTCGCCGAGGCGATCGCGAGCGGTTGGGTCGCCCAGGGGCCCCGCGTCGCCCGTTTCGAGGAGGAGTTCGCGAGGGCGATGCAGGCTCCATTCGCGGTGGCGACGACCAGTTGCACGACTGCTCTGCACCTCGCTCTCGTCGTCGCAGGGATCGGGAGCGGAGACGAGGTCATCGTGCCGTCGTTCTCCTTCATCGCGACGACCAACGCGGTGCGCTACGTCGGCGCCCGGCCGGTCTTCGCCGATGTCGACCCGGTGACGGGCAACCTCACCGCCGCGACCGTCGACGCCGTCATCACCGACTCGACGCGTGCCGTGATCGCCGTCGATCAGGGCGGTGTGCCGGTGGATCTGGATGCCATCCGCGCCGTCACCGACCCCCGCGGCATCGTCGTCGTGGAGGATGCCGCGTGCGGGGCCGGGTCCACGTACAAGGGCCGCCCCGTCGGCGCCGGCGCCGAGATCGCGGCGTGGTCCTTCCACCCGCGCAAGCTCCTCACCACCGGTGAGGGCGGCATGCTCACGACCGCGAACCCGGAGTGGGCGGCACGGGCGAAGCACCTGCGCGAGCATGCCATGAGTGTTTCGGCCGCCGACCGGCACCGCGCCGTGCTGCCGCCGGCCGAGGAGTACACCGAGGTCGGCTTCAACTTCCGCATGACCGACCTGCAGGCGGCTGTGGGGATCGTCCAGCTCGGTCGCCTCCCCGAGATCGTCGCACGTCGCCGCGAGATCGCGGGCCGCTATCAGGCGGTCATCGCCGGAATACCCGGGCTGCGGGCGGTCGCGGATCCCGCGTACGGCACGGGCAACTTCCAATCCTTCTGGGTGGAGGTCGAAGACGAGTACCCGACGGATCGCGACGGTCTCCTCGAAGCGCTCGCGCGCGCCGACGTCTCCGCTCGACGCGGCATCATGGCCTCTCACCGTCAGGCGCCCTACCGAGACCTGACGCCGTCCGCGGGGCTGCCCGTGACCGAGCGTCTGACCGATCGCACGCTCATCCTGCCGGTGTTCCACACGCTCTCCTCGGCCGACCAGGATCGCGTGACAGCCGTGCTGCGCGCACCGGAGGCGTCATGACCGATTCGCTGCTGCTGGTCGGCGCCGGCGGGTTGGCTCGCGAGGTGCAGGCCGCGGGCATCGCGGGTGTCGTCGGAATCCTCGATGATGATCCCGCGCTTCAGGGCAGCTTCGTCGGCGGTGCGGAAGTCGTCGGCACGATCGGCGATGCCGCCGGTCGCAACGAGCGGATGCTGATCTGCGTCGGACCCGGTGCCGGCCGTCGTTCCATCGTGCGCAGACTCCGAGAGGCGGGCGTGACGGATGATCGATTCGCGACGTTCGTCGCCCCCTCGGTGCGGGTCGGGGCGGGCTGCACCGTCGGCGTCGGCGTCATCCTGCTGGACGGCGTCGTCGTCACGGCGGATGCCGAGCTCGGAGATCATGTCGTCGTGATGCCGAACTGCACGGTCACCCACGACGACTCCATCGGCGACTTCGCGACGCTCGCCGCTGGCGTCGCCCTCGGCGGCGGCGTCCGCGTGGGTACGGCCGCCTATCTCGGCATGAACTCCTCCGTGCGGCAGGGCGTCGCGATCGGAGAGGGGGCCACGGTCGGCATGGGCGCGGTCGTGCTCGAGGACGTACCACCCCATCGCACCTGGGCCGGAGTGCCGGCCCGAGACCTGGGAGCACAGGCATGAGCGCACACATCCCGTTCCTCGACATCGCCTCGCAGCAGGCGGAGATCGCCGATGAGGTGCTGCCCGTGTGGCGCGAGCAGTTCCTCTCCGCCGAGTTCATCGGCGGCGAGCAGGTCGCGGCTTTCGAGGCCGAGTACGCGGCGTACATCGGCGTCCGCCATGTCATCGGCGTCTCGAACGGCACTGATGCGCTGGAGCTCGCCTTCCGCGCCGTCGGCGTGGCGCCGGGAGACGAGGTCGTCATGCCGGCGAACACGTTCATCGCCACGGCGGAGGCCGTGTCGCGCATCGGCGCCGTTCCGGTCTTCGTCGATGTCGACGCCGAGCACCTGCTGATCGATCCCGACGCCGTCGAGGCCGCGATCACGCCTCGCACCAGGGCGATCGCCCCGGTGCACCTGTACGGGCAGACCGCTCCCGTCGAGAGGATCCGCCCGGTCGCGGATGCGCGAGGGATCGCGATCGTCGAGGACGCCGCGCAGGCGCAGGGGGCGGTCTCGGACGCCGGGCGTGCCGGAACGCTGGGGCGTGCGGCCGCGACCAGCTTCTACCCTGGCAAGAATCTCGGGGCGGCCGGAGACGCCGGTGCCGTGCTGACCGACGACGACGGGATCGCCGCCGTGATCCGCAATCTGGCGGCGCACGGCAGTTCCGTGAAGTACGTCCACGATCGGATCGGCATGAACGCCAGGCTGGATGCCGTTCAGGCTCCGGTGCTGCGCGCCAAGCTGCGACGGCTGGACGGCTGGAACGCGGCACGCCGCACGGCGGCGGCACGGTACGGCGATCTGCTCGCGGATATCGACGAGGTCCGCACGCCGGTCGTGCGCGAGGGCAACGAAGACGTCTGGCACCTCTACGTCGTCCAGGTGCCCGAGCGCGATCGAGTGCTGACCGATCTGAACGCTGCAGGCGTCGGCGCTGCGATCCACTACCCCACGCCGGTGCACCTGAGCGAGGCATACGCCGGACTCGGATACCGGAACGGGCAGTTCCCGGTCGCGGAGGCGGCGGCGGACCGCATCCTGTCGCTTCCGATGCACCCCCACCTCACCGTTGAGCAGCAGGCGCAGGTCGCCGCGGCACTGCGGGAAAGCCTGGCGCGACGATGAACACCGCCACCACGGACCGAGTGCTGGTGCACCTGAACAGCCTGGAGCTGGGCGGCACCCAGATCAATGCCGTCGACCTCGCCGTTCAGGCGCGGTCGCACGGCATCCACTCCATCCTGGTCGGTGCGGCGGACACTCTTCCCGATGGGCCCTCCCTGCTGGACATCGCTGCGGATCGCGGCATCGCGGTCGAGGTGTACGAACCGTCGTCATCGATGCTCGCGCGCGGACGGCAGGTGGCCGATCTCGCCCGCGCGCACAACGCCGGGCTCGTCCACGTCTACGGCTCCTGGGGCGGCGGTGCGCGACCGACGTACTGGAATTTCGCGCGCTTCGGCAGACGACCCTGGGTGCAGACGGTCTGGGAGATGGCCGTCGATCCCCAGATCAAGCGTCACATGCCGATGATCGTGGGCACCGGGTACCTGGTGGACGATCTGCGCGAGAGGCCAGGGCTGACCCGGCTGATCAGCCCGCCGGTGGACACGGATCTGGACCGCCCGGATCCCGCGCTCGGCTCGGTCTTCCGCGCGCAGCACGATCTGCGCGGACCCGTGATCGGGATCGTCAGCAGGCTCGATCTCAGCATGAAGTCGGTTCCGATCGGCATCGTGATCGAGGCGATGCGGTTTCTCGCCGATCGGGCGACGCTCGTGATCGTCGGGACCGGGGATGACGAGACGCGGCTGCGCGCGGCCGGGGCGCGGGTGAACGAGGCCGCTGGGCGAGCGGCGGTGCGCTTCGTCGGCCCGATGGCGAATCCCCGGCCGGCCTATGCGGCCTCCGACATCATGGTCGGGATGGGCGGCTCCGCGGCGCGCTCCCTGGCGTTCGGAGCTCCGCTGGTCGTGCACGGCGAGGGCGGCCGGTCCGAGTTGTTCGATGAGACGTCGGCCGACGCACTGGCCCGATACAGCTACTGGAGCGATGACGCGGTCGCGGATCCGGTGGGTTCGATCGCCGGCATCCTGTCGTCCCTGTTGGAGGATGAGGACCGCCGCACCGAGCTGGGGCGATTCGGAAGGCAGTTCGCGATCGACCGCTTCGGGCTGGACAGCATGGCGCGCGAGCTCGCGCACTTCTATCGCGCCGCGTCGACGTCGTACGGCCTGCGCGGGTGGGTCGGCGACCTCCCCTCCGAAGCGAGGATGCTCGCCGAGAAGGCGGCACGCGCAGCACGGGCGCGGATGCCGCAGGCGAGTCGAGCATGAGCATGGTCGACCAGGGGGAGCAGCAGGCCGATTCCGTCGCAGGCGTGGGGCGGAGCGCCGCAGGCGGCGTGCTGTGGCTGACGGCACAGAAGTGGGTCATCCGCATCTTCAGCTTCGTCACGATCGCGCTGCTGACACGACTGCTCTCTCCCGCGGACTTCGGCACGCTGGCCGCGGCATCCACGGTGCTGCCGTTCTTCTACGTGCTCGCGGATCTCGGGTTCGCCGCCTACATCGTGCAGGTGAAGACGACCACCGAGCGGATGCTGAGCACGGCGTTCTGGTTCTCGCTGTCCGCCGGACTCGTCCTGTGCGCCGCGCTATGGGCCATCGCCCCCCTGATGGGCCCGATCTTCGGCAATGCGGACGTCGTGCCGGTGCTGCAGGTGCTCTCGCTCGCCGTGGTCGCGACCGCGGTGGGTTCGGTTCCGATGGCGATCATGCGCCGCGACATGCGCTTCGCCGCGATCGCCGCTCAGGGCGCCACCGCCGCGGTCATCGCCCAGGCGGCTGCGCTCGTCCTCGCCTTCACCGGTTTCGGTGTGTGGGCGCTCGTGGCGCAGACCCTGGTCTCGGCGGTCGTCTCGACCGTACTCGTCTGCATCACAGCGCGCTGGCGACCGCGTTGGACGTTCGTCCGATCCGACTTCACGCGCATGTCGGCCTTCGGCGGGCAGGTGCTCGGCGTGGAGTTCGTCGCGATGCTGCGTGCCTGGGGCGAAGCGGCCGTCGTCTCGGCGTCGCTCGGAGCGGCGTCCCTCGGCTTCATGAACGTCGCCCAGCGGCTCGTCCAGATCGTCCAGGATCTGACCGGGAGTGCGATCGTACCGGTCACCAACGTCGCGTTCGCACGGATCCGGGAATCGATCGAGCGTCTGCAGAGCGCGTATCTGCGGTCGCTGCGCCTGGTCTACGTGCTGCTCTCCCTGCCGTTGCTGATCGTCGCGGTCGCCGCACCCCTGATCGTCCCGATCGCGTTCGGCGACGGGTGGGCGCAGAGCGTGCCGGTGGCCCAGGTACTGGCGCTGGCCGGCACTCTGTCCGTGGCGGCGTGGTTGGATCACGGCCTCTTCTACGGCCTCGGGCGCCCGGGGATGTGGTTCGTCTACGCCCTCATCACGGATGCGGCGACCTTCGCCACGACCGTGTTCACCGCCCGCTTCGGACTCACTGCCATCGCCTGGGGCTTCCTGTGCGTCGCGGTCGCCGCGACGGTCGCGCGCTGGTTCCTCGTGGCCAAGGTGACGTCGATGGCGTTATCCGTCATCGTCCGCCCGTTCCTCGCGCTCGTGATCATCGTGCTCGGTGCCGGCGCCGTCGGCTGGGGAGCCATGGTCCTCACAGCCGAGCTCCCCGGCATCATCGCGCTGCTCATCGTGGCGGCCGTCATCGGCGTCGCTCACCTCGGGCTGTGCCTGCTGGTGGCGCGCCGCGCCGTGACGGATGCCGCCGGCCTGATCGCCGGCACCCGCTTCGGCGCGCGCATCCCGTTGCTCTCCCGACTCGGCGGTTCGCGATGAAGCGGCGCAACGGGATCGCGGCCCGCCGCGCCGGTGCCGAGGCCGCTGTCCTCGGTCTGCTGGTCGGTGCGGTCGACCTGCTGCCTCCGCGGATCCGGTACGGATACGCGCATCCGCTCACGCGCCGAGTGCTGGCACTGCCCTTGCCTGCCCTGACGGCGTTGTCCGAACGGCCGGCGCCCGGGTCCGTGGTCGCGCCCGCACCACCGGCCGATCTGCGCTGCGCGCTTGTGACGGGATCGATGGACGTCGGTGGCATCGGAGCGGTCGTCGAGATGCTCGCGACCCATCTGCCCGATGTCGGCGTGCGCCCGGTGGTGGTGTGCAGCGTCGACGGTGCGCGCGCCGCCCGGCTCCGCGCTCACGGCGTCGAGGTCCTCGTCGCCGACACCGCGTCGGCGACCTCGACCCTGCGACGAGCCGAGGTCGACGTCATCGCGCTGCACGGCGGTGGCGAGGAACTCGAATCCGCGGTACTCGCGACCGGCGTCCCCGTCGTCCCGGTGCTGCACAACACCGAGATCCACTTCACGCCGGCGCGCTGGCGCCGCTTCTCCTCGGCGCTGACGCGCTCCGCGTCGGCGATCGCCGTCAGCGAGCTCGTGCGCGACTTCCACGCCGCACACGTGCCGTCCGCCGCCGCTGCGCGCCTGCGCGTCGTGCCGAATGCCGCCGGTCGGATGCCGGCGGTCACCGCCGAGGAACGGCGAAGGGCGCGGGGAGCGCTCGGCGCACTCCTGTCCGCCGATCTCGCGGATGACGTCGTCGTCGTCTGCCTGGCGCGCTACGACGCGCAGAAGAACATCTCGGGTCTGGTCGCCTCGTTCCTGGCTCAGGTGCGCGACCCGCGCATCCGTCTGGTGATCGCGGGGCAGCCGTCGGACGGCGCGGAAGCGCGCAGGGCGGATGCCATCCGTCGACGCGGACCCGCCGGGGGTCGCGTGGCGCTGCTCGCCGAGTCGGATGCACGAGCACTTCTCGCCGCCGCCGACGCGTTCGTCCTCGATTCGTTCTTCGAAGGCTGGCCCGTCGCGGCGACGGAGGCGGCCGCGATGGGGCTGCCGCTGATCCTCAGCGATGTCGGCGGAGCCCGCGAGCTCGTCCAGCGCGACCCGGCGAACGCGGTCCTGATCGCGAATCCGTCCGGGCCGGCGGCAGCGGTGACGGATGCCTCGGTCGCACGCGCCCGCCGCCGCAGCACGCGCCAGCGCAACGCGGTCGAGCTCGGCGCGGCGATCGATGCCGTCGCGGCGCGTGTGCGGGCCGGTGTCCGTGGCGAACCCGTCGATGCCGGGGCGCTCGTCTGCGCCATGATGGAGGGACACGCGGTCATCCTCAGGGAAGCGGCGGCGGAGCGCCTGCGCGGCGCCGGGGAAGCGCCGACGACGGCGAGAGCGGGGGGCTCGAGATGAGCGGTGCACGTGGACTGCTGGCCAGGGCGCGGCGCGCCCGCGACGTCGGATTCGCCGGCATCGCGCAGCGGCTGGCGCAGCGGGCGTACTTCCGGACGGGAGCCGCGGAGCTGCTGTTCAACCTCGCGTTCGCGGACATCATGACCGACGTGCCGCAGGAACTCCCCGTGCCCGCCGCGCACCTGCCGCGGACTCGGCCGATGTCGATCGGGTGGGTATCGACGCCACCGGCGCCCGGCTCAGGCGGGCACACCACCCTGTTCCGCATGGTTCAGGCGCTCGAGAGCCGCGGGCACCGCTGCATCCTCTTCCTCTATGACAAGCACGGCCTCGACGTGGCCGCCGCGACAGCGGTGATCCGCCAGCACTGGCCGCACATCGACGCCGAGGTCCGCGACATCACCAAGGGCGCGCACGGCGTCGACGCCATCGTCGCCTCCGGGTGGGAGTCCGCGCACCTCATCGTGCGATACGCGCAGCAGGCGGTGCGCCGGCTGTACTTCATCCAGGACTACGAGCCCTTCTTCTACGGCCACGGAGCCGAACACGAGTTCGCCGCGATGACCTACCTACTGCCTTTCCGCCGGATCGCGCTGGGCGAGATGCTCGACGGCATGATCCGCGCCGAGACCGGGCTGGACAACGACGTCGTCCCGTTCGGGTGCGACTCAGCGGCCTACGGACCCCCGGCCGATGCGACGGTGCGCAGCGGCATCGTCTTCTACTGCCACCCCGGCCACCCGCGACGCGGCTATCAGCTGGCGCGGGTGGCGTTGCGGCTGTTCCACCAGCAGCATCCCGATCAGGAGATCCACGTCTACGGCGATGCGCCGCGGAAGCTGGACTTCCCGATCACGTTCCACGGGCGGCTGACGGCCGCCCAGCTGAACGACCTGTACGGACGCACGATCGCCGGTCTGGCGATGTCCTTCACCAACATCACCCTCGTCGCCGAGGAGATGCTCGCGGCGGGCAACATCCCGGTTGTGAACGACGTCGACCTCGCACGACGTGTGCTTCCGAGTGCGTCCGTGCGCTGGGCGGCGCCGACCGCGGCGGCGCTCGCCGCGGCGCTGGGCGAAGCCGTGACCTCGTCGGACATCGACGACCGCGCCGCAGCCGCCGCGGCATCCGTCGTCGGCCGTTCCTGGGAGCCGACCAAGGACGCCGTCGTGCGCATCATCGAGGAAGAGGTGTACGGCTCATGAAGTCACCGCACGTCCTGATCATCGTCCAGAACCTTCCGGTCCCGCTGGACCGACGGGTATGGCTGGAGAGTCAGGCCCTGGTCGCCAGAGGATATCGGGTCAGCGTGATCTGCCCGAAGGGGCCGGGCGATCCGGACTTCCAGCACCTCGACGGCGTCGACATCTTCACATACCGCCCCGCGCCGGAGGCGGAAGGGCTGCTCGGCTTCGCATGGGAGTTCGCGTACAGCTGGGTGCGCACGGCGTGGCTGTCGCTCAAAGTCTGGCGGCGGAGCCGCTTCGACGTGATTCAGGCGTGCAATCCACCGGACACCTACTGGCTGCTGGCGCTGCTGTGGCGCATCCGCGGGGTGCGATTCGTCTTCGACCACCACGATCTGAACCCCGAGCTGTTCCTGTCGCGGTTCGGTCGTCCTGACGGACTGCTCAGACGCCTCGAGTACGCCGGGCTCGTCTGGCTGGAATGGCGCACCTTCCGCACGGCCGATCGCATCCTCTCCACCAACGAGTCCTACAAGGCGATCGCCATGCGACGCGGACGTCGCAGGCCCGGCCACGTCACCGTCGTGCGCAGCGGACCGGACACGCAGCGGATGCGCCCGATCTACCCGACCCATCCGCGCCGCCGCGACGGGATCGAACTCGTCTATCTCGGGATCATGGGCCCCCAGGATGGCGTCGACCAAGTGCTGCTCGTCGTTGAGGAGCTCGTCCATCGGCGCGGACGCACCGGGCTCACCGCGACCCTGCTGGGCTTCGGCGACTGCCTCGAGGATCTCAAGCGCCAGTGCACGGCGCTCGGTCTCGACGAGCACGTGACCTTCACCGGTCGCGTCGACCGCGTCGCGATCGCCGAGCACCTCAGCCGTGCCGACATCGGTCTGTGCCCCGACCTCAAGACTCCGTTGAACGACCTGTCCACGATGAACAAGACCATGGAGTACATGGCGTACGGGCTGCCGGCCGTCTCGTTCGACCTCGTCGAGACGCGCGTATCGGGCGCAGACACCGTGCAGTACGTGCCGTCGGGCGATATCGCCGCGTTCGCCGACGCCGTCGAGAAGCTCGTCGACGATGAGGCGCGACGCGTCGAGCTCGGGGTGCGGGCCCGCGAGCGCGTCAGCACGGAACTGGACTGGCGCCCGCAGGCCGAGGCCTACGTGTCGGTGTTCGACGAGGTCACCGGCTTCTCGCAGGCGGGCACGGCGGTCGTGGACTCCGGCGGCGGCGAGGGGGCGGATGCGCAGGGTCGACCGTACGTGCCGCTGGACGACCCTGATGAGTTCCGGCGGTTCCTGGCCGAGAGGCGGGCTCCGTGATGCGTAGCGCGTTCCACCATCTCCTCTCCGGGGCGGCCTCCTCCGCCCCCGATGCCCCCGCCCTGACGTACAAGGGTGAGACTTCGACGTACGCCGAGGTGTGGCGCATCGCGTCAGCCGCTGCCGCTCAACTGCAGACGATCGGCGTCCGCCGCGGCGACCGGGTCGCGGTGTACCTCGAGAAGCGGATCGAGACGGTGTGCGCCTTCTTCGCCGCTTCCGCGGCCGGCGGGATGTTCGTACCGATCAACCACGTGCTCAAGCCCGCTCAGGTCGGCCACATCCTGGCCGACAGCGCTGCCACGGTGCTGGTCACCTCTGCCGACCGTCTCGCGCAGCTCGCCGATGTGCTCCCGGACACTGACTTGTCGAGTGTGATCGTCGTCGGTGCGCGCTCCGACATGACCGTCGAAGGCATCCGGCTGCATCACTTCACC
Source organism: Microbacterium sp. ZKA21 (assembly GCF_050434165.1). Lineage (NCBI taxonomy): Bacteria > Bacillati > Actinomycetota > Actinomycetes > Micrococcales > Microbacteriaceae > Microbacterium > Microbacterium sp. ZKA21. The sequence continues at coordinate 52,990 of NZ_JBNPVV010000006.1, forward strand.
GATGGCCAGGAGGCGGGAGACATGCCGGATGCCGTCGCGACGGTCGACGTCGACCCCGCCGCGATCCTGTACACCTCAGGGAGCACCGGACTGCCGAAGGGCGTCGTACTGAGCCACCGGAACCTGATCGCCGGCGCCGAGAGCGTCAGCTCGTACCTGGGCAACACCGCGGACGACGTCATCCTCAGCGTCCTGCCGCTGAGCTTCGACGCCGGGCTCAGTCAGGTCACCACCGCGTTCGCGGTCGGCGCGCACTGCATCCTGATGAACTACCTGCTGCCCAGGGAGGTGGCGAAGCTGTGCGCCCGTCACGGAGTCACCGGGCTCACATGCGTGCCGCCGCTGTGGCTGCAGCTCCTCGAGATCCCGTGGCCGCCCGAGGCGGCGCAGAGGCTCCGATACTTCGCCAATACGGGAGGACGGATGCCGCTTCCCGCGCTCGAGCGGCTCCGCGAGCTCTTCCCCGGGGCGAGTCCCTTCCTCATGTACGGGCTCACGGAGGCGTTCCGCTCCACCTACCTCGACCCTGCGGAGGTCGATCGCCGGCCGGACTCGATCGGCAAGGCCATCCCGAACGCCGAGATCCTCGTGCTGCGACCGGACGGCGGGGAGTGCGCGCCGGGGGAGCCGGGCGAGCTCGTCCACCGCGGCGCCCTCGTCGCGCTGGGCTACTGGAACGATCCGCAGCGCACCGCCGAGCGCTACCGACTGCTCGCGCGCCCTGATCAGCCCTGGCGTGCGCCCGAGATGGCGGTGTGGTCGGGCGACACGGTCGTGACCGACGACGACGGGTTCCTGTACTTCGTCGGACGCACGGACGACATGATCAAGACGTCCGGGTACCGGATCAGCCCGACCGAGATCGAGGAAGCCGCGTACTCGAGCGGTCTCGTCCGCGACGCCGTCGCCGTCGGTGTACCGGATGAGGCGCTCGGCCAGCGGGTCGCCCTGGTCGTGACGGCCGTGGCGACGGAACTGGACCCGGCGTCGCTCACAAGCGCTCTGCGGCAGCGCCTGCCGCTGTACATGGTGCCGTCGACGATCCTTGTGAGGGACGAGATGCCGCGTTCACCCAACGGGAAGTTCGACCGGAACCTGATCCACCAGGAGGTGACGGCATGAGGCCGCACGAATACGCCGCCGGATTCGGCACGATCGACGGCGAGCTGCGCGTCGGAGGCATGCCGCTGAGCCGCCTCGCGGCCCGGGTCGGATCCACACCGTTCTTCGCATACGATCGCGCACTCCTCGACGCCCGGATCCGGCAATTGCGGGAGGCGCTCCCCGCGCGTATCGAGCTGAGCTACGCGATGAAGGCCAATCCGATGCCGGCCGTCGTGCACCACCTCTCCGGTCGGGTCGACCGGATCGACGTGGCCTCGGCGCTGGAGATGCGCACGGCGCTGGACACCGGCATCCGGCCCGACCGTGTCAGCTTCGCGGGGCCAGGCAAGACCCCGGCCGAGATCGTGCAGGCCGTCGCGGCAGGCATCATCGTCGAGATCGAATCCGAAACCGAACTCGCCCGCGTCGTCACGGCGGGAGAGCAGCTCGGGGTGACGCCGACGATCGCGATCCGAGTGAACCCGGATTTTGCGGTCAAGGGGTCGGGCATGCGCATGGGAGGCGGCCCGCAGCAGTTCGGCATCGACGCGGAGCTCGTACCCGCGATTCTCACGGTCGCGGCGTCGACCGGCGTCGACATCCTCGGCTTCCACGTCTTCGCCGGATCGCAGAACCTCAACGCGGAGATCATCTCCGAGGCGCAGCGGCGCACGGTCGATCTGGTCTCGTCGCTCGCCGACCAGCTGCCCACCCCGCTGCGCTACCTCAACCTCGGTGGCGGCTTCGGCATCCCGTACACCGAGAAGGACCGGCCGCTGGATCTGGCCGCCGTCGCCGAAGGTCTGCACGAACTCGTCGACGGTGTGATCACCGAGCGGTTCGGCGACGCGAGCGCGGTCATCGAGCTCGGCCGGTACATCGTCGCCGAGTCCGGTGTGTACGTCACTCGGATCGTGGACCGGAAGGTTTCCCGGGGCAAGACGTTCATCGTCGTGGACGGCGGAATGCACCACCAACTGGCGGCGTCCGGGAATTTCGGGCAGGCGATCCGCCGCAACTATCCGCTCGTGGTCGGCAACCGCATGGCGCAGGACGACGATGAGCGCGTCAGCGTCGTCGGCTGCCTGTGCACTCCGCTGGACCTGCTCGGCGACGACGTGCTGGTCGCGAACGCCGAGATCGACGATCTCGTCGTCATCTTCCTGCAGGGTGCGTACGGGCTCACAGCGAGCCCGACCGCCTTCCTCGGCCATCCCGCTCCGGCCGAAGTGCTCGTCTGACACTCCGCATCCCATCACCGATCGCCCCTGAGGAGGCCCCTATGACCACCACCGCCGATGCGCTCCGCTCCGTCCTGATCGAAACGCTCGAGCTGTCGCAGAGCCCCGATGAGCTGACGGACGGCACGGCGCTGTTCGGATCCCTGCCCGAGCTGGATTCGTTCGGCGTGGTCGCGCTCATCGCTGCGATCGAGGATCGGTTCGACATCACGATCGAAGACGACGAGTTCGGCGCCGAACTGTTCGAGACCGTCGGGACGCTGACCGCGTACGTCGACGGCAAGCTCGGCTGATCCGTCGATGTACGACCCCGCAGCGCTGCCCGGTTTCCTCGCCGCCGTCGGCGACATCCCTGGCGTGCACGGGCGCACCGGAGACGGCCCGCCGCGGTCGGTTCTGCGCCGCGGTCCGGTGACGCTGGTGACGTGGGGCGTGGAGGCGGTCCCCGGCGACCCGGACGCGTTCGCGCTGTCGCGCGTGCTGCGCGATGCCGACGGCGCGGTCGCCGTGGAGACCGCCGCCGGGAGGATGCGTGTCGATCCGCGGTCTGTCACCGGCATGCTTCCGCCGTTCGCCGCCGTGGCGGCGGGTGAGTCCTCGGTGACGATGGTCGCGGACTCGATGGGGTTCCGCCAGCTGTTCCACTCCGGGGCATCCGATGCGCGCGACGGCGTGCTGAGCACGTCGGCCCTGCTGGCCGGTTGGACGCGGGGCGCCGGACTCGACGAGATCGCTGTCGCAGTCCAATCCCTGCTGGGATGGCAGCTCGGTCAGCGCACGCTGCATGACGGCGTCGTCAAACTGACACCCGGAGCAGCGGCGACGTTGGACCACGGCGGCGTCGTCGTCGATGAGCAGCCGGATGCCGCGGTCGATCCGATCGGGCTCGACGACGCCGTGACGGCCGCGGCGGAGATCCTGCGGGCGTCGCTCGACGCACTCATCCACGACCACCCCGAAGCGGTGCTCCAGCTGACCGGCGGCATGGATTCGCGGGTGCTGCTGGCGGCGATCCCCTCCGAGCGGCGTCGCGGGCTGCGTGCCATGACGCTGGGGGCGCCGGGGGACGGTGATGTGCGCATCGCGGCGCGCATCGCCACGGAGCAGGGCCTGCGCCACGAGGTGTATCGCCCGGCGGAGTTGAGCGACGTGGATCCGGCGGAGGCATGGGCGCAGTGCCGGGTCGCGGCTCTGCGGCTGGACGGTCTGGCGGACCCGCTCACGCTCGCGGTACTCGGTCGCGACGAGCGCAGCTTCGACCAGGGTGTTCGCATCGCCGGCCTCGGCGGGGAGGTGGCGCGGGGGTTCTACTACCTCGGTGCGGTGCGCGATCATCCGGTGACGGCGGCCGAAGCATCCCGGCTCGGAGCCTGGCGCATGTTCGCGAACGAGTCGATCGAACCGGGCGTGCTCACGGACGAGTTCTCGGCGTGGGCGCGCGACGCGGCCGAGAAGGAGCTGCTGAAGGCGCTGCAGGACGGGAGCCCGGAGTGGTTCCACGCCACCGACGCGCTGTACCTGCGCCACCGGATGCAGCGGTGGGCAGGTGCCACCGACACAGCGGTCGCGTATCAGCGGCTCGTGATCAATCCGATGCTCGACGAACGCTTCCTCGCCATCGCCGGACGGTTGCGTCCGCAGGACAAGGCTGGTGCGCGCTTCCTGGCGCGGCTGCTGCTGCGGTTGGATCCGCAGCTCGGCTCCATCGGCCTGGAGGGGCGCCTGAGCCCATCGGCATACGCCTCGCCAGGGCCGTGGCAGGCGATCGCCGGGAAAGCGCTGATCGCGCGCAAGCTCGCGCGCAAGACCCTGCAGCGCGTGCGCGGCGCGAACCGTGCACCGGACGGCGTCGTCGTCTTCGCGGACAAGGTGGTCGAGCACTGGCGCGCGGATACCGCGCTGCTCGAGCCTTTGGCGGCAACCGGATTCGTGCGGGAGGACTGGGTGGACGGGGTGAGGTCGGGGCGGATCCGGCCGCGACCGAGCTCCGTCGGATTCCTCACGAACGTGCTCGTCGCGTCACGTCCGCTCGTCTGACGGTTCCGTCGTGTGCTCGGCCGTGGTCTGTCCGGCCGCTTCCTCGTCGATCCGGCGGACGACGCGCGCAGGGTTACCCATCACGACGGTGCTCGCCGCGACATCCTTCATGACGACGGATGCCGCGCCGACCACTGCTCCGCGGCCGATCGTCACGCCGGGGAGGATGACGCTGTTCGCTCCGATCCACGCGCCATCGCCGATGGTGACCGGAGAGGCCGTCAGTGCGCCTGCCCGCTTGTCGGCGGTGCCGAGATCGTGAGAGCCGGTGAGGACGAGGACGTTCATCCCGATCGAGACGTTCGCCCCGATGCGCACCGGAGCCAGGCCGTCCAGGAACACGCCGTGGTTGAGCGAGCTCCCCCGGCCGATCGCGATGGTGCGGCTGCCGATGAAGCCGCGGGCGTCGATCACGCAGCGCTGGACAGGAATGCCGGAGGCGCGCAGCAGGATCCATCGTGCTCGGTCGGGCACGAGCATGGAGGAGACGAACCCGTTGACCCACAGGTTGAAGAGGTGGCGTCGGAGTATGACGCCGAGCCGCCGGACGATGCGTGGGATCCCCATCCGTCGATCATAGAGGCGCAGCGGTGCCCCGACGCCGTCTCACCCGGCGCCGGCGGTGCCGGGTGAGACGGGTCTTTACCGCCTCGTCCTGCGCCTTCGACCCCCGCACCTCGAGGACGACGACGATGGCGATCGAGGCGAGCAGCCCGAGGAACAGGGTCATCCCTGCCGCTCGCGCGCTGCTTCCGTCTATGACAGTGATCTGGGGCGTCTCCGGCGACAGGCGCAGCCCGATGCGATTGATCTCGTCGACGCCCTGCTCGTCCTCCAGCGCGATGAGCTCAGTGCGGACGAGATCGGCCGCTTCGGCGATGCGTGCTTCGGCGCGCTCGGGCGTCGTCCCGGTCGCATCGATGACGAGGACCTGATGCTCGAAGGCGGGAACCCACTGATTGCCGGTGTCGAGCAGGGTGATCCACGTGTCCTCGCCGGTGTCGGGAGAGCCGACCGGATTCACCGTCGATGCCCCGAAGTCCAGCCGTCTCCCGGCGCCGTTGATCCGCTCCGAGACCGCGCCGGCGGTCAGGATGAGAGACTCGGAACTGGTGACGAGTTCATTCGGATAGCGAGCGCTCGACGGCGCGAGGAAGACGACTTCGGTGCGTGCGTGGTACATCGGCTCGGACCGCGTGGCGAGGAATGCCAGCACGAGCGCGGCCGACATCACGAGCAGCACCAGATACCAGCGCCGCATCAATGCGCGCATCAGATCCGCCAGCGTCATCTTGTCCGTCGACTCTCAGCCGTGGTGTTGTACCGTTATGACCACCAGAGAACAGTAGCCTGCGCGACCGCGCGGTCGCTGGGAGGGCTCGCCGCCGCGGGAGCAGGCGATGTCAGGGGGGAGTGGATGTGGGGATCCGGGAGATCTTCGGTGCGCTGGGCCGACGATGGTACATCGTCGTTGCCGGGCTGCTGCTGACTCTCGGGGCCGGCTGGCAGGTCTATCAGATGACCCCGGCGGAGTACACCGCTCGCTCGCTCACGCTGCTGCTGCCGCCTGTAGGCGACCCGACGGCCGAGACGGACGGGGCGAATCCGTTCCTGAGTCTGTCCGGGCTCGATCTGACTGCGCGCGTCGTCGTGGCCACGTACTCGAGTACGGCGTTCGCGGAGGACCTCGAGGAGTTCTCCCCCTACGCAGAGGTCGAGGTGACCATCGATGACTCCACCAGGGGTGGGATCATCGCGGTCGAGGCCAAGGACCGCGGCGAAGCGCAGACTCTCGAGACGCTCGACTACGTCACGCAGAACGTCTCGGATCGGCTCGTCGGGCTGCAGCAGGAGGTGGGCGTCCCGGACAAGGACACGGTCCGCTCGATGCTGCTGGCCGTCGACACCGAGGCGGAGCGCGACTTCCAGTCGCTCATCCGCATCCTCGTGATCGTCGTCGGCGGTGGGCTCGGACTGACCTTCGCGATCGCTCTGCTGCTGGACGTGATCGTGATCCGCCGACGTCGCAGGCACGACGAGTTCGGACCGGTGGGATCCGCCGCACGGTGGAAGCGCATGCCGGAGCACGCGGAGCCCGGGAAGAACGTCAGTCCGAGCGGCGCAGCCGAGGCGCCCGTGAACATCGAGTCCGAGCAGTTGCCGGCGCTCGACGACGAACCCATCGCGGCGGACAACCCGCAGCTGGACTTCGACGAGACACTCTCTGCTCCGGCGGGACCCCGATCGGCGCAGAACCCCTCTCCGCAGCCATGAGCGCGATCGCCTACCACGGTGCGGCGAGCGTCCGCGATGCTCCGCAGCCCCGGGTGCGAACGGCCGACACCGTCACCTGGCTCACGGTCTATCTCATCGTGCTGCTCGCCATTCCGTCGCGTTTCGTGGTCGGGCCGCTCGGCAGCGCTGGTGCGCCCTCGATGCTCATGGGCCTTGTGAGCCTGCTGTTCTGGCTGACTCTGCTGATGATGCGCAGGCACTCGGCGGTCGTGCTGCGCTTCTATCCGCTGCGATGGGCGCTCGGGTTCCTGATCTTCGCGTCGGGAATCTCGTACGCGCTGGCGATGTCGCGTCCGATCAACGTCGATGAGATCAGCCCTGCCGACGTCGCGCTGCTTTCGCTGCTGTCGTGGGCCGGGACGATGCTGCTGGCGGCCGACACGATTCCCACTCGGCGGAGGGTCGATGATCTCGTCTGGCGCGTCGCGCTGGCCGGAGGACTGCTGGCGCTGCTCGGTCTCGCCCAGGTGGCCACGGAGCAGTCGATCACCAATCTCATCAGCATTCCCGGTCTGCGCGAGATCGGCAGCGCTGATCTGGTCTACCGCAACGGCTTCGTGCGCCCGAACGGCACGGCGACGCATCCGATCGAGTACGGCGCGATCGTCGCGATGATCCTGCCGCTGGCGCTGCACGTCGGGCTGTATCACACGACCCGGCCGCTGCTGCTGCGCTGGATGCCATCGGCCGCGATCGTCGCCGTCGTCGGCGTCTCGGGCTCGCGCTCCGCGTATCTCTGCGCCATCGCCGGGGTGCTGATCTGCCTCTTCGCCTGGACCCCGGTGCTGCGCCGGTGGATGCTCGGTCTCGCGGCGGCGGCGCTGGTGATCGTCTCGCTGCTCTGGCCGCGGATGCTGCGTTTCATCTTCAGTCTGTTCGATGATCCCGAGAACGACCCCAGCATCACCTCGCGCACGGACAGCTTCGACTTCGCCTGGACATTCCTCGCGCACGATCCGCTCTTCGGGCGCGGCTTCGGCACGTTTCTGCCGAAGTACCGCATTTTCGACAACCAGTATCTGGTGCAGCTCGTGAGCGTCGGCATCATCGGAACGCTCGCCCTCGTATTGATCGGCTGGGTCGCCATCGCCGAGCTGCGGCGCGTGGCCCGACGCGCACCGGGCGAGCCCTTCATCCGCACGCGCGACCTCACTGCGGCGATCGCGGGGGCGATCGTCGCCGGGTTCATCAGCATGGCCTTCTTCGACGCCTTCGCGTTCCCGATGACGATGGGGACGCTGTTCCTGCTGCTGGGGATCGCCGGCGCCATCGCGAGACTCGACCGAGACCACCACCCGCTCTGGGAGTGAGTCGCGATCAGACGCGCACACCGGCGAGCCAGTGCGGTCCGCGTGGCTCGCGCCACCGGCGGGGACGCAGCAGATCGAACAGCGCGGCACGGCTGGTTGCCTTGCCGAGGGCGGCGCGGCTCGCCTCTCTGACCACGAGCGCGAGCCAGAAGGCTGTCGACGCCACCGGGCCGTGTCGACGCGCGTAGAGCATGGCCTTGTTGAGCGTGAGCAGCGACCACAGCTGCGGGGAGACAGCGGACTCGCCCTTCAGATGCTGAGCGACCGCCGACGGCTCGTATCGGACGCCGAAGCCGTGAGCGCGCACCCGCAGGTCGTACTCGGTCTCCTCGGAGTACAGGAAGTAGGACTCGTCCCAGGGGCCGCACGCATGCAGGCACTCCGCGCTGATGAGCTGCGTCGAACCCTCAGCCCAATCGACGAAGTGGGTCGATTCGTATGCGGAAGGATCCGCGACGACCTCGCCGAGGGCTCCGATACGGCCGGCGCGCTCAGCGCCGATGAGCGCGTCGCACCAGATGCGCAGCAGTGTCGGCTCCCGGCGCAGCGACCAGTGCGGCTGCTCGTCCGCGTCGATGAGGCGCGGAACGGCGATCCCCGCACCGTCTCCGAGCGCGCCGAGCAGCGAGACCAGGCTCCCTGGTGTGAGACGGACATCGGCGTTCAGGACGAGGTAGGCGTCCTGTTCCCCCGCCGCGGCGATGGCGGCATTCACCCCGCCGGAGTACCCGAGGTTGGATCCGGTCTGCACGACGACGGCGTCCGGCGCATGGCGTGTGATCTGAGCGAGCGTGTCGTCGGCGGAATCGTTGTCAGCGAACACCAGAGTCCACGTCGTGCCGTACGCACCTTCGGGGAGCGAGGCGGTGAGGTCTTCGATCAACGCCGCGCTGTTGAATGTGACGACGCAGATCGCAATGCGGGGACTGTTCAAACCTCGGCTCCCTTTCTGCCCGTGGTGATGAGCCAGAGCGACCAAGGTGCCCGGCGTTCACGGGGAACGCCGGGCACCTGTCGTGCTGCGAACAGCCTACGGGGTGACGGGGCTGCCGTCGTCGAAGAGGTTGTTGCTCCACGCGTTGCCCGGTGCGCTGCGATCGAAGGAGACGATCGCGCCGTAGTAGCCGCACTTGCCCGAGGTGCCGCGCTGCCACACGTTGTTGGTGAACTTGACGTTGTTGACCCCCTCGGAATAGGGCTTGCCCGTCGAGGACCCTCCATAGGCGCAGTAGCCGCCGGATCCGCCGACGAACAGGTTGCCGTCGATCGTGTTGTCCTCGACCGTGGCGAAGTCGCCGTAGCCGGTGAGGGCCGCCGAGCATCCGGCACTCGGTGATCCGTCAGGGTTCGAGCATCCAATCGTGTTTCCACGGATCACGCTGCCCGAGCCCATCCGGACGCCGGACTCGTGCGCGTCCCCGGTGGGGTCGCGGTACTGGTCGTGGACGTAGGACGCCTGAACGGTGCAGTTGCTGAAGCAGTTGATCGACCGGTTGCCTCCGGACACGTCCACCCTGGTGGCCGTGAAGTTGGCGTCGCCGATCCCGGTGCCCTCGGTGTCGGCGCCGACGCGGATGTCGGTATCCGTCACCGTGAACGAACCGGTGTTGTCGGTCGGGTGCGTCCAGATGGTTCCGTTGATCTGCGAGCGCGTGATCGTCACTCCCTTCGCGAGGATGCGCAGGGTGCAGTTGACGACCTTCGCATCGATCACGACGTTCGGCGTCTGGATCGTGCAGGGGCCGTTGTACGGCGTGAGCGAGGTCCCCGCCGGTACGCCGGTGGTCTCGGCGCTCGGGAAGCTGCGGCCGAGCACGATGTAGCCGCCCTCCTGCGGAGGAACAGTTGGTTCAGTCGGCTGAGTCGGCTGGGTCGGCTCCTCGGTCGGGGGAGTCGGGGGAGTCGTCGGCTCCGGCTCCTCGGTCGGAGGAGTCGTCGGTGTCGGCGTGGGCTCCGTCGTCGGGGGGGTCGTCGGAGTCGGCGTGGGCTCCGTCGTCGGAGGTGTCGTCGGCGTCGTCGGATCGGTCGGTGTCGTCGGGTCGCCCGGTGTTGGGGGGTCGCCCGGTGTTGGGGGGTCGCCCGGTGTTGTGGGGTCGCCCGGTGTTGTGGGGTCGCCCGGAGTCGTGGGGTCGCCCGGTGTCGTGGGGTCGGTCGGGCTGGGTTCACCGGTCTGCGCATGCGGGGCGAACACGATGTCGACGAGGTAGTTCGACGCCTTGTGCGTCTTCGTGGGGAAGGCGCTGGAATCGGCGTAGGCGTACACGCCGGCGTTCGGGCTCAACGTGAAGCCGTTCGTCGTCTCGTGGGTCTTCAGGTCGTCCTCGGTCACGGGGTAGCCGCCCTTGGGGGCGTAGTAAGAGGCCACGTACGTGCGTCCGGCTCGGATGTCGACCGGCTCGTCGAGGGCGATAGTCCGCCACCCGATCTTGTCGGTTTCGGGGAAGGTGATCTTCGCGAGGACGGTTCCGTGCGACGACCACAGCGTGGCCGTGGTCACATCGTCCGCTGAGCGGCCCTGGTAGTACTGCAGGGCGGTGATCCGCCCTGACTGCTCAGGGGTGAACCGGATGCCCAGCTCGACTCCATCGCGGTCGGGGTCGCTCGCGATGCCGGGCTTGAGGTCGTCGGGGAAGATCCCGTTCGTCGAGGCTTGAGCGCCGGCGGCACCGATGAGGCCTGCCGCGGCGATAGCGAAGATCGTGAAGAGCGCGAGGGCGATGCGCCAACGATCTCGTGGGGGACGTATCGATAGGGGGGGTCTGGTTGGTGAGCTGATCATCACAATCCTGTATCAGTCTGAGGTGGGACCCCCTCCCACCGGACAGAGTACAGTACCAATCTGGATGAGCAACCTCCGCCCGCGAGTGAGCAGTCCCGAACGCCGTCGAGGCGGAGCGCGCGAGGGGAGCGGCTGGTGGACAACGGTGGCGAGCAGGGGCCGCGCTTATGGGTGGTGGCGTCGCTCGTGGTCTACCTCCTTCTCGTCGTGGCCGTGCTCGTTCTGCCGGTGTCCTACGCCCAGATCGTCACGGGCATCGGTCAGGTGCTGCAGGGCTGGGGGATCGGCGGATTCGGTACCGGGTGGATCGAGTTCGTCACCAACATCCTGATGTTCGCACCGCTCGGCTTCCTGCTGACCCTGCTCTTCCGGCACCCGTGGAGGGGTGTGCTGCTGGCGCTCGCTCTGTCCGTCGGCGCCGAGCTCGCGCAGATCCTGATCCCGTCGCGTCAGGCCAGCCCGAGGGACATCCTGGCGAACGTCCTCGGGGCGGCCATCGGCGCGGCGTTCGCCTGGATCGTGGTTCGGCGCAGGCACGCCGCAGGGCAGTCCGAGGCACCCGATCGTTCCGACGGATGATCAGCGACGGACGACGGACGGCGACCACGCGTGCTCGATGAAGAGTTCCGGCTCCGATGAGCCGTCGGCGGCGAGCGAGATGACGTCGCTGTCGCCCGCTGCGTCGTCGCGCGGCATCCCGTACAGGATGGTCGAGTCGTCGAGCCACTCGATCTGATCGTCGATGTTCCGCGTCTCGGGCAGCACTGTGACCTCTCCGCTGCGGAGCTCCAGGACCGCCGGTGTCCAATGGACGGTCGGGCCGGCGCCTGCGGTCACCAGTTTGAACGCGATCCGGCTGCCGTCCGGCGAGAGCGAAGGGCACTCCACCCCCTCGGCGATGGTCGTGAGGGTCCGGTCGGACAGGTCGCCCTCGACGAGGTAGGTCGTCCCATCCAGAGTCAGCCCGGCCGTCGCGTAGAACCTGTCGTCGCCGGCGAACGTCACTCCCCAGAAGTTGCGGTCGGCGGCCGTGGACATGGCGCCGTCGCGGATGAAGGCGAAGTCCTCGAGGTTGCCGAAGCTCTCGCCATCCCTGCCGCGGATCACGGTCTCGGTCGAGAAGCCGATCGTGGCGTACGAGTGACCGGTCACGAACGCGGTGGTGGCGAGGAGCTTCCCGTCGGCCGAGATGCGGGTCCGACTCGGGATGCCGGGCAGCGGCCACTGTTCGGTCACAACGCCGTCCGACGAGCGCACGACCGCTTCGAAGGTGGTGGCGATGCCCCGTTCGGTGCGCAGGCAGATCCACTCGTCGGCCACGGCATCCACCCGGTCGCAGGCGACATCCGTCAGTGCGCGCGGCCCGGAAGGGTCCTCGATCGCAACCGAGGCGACGAGTCCGTAGCTCTGCCCCACCGCCGTGCTCCGGAACACGATCCGATCGCCTGAATCCCACTCCTGCGGCGATCCGCTCTCCACTGCGCTCGGTGCGGAGGTCGCGGCCTGCGATGACCGCCATGCGGTCCAGATCACGACCGCCGCCGTACCGAGGGCGATCGCGGCCACGGCTGCCACGAGCAGCCATCTGATCCGTGCACTCATGCCGCCGTGACCTCCTCCGACGGTGGCGTCGGCGATGGTGTGCGCAGCAATGTCCGCAGCAGCCAGGCGGCGAGCGGGATCGCGATCACCAGCAGTAGCGCGACGACGAGCAGTGAGCTCTCGCGACCCAGGACGAACCAGAGGATCCCGAAGCCGGTCGCGCCGATGAAACGAGCCACGGCGACGACTGTCTGCGCCGCGGCGATTCCCGTCGCGCGCGTCTCCGGCGTCGTCAACTGGGCGGCAAGCGCGGCGAGCACACCGTCCGTGGCTGCATAGAAGGCGCCGAGGAAGACCAGGCACAGCAGAGTTGCGGCGATGTCGGCGACGGGCAGGGCCGCGATCACGTACGCCCCGAGGAGCCCGAGATGGCCGATGATGAGGACTCGCGCGCGGCCGAATCTGTCAGCGAGCCTTCCGAACGGGATCGCCAGTGCCAGAAAGGCCGCATTGGTGCCGACGTACAGCAACGGGAACCACTGCGCAGCGAAGTCGCTGCGGGACTGGAGGACGAGATAGACGAAGCCGTCGCCGATCGTCAGGATGCCGAGGAGACCCGCGGCCGCGAGGACGCGTTTCAACGCAGGGGAGTTCAGTGCCGTCCAGTCGAAACGCCGCCGCGCAACAGGTGTCGTCGCGGCTTCACGTGGTGCGCGCGTGCGAACGTCCGGGACGATGAGGCCGAGGATCACGACGCCGATGACGGCGAAGGCGAGCGATGCGACGAAGACGGCGTGATAGCCGTCCGGGATCAGCAACAGGATGAAGAAGGCGAGCAGGGGGCCGATCGCCGCGCCGATGTTGTCCAGCATCCGATGCACGCCGAAGGAGGTCGCGAGGTTCTCGGGCTCGGAAGCCGCGGTGATCACGGCATCCCGAGGGGCGGTCCGGATTCCCTTGCCGATTCGATCGGCCACGATCACGGAGGTGATGGCGGCGAAGCCGGAAGCGAACAGCAGACCGACGCGCGCGACGGCGGCGAGAGCATAACCGACGAAGGCCACCCACTTCGGCCGGTCGGATCGATCCGAGACGTAGCCGCCCGCGATGCGGACGAATGCGGATACTCCCTGCTGGAGGCCGTCCACCAGGCCGAACGCGATGGTTCCGAGCCCCAGAGCGCCGGTGATGTAGAGAGGAAGGATCGCAGCGACGGATTCCGACGAGATGTCCGTCAGCATCGAAACGATCCCGAGGCTCACGACCGTGGAGGACACGGTCCGCACGCCGGGTGCGCGCCTCGTCGGTGACGGGCCGGACGGCTTGTTCGCGAAGGAGATGTACACGCTCACTCGATCCGGAAGACGGCGGAGACGGAGTACTGCACACCCGTGCCCGTGGTGATGACAGCGAGGGTGAGGGATTCGTAGGCGCCGGTGAACGCGACCGAACCGTCCGGCCCGCCCAGATCGCGCAGCCCGAGTGACGACCACCTGTCGCGATAGAAGGCGACCACGTCAGCGGCCGGCGCCTCCACGTGGCCGACGAGGGTCACCTGCATGCGACCCTCGTCACTCGTGATCGAGCTGGTCACGACGGTCGACCGCTCCATCGGTGGCACGACGTCCTCCGGGAAGCCTTCGACGAGGTGGCCCTGGGCGCTCGCCGTCTCGGGGAGCGGCCCGCTCACGAGCGGCGCGGAGGACGTGACCGGCGGCAGCGTGTAGCCGGAGTCGCCGGTCGGCTCCTGCACCTCCGAGCCGGACGTGGGTGCAGCCGAGGGCAGCGGGCCAGGGGTGCTCGGCGGCTCTTCGCTCGCAGCGGTGCCTGCCGATCCCGCTTCACCGCCGGCATCCGGAACGTCTCCAGCGGAGCCGGCCAACAGCCAGACGGCCACCGCGGCAGCGGCGACGAGGAGCGCTCCGGCTCCGATGAGCCAGCCGATGCGTCGTCTGATCGACGTCGAAGCGTTCATGTCGTCCTCGCGATCGTCGCCCTGGTGCTCTCGTCGCGGCCCCAGGCCGACTGCGGGTCGGTGGCCGCCCGACGTGCGCGCAAGCCGGCCACCAGCGTGATGACGACGTACGCGACGGCGGCAGGTGCCAACCTCGGCTCGGGCAGGACGACGTCGCGCAGCCATGCCCACCGGTCTGATCGGCGGACGCCCTTCGGGGCTGCGCCTCGTTGAGCGGCTGCGCGCATCTCGGCGTTGCCCCGGCGGACCCTGACCAGGCGATCGATCAGCTGACGCGTCGTGTGCGGCGATTCCACGCTGACGACGACGTCGGAGGCCTCGGACTTCTCCGCCGCGGAGAACTGCGCGTCGAGAAAGAGATCATCGGCGATCATGTCCGGGAACTCCCCGAATCGCCGCCTGCCCTCCGCCGAGAGCGCGATCATGCCGCGACCGAACAGGCCGTCGCGGAAGACGGGAAGCCGCTCGTTGATGGCGGAGTACGCGCGCACCGGCCAGGGGCGATCCGTGACGTCGATGCGTCGTCGCGGCATCACGGCCAGGGGGGCCGACGGCTGCTCGAACTGTGCGAGAACCGCGGCGATCCCATCGGCCGGCACCAGGATGTCCGCGTCCAGGTAGATCCGCGGGAAGCCGGTGGCGGCGCGTTCCGCCGCGTTCAGCGCCCCCGCCTTGCCTGGCTCGGGCCGGTCGATGACCGTCGCGCCGTGCTCCGCCGCGATCCGTGCTGTGGCGTCGGAGCAGCCGTTGGCGCTGACGATCACCTCCAGATCGATCCCGTCAGCGCTTGCGCGCAGCGCATCGAGGCACGCCCCGAGCACGCTCTCCTCGTCGTGCGCTGCGATGATGACTGTCAGCATGGCATCCCTCCCCGTCTGCCTGCGGTGCCGCCGTTCGGAACAGCGGTCGGCCCCGCGTCTCAGTACGCTCCGCTCGGCCGCGCCATGACCTTCGCGGTACGCCACATGATCTGCAGGTCGTTCATCACAGACCAGTTCTCGACGTATCGCAGATCCAGGCGAACGCTCTCGTCCCACGACAGGTCGCTGCGACCGGATACCTGCCACAGGCCGGTGATTCCCGGCTTGATGTACAGGCGCCGGTAGACCGTCCCGTCGTAGGCGGTGACCTCGCTGGGCAGCGGTGGCCGAGGGCCGACGACGCTCATGTCGCCGATCAGCACGTTCCAGAACTGCGGCAGTTCGTCCAGTGACAGCCTGCGCAGCACCTTTCCGACCCGCGTGACGCGCGGATCGTCCTTCATCTTGAACAGCAGACCCGCTCCCTCGTTCTGCTCCTGGAGAGCGGCGAGCTCCTGTTCGGCATCCGTCTTCATGGAGCGGAACTTCATCATCCGGAAGATCCGGCCGTCGCGACCGACCCTCTCCTGGCGGAAGAAGACCGGACCGGGTGAATCCGCCTTGATGATCAACGCGAGTGCCGGCGAGAGCAGGGCGATCGGCACGAGTGCCGCCACTGCGACCGCGATGTCGAGCGCGCGCTTGAGCAAGTGGATCCCGCCTTCGTAGGTCGGGATCTTCACGTGGATCAGCGGCAGACCCTCCACCTGGCGCAGGGACACGCGCGGACCGGCCACGTCCGTGAGACGGCTCGAGAGGATCAACTCGGATGCCGTACCCTCCAACTGCCATCCGAGGCCCTTGACGAAGTCCGGGTTCCCCTCCGGGCGGCTCGCCACGATGATCGTGTCCGCGCTGAGGCGCGTGGCGACGGACGCGACGGTATTGACGTTGCCGAGGACCGGGTACCGCTCGCCGTCGACCTCGAGGTCCACGGCGTTGCGATCGAACAACGTCGCTCCGACGACGTGGTAGGCGGTCTCGCCACCGCGGCGGAGCGAGTCGATGACGTACCCGACGTCTTCGGCATCGCCCGCCACGACGGTGCGCGATGCGTACTGTCCCGCGCGCCGGCGCCGCAACAGCCATTTGCGCCAACCCCACCGCGCGAGGATGAGCCCCAGCATCCCCAGCGGCAGGGCGATCAGCAGCATCGGCCGCAGTCCCTTCCATTCCAGCAGTACGCCGACGATCGCGAGGAGTCCGAAGGCGAGACCGCTGGCATGCGCGACGCGCGTGTATTCGGCTGCCCCGGAGCCGAAGACTGCGGCGGCGCGCGTGTTCAACACGCTCAGCGACAGGAACCAGGCGATGGCCAGAAGCATCCCACCGCGCGTGACGGCGTCGACCGGAGCATCGAGCACGAACAGCTGGACGACGGCGGTCAGGACGGTCGCGAGCACGATGATCGCCGCGTCGGTCATGCGCAGCCGCATCCGGTACCGCCGCTCCCAGAGCTGACGTCGTTCGAGCGTCGGAGACACCCGCGGCATCACGACGGTGTGCGACGCGACCTTTGGCGTGCGCGCAGCGGCGACGGGAGCGAAGGCCGTCGTGGCACGCGTGAGCCCGACCGCGTCCTCGACGGACGTCATGCTCGGACTCCCCGAGCACAGAATGAACGCAGAATTCCCCAGCGCGCCATGACTTCCCCAGTATTTCCCCAGTCCGCGCGCGTTGTGCACGCGGGTGCGCCCGCTTCCCGACCCCTCGGGATCCTGCTGCTCTTCGAGACCCCACGTCTCGAAGCGGTGGATACCGTTCCCACACGGCATCCGAATGCACCAGGCACTGCGAACTGCGGCCCACTCTAGCCGATCGGATCCTCCGTGGGAAGATTCTTCACGCGATTGGACGAAGCGCGTCCGCAGGGAAGGCCGGATGCCTGCCCTACGCTGATCCCGTGACCGATCAGAACCCCCTCGGACGTCTCCGCCTGAGCCGCATGCAACCGCGCGATGCGCACGAGCCGCACCGCACGGCCAGCACGCTGGAGCTGTTCTTCGACCTCGTCTTCGTGGTCGCGATCAGCGTCGCGTCCGCGCAGCTGCACCACGCGCTCAGCGCGGGTGACTACGTGCACGGGATCACGTCGTTCGCCATGGTGTTCTTCGCGATCTGGTGGGCGTGGATGAACTTCACCTGGTTCGCGACATCGTTCGCGACGGACGACTGGCTGTACCGGGTGCTGACGTTCGTGCAGATGGGCGGCGTCCTGATCCTCGCCGCCGGCGTCCCGGCCGCCTTCGAGCACGGCGACTTCCTGATCCCGGTCGTCGGCTACATCGTCATGCGGATCGCGATGATCGCGCAGTGGCTGCGGGCGTCCCGCGCCGAGGAGCCGCTGCGCTCGGTCACTCGCCGATACGCGGCAGGCATCGCCGCTGTCCAGCTGCTGTGGGTGGCGTTCCTCTTCGTGCCGGCATCCTTCCAGATCGCGGCCTTCGTGCTCTTCGCGCTGATCGAGATGGCCGTTCCCGTCTTCGCGGAGCACCGGCATCAGACGCCCTGGCATCCCCACCACATCACCGAGCGCTACGGCCTGTTCACGCTCATCGTGCTGGGTGAGAGCCTGCTCGCCTCGGCGAACGCCATCGTCGGCGCGCTCGAGGAGGTCGAGTCCCTCGGCCCGCTCATCGCGATCGCGGCCCTCACCCTGATCGTGACCGCCGCGCTGTGGTGGATCTATTTCTGGCCGCCCCATCACAGCGCCATCTCGTCCTTCCGCCGTTCGCTGCGCTACGGATACACGCACTACTTCGTGTTCGCCGCCGCGGCCGCGTTCTCGGCCGGCATCGAGGTCGAGATCGATGTGCTCACGCACCACAGCGAGCTGTCGAACGCCGCCGCATCCTTCACAGTGACCGTCCCGATCGCCGTGTTCCTCGTCGGCATCTGGTGGATCGCGATCCGTGAGAACGCCGACCGGCTCGTTAACGTCGTCGTGCCCGTCGGCGCCCTGCTCGTACTGCTCGACCCCGTGCTGCCGATTCCGGTCGCGCTGACCGCCGTGATCCTGATCGGCATCGTGGCGGTGCTGGTCATCCGGCCGCCGGTAGCACGCCCGAAGTCATAGACCTCGCATAGCCGGGGCACAGTGCCCTGATCGACTCCCTCGGGAAGCTGTCATCAGCTCACGGAAGGAGAAGATCATGAGCCGCATCCCCGAACCCGTCGACACCCCGAACGGTCCGACCTACGAAGGCCGCCCGCTCGACCGCCCAGACGAGGAGGTCGTCGACCAGGGCGCCCCCTTCGACATCCGCACCCTCCTCAGCCGACGCAGCGTCATCGGCCTGGCCGGGCTCGGCGTCGGAGCCGTGGTGCTGGCGGCCTGCGCACCCACCGCGACCAGCAGCACGACCGGAACCTCGTCGGACTCATCCGACGCGTCGACCGGATCCACGACGGCGGAGGGCGAGATCCCGGATGAGACCGCGGGGCCGTACCCCGGAGACGGATCCAACGGACCAGACGTCCTCGAGCAGTCGGGCATCGTCCGCCAGGACATCCGATCCTCCATCGACGGCTCCGCCACGGCCGAGGGCGTGCCGCTGACGTTCCGGCTCGACCTCCTCGACATGCAGAACGACGACGCGCCCTTCGCCGGCGTCGCCGTCTACGCCTGGCACTGCACGGCCGGGGGAGAGTACTCGATGTACTCCGAGGGCCTCGAAGACGTCACCTACCTGCGCGGCGTCCAGGTCGCGGATGCCGAGGGCAAGGTCTCGTTCACCTCGGTGTTCCCCGGGTGCTATTCGGGACGCTGGCCGCACATCCACTTCGAGGTCTACCCCGATGTCGATTCGATCACCGACTCCGCGAATGCCATCGCCACCTCCCAGATCGCCCTCCCGGAGGACGCCTGCACGACCGTCTACGCGGACTCCCGCTATGACGGCTCGTCCGAGAACCTCGCGCAGACGACGCTGTCCGGCGACAACGTGTTCGGCGACGACGCGGGGGCTCTGCAGCTGGCGACGATCACGGGGGACGCGACGAGCGGTTACACCGCGACCCTGCAGGTGCGCATCGACACCTCGACGACCCCGACCGCAGGGGCTGCGCCCTCCGGCGGCGGCGAAGGCGGCCCCGACGGCGGCGAGGGCGGCCCCGACGGCGGCGAGGGCGGCCCCGGCCAGCCCCCGTCCGATTGACCGACTTCCACCGACAGGAGACAGAGACATGTTCCAGAACCTCACCGGATGGCACGCACTGATCATCCTCGCCGTCGTCGTCCTCATCTTCGGAGCGGCGAAACTCCCCGCCCTCGCCCGCAGCGTCGGGCAGTCGATGCGAATCCTGAAGACCGAGGTGCAGACCCCGGCCGCAGAGCAGCCGACAACCGGGAAGTGATGCCATGACCGACCTCGCCACGACCCGAGTCGAGGCGGACTCCACGGCCAGGATGCCGCTGTCATCGCACCTGAGAGAAGCGCGTACGCGCGTGTTCCGGGCGGCGGCGGTGCTCCTGGCCGGGGTTATCCTCGGGTACCTGCTCTCCGGGCCGATCCTGGAGGTGCTGCGGGCGCCGATCCTTGAGATCGCCGAGTCGCAGGATGCCAGCCTCAACTACGACAGCATCACCGGTGCCTTCGATCTGAAGCTCAAGATCGCCCTGTTCGCGGGCATCGCCCTGGCCAGCCCGGTCTGGCTGTACGAGTTGTTCGCGTTCCTCGCGCCGGGGCTCACGCGTCGCGAGAAGAGGTACACCTACGGGTTCCTCGGCGCGGCCGTGCCGCTGTTCGCCGCCGGGTGCGCCGCCGGCTTCCTGTTGTTCCCGCACATGGTCGAGCTCCTCGCGAGCTTCGCGGATCCCGAGGACAGCACGCTGGTGCAGGCATCCGCGTATGTCGACTTCGTCCTGAAGGTCGTGATCGCCACCGGCATCGCGTTCGTGCTCCCGGTGTTCCTCGTGGTGCTCAACCTGCTCGGCATCCTGCCCGCGCACACGCTGGCTCGGAGCTGGCGGATCGCGATCGTGGCCATCGTGCTGTTCAGCGCGATGGTGACGCCCTCTGCCGACGTGCTGTCGATGTTCCTGATCGCGGTCCCGATGACCGCGCTGTTCCTGACCGCGCTCCTCATCGCCTGGCTGCATGACCGGAGGGAGGCGCGGGCATGTTCGGACTGACCGTTGAGAAGCTCTTCCTCGTGGCGCTGATCGCCACTGTGCTGATCGGCCCGCATCGGATGCCGCAGTACGCCGGCCGTCTCGCCGCCGTGCTGCGGCAGCTGAAGGACATGACGCTGGAGGCCAAGCGCCGGGCCGAGGAGGAGGCCGGCGCCGCGATCGTCCGCGAGGACTGGCAGTCGCTCGATCCGCGCCGCTACGACCCGCGGCGCATCATCCGCGAGGCCTGGCAGGACGCGGATGCTGCGGTGCCGGTGCCGGTGCCGGTGCCGGTGCCGGGGCCGATGCCCGTGCCCGCACCGGATCCCGTGCCCGTGCCCGCACCGGATCCCGTGCCCGAGCGCCCGTCGGGTGCGGCGCCCGTGCCGACCATCGAGGAACCGGACCAGCCGGAACCTCACGGCCGGTGGGTCGTGCATGGTTCGTCCGCGCACCCCCGCCGGGTATGGGTCCCGGCGGATCCCGTGCCGCTCAGCATCCTGTCGGCAGCCGTGAGCTGACGTCCCCACCCGTCCATATGGCGCGTGTGCACAGGGCCCTCGGCGTGTCGCGTACCGAAGCGCCGTATGGACGGGCCCGGGCCACCTTCCCAGCCCGTGTCCGAGGCCTCCTGCTAGACTGTCCATGCAACGTGAGTGACATCGCCGCAGATTCGGCCATCACGTCGCCACTGATCAGGGCCATCACGGACCACGCACACCGACGCGCGCGGCATCCGCTCTGATCGCAGAGATGCGAGGTGCGCACGCGCGCGCCCGCCACAGAGCAGAGCAATGAGCAGCAACACCATGAGCATCATCCACGAGTCCTTCGACTGGAAACAGGCCGACGACGACGTGCACGTCGCCACCCGCGACGGCGAGTTCGCCGGTTTCGTCGAGTTCGACGGCGCAGCGCACCTCGTGCGCGACAACCACGGCACCGAGTTGGGGTCCTTCCCGACCCTGGCCGACGCGCGCCGCGCGCTCGAGGGCGGCGACCGCCCCGAGGCGCACCCGCTGCGTCTGCGGCTGCGTCGCCGCATCCGTCGGGCGCGCGCCTGACCTGAGCCGAGACCCTCGCCGCCCGGTCGGAGCCGGCCCGACGTATACCGGAGACCGCATACCACCGGGGTTACGCTGGGGGAAGCGATCGGCAACTGCCTTTGGCTTCCGCAGCTCAAAGGGCTCCCGATCGGCAGGAGAGCATCATCTCCAGTACCCAGCTCGACTCGACCACTTCGACCCTCGGACCCGTGCGGCAGACGTACGCGGGCAACGCCGAGATCCCGCCGATGGCCAATGCGTACCGCGAGGTTCAGCAGGTCGTCCGCGAGACGGGCCTGATGCAGCGCACTCCGATCTTCTACTCCCTCGTCGGCGGCGCTCTCGCGCTGGCATTCGGCGGAGCCATCACGGGTTTCATCCTCCTCGGCGACAGCTGGTTCCAGCTGCTGATCGCGGGTGCCCTCGGCATCCTGTTCACACAGGTCGCCTTCCTCGCCCATGAGGCAGCGCACCGCCAGATCCTGACGTCGGGACCGGCGAACTTCCGCCTGGCGCGCATCCTCGCCGCCGGCGTCGTCGGCATCAGCTACGCCTGGTGGGACTCCAAGCACACCCGCCACCACGGCAACCCGAACCAGGTCGGCAAGGACCCGGACATCGCCGTCGACACGATCTCGTTCCTGGAGGAGGATGCCGCGAAGTCGCGTGGTCTCATCCGCCTGATCACCCGCAAGCAGGGGTGGCTGTTCTTCCCGCTGCTGACGCTGGAGGGGCTGAACCTGCACTACCTCGGGCTCAAGCACCTGACCACGCGCAAGGGCGTCAAGGGCCGTTGGACCGAGCTCAGCCTGATCGCGGTCCGTTTCGCCGTCGTCCTCGTTCCCGTGTTCCTGGTTCTGCCGCTGGGCATGGCGTTCGCCTTCATGGGCGTGCAGCTGGCCGTGTTCGGCGTCTACATGGGCGCATCGTTCGCCCCGAACCACAAGGGCATGCCGATCATCGCGCCCGACGCGCGTCTGGACTTCTTCTCGAAGCAGGTGCGCACCTCGCGCAACGTCACCGGTGGCTGGTGGGCCACCTGGTTCCTGGGCGGACTCAACCACCAGGTCGAGCACCACCTGTTCCCGAACATGTCGCGTCTGCACCTGTCGAAGGCCCGCGGGATCGTCCGCGACTACTGCTCCGCGAACGGCGTCCCGTACACCGAGACGAGCATCCTGCGCTCCTACGCGATCGTGATCGAGTATCTGAACCGCGTCGGCCTCGCAGCCAGCGACCCGTTCGACTGCCCGGCCGCGGCACAGATGCGCCGCGCGTAGCCCGCAGGTTTCGAATCGCACGAATGACCCCTTCCGTACGCGGATGAAGGGTCATTCGAACGGCGCAGGTCAGAGGATCCCGAGCTCCAGCGCCAGGGTCACCGCCCTGGTGCGGTCCGAGACGCCGAGCTTCTCGAAGGCGTGCAGCAGGTGCGTCTTCACCGTCGACTCGCCGATGAACAGTTCGCGCGCGATCTCCGGATTGCTGCGGCCGGCCGCGACGAGGCGCAGGACTTCGAGCTCGCGCGGGCTGAGCTGCGGCTTTGTTGCGGCATCCTGACGCATGCGCGTGACGAGCGTCGCGGCGATCGACGGGGCGAGCACGGTGTGCCCTTCGGCCACGGCCCTGATGCCGGCGACGATCTCCTCCTGCGGAGCCGCCTTGAGCAGGTATCCGCTCGCCCCGGCTTCGATCGCACCGAGGATGTCGTCGTCCGACTCGTAGGTCGTGAGCACGAGGACGCGGATGCCGGACAACTCGTCCGCGATCCGGGCGGTCGCCTCGGCGCCGGTGAGCCGCGGCATCCGCAGGTCCATGAGGACGATGTCCGGCCGCAGCGATGCGGCGAGATCGACGGCTTCGGCGCCGTCCGAAGCCTCGCCGACCACCTCGATGCCGTCGTCGAGGGCGATGAGGCCCACGATGCCCGCGCGAACGACGGGGTGATCGTCGGCCACGACGACTCGGATCATGACGGGTCCTTCTCTGCGGTCAGCGGGATCTCTGCGGTCAGAGGGATGCGCACGGTCAGCACGGTTCCGGCCGGCTCCGCATCCCCCACCTCCAGGATGCCGCCCACGAGCGCCACCCGCTCGCGCATGCCGGCAAGTCCGAAGCCGTTGCCGACACCGATCTGCGTTCCCCCGAGGCCTCGACCGTCGTCCTGCACCGTGAGCGCGGCATCCGCGTCGATCCGCAGCGTCAGCCGGACGGTCGTCGCCCCGGCGTGCTTGCGGACGTTCGCGAGCCCCTCCTGCGCACAGCGCAGCAGCACGACCTGCACGTCGCGGGGCACCGTGCACTCGGAAGCGTCGACGTGCACCGTCGTCCCGGTCTCCTGCTCGAAGCGTGCACCGAGGCGGTGCAGCGCCTGGGCGAGCGAGCCCGTCGGATCCGTCGCCGGCGATTCCACCACCACGAGGGCCCGTGCTTCGCGCAGCGCATCGCGTGCGGCATCCTCGATCAGCGCGATCGTCGCTGCCGACCCGTCGCGGCGTGCGCGTTCGGCGAGCATCACGATGCTCGTCAGACTCTGCGCGATCGTGTCGTGCACATCGCGGGCGAGCCGCTCGCGTTCGGCCGTCGCGCCGGCCTCGCGACTCGCGGCCTCGAGACTCGCCTGCGCGTCGGTGAGCTGCGTGAGCAGGCGCTGACGCTCGGCGCCCCATTCCGCGATCCGGGTGATCCACAGCCCGAGGGCGATCGAGAACGCGGCCGACAGCCCGGAGGTGAGCAGGCCCCCGAGCAGCGCCCAGGAGGCGAATCCACCCCAGCTCCAGTACGACACGGTGAGGACGACGGCGTTGATGATCGTCGCGACGATCGCCTGGCGGGGAGAGCGCGCGGTCATCCACAGCAGGGGCAGCACGATCGTCTGCAGCAGGAGCATGTTCGGCTGGATCGCCACCCCGAGGGCGAGCAGGACGATCATGGCGGACTGCAGGCCGTACGAGATGCCGACGGAGGGGATCGGGGATTCGCGGATGCTCACGTAGCGGCGCGCGCCGAACGCGTACACCGCGCCGATGGCCAGAGCCACGGCGACCAGGAGCCACTGCGTGCCCGGCGTCCGCGGATCCTCGGTGAGGGCCAGCGTGCACATCACGACCATGAGAGCGCCGACGGCGATGTCCCAGCCCAGTTGCTCCTTGCCGATCCGACTCATCTCACCCACTCTGGCACCTCCGCCCGGCCGGTGCGATCAGCCGTCACGACGGATCCACCGGAAGGTGACCCGGCTGAGCACGAACCCGATCACGAGCCAGACGGCGAGCATGATCGCGACCATGCCGAGCTCCCACGATCCGTTCACCTCAGCGCCCCGGAACGCGTCGGGCAGGAACACCGAGCGCATGCCCTGCGCGATCCACTTCACCGGCAGGACTCCCGCTGCGGTCTGCAACCACTCCGGCAGCATCGCGAAGGCGATGTAGACCCCCGAGATGAACTGGATCAGCAGGACGACCGGGATCACGACGGCGCCCGCGGTCTTGCCGGATCGGGGAACGGACGACAGCGCGATGCCCAGCAGGGTGCAGGTCACGAGGCCCAGCACGAAGATCCAGGCGAAGCACGCCCAGGCGGCGGGCTCGGTCGGCAGGGCCGCACCGTAGACGGTCGAGGCGACGACCATGAGCAGGGCGATCTGCAGGATCGCGGTCACGAACACCTCGCCGATCTTGCCGAGGAAGTAGGTCACCGGCGAGATCGGCGTGCCGCCGAGGCGTTTGAGAGTGCCGTCGCTCTTCTCGCTCGCGATCTCGAGTGCCGGACCCTGGACGCCGGAGAGCAGGATGCCGCCGGCGATGAGACCCGGCAGATAGTACGTCGCCATGCTCACGGCATCCGGCCCTTCGCCGAAGTCGCCGGTGAAGATGGTCGCGAAGACGACGTACATCAGCGTCGGGAACAGGAAGGTGAAGAACACCTGGTCGCCGGCGCGGAAGTACTGCTTCAGTTCGAAGCCGATGCGACGGATGCCGAGGCGGACGGTGCGCGACAGGCCGAAGGCCGGTGCGGGTGCGGTGATGGTCATGCGGGTTCCTCCACGAGAAGGTCTTCGGCGGACGGGGCGTCCCGGATCAGGCCGAGATAGATGTCTTCGAGACTCGGGCGGACGACCTCGAGGGCTCGGGGTTCGCCGCCGTCGCGGAACAGGCCGGCGACCACGGACCCCGGCTCGGTGGTCCGCTGCTCGTGCACGGTGCCGGCAGCATCCGTCCAGCGCACGAGCGGGGTGCGCGCTGCCGCGCCGCCGATCTCGTCCATCGCTCCGATCGCGACGATCCGGCCGCCCGAGATGACGGCCGCGCGGTCGCCGAGCTGTGCGGCCTCGTCGAGATAGTGCGTCGTCAGCAGGATGCTGGTGCCCTCGGCCTTGAGCGAGCGGATGAGATCCCAGAACTGGCGGCGCGCTTCCGGGTCGAAGCCGGTCGTCGGCTCGTCCAGGAACAGCAGCTCGGGGCGTCCGACGATGCCCAGCGCGACGTCGAGACGCCGCCGCTGGCCGCCGGAGAGCTTGCCGATGCGGACCTTCGCCTTGGTCTCGAGGCCGACCGCCGCGATCACCTCGTCGACGCTGCGCGGGCGGGGATAGTAGCCCGCGAACTCGGTGAGGAGTTCGCGCACGGTGACGTTGCCTGTGTCGCCGCTGGATTGCAGGACGATGCCGAGACGGGCCTTCCAGTCCAGTCCGCCGCGTTGCGGATCGACTCCGAGGACGTGGACGTCGCCCGATGTCCGGTGCCGGTATCCCTCAAGGATCTCGATCGTGGTGGACTTGCCTGCACCGTTCGGCCCGAGCAGGGCGAACGTCTCGCCGCGGCGGATGTCGAAGTCGATGCCGTCGACGGCGGTGAACGCCCCGTACGTCTTGCGCAGCGCCTGCACCTGGATCACTGTGTCGGTCATGGTTCCAGCGTGGCGGGCGCCTGCGCGCAGCGGTAGCCGTGGACGGACGGATTCCGGGGTCCACCGGTCGGTGGATGCGCCCCGGCACCCGGGGTATCCGTAGGCTCGTCCCATGAGCGAGCTGCATGACCTCACCGCGATCGAACAGCTGGCCGCGCTGCGGACGCGGGAGATCTCGCCGGTCGAGCTCGCGTCGCACTATCTCGACCGCATCGCCCGGACGGATGCCGAGCTCGGCGCGTTCGTCGAAGTCACCGCAGAGGCCGCGCTGGCACGCGCCCGTTCACTGGACTCCGCGGATCCCGACGGCGCACTGTGGGGACTCCCGTTCGCCGACAAGGATCTGGTGGCCAGGGCCGGTGTCCCGACGCGCTTCGGGTCGCGGCTGCACGCGGGCTTCGTCCCGGACGCCACGGCGGACCAGGCGGCCGTGCTCGACGAGGCGGGCGGCATCAGCCTCGGCAAGACCGCGACCCCGGAGTTCGGAATGACCGGGTACACCGAGACGCGCATCGGCCCGCCGACGCGTGACCCGTGGAATCCGGCGAACGGCGCCGGCGGCTCCAGCGGGGGAGCGGCCGCCGCCGTCGCCGCTGGTCTCCTGCCGTTGGCCCCGGGGTCGGATGCCGGCGGATCGATCCGGATCCCCGCGGCGACCGTGGGGCTGGTCGGCATCAAGCCGTCGCGCGGTCGCGTTCCTTTCGCCTCCGGACTCGACAGTCCTGGTGGGCTGGCGGTCGCGGGCCCGATCGCGCGGACCGTGGCGGATGCCGCGCTGCTGCTGGACGTCCAGATCACCGGCCGCCCCTACCCCTATGCGACCGCCGCGCCCGGCGACGGGCCATTTCGCGAGGCGACCGAACGCGTCGCCGGGCGCACGCGCATCGGCGTCACGACGGTGTCGCCGTGGGACGACGACGAGGACATCCGCCTGGATGCCGACGCCGCACGCGCGGTCGAGGTCGCCACAGCGCTGCTCGTCGACGGCCATGACGTCGACGCGTTCGACTGGCGACCGCACGGATACGCGGCGATGTTCACGGCGCTGTGGCGCACGAGCGCCGCCCGCATGGCACTGACGGACGCTGAACTCGCGCACGTCGAGCCCATCACGGCCTGGCTCGCCCGCGAGGGGCGCAGGCTGTCCGGCCGTGAGGTGCTCGACGCGCTCGCCGCGGCGACCGTGTTCGAGCGCGAGACGGTCACGGCGTTCGCGCCGTTCGACGCGGTGCTCACGCCGGCCCTCGCACTGCCGGCGCGTCCGGTCGGCTGGTTCGACGCGGAGGATGCCGCGAAGAACTTCGCCCAGCAGGTGCGCTACGCGCCGTACTCGAGCTTCGTGAACGTCGCGGGTCTTCCGGCGATCGTGGTGCCCGTGACGACGGATGCGTCCGGCCACCCCGTCTGCGTTCAGCTCATCGGGCGCCCGGGCGGAGAGGCCACGATCATCGCGCTCGCCGCCGAACTCGAGCGTCGCACCGGTCGGATGCCGCACCCGCCGAACTGGTGATCGATACGCCGCGCGGTGGAAGACGAACGTCGGTCATGGCGCGTCGGAACCGGCATGTGCCTTCCCTACCGAGGCTCGGCGCCCGTCAGTGCCGGACCCTGGCGCGTGACTTCGCGACGCCGGCGAGCGTCGCGCGCAACGGCGTGCCGAGATAGAGCCCCAGAGACGCCCCGGCGGCCAGGCCGACGCCGATGGACGCGGCCAGGACGAGCGGGGCGATGCTCACCAGCATCGACTCGGGTGTGCCGTCCGAGTCCGCCAGCCCCAGCAGACCGCGGAACACGGTCAATCCGGGGACGAGCGGCACGATCGCGGCCGTCGTGACAGCGACCGACGGCACGTGCAGATTGCGCGCGACCAGGATCCCGATGAAGCTCGCCAGCAGCGCGCCGACCGCGCTGGCCGCGCCTTCATGGATGCCCAGCAGCAGGGACGAGCTGTAGCCGAGGATCGCGATCACGCTCAGGGCGGCGCTGACGACGATGATCCGGAGACCTGCGCCGTTGAACAGCGCGACCGCGACGGCGATGATGACGGCCCCCGCGATCTGAGCTGGCAAGGGACCGAAGGGCAGGGCGTCGTCGGGACGCTCGAAACCGTACCCGACGAGCTGCGCGACTCCGAGCCCGATGAGGATGCCCAGGACGACGCCGACGGTCTGCATCGTGAGATCGAGGATGCGTCCGCCGGCGGTGAGCGCGAACCCGTCGATCGCGTCCTGAGCCGCGGCGACGACGGACAGCCCCGAGAGCATCAGGACGATGCCCGCGGCCACCATGATCGAGGGGCGCACGCCGTCGAACGGCGCGATCCCCGCTGATCCGAGCGCGGCGACCACCGTCGCGAACGCGGTGATGATGAACGCGCCGGCGATCTGACCGAAGAACGACGGCACGCGCGCCTTGGCGAGTCCGGCCTGTGCGAAGGCCGCAGCCAGCGCCGCGAGGAAGGCGAGCACGATGAGCGCGGGCGTCGCGTCGAACAGAATGGCGACGCCGACAGCGAGCAGTGCGCGGGCGACGATCACGACGGTCGGGCGGTACAGGAACGGCGTCCGCCGGATCGCCCGGAACGTGCTGCGCGCCTCGTCGAGCCCCATCCCGTCCTGGATGTCGGCGAGGAGAGCCTGCAGCCGCTGCAGCTTGGCGTGATCGGGTGACGCCGCGTGCACGACGCGCAGCAGGGTCGTCGGCGCATCGTCCTCGCCGAGGTGGTGCGACACCGTGATCGATGTGAAGGTCACGTCCACCTGCACGCCTTTGAGCCCGTAGACCTGCGCGACGCGAGTGATCGCGAACGTCACGTCATGGGCGGACGCGCCGACCGCGAACATCGATTCGCCGATGCGCAGCGCGAGATCCAGGATCCTCGACACGACCGTCGCGTTGAGGATCGGGTGCACCTCGGTGAGCGCGACGCGCGACGGATCGGTCCGGATCGCCCTGCGCACCGAGGCCAGGAACCGCGACGGGCGTTCGGAGGACATCTCCCCATTGTGGGGCAGATCAGCTCCCGGAATCACTCCGAACCGCGGGCAGCCGGTGACCGATCAGCGCGAGGTTCTGGATCGCAGCGAGACCGTACTGCGCGACGTCGTTGGTGCCCACGCTCGGCGCCTCGTCCACCGGGTTGAGCACCGCGGGTCCGTCGATGCGGCGCAGGACGAAGTCTCGCCGGTGCACGAGCCACTCACCGATGCCCTCGAAGGCCTGCCATGCGGCATCCGCGAGCTCGTCGTCGCCCGTCGCCGCCGCGACGTACGCCGTCAGCCGGCTGTGCGCCTGCTCGAGATGGATGCCGGTGAGCCGCTGCCCGACCGCCTCCTCCTGCTCCTGCGGGGAGGCGAGGTAGAGCCGGCAGTACTGCAGCCAGGCGTCGCGGAAGCCGGGCACGTCGACCAGCGAGATCAGCTCGCTCGCGACCTCGACCAGGCCGAAGACGGCACTGAGGTGCGAGACCGCGATGCGGTCGCGGGTCGTGTCGAAGCGGCCGGTCTCGATGTCGTACAGCGCTTCCCCGGTGAGGAACCCGTGCGGCAGGGCGCCGATGTCGGCCATCGTCCCGAGCAGCCGGTCGCGGGAGCGCTCGTTCCCGGTGCGCTCCCAGTCGGCGAGCCAGGTGGCCGCGAGCGCGCCCCAGTCCGTCCCGAGCCCGACGGCCAGCGCCGCCCGATCGGGACGGTAGGTCGCGGCGTCCGTGCGCACCTTGCGCGTCGGGTCGGTGTCGACGAAGCGCTCGTCGCTGTCGCGCAGCTCGGTGAGGAGGTCGCCGACCCGCTCGTCGGCGGTGAGGTAGTGGAAGATCCGCCGGTAGATCGGGCTCGAGATGCGCAGCTGCTTGGCGCTGCATCCCCAGTGCTGGACGTTGTGCCGGGAGCCGAGACCCTGCCAGCGGCCGAGGTGGTAGACGTCGACCTCGCCGGTGTGGCGGGTCATCGCCTCGGCGAGCCGGAAGACATCCGCGCGGCCGCTGCGCAGGTACGAGTACCAGAGCCAGAGGTCGGGGGAGAGCTCGCTGTTGTCCCAGGCGTAGCCGCCGACGTCATAGCGCCACACGTGGCGATCGAGGTCGTAGGCGTGCATGACGTCGCCGTAGTTCCAGAATCCGTACCAGCGGCGCTGGTCGATCTGGCCGAGATAGAAGTCGAGCAGGAAGTCGTTGCTGTCCTCGATCTCGGTGCGCGCCGGCGTCGACCGATCGACCGGCGCCCAGTCGCCGAAGACGCCGACGGCGTGCAGATGCGCTGGCGTCGGCTGCAGCAGCGGCGGTCGCTGCATCGCCTCGACGGAGGCGGCGACCTCCTCGATCAGCGGCGTCGCGTCATAGGCGAACAGGGTCAGCTCGTGGGTGCGGGCGACACCGTGGGCGTCACCGAAACCGGGCTCGTAGTCCTCGTACGTGATCTCCAGGCCCTCGAGCTGGGTCGCGAAATCGTCCTGGCCGAAACCGTCGTGATAGAACCGCACGTCCATCGGCTGCGCCTCGGGCGCATACAGCCATGCCGTCAGCTCGGCGCGCTCGCCGGCTGCTCCCCGCAGGTCGAGCTGGCCGGGGTGCGACTGCCAGAACGAGCGGATGCCGAGGCCGAAGCCACCCGTCGGATCGCTGATCGCGACGTATCCCTCCGCCCTGGTGCCCGCCCCGGCGTCGATCCAGGCGTGGCCGGGTGCGGTGCGCTTGCGGATGCCGAAGCCGTCGGCGCTCAGCTGTGTCAGCGTGAGGTCATTCCACGAGGGAATGAGGTCGAGCCGTGTCGAGACCTCGGGGTTCCAGGTGTCCGTCGGCGGTGTCTGCTCGCCGCGGATCTGCGCGGCGCGGACTTCAGCGCCTGGATCACGGCGCAGACCCGTGAGACCGCGGACCGCTTCGGCGAAGAAGCCGCCGTCCGTCCCGGCGACGCGGACATGACGGTCGTGCAGGTCCGCACGCAGCGGCACGTCGGCGCGGACACCGAGTCCGGCGAGGAAATCGTGCTCGGCGTCGCCGTCCCAGATCACCGAGTGCACGAGGCGCACCTCGGCGGAGCCTGCCATGATGACGAAGCGGACGGTGAACGGCAGCCATTCGCGGGCGGCGTCCTCGGAACGGTGCACGCCATCGACGCGCACCACGGCGCGGATCGGACCGTTCTGTTCGAGCACCACCGTGTGAACGCGCGAGCGGAACCGACGGCGCGGCGCGGCACCGCCGTCCTCGGGGAGCTCCTCCTGCAGCAGACTCACCAGGCGCAGATCCTCGGCGACGACGCGACCGCCGCGGGTCACCCGGTGCGCCAGCACATCCGACGGCGCGCTCGGGAACGCGATCTCGAGGATGCCGTTGCCCACGACGATCTCTTCGCCGGCGCTCTCGACCTGAACGGGGGATCCGGCGGCGGGCGCGGCATCCGACCCTGTGGCGATCTCATACGAGCCGGGGGCGTCCAACGCCCCGACGGCGCACCCGGCCCACTTGATCGAGCCGTCCGGCCACGTCGCGAGCGGCCAGAACTGCGCGGGCACGGCGTCGCCGCCGACTTCGCGCAGCCGCAGGGCGGCAGGGTCGGCGACGGTGCCGCGGGGCAGCGGGACACCCCACGTCGAGCCGCCGCGCAGACGGGCGGGGCTCTCGCCATCGAGCCAGCGGAGCGGAACGGTCACGGTCGAATCGGTCACAGCGAGTGAACCTCCAGGTTGCGGTAGCAGGCGACGAGGGGCGCCATCTGGCGGAACCCGATCCGCCCGTCACGGATGCGAGGACCGGTGCTGTCGTCATCGGTCCAGTCGAACAGCGGCAGATCGTCGATCGAGAAGGCGACGCGCGCGCCGTCCTTCAGGACCGTGATGCGGTAGAACGCCTCGCGGGCGTCGACGACCGGCGGCAGCGGGTCGGCACCCTGCGACACGAGGTGGAACCCGGGGGACTTGCGCAGGTTGCAGGTGTGGAACGCGCGCTCGTCCTCCCATCGGCGCCGGAAGTACGACACGTGCAGGGTGCGGATGTCGCCGGAGTGGTACTGCGGGTAGGCCCCACTGCGCGGCGCCAGAGCGTCGTCGAAGATGCCGTCGGCATCCGGGTGCTGCTCGGCATCCGCGGCAGCGCCGAAGAACAGCATCGCGAGCCCCGGCTCCGAGCGCGGCGAGAACTCCCACGTGATCCGGATGCGGTCGCCGAACGACTCGGGGCACCAGAACGTGAAGTGGTCGTCGACGCCGCCGCTGCTGGAGAGCAGCATCCCCTCGCCTGTCGGCTCGGCCGAGACCGGGCCTTCGGCGACCCAGCCGTCCAGATCGGATGCCGAGGTCAGCGGGTTGCGGTACAGCAGGGTCATCCCTTCACCGATCCGATCAGCATCCCCTTCGCGAAGTGCTTCTGCAGGAACGGGTAGAACAGGATGATCGGCAGCGTGGCCACGATGATCACCGCGAACTTGATGCCCTGCGCCGGCGGCAGCTGGGTCGGGTCCTGCTCGACGACCGACAGGTCGGTGGCGACCGTCACCTGGCGCAGGAACATCTGCAGCGTCCACATCGAGTTGTCGTTGAGGTACAGCAGCGGCGACATGAAGTCGTTCCAGATGCCGACCGCATAGAACAGCGCGAACGTGGCGAGCACGGGCTTGGACAGCGGCAGGATGATGCTCCACAGGGTCTGCAGCTCGTTCGCGCCGTCGATCTTCGCGGACTCCTCGAGCTCGGCGGGGAGCTGCTGGAAGAAGTTCTTGATGATGATGAGGCTGAACGGGTTGATCGCCATCGGCAGGATCAGGGCCCAGTAGTTGTTGAGCAGGCCGAGGTCCTTCACGACGAGGAACGTCGGGATCATGCCGCCGCCGAACACCATCGTGAACACGATGAGCGACAGGATCAGCTTCCCTCCGGGGAGGTTCGCCTTGCTCAGCGGATACGCCATGGAGGCGGTCAGCATGAGCTGAACGAGCGTTCCCACCGCGGTCACTGCGATCGTCGTGACGAGCGCCCTGAGGAATGCGGGGCTGGTGAAGATCGCCTCGTACGCCTTGAGCGAGAACGTCTCCGGCCACAGGAAGAACGAGCGCGTCGCGAGCTCCGCCTCGGTCGCGAACGACCCGGCGAGCACGAACACGAACGGCACCAGCGCGAGGATCGCCACGGCGACCATGAGCGCGATGTTGAACACGTCGAACACGCGCCCTGCGGGGGTGTTGAACCGATACTTCTCGCGTGCCATCAGAAGATCCCTGCCTGGGTGAAGCGCTTGGCGAGCCAGTTCGCGCCGAAGATGAGGACGACGCCGACGATCGCCTTGAAGAGGCCGACCGCGGTGCTGTAGCTGTAGGAGCCCTGCGTGATGCCCATGAAGTACACGTAGGTGTCGAAGACATCGGCGACCGAGCGGTTGAGCGAGTTCGTCATGAGGTAGATCTGCTCGAAACCGGTGTTGAGGACCTGGCCCATCTGCAGCACGAGCATGACGATGATGGTCGGCAGGATCGAGGGCAGCGTGATGTGCCACACGCGCTGGAAGCGGCCTGCGCCGTCGATGATCGCGGCCTCGTACTGGGCCTGGTCGACGCCGGCGAGGGCGGCGAGGAAGATGATCGTCCCCCAGCCGGTGTTCTTCCAGATGTCCTGCAGCACGATGATCGGCCGGAACCAGGCCGGGTCGGCGAGGAAGTTCACATCCGTGCCCAGGACGTTGTTGATCAGCTGGAACAGCGGACCGATGTCGAGCGCGAAGAGCAGGTAGGTCAGCGATGCGACGACGGTCCACGACAGGAAGTGCGGGATGTAGATGAGCGTCTGCACGGTGCGCTTGAGGATCATGAGGCGCATCTCGTTGAGCAGCAGCGCCACGATGATCGTCAGTGGGAACGCGATCACCAGGCTCAGCAGCGCGAGGATCAGCGTGTTGGCGAGCAGCCGGGGGAAGTCGGGCGACGAGAAGAAATCCTCGAAGTGCGCGAAGCCGACCCACGGGCTGTCCTGGATGCCGAGGAACGGCACGTAGTCCTTGAACGCGATGATCGCGCCGTACATCGGCCAGTAACGGAACAGGACGAAGTAGATGATGCCTGGCAGCAGCAGCAGGTAGAGCCACTTGAACTGCGTGAAGTGCACACGGACGCCGCGGCGCCGCTTGGACGTCTTCTCGACGGTCAGCGTCTCGGTCGCCGTCACGGCGTTGTCGAGCATGGTCATAGGAGAACCTCTCGGGAGGCTGGGGCGGCACCAGGTGCCGCCCCAGCGATCCGGATCAGGAGTCGGCGTCCGCCAGCTCGTTGATCTCGGCGATGACGTCGTCGCCACCGCTCGAGCGCCACAGGTCGACAGCATCCTGCAGGCCGTCCAGATCGAGCTGCCCGGCGATGTACTGGATGCGGGCGTCGGCGACGATCGTGTCCAGCTGCGCGCCCTTGGACACGTAGGTCTCGGACACGTAGGCGGCCGACGGGTCGTAGACGGCGGACTCGAGGTCGGAGGCCTCGATCTCCTTGCGCTTGTCGTACATCTCCTGCTCGTACTCGGACGCCTGCTTGGGCAGGTAGCCCTGGAAGCCGGTGACGTTCGTGCCGAGCTGCGCGTAGCTGGCCGAGGTGTCCTTGTCCGCCTGCGGGACGTCGTCGATCGCGACGGCGAGGTCGCCGTCGAGCTCGTACGTGACGCCCTCGATGCCGTTGTTCAGCAACGGACCGACCGTGTCCGAGTTCATCTTGTTCAGCACCTCGAGGACCGCGCGCAGCTGCTCCTCGGTCTTGACCTGAGCCTTCGGGATGGCGAGGAAG
The DNA here is from genome assembly GCF_050434165.1 of Microbacterium sp. ZKA21. Taxonomy (NCBI): domain Bacteria; kingdom Bacillati; phylum Actinomycetota; class Actinomycetes; order Micrococcales; family Microbacteriaceae; genus Microbacterium; species Microbacterium sp. ZKA21. The sequence goes on from NZ_JBNPVV010000006.1 coordinate 87,956, forward strand.
CCGCTGTACCCGGCGGTCGGGAGGGCGTTCAGCTCGCCGTCCGGGCCTTCGAGGTTGCCGGTGACGTCGACGTAGTTCTGGAAGCCCTCGGGGTCCTGCTCCTTGAGCAGGGTCATCAGCTGGCCGGCACGGGAGTGCACGTCGATGATGATGCCGCCCTTGCCGGTGAGGAACGGCTCGTTCCACTTCGCGGAGTCGAAAGTCGCGTAATCGGGGTTGACGACGCCGTCCTCGACGAGCTCGCGCTCGAACTGGACGGCTTCGAGCCACTCGTCGGTGGTGAAGTTCGGGACCAGCTCGCCGTCGCGCTCGGTCCAGCGGTTGCCCGCGCCGTACCAGGTCTCGATGGCATCCCACGGGCTGTTGGTGCCGATCGTGCCCGGCCACTTGGGGATGATGAGGCCGTAGGTGTCGTCGACGCCGTTGCCGTCGGGGTCGTTCTCGGTGAAGGCCGTGGCGACCTCGCGGAGTTCGTCGGTGGTCGTCGGCAGGTCGAGGCCGAGGTTCGCCAGCCAGTCCTTGCGGATGATGACGGCTTCGCGCATGACGTCGCGCGACCGGAAGATGCCGTAGACCTTGCCGTTGATGCTGGAGGAGTGCTGCACCTGGGGGAACGTCGTCTTGAGGTTGTCGTAGTCGTCGAGGTAGTCGGTGAGGTCCCAGAACGCGCCGGCCTCGGCGTTGCGGACGAAGCCGGGATCCTTGCCCTGGATCACCATGACCTGGGGCAGGTCGTCGCCGGCGAGGGTGATGTTGACCTTGTCGCCGTAGGACGAGTTCGGCACCCAGGTGATGTCGAGGTCGACGCCGATCTCGTCCTCGATCGCGGTCTCGAACTGGTTGCCGTCCTCGGGTGCGTTGGTCACGAGGTAGGGCGCCATGATGGACAACGTGTCCAGCTCGGCGGCCTCCGTTCCGGCATCCGGTCCGGCGGAACAGCTGGTCAGTGCCAACGCGGCGACGGCGGCGATGCCGATGCCGGAGGCGAGGGTGCGGTGCTTCATGAGAGCTCCTTCGTTGGGGGTGGGGAGGGGATCAGGTCGGGATGCCTGCGTCGGCGAGGCGGCGGTCGTTGGCCGTGAAGAAGCCGATGCACAGCGCGGTGCTGAGCGTCAGCCAGGCTCCGAGTGAGAGGAAGGGGATGATGCCGGGGAGGATGAGGCTCGCGGTCACGACGACGACGGCCGCGAGCAGGAGCAGGACGGCGTGCGGAAGGCTCCGAAGGACCCAGCGGAACGCGGTCGGGACGTAGGAGCGCAGGCCGAGGTCGTAGTGCGCGAACATCGGAACGGCGACGGCGGTGACGGCGAAGGCGAGGGCCAGGGCGGCGCAGGTCAGGATGCCGAGCGGCGCGCCCAGCGAACCGGCGGCGTACTGGCCGAGGGCGCTCGCCGCGAGGAGAGCCGTGATCGCGAAGGCGGGGCCGAGCGCGGCGTTGGCGCGCCAGAACTCGCGTCGCCAGGCTGCGGCGAAGGAACGCGTGGCCGCGAAGCCGTCGCCGCGCAGGCGTCGGCGGGTGAGTTCTGCTGCGGCGGCGGATGCCGGGGCGATGCCGAGCACGATGCCGCCGGCGATGGCGAAGACGATCCAGAGCAGGTTGACCGTCGCGACCCACCACAGCCACTCGAAGGCGGCGTGCGCGCGCAGAGCCCAGACCGGCGAGGCGGCGTTCGTCGTCATCAGCTCTCCAACGTTGCAGGGCGGGGCAGAGATCTTCGGAATGCGTTTTCCCAAGAAGTCGTCCGTGAACGCTAACCCGCATGCCGCGCGTGCGTCAAGCCGAAATCGGCTCTGTGATAAAAACGTTTCACACTGCGTCGCGGCGTGACGCCGGTGCCGCCGCGGTCGGAATGGAAGAGAAATGCCGGTCATGCCCGGGCATGACCGGCATTTCTCTTCTCCGCTGCGCGAGGCGGTGGGCTCAGGGCCAGATCGGTGTGGTGCGATGTGCGCAGCGGGCGAATTCGGAGCCGTCGAGATCGTCCGCGTCTCGCCGATCCCGAGCGAGGGCCACGGCACGTGATCACAGCCGGAGCGGTGAGCACAAGGATCCGCCTCGAGGGGGAGGCGCGATGGCCGGTATCCGCGTAGCGTCTCCTGCATGACCGATCAGGAAGAGGGCCCGCAGAAGAACTCCGGCAGCGGCGTCGGAGTCGGCATCGCGCTCGGTCTGCCGTTCGGGGCCGCGCTGGGAATGCTGCTGTTCGACAACCTCGTCCTGGGCGCCGGTATCGGGCTCGCCATGGGCATCGCGATCGGCGCCGGGTTCGAGATGTCGAGGAAGGGCGAGGAGTCGGAGTAGGTCGCTGCTGAACGTGAGGCGCATTGGTAGCGTGGAGCGATGTTCGTCTTCGGAGTCGTGGCGGCCGCGACCGGTGTCATCGTGTTCCATCTCGCGCTCGCGAGCACCGTGCGCGCGAATGCCGGCATCCGGATCCCGTTCTTCCGCAGGCCCGAGATCGTGCCGCAAGGCTCGATCGCGCTGCGGGCGATCGGCGCCGGACTCATCGTCTTCGGAGCCGTGATGCTCAGTACGACCGCGTGGTACCTGCCGTTGCTGGTCGTCCTGGTGGGACCGGTCGCCGCGCTGGTCGCGATCGTGGTCCACAACGTCCTGGCGCAGCGCGGCGCGAGGGTCTGAGCGATGTCGTCGTCTCCTGTCCCGCTTCCTCAGCCCGAGTCCGCGCGACCGCTGCCACCGGAGGAGTTCGCGCGCTGGTACGGGCCGTGGGATCCGCTGACACCGGACTCGATCGCCGGCTTCCTCGAGGGATTCGATCGACCGTGGTGGATCGTCGGGGGATGGGCGCTCGAGAAGGCGACGGGCGTCAGCCGCACCCATGAGGACATGGATGTCTCGATCGCGCATCACGATGCCGAGGCGCTGCGCGTGTTCCTCGCGGTGCGCGGGTGGACGACCTGGAACGTCGACAGCGGCTGGCTGCGTCCGTTCGACGAGCGGTTCCGTGAGATCCGCAGCGACAGCGGGATCTGGGTGCGTGCCGATGCGCGTTCGCCGTGGGTGCTCGATGTGCCGCTGACGCGGTTCAACGATGGCCGCTGGACCAACAAGCGGCTCCCGTCGCAGGAGTGCGACCTCGACGAGGTCACCTGGGTCGCGGAGGACGGCCTGCGCTACCTCAACCCCGAAGTGGTGCTGCTCATGAAGGCCGCGCAGGTGCGCGAGAAGGATGTCGCGGATGCCGAGGCCACTCTCGGGCTCCTCGATGAGCGCCAGCGTTCGTGGCTGCGGGACACGATCGTCCAGCTCGATCCCACGCATCCGTGGGCGGCATAGCGGCGAAGGTCAGGCGGGCGTCAGCCGGAGCCGCCCGCGCAGGAACGGCAGGGCCGGGGCGCGGTAGCTCAGCATCCCCTCATCGCCCGGCTTCAGGGTGATCTCGGCCTGCCCGAAGCGCCACATGCGGTTGAACAGGAACACCCCGAGGATCACGTCGTGCTCGGACGAGACCTGCCAGGTGCCGAGGCCCCACTGCGTCGGCTGGCCCTTGCCCTCGATCACCAGGGTCGGACGGATGCCGGCGTAGAGCGCGAACCAGGGCTTGTGGAGGTTCAACTCGATGCGGCGGGTCCCAGAGGTCATGCTGTTCACGCTACCGGGCGCTACGCTTCGGGCATCGCCATCGCGTGGCGATCAGGCGGATCGGAGGGGCGATGGACGTGAGGGAGCGCCGGTGGCCGTGGGTCGCCGCGCTCATCGTCGCGGTGGCGGCACCGCTCCTCGCGTTCGGCTGGTGGACGGGGTTCTGCGCGGATTCGCCGGACGCGTCGCAGAGCTTCTGCATGACGGGGCCGTTGATCGGGTGGCCGGCGGCGTGGACGGTCGGCGTGCTCTGCGCGGCGCTGTTCGTCTATGCGCTCGTGCGGCTGGTGTGCTGGCGCCCGCGGGGGAGCGAATGAGGACGCGCGGCGCTCAGCCGATGAGACCGATCAGGTGGCGGGCCTGGGCTTCGGTCGTCCCTGGTGGGTTGCGTCGGAATCCGCCGTTGCCGGGGAGCAGCATAACCAGCCAGAAGGCCGCCCACAGGGGGCGGTAGGCGTGCATCCGCGTCCGTTCGTCGTCGGACAGGCCGACAGCGGTTGACAGCGCCTCGGGATCGTAGACGCCGGCGAGCCGGGCGGCGATGTGTTCGACGTGATCGGCGAGCTCGTACGCGGGGTCCGTGAGGCCGCCGTCCTCGAAGTCGACGAGGCGGCAGGTCTCGCCGTCCCAGAGGACGTTCGCGGGATTGAGATCGGCGATCCCGAGCGCCGTGAGCTGCGGTGCCGGAAGGACGTCCGGGCGGGTCAGCCAGCCCCGCGCGGCGTCGATCCCGTGCTGGACGAGCGCGGGATCCTGGCATGGCGAGAGATCGTGGCTTTCGTCCAGCCAGCCGGCGAGTGCGTGCGGGAGCGTCGACGGTCCGTAGCGGCGCTCGCCGATTCCCGCGGCTCGGATCTGCTCGACCCGGATGCTGTAGAGATCGCGCAGCGCTCGGCCGAGGGCCGTGGTCTGCTGCGCCGTCAGCGGCTCCTGACCGAGGGGATGGCCGGGGAGACGTTCCATGACGACCACGGGATGACCGTCCGCGGTCTCGCGTCTCAGAGGGCGCGGGGCGATGCCCGGCGCGTACTCGTCGATTATGCGCAGACAGGCCCATTCGCGATCGGCTTCGCCGTCGGCCCAGTTCAGAAATCGCTTGCGAACCTCCGAACCGGTGAGGCTCAGGTCGTGGGTGTGGGACGGCATCGTCACAGCCTACGGAGAGGGGCAGGATGCTCAGCGACGGTGACCGGGCCGAATCCGGCGTGAAGGCGTTTCGTCTCGCTGCGCTCGCTCAGCACCAGGGCAAAGCAAAACCCCCGCCATGTAGAAGCTAGGCGAGGGTTTCTAAGGTGATTGTAATGATCACCCTGTGGCTCCGACGGGCGTCGATCCCGTGACCTCACGATTTTCAGTCGTGCGCTCTACCAACTGAGCTACAGAGCCTCGCGGCACGAACGAACCTGCCGCGTCTTAGACGACAGGCCCTCTTCGAGAAAAGGGCCTGTCGCTCAGAGCGACCCTGACGGGACTTGAACCCGCGACCTCCGCCGTGACAGGGCGGCACGCTAACCAACTGCGCTACAGGGCCATGCTTTTAAATTGTATCGGAACCGTAGGAGTGACCCCAACGGGATTCGAACCCGTGCTACCGCCGTGAAAGGGCGGCGTCCTAGGCCGCTAAACGATGGGGCCGAAGTCTGTCCCGGAGGACTTCCTTGCCGACGCTCAAGCATAAAGGATGCTTTGACGAAAACGCGAATCGAGGGCGCGCCCTCTTTCTGATCGGGCGTGTCGGGAGGACGATGGATGCCGTGAGTCGTGCCGATCCGCACGCCCGAGCCCGGATGAACGTGCGCGACCACTGTTGCAGATGTGAAACTTGTTGTTAGTGTGACATCTGTGAAACCGGCGGAAGGAGCCGTGTGAACGAGGAGCTTACGGACGAAGCTGCCCGAGCGGCGTCCGAGGATTGCGGTTGCGCGCCGAGCGCAGCCGAACGCACTGCACTGTGGAACCGCGGCTCGATGACTCGCCGCGCGGCCATCGGCGTGGGGGCGCTCAGCGTCGTCGCTCTCAGTGCCTTCGGCATCACCAACGGAGTCAACGCGGCGCACGCGGCCGAGTACCCGAGCTGGGATGACGTCCAGCGCGCCATGCAGAGCGAAGCAGCGAAGGCCGCAGAGGTCAAGCGCATCGAGGGGCTCATTGCCGCCCTCACGCAGAAAGTCGCCGAGACCCAGGCCGCCGCTGAAGCCGCATCGAACGAGTTCTACGAAGCGCAGCAGGCGTTCTTCGACGCAGCCACCGAGGCCGACGAGCTCCAGGCCCAGGCCGACGAGCAGGCCGCCGCCGCCGACGCGGCGGCGACCAAGGCCGGGCAGGTCGCCGCGCAGCTGTACCGCAACGGCGGCGACGACACCGCACTCCAGCTCTTCTTCGCCGGTTCCGCAGCGGATGCCGATCAGCTGCTGTCCAAGCTCGGCACGATGGACAAGCTGCTCGAGTTCAACCAGACCGTCTACGACGACGCAGTCGCGGCCCGCAACTCCGCCCAGCAGCTCAGCGACCAGGCCGTCGTCGCCCGCGAGGAGCGCGACCGTCTCCAGAAGATCGCGGAAGAGAAGATGGTCGCAGCGCAAGATGCCGCCGACGCCGCGCAGGCGGCTCTCGATGAGCAGTCCGCGAACCTCGACACGCTCCAGACACAGCTGCTCGCTCTCAAGGAGGCGACTGCCGCGACCGTCGCGTCGTACCAGGTCGGTGTCGAAGAGCGCCGCAAGGCCGAAGAAGCACGAAAGGCCGAGGAAGAGCGCCGGCGTCGCGAGGCCGAAGAAGCTGCCAGACGTGCTGCCGAAAGCGGCGGCGGTGGCGGCGGCGGTGGCGGCGGCGGCGGAGGCGCCCCCAGCTCCAGCGGCTGGGTCCGCCCGCACGGCGGCCATCGCTCGTCCGGATACGGCCGTCGCCCCAGCAGATGCGAGAACGGCAAGTGCTCGTCGAGCTTCCACCGGGGCGTCGATCTCGCCAACGGCTGCGGTGCGCCGATCTACGCGGCGACCTCCGGTGTCGTCGATGCGGCCTTCTACAACGGCGGCTACGGCAATTACATCCGCATCCAGCACGCCGGCGGCAGCGCCACGGGCTACGCGCACATCCGCTCGGGCGGCACGGTGGTGAGCCGCGGCCAGCACGTCTCGGCCGGCCAGGTCATCGCCTACGCGGGCAACACCGGCAACTCGCTGGGCTGCCACCTGCACTTCGAGGTCTACATCGGCGGTTCGCCGGTGAACCCGATCCCGTTCATGGCGGATCGCGGCGTCAGCGTCTGACCCCGCATACGCGAAACCCCCGGCCGCTGAAGCGGACCGGGGGTTTCGCGTATGCGCGTCGAACGGCTCAGTGGCCTTCGCCGAAGCGGACGATCGCCTCGTCGAGGATGCGCTGCGCCTCCGCGGCATCCCCCCAGGCGTCGACCTTGACCCACTTGTTGGGCTCGAGGTCCTTGTAGTGCTCGAAGAAGTGCTCGATCTCCTTCTTCGTGTACTCGGCGACGTCGCCGATGTCCTGGATGTGCGCCCAGCGCGGGTCCTTCGACAGGACCGCGACGAGCTTGTCGTCGCCACCGGCCTCGTCGCTCATCTTCAGGACGGCGACGGGGCGCACCTCGACGACGACACCCGGGTAGATCGCGTGGTCGAGCAGGACCAGGACGTCCAGCGGGTCGCCGTCCTCGCCGAGCGTGTTGTCGAAGTAGCCGTAGTCGGCCGGGTAACCGAACGTCGTGTACAGGACGCGGTCGAGGTGCACTCGTCCGGTCTCGTGGTCGACCTCGTACTTCACGCGGCTGCCGCGCGGGATCTCGATGACGGCGTCGTGTGCGCCCATGCGTGTGCTCCTCAGAAAAGACGGTTGGATGCCGCGGACAAGCCTACCCGGGGCGGAAACGGTCTACGGAGTCGGAGAAGTCGGCTCAGTCGGACGAATATCCGGGCTCGGCTCCGGCATCCGGGATATCTCCGACGCGCGGGACCGGATGCCGGCAGGCGGTGTGCCCTAGCGTTGTGCTGTGCCCTCGCTGAATCCCGCCGTTGCAGAGATCCGTCTCGCTGTCCGCTCCGCGCTCGCCGACCTGCCAGACGGGACGACGGTGATCGTGGCGCTGTCCGGGGGAGCCGACTCGCTCGCGCTCACCGCAGCGGCCGTGTTCGAGGCGCGCCCACGCGATATGAAAGTTCTCAGCGTCACGGTCGATCACCAGATGCAGGATGGCTCCGACCAGGTCGCGGCGACGGCCGCGGTGACGGCGGAGTCGATCGGGGTGACGGACGCGCTGCAGACCAAGGTCGACGTGTCGGGCCGCGGGCAGGGCGTGGAGGCCGGCGCCCGCGAGGCCCGGTACGCGGCGCTCCGCGGAATCGCCGGGGCCGAGCGCGCGGCCGCCGTTCTGCTCGGGCACACGCTCGACGACCAGGCGGAGACCGTGCTGCTGGGGCTCGCGCGAGGCGCCGGCGCCACGAGTCTGCAGGGCATGGCCCCGGTCCGGGAAGACGAGGACGGCCTGCGCTGGATGCGCCCCCTGCTCGCCGTGCGCCGTGAGACGACCAGGGCGTTCTGCACAGCATCCGATCTCGACTTCTGGGACGACCCGCACAATGCCGACCCTCGATTCACGCGCGTGCGCGTCCGTGAGAACGTGCTGCCGGTGCTCGAGTCCGAACTCGGTCCCGGCATCGCGCAGGCGCTCGCCCGCACGGCCGAGCAGCTTCGGGAGGATGCCGAGGCCTTCGACGAGATGATCCACGAGACCATCGAGGACATCGTCGAGCACGCCGAAGCAGGCATCTCGGTCAGTGCAGCGGCGCTCGCAGCGAATCCGGCCGCCCTGCGCAACCGGATCATCCGCTTGGTCGCCGAAAGCGAGTTCGGTGCCAGCCTGACCCGCACGCAGACGCTCGAGGTCGCACGCCTGGCGACCGACTGGTCGGGTCAGGGTCCGATCGATCTGCCGGGCTGCACGGCGGTGCGCCGTGGCGGCCGGATCGTCTTCACCGCCCGCTGAACGGCGCTTGGCTGGCTTCAGGTCGCAGTTCGTGTCGGCATCCGTCTGCGACGCGATGCTCCGGTCGCAGTTCGTGTCGCTCACGCTGCGCGCAACCGGCGCCAACTGCGACGGGAAGCGAGGCCGGACGCGGAATCCGGCATGAACTGCGACCTGGACGCCGGAAGCCGCGCGCCCCGATCGCCGAGTGCTACTTCTTGCCGCCGAGCAGACCGCCGAGGATGCCGCCCAGGTCGATCCCGCCGCCGGTGCCGCTCTTCGAGCCGCCTCCGAGGATGCCGCCGAGCAGGTCCCCGATGCCGCCACCGCCGGACGACGATCCGCCGCCGACGAGACCGCCGATGAGGTCGCCGATGCCGCCGCCACCGGACTCCTCGCCCGCCGCGGTGTTCTCGGCCTTACCCTTGCTGGCGTTGGCGATGAGGTTCATCACGATCGGCGCGAGAATGGGGAGCAGCTTGCCGAAGTCGATGCCGGCCGTCTCCTTGGACTCGGTGAGCTTCGCCGTCACCTCCGCCTGCTTGTCGCCCAGCACGTGCTTCACGATCTTGTCGCCGTCGGCCTGATCGATGTCGTCGACCTTCGACGGCGTCGCGCCCTCGTGCTTGCGCAGCGCGTTCTGGATCGCCGCAGACCCTTCGGAGCTCTCGGCGTTCTTCGCCAGTCCAGTCAGGAGGACGGCTCCGCCCTCCTCCACGGCCTTCTTCGCTTCAGCGGGGGAGACTCCCAGTCGCGCAGCGATGTCATCGACAGGGATCTGCGAGAGGATGTCGTCAAGGGCCATGGTGGATCCTTCCGGTTGGCAGGCGTCTGCGCCTTTGACGCTCACAGTACCGGGACGCCTGATCCGCGGCGGCACTTTTCTGCCGGACACGTCGAGGAATGGAGCGCTCATGGACGGCGACCTCGGAGCCGAGGCTCTGCTCGCGTTGCACAGCGGCCCTGGATTCGTGATCCCGAACGTCTGGGACGCCGGCTCCGCACGCCTGCTCGCGCAGCTGGGATTTCCTGCTGTCGCGACGACGAGCGCAGGTATCGCGTGGTCATGCGGACTGGCGGACGGCGGCCCGCTGGGATGGGAGCGCATGCTCGAATCGGTGGCGCACATCGCGGCCGTCGTCGACGTGCCGGTCTCGGCCGATCTCGAAGCCGGGTACGGCACGACGGCCGCCGAGGTCGGAGAAACCGTCGCGCGTGCGGCCGCGCTGGGCATCGCCGGCGGCAACATCGAGGACGCCGTCGACGGGGCGCTGATTCCGATCGATGAGGCGGTCGACCGCCTCGCCGCCGCCCGGGCAGCGGCGCCGGCCGGCGGCTTCGTCCTCAACGCCCGAACGGATGCCTACTTCTCGCGATTCGCTGGCGATCCGTTCGCGGAGACGATCGCGCGCGCCGAGCGGTACATCGCCGCCGGAGCGGACTGCGTCTTCGTGCCGGGCGTCCGCGACGCCGATGCGATCCGACGGCTCGCGGCGGAGATCCCCGCACCGATCAATGTGGTGGCCGGCCTGACGACCCCGGTGATCCCTGCGCCTGCCCTCTTCGCCCTGGGCGTGACGCGGGTCAGCGTCGGTGGAAGCATCGCCAGGGCCGCCTACGACGCCGTCGAGCGTGCAGGCCGAGAACTCCTCGAGACCGGCACGCTCGGATTCCTCGACGGTGTCGCGTCCTATGCGGATATGCAGCGTCGATTCGCCGGCTGAAGCGACGCGGGCGGATGCGCGGGCATCCGTCACCTAAAATCAATCCATGCGCGCCGCGGACATCCAGGACGACCTTGCACAGATCCTCGTCACAGAGGAGGAGATCCAGGCCAAGCTCGTCGAGCTGGCGGCCAGAGTCGCCGAAGACTATGCGGGCAAGGACCTGCTGCTCGTCGGTGTTCTGAAAGGCGCCGTGATGGTGATGGCCGACTTCGCTCGAGCTCTTCCGTTCCACGCGCCGATGGACTGGATGGCCGTGTCGAGCTACGGGTCCAGCACCAAGTCGAGCGGCGTCGTCCAGATCCGCAAGGATCTCGACACCGATCTGCACGACAAGCACGTGCTCATCGTCGAGGACATCATCGACTCCGGACTGACCCTGAGCTGGCTGCTCGAGAACTTCGCGTCGCGCGACCCTGCGTCGATCGAGGTGCTGGCTCTGCTGCGCAAGCCCGAGGCCGCCAAGGTCGAGATCGACTGCAAATACGTCGGCTTCGACATCCCCACCGACTTCGTCGTCGGCTACGGCCTCGACTACGACGAGCGCTACCGCAACCTGCGCGACGTCGCGGTGCTGGCCCCGCACGTCTACAGCTGACCTGTCCGCCGTGGGCGAATCACAGCGGCCGCCAAGCGCGCGGGCGGTACGCTGAAGCCATCATGGATGTGAAGAAGATCACCCGGAATCCCCTGATCTACGTGGCGCTGATCGGTGTGCTCCTGTTCGGCGGATTCCTGCTGATCTCGAACCTCGGAGCGCCGAAGCAGATCACGGTGCAGCAGGGTCTCGAACTGCTGGCCGGCGACACGGTCACCGAGGTCACCAACACCGACGGCGACCAGCGCGTCGACATGACGCTCTCGAAGGAGTTCGAGGGCGCGAAGGACGTGCAGTTCTACTACGTGGACGCGCGCGCCGATCAGATCGTCGAGGCGATCGACGCAGCCGACCCGAAGGACGGCTTCACGGACGTCGTGCCGCGCGCGACCTGGTTCGACAGCTTCCTGTCGCTGCTCATCCCGCTCGTGCTTCTCGGCCTGCTGTTCTGGTGGCTGCTGAGTTCGATGCAGGGCGGCGGCGGCAAGGTCATGCAGTTCGGCAAGTCCAAGGCCAAGCTCGTCAGCAAGGAGACCCCTACGGTCACATTCGGCGATGTCGCCGGTGCCGACGAGGCCATCGAGGAGCTCCAGGAGATCAAGGAGTTCCTGCAGGATCCGGCGAAGTTCCAGGCCATCGGCGCCCGCATCCCGAAGGGTGTGCTGCTGTACGGCCCTCCCGGCACCGGAAAGACGCTTCTCGCCCGCGCCGTCGCCGGCGAGGCGGGCGCCCCGTTCTACTCGATCTCCGGCTCCGACTTCGTCGAGATGTTCGTGGGCGTCGGCGCTTCGCGCGTGCGCGACCTGTTCAACCAGGCCAAGGAGAACGCGCCGGCCATCATCTTCATCGACGAGATCGACGCCGTCGGGCGCCACCGCGGCGCCGGCATGGGCGGCGGCAACGACGAGCGCGAGCAGACGCTCAACCAGATGCTCGTCGAGATGGACGGATTCGATCCGAACGCGAACGTCATCGTGATCGCGGCGACCAACCGGCCGGACATCCTCGACCCCGCGCTGCTGCGTCCGGGCCGCTTCGACCGCCAGATCGGTGTGGACGCCCCCGACCTCAAGGGCCGCCAGCACATCCTCAACGTGCACGCGAAGGGCAAGCCGCTGTCCAAGTCCGTCGACCTCGAGGTCGTCGCGCGCAAGACCCCCGGGTTCACGGGTGCGGATCTCGCGAACGTCCTCAACGAGGCGGCTCTGCTGACCGCGCGCTCGAACGCCCAGCTCATCGACAATCGCGCCCTCGACGAGGCCATCGACCGCGTGATCGCCGGCCCGCAGCGCCGCACGCGCGTCATGAAGGACCGTGAGCGCCTCATCACCGCCTATCACGAGGGCGGCCACGCTCTCGCGGCTGCCGCGATGAACTACACCGACCCTGTGACGAAGATCACGATCCTGCCGCGCGGCCGGGCACTGGGTTACACGATGGTGCTGCCGCTGGACGACAAGTACTCCGTCACCCGCAACGAGTTGCAGGACCAGCTCACCTACGCCATGGGCGGTCGCGTCGCCGAGGAGATCGTCTTCCACGACCCGACCACCGGGGCATCCAACGACATCGAGAAGGCGACCAGCATCGCCCGCAAGATGGTCATCGAGTACGGCATGACCACCGAGCTCGGCCCGGTGAAGCTCGGCACCGAAGGCGGCGAGCCGTTCGCCGGACGCGACATGGGCCGCGGACGCGACTACTCCGAGACCGTGGCCGAGCGGGTCGACGTCCAGGTGCGCGCGCTCATCGAGCAGGCGCACAACGAGGCCTACCAGGTCATCAGCGACAACCGTGACGTGCTCGACCGGCTCGCGCTCGCGCTGCTGGAGGAGGAGACGCTCGACCACAACCAGATCGCCGACATCTTCCACGACGTGCGCAAGCTCCCCGAGCGCCCGCTCTGGTTGTCCAGCGACGAGCGTCCGGTGTCGACGCGGCCCCCCATCGAAGTGCCCAAGCGACTGGTCCCCGCGGATGCCGCGGCATCCGAAGCGGCACCGGCGGACTCCGCGGCACCTCAGGGTGCGCCCGGTTCGGCGCCGTCCTCCGGACACACCCGTCCGGCCACCGCCTGATCGTGACCGTCGACAGGGAGCGGGTCGCAGCGCTCACCCGCGAGCTGCTCGAGGCGATCGGGGAGGATCCGGAGCGTCCTGGGCTCAAGCAGACCCCGCAGCGCGTCGCGGATCTGTACGCCGAGTTCTTCGTCGGCGTGGGTGAGGATGCCGCCGCACCCCTCGCCCACACCATCAGCGTCTCGCGGGGGCCCGCACCGGAGACTCTGCCCAGCGGAGCCGTCGTGCTGCGCGACATCCGCTTCCGCTCGGTGTGCGAGCACCACCTGCTGCCGTTCGCCGGACGCGCGCACCTGGCCTACCTCCCCGGGGAGCAGGTCGTCGGCCTCGGCGCGCTCGTGAAGGTCGTCGAGACGCTTGCGACCCGTCCGCAGGTGCAGGAGCGCCTCGGCGAGCAGATCGCCGACACGATCGACGCGCACCTCGACACCCGCGGCGTCCTCGTCGTCCTGGATGCCGTGCACGGCTGCGTCACGATGCGCGGCGGACGCCAGCCCGAGGCATCCACCCTGACGATCGCCGCCCGCGGCGCATACACCGACACGGCTGCTCGTGCCGAGATCATCGCACTGATCGCGGCATCCGCCCCCTCGACGAGCTCGGGGAACGGGTTCTGATGACCGCGATCTGGGGCGTCGTCAATGTCACGCCGGATTCGTTCAGCGACGGCGGGCGCTTCCTCGACGCGGCTCGCGCCATCGAGCACGGCCTTCGCCTGCTCGGCGAAGGCGCGGACGTGCTGGACATCGGCGGCGAATCGACCCGACCAGGGGCCGAGCGCGTCGCCCCGTCCGTCGAGCAGGAGCGCGTGCTCCCCGTGATCGCCGCCCTCGCGGCGGAGGGCGCGACGATCAGCATCGACACCCTCAACGCGGCCACGGCGGTCGCGGCCGTCGAGGCCGGCGCCCGGATCGTCAACGACGTCTCCGGCGGCCTCGCCGACGAGCGCATGCTCGAAGCGGTTGCGGCCACGGACGCGGATTACGCCCTCGGACACTGGCGCGGGCCGTCTGCGGACATGTACGCCCAGGCGGACTACCGCCGGGCTGCCCGGGAGGTCGCGGGCGAGCTGCGCACCGGCGTCGGCCGCGCCGCCGCCGCGGGCATCGCGCCGTCGCGTCTCATCCTCGACCCCGGAATCGGGTTCGCGAAGGCGGGGGAGACGAACTGGGAGGTTCTGCGCGGGCTGGACGAGATCACCGCGATCGGTCACCGCGTCCTCATCGGCACGTCGCGCAAGCGGTTCCTCGCGGACACCCTTCGGCAGGCTCAGGGAGCGCGGCAGGCGCAGGATGCGCGGCAGGCAGAGCCCGACGACGAGATCTCGCTCGAGCGTCGCGATCTCGCCACCGCCGTCACCAGCGCGCTGGCTGCGCGCGCCGGTGCGTGGGCCGTGCGCGTCCACGATGTCGCCGCGACCCGCGACGCCCTCGCCGTCGCCCGCGCCTGGGAGGGCGGAGCATGAATCCCATCGACGAGATCTTCCTGGCCGGACTCACCGCGTTCGGCCGCCACGGCGTGTACGCGCACGAACGCGAGAACGGCCAGGAATTCACGGTCGATCTGCGGCTGAGTCTCCATCTCTCGGATGCCGCGGCATCCGACGACGTCGTCGACACCGTGCATTACGGGGAGCTCGCCGACAAGGTCGTCGAGATCATCGAGGGCGAGCCGGTCAACCTCATCGAGACCCTCGCCGAGCGGATCGCCGATGTCGCCCTCGCCGACGAGCGCGTGCTGTTCGCCATGGTCACGGTGCACAAGCCGCAGGCGCCGATCGCGCACACGTTCTCGGACGTGTCCGTGACGGTCCGTCGCGGGCGTCAGGAGGCGCGCTGATGGTCCGGATGCCGCCGCTGCCGCCGATCGATCCGCGACCGGCCCGTGAGACGACCGTCGCCGTGGTCGCGCTCGGGGCGAACCTCGGCGACCGGCGCGAGACCATCGAGCAGGCGGCGGCGCGCATCGCGCGGCTGCCACTGGTCGACGACGTGCGCCTCTCGCCCCTGCACGAGACCGTCGCGGTGCGCCCGGACGGCCCGGATCCCGATGCGCCGACGTACGTCAATGCGGTGGCGCTCGTCACGACCCGGCTCGCCCCGCAGGTGCTGCTCGGCATGCTGCACGCCATCGAGGAGGAGCACGGCCGAGAGCGCCGCGAGCGCTGGGGAGACCGGACGCTGGATCTCGACCTCATCGCGTACGGCGACGTCACCTCGAACGCCGCTCACCTGCTGCTGCCGCACCCGCGCGCCGCCGAGCGGCTGTTCGTCCTGGAGCCCTGGCTCGACCTGGATCCGGATGCCGAGATCCCCGGCGTCGGCCGTGCCGTCGACCTGGCGGCCGGGTTGCGATCGGATGCCGCGGGCGACGGCGACCAGCAGAGCGAGAGCGGTCGATGAAGCGCACCTCCGCTCTCGTGCTGGTCGTGCTCGCGCTGGTCGGCGCGGCCGGCGGATTCGGCCTCGACCATCTGCTGACCGTCAGCGGGCGGGCGACGTTCACGCCGTCGGCGTGGCTGCCCGTGCTGCTGCTCCTGCTCGCGGCCACCTGTCTCGGTCTCGCCTGGCCGGTGCGTCGCAGCGTGCGAGGGCGATCGGGGAAGCGGATTGACCCGTTCCGCGCACTGCGCGCGGCAACCCTCGCCAGGGCGTCCAGCCTGCTGGGCGCTCTGCTCGGCGGCTTCGGCGCCGGCATCCTGGTGTTCCTGCTGTCCCGTCCGGTCGGGCCGCCGGTAGGGTCGATGGTGGCGATGGCAGTCCTCGTGGCGAGCGCCATCGTCCTCGTGGCGGCCGCGCTCGTCGCCGAACAGTTCTGCACTCTGCCGAAGGATTCTGATGACCGACAGCCAGACGACCCCACCCCTGGAGCCGACGCCGGGCACTGACCCCCGCCTCGCGCAGAACCCCGTGCTGGATGCCGGCACCTACACCGGCATCCGGGAGCCGCGCGGCGAAGGAAGGCTCGCGCTCGACGGGCAGTGGCACCAGATCTCGCCGCGCTACGTCGTGTCGCAGCTCGTGCAGAACCTGGTGTTCATCGCCGTCGTCGCCGTCGCGGCCGGAGTGCTCAGTGCGATCATCGGCGAGCCGTGGGTGTGGATCCCCGCCGGCGTCGTGATCCTGATCACCCTCATCACGCTCGCGGTCCTTCCTCGTCAGGCGCGGGCGATCGGATACATGCTGCGCCACGACGACATCGTGTTCCGCAAGGGCATCCTGTGGCAGCGCATGATCGCCGTGCCCTATGGGCGCATGCAGCTGGTCGACATCACGCACGGGCCATTGGACCGTGCCTTCGGTGTGTCGCAGCTCAAGATGGTCACCGCGGCGGCGACCACGGGTGTGCAGATCCCCGGTCTCGCTCAGCCGGCGGCCGAGGCACTGCGCGACACGCTGATCGAGGTCGCCGAGACCCGTCGGACCGGCCTGTGAGCGTTCCGTCCTTCGGCCAGCCCGGCGCCTCTGGCGCGCCAGGCATGCAGCCGATGAACGCGCAGTCGCTGCCAGGCGACAGCCTCGCCGACGGCGAATGGCATCGTCTGCACCCGCTGACGCCGCTGTTCAAGGGCGGCCTGGTGCTCATCGTGCTGGCCGGCATCATCATCAGCAACTTCCGCGATCGGTTCATCTACTGGTTCGTCAACCTCTTCACCCCCGACGAGGTCCACGTCGACGAGTACAGCGGCGGCGACCCGGTCGACTGGGTGATGGACAACAACCTCCTGCTCGTCGCACTGCTCGTCGCTCTCGGCGTGGTGCTCCTGCTGTGCGCGGCGTTCTGGGTCGTGTGGCGGTTCCACCAGTTCCGCATCACCGACGACCATGTTGAGGTGCGCAAGGGCATCGTCTTCCGGTCGCACCGGCGCGCACCGCTGGACCGCGTCCAGGGTGTGAACCTCACCAGGCCCTTCCCTGCACGTCTGATCGGCATGGCGAAGCTCGAAGTGGTCGGTGCCGGCACCGACGCCAACGTGCCGCTCGAGTACCTCTCGACGTCCAAGGCCGAGGTCGTGCGGACCGACATCCTGCGACTCGCCTCCGGTGCCAGGGCGGCGCGCGAGGCCGCTCGCACCGGCCAGCCGATGGCGGCGGCGAGCGTCCGCCAGCAGGTCACGGGAGCGGTGAGCCACGGGATCACCGACCTGATCGGCGGCGTCGATCTGCAGGATGTCGCACCGGAGAGCGTCGTGAAGATCCCGACCGGTCGCCTGGTGGGCTCTCAGCTGCTCAGCGGCGTGCTGTGGTTCGTGTTCTTCGCGGTGATCTTCGGCATCGTGATGTCGATCATGATGCCGGCGATCCTCGACGATGAGGGACCGGCCGCCTGGTTCGCGGTCGTCGGGATCGGCCTCGGGATCGGCATCCCGCTGGTGATCGCGACCGTGGCGATCACGTGGGCGCAGATCTCGAAGTCGCTGCGCTACTCGATCGCGCCGACGCCGGACGGGGTGCGCATCACGTACGGGCTGTTCACGACCGTGACCGAGACGATCCCGCCTGGGCGCATCTTCGCGGTCGAGGTCACGCAGTCGCTGCTGTGGCGTCCGTTCGGCTGGTGGACGATCAAGATCAACCGCATGAGCGGCAAGAGCGCGGCGCAGCAGTCGTCCGGCAGCGCGCAGCAGTTCAACATCGTGCTTCCCGTCGGCAAGCGCGCCGACGTCGAGCGGGTGCTCGGGCTCATCCTGCCCGACCTGCCCGTCGCCGACGCGCCGATGGTGTGGCAGCACGGCATCCTGGGCCCTGCGCAGGACGACCCGTACGTGCGGATGCAGCCGCGCGCCTGGTGGCGTCGCCCGGTGTCGTGGAAGCGGCACGGGTTCGCCCTCACCGATTTCGGCCTGATCCTGCGCCGCGGTGTGCTGTGGCGCAAGCTCGCGGTGTTTCCGCTCGCGCGCATGCAGGGCGCCTCGGTCTCGCAGGGACCGATCGATCGCATGCAGCGCGTCGCCTGGATGAAGGCCCACAGCGTCACCGGCCCCATCCTCGGCGAGATCGTCGGCATCGACAGTGCGCAGCTCATGGCGGCGTTCGATGACATGTCCCGGCGCACGTCGGCATCCGTCGAGCGCGATCGGGGGCATCGCTGGGCCGTGCAGGTGGAAGCAGCGACGTCGGATGCCGAGCAGCCGGCGTGGCCCGCACCGGCACCGGTCTTCACCGTGCCCGCCTTCGGGGCGCCTCTCGTTGGCGGCGGGCCGGTTCCGCCGGCCGGGCCGTCCGCGCCGTCGTCGTCGCCTGCGCAGCCCGCGCCGGGGACGCCGTCGCGGCCGGCTGCTCCTCCGGTCGCCCCGCCACCGGCAGCACCGCACCCGGCGACGCCGCCTGCTCAGCCCGGAGGGCAGCCCGCGCGGCCCACTCCGGCGGCCCCGCCCGCGGCGCCTCCCGCCCGGCCTGCGGCGCCTCCCGCCCCGCCTGCGGCGCCTCCTGCTCACCCGGTGGCCCCGCCTGTTCCTCCGGTGGCCCCGCCTGCGGCGCCTCCTGCTGCCCCGGCCTCACCGCCGGTTGCGCCTCCTGCTGCGCCACCCGCTCCGCCGGCAGCGCCGCCCGCACCGCCGGCCACGCCTCCCGCTCCGCCGGCAGCGCCGCCCGCTGCGCCGGCTGCGCCGCCCGCGCCTCCAGCGCCTCCCGAGGAGCCCTCGCGTGAATCGTGAGGGCCGCCTCGGTGTCGGGATCATCGGCGCGGGTCGCGTCGGCCCCGTGATCGGTGCGGCGCTCGCGGGCGCAGGCCACGCGATCGTCGGCATCACGGCGTCCTCCGACGACGAACGCGCGTCCGTCGTGCTTCCGGACGTCCCGGTGCTCGACGGCTCCGAGGTGCTGCGGCGCAGCGAACTCGTCATCCTCGCGGTGCCGCACGATGCCCTCCCCGACGTCGTGGCCGGATTCGCGCAGCTCGGCGCGTGGCAGCCGGGGCAGCTCGTGCTGCACACCGACCCTGCCTACGGCATCGGTGTGCTCGAGCC
Source organism: Microbacterium sp. ZKA21 (assembly GCF_050434165.1). Classification (NCBI taxonomy): domain Bacteria; kingdom Bacillati; phylum Actinomycetota; class Actinomycetes; order Micrococcales; family Microbacteriaceae; genus Microbacterium; species Microbacterium sp. ZKA21. The sequence continues at coordinate 106,906 of NZ_JBNPVV010000006.1, forward strand.
GGCGCAGCGCTCGGGCGTCATCCCGCTCGCGGTGCATCCGGCGATCACGTTCACCGGAACGACGATCGACCTGCGCCAGCTGCAGGCGTCGTTCGCCGCCGTGACGGCGCCTGCTCCGGTCCTGCCGATCGCGCAGGCGCTCGCCGTCGAGCTCGGTTGCGAGCCCGTCGTCATCGCGGAGGAGGACCGTCCGGCGTACGCCGAGGCGATCGCCACGGCATCCGAATTCTCCCGATCGATCATCTCCCAGGCGACCGGCCTGCTACGCGGGATCGGCGTCGAGAACCCCGGAAGCTACCTCTCGGCGCTGGTGCAGTCGACGGTCGAGCGCGCGCTGCGCGACGCGTCGGACCCGTTGCTGCCCTGAGGTCAGCGCCCCCCGGAGAAGCCGCCTCCGCCACCGCCTCCGGAGAAGCCGCCACCGGTCGAACCGCCGAAGCTCGACGAGGTCCCGCTGCTGGGTGAGGTGTACGTCGACGAGCTGGCAGTCGCCGTCGAGAACCCGGAGAGGCGCATCGACAATCCGATCGCGGCACCGTTGACCCACACCGGCGTCCGCTGGTCCTGGGCGTAGGCGGTCTCGAGGATCTCGCCCCACTCGCGTTCCTGACCGAATAGGACGGCATAGGGGAGCAGCAGCTCGTACAGATGGATCACGTCGATCGTGCCATCGGGGCGGCGCTCGGCGCCCGTGTACGACTGCAGCATCCGCAGCCGGTCGGCCTCGGCGACCCTGATGAACTCGCGTACCCCGTCGAGATGCTCGAGGGCGGCTGCTCCGTCCGGCGTCAGCACGGTGTGCGGGGCCAGCGCGGCGATGAGCGACACGACAGCCGCGGTGCTCAGGAGTGCCGAAAGCAGGATGCCGGGCGCCGCGCTCTCGCGGCCCTGCACCGCGCCCCAGATCCCGAGGCTCAGACCGAGGACGCCCACCACCAGGGCGATGCCGCTCAGCACGGCGGCCGTGCGGCTGCGTGCGGTCGTGGTGAGGCCGCGTGCCGTGGCCTCCTTCTTCCCCGCCTTGATCAGATTCTGCATCCGCTGCGCGAAGGCGGAGCTCTCCTTCGGGATCGTCATGACGATGTCCGGTTCATCGTTGTTGAAGACGGCCTTCAGCGCACGGTGATCGAGGGGATCGGGGACCGGAGCGGTCAGCCGGCGCAGTCGAGGCCGCGTCGGATCCTTCGCGTCGTCCGGCAGCTCCTCCAGACGCAGCAGTCCGCGCACGGCGAGGTGGATGATCTGCGCGGTGATCGGGTTCCGCGCGCGGGGCACGATCGCGTTCGCGAGAAGCGGCGGCATCGATGCCGGTACGTCGTACTGGGCGATGATCACGCCGGTCGCGCGGCGCCGCGACCGGACCATCGCCGATGTCGCGATCCATCCCCCGGCGGCGAGAGCGGCCGCCGCACCGCTCGTCACGACCGGGACGATATCCGTGGTGGGGTTGGGCTGCCGAGGGCCGGGCTGCACGACGGTTCCCGGCTCGAGGGCGATCGCGACCGTCACGCCCTCGCCGGCGTCGAGGCCCTTCTCGGAGACCGTCGCCGTGTCGCCGTCGACCGCGAGGTCGCAGGGATCCGTCGAACCCTCCAGGCCGATGTAGCAGGCGGAGGCGCCGGTGAGCTGTGCGGCCAGTTCCGGGGCGAACACGATGTCGGCCGTGAACTCGTCGATCGGCTGCGTGCTGTCCAGCGGCAGCAGATCCCAGTAGAACTCGTCGACGCCGTTGCGCGCGGCCAGGATCGTGTCGCGCATCTCGTAGGTGATGACGTAGGTGGTCGGTCCGTGCACGTAGTCGTCGGTGCCGGTGAGGATGTAGAGGACGTCATCGTCCTCCTCGGTCTCGTACGGAACGGAGCCGCCCTCGGCGTCTTCCACCGAGATCACCTGCACCTCGGTCGATGCGCCTTCGTATCCCATCGGGAGTCCACGGACGATGCCGCGATTCTGGTCGAACTCGGGAAACGCGGCGGTCAGCGTCTCGGTGACGCGCATGGTCGCGCGCCCGTCGTCGTCGGTGCCGAGCGCGTACTCGGCATCCCATGACGCGTAGGAGAAGTCGTCCACGTCGCCGGGCGCGGATGCGGAGATCGATGCCGATGCCGCCGTCGCCGGGAGAACGGATGCCGCGGCGGCGACGGCGAGTGCGGCGAGCAGGCGGAGTCCTCGTCGTGCGCTCATGGCTTCCACGCTACCCGCCCGCGATAAACTGGCCGCTGACTTCCAAGGAGCCCCGCATGACGCACGCGCCTGACGCGCCAGCCCCCGTCCCCAACGACGACGAGGACATCCATGAGCAGAAGGCCGTCCGCCTCGCCAAGCGCGAGCGCCTGATCGCCCAGCGCGCCGATGCCTCCGGCGGAGCGTTCCCCGTCAGCGTGCCCGTGACGCACAGCATCCCTGCTCTTCGGTCCGAGTTCGGCGAGCTCGAAGCCGGCGCGGAGACCGGCGTGATCGTCGGTGTGGCCGGGCGCGTCGTGTTCAGTCGCAACACGGGCAAGCTCTGCTTCGCGACGCTGCAGGCCGGCGACGGTTCGCGCATCCAGGCCATGATCTCGCTGGCGAACGTCGGCGAGGAGTCGCTGGCGGATTGGAAGGAGTACGTCGACCTGGGCGACCACGTCTTCGTGCACGGAGAGGTCATCTCCAGTCGCCGCGGCGAGCTGTCGATCATGGCGGACGACTGGAGCATCGCCGCCAAGGCGATCCTGCCGCTGCCGAACGCCTACTCCGAGCTCAGCGAAGAGGGACGCGTGCGCAGCCGCTACCTCGACCTGATCGTCCGCGAGCAGGCCCGCACGACCGTTCGCGCTCGTGCGGCGGTCAACGCCAGCCTGCGTGCGACGTTCACGAGCCACGACTACCTCGAGGTCGAGACGCCCATGCTGCAGGTGCAGCACGGCGGCGCATCCGCTCGCCCGTTCATCACGCACTCCAACGCCTTCGACACCGAGCTGTACCTGCGCATCGCGCCGGAGCTGTACCTGAAGCGCGCCGTCGTCGGCGGCATCGAGCGGGTGTTCGAGATCAACAGGAACTTCCGCAACGAGGGCGCCGACTCCACGCACAGCCCCGAGTTCGCGATGCTCGAGGCCTACCAGGCCTACGGCGACTACAACCAGATGGCGCAGCTCACGCAGGAGCTCGTGCAGCAGGCCGCGATCGCCGTGTCCGGATCCACGACCGTCACCTGGGCGGACGGCACCGACTACGACCTCGGCGGCGAGTGGGACCGCATCTCGATGTACGAGTCGCTCTCCGCGGCATCCGGACGCACCGTGACCCCGGACGACTCGGTCGAAGACCTCATCGCGTTCGCCGAGCAGAGCGACGTCGACGTCCCGCCGCAGGCGACCCACGGCAAGCTCGTCGAAGAGCTCTGGGAGCACTTCGTGAAGGGCGACCTCGTGCGCCCGACGTTCGTGATGGACTTCCCGCTCGACACGTCGCCGCTGGTGCGCGAGCACCGCTCGATCGCGGGTGTCGTGGAGAAGTGGGACCTGTACATCCGCGGATTCGAGCTGGCCACCGGGTACTCCGAGCTGGTCGATCCCGTGATCCAGCGCGAGCGCTTCATCGAGCAGGCGAAGCTCGCCGCGCGCGGCGACGTCGAGGCCATGCGCGTCGACGAGGAGTTCCTGCGCGCACTCGAGCACGGCATGCCGCCGACGGGCGGCATGGGCATGGGGATCGACCGTCTGCTCATGGCGATCACGGGGCTCGGCATCCGCGAGACCATCCTCTTCCCGCTCGTGAAGTGACGACGGTGCGGCGTCATACCGCCTGGTCGACACGACGGTCGAAGGCCCACCCCGGCAGCGGCCGGGTGCGGAACAGCTCGCTCAGCAGTCGGCCGAAACTGTAGTCCGGGGCGACCCGTCGCACTTCGGCGAGATACTTCTCGGAGTGCGACGGGCGGCCGATCGCCCACGACAGCCACGCGGCCAGCGCGAGCGGGCCGCTCCGTCGTGCCCGCGGGGCGAGACCGGCGAGCGAGCGCGCGGTGCGCAGTGCCGCATGCAGGCGGGGGATGTCCGGGCGCGGGCCTTCGCCGACGATGACCTGCCCGTTCTCGGCGGAGGGCAGCGCCCCCACCAGGCGGTACTCCTGCTGAACGGCGAGGGCTTCTTGCCCCCGGCGCAGATCGCCCGCCCACTGCACGAGGGCGACGTCGCGGTACAGCGGCTGATCCAACAACCAGATCAGTGCAGCGCACACGAACGGCGGCGGGTCGTCAGGCGGGCTCACGGCGGCCTCGAACAGCTGCGGGACGTCGTCCAGGAGCATGGCCGCAGCGAACGCCTCGGGATGCTCGCGTTCCGCCTCGTCTTCGCGACCCATGCGCACGCGGCAGATCACATCGTCGAGGGCGAGCAGCATCCGGCCGACGTGCTCTGTCAGCAGCAGCCCGTACGCGGGAAGCTCGGTGCCGGCGTACTGGTCGCCGTCGACGTCCTTCGCCTCCGGCGGACGCTCGGCCGCGCGGATCGTGTCCAGCGGATGCAGCTGGGGGTCGTCATCGAGGTAGCTCGCCCATCCGTCGGGGGTGACGCACAGCGCGTCCACGATGCCGAGTCGCTGCTCCTCGGCAGCGGCGAGGACCTCGTCGACGACGACTGCGTGTGGGAGCACGAGGCCGTCCCTGGTGACCTGCACCGTCTCTTCGCAGTAGACGACGATCGCGACGGCATCGGTGCGTTCGACGCGGCTCGCCAGCGCGACGGCGCCTTCCGCGAATGCGGCGGGGTCGTCCTCGGGGAGGTCGATGCGCAGGGCGCCGTACGTGCGTTTGCCTTCGAACGGCGTGAGGACGATGCTCTGCGTCGGGGTGAACCCGGCGAGGGCGGGGACGAGGCCGAGGAACTCGGCGGAGCCGGAGGCTTTCATCACGGTGGTCATCCCGAGAGTGTGCCGATGCGGCCCGCTGCACAGGGGCCGAATCGGCCCCTGTGGATGGATCCGCCGCGAATCCGTGCCTGTGCAGAACAAGTGGCGGATCGTGCGCACAGCGGCGCGGCGTACGATGGAGGCATGGAGAACTTCTGGACGGCGGCCGCGTGGTCGATCTTCCCGACCATCGCCGTCTGCGTGGTGTTCTTCTTCGTGCTCCGCGGCATCCTGCGCTTCGATCGCACCGAACGCAAGGTGCACGCGCAGATCGAAGCCGAGGAGCGCGCGGCGCGCGGTCTGCCGCCCAAGTCCTCCTGACCGGGCGGCGTCCGGCCCACCCACTACGCTGAGTCCAGCACCGACGTGAGGTACGCGGTGCGGACAGCCAGGGGGTGACGTGCATGGATGCCTGGCCGTGGTGGGTGGTCGGCGGCCTCGCCGTCATCGACATCGCCATCCGCATCACCGCGATCATCGTGGTGCCGCGCAACCGCAGGCCGACCGCTGCGATGGCATGGCTGCTGGCGATCTTCTTCATCCCGTTCTTCGGGGTGTTCCTCTTCCTGCTCATCGGAAACCCGCGCCTGCCGCGCGCCCGTCGCCGCAAGCAGCAGCAGATCAACGACTACATCGCCGAGACGAGCGAGCACCTGCACTTCGGCACGCTGCGTCCGGACGCACCCGACTGGTTCGACCCGCTCGTGCGGATGAACCAGCACATGGGGGCGATGCCGCTCTCCGGCGACAACGGCGCGCACCTGATCTCCGACTACCAGGAATCGCTCGACGCGATGGCGGATGCCGTGCGCACCGCCGAGCACTACGTGCACGTCGAGTTCTACATCCTGCAATCGGATGCCGCGACCGACAACTTCTTCCGGGCGCTGGAGGAGGTCGCCGCGCGCGGCGTCTCGGTCAGGGTGCTGCTCGATCACTGGGCGAACCGGTTCAAGCCCCGTTACCAGCACACCGTCGACCGGCTGAACCGCATGCGCGCGGACTGGCACGTCATGCTGCCGGTGCAGCCGCTCAAGGGCCACATGCAGCGTCCGGATCTGCGCAATCACCGCAAGCTCCTCGTGGTGGACGGCCGCGTCGCGTTCATGGGGTCGCAGAACGTCACGGATTCCACGTACAACCTGCCCAAGAACATCAAACGCGGCCTGCACTGGGTGGACCTCATGGTGCGACTGGACGGGCCGATCGTCGCGAGCGTCAACGCGATCTTCCTGAGCGATTGGTACAGCGAGACCGACCAGGTGCTCTCGGACATCGACATCGCTCACGCCACGCAGGGAACCGGCGATCTCGACTGCCAGGTCGTGCCGTCAGGACCCGGGTTCGAGGTCGAGAACAACCTCCGGCTGTTCCTCGGCCTGCTGTATGCGGCCAAGCGCAAGATCATGATCGTGAGCCCGTACTTCGTGCCGGACGAGGCGCTGCTGCTGGCGGTCACCGCGGCATCCGATCGGGGCGTCGAGATCGAGCTGTTCGTGTCCGAAGAGGGCGACCAGGCGATGGTCTACCACGCCCAGCGCAGCTACTACGAGGCGCTGCTGCGCGGCGGCGTGCGGATCTGGATGTACCGCAAGCCGTACATCCTGCACACCAAGAGCCTCACGATCGACGATGAGGTCGGCGTGATCGGCTCGAGCAACATGGACATGCGCTCGTTCGGTCTGAACCTCGAGATCTCGCTGCTCGTGCGCGGCGAGGAGTTCGTCCGCGAGATGCGCGTCGTCGAGGACGAGTACCGCCGCCTCAGCCGCGAACTGACGCTGGAGGAGTGGATGCGGCAGCCACTGCGCTCGACCGTCCTCGACAATCTGGCGAGGCTGACCTCCGCTCTGCAGTGATCGCCGCTACGGTGGGTGCCATGACCACGATCTCGCGCACCGCCTTCTCGCTCGCCGGCCTCGCCGCCGTCGCAGCGCTCGCCGCCGGCTGCGCGACGACACCCGCGGAGACCAACCCGACCAGTTCGGACGCACCCGAGCAGAGCGCCGCGCCCGCACCGGTGACGGACCTCGACGCCGACGCGGCCTGGCTCGACGACGGGCGCATGTTCGCCATCGTCACGACGGGGTCCTCGACGTGCATCCCGCAGGTCGACGAGGTCACGGCATCCGGTCAGAAGATCTCCGTCACGCTGGTGGATCCGGATGCGGATGCCGTCTGCACCCAGGACCTCGCGCCGCGCGCGAGCGTCGGCGCCTTCCCCGAGGGAGTCGACCCGACGAAGGACGTCGAGTTCGTCGTGACGTACAACGGCGCCACCGATGACGCGGACCTCGACGGGGATCCGACGCTCACCGGCGTCCCGGGCACGTCGACCGAGTACACGCCGAGCGCCGGTTGGTTCGACGATGAGAGCCTCGTGCTGCTGACGTGGGGTTCGTCGTCCTGCCCGCCGATCGTCGAGTCGGTCGAGGGCAGCGGTGCCGCGGGGACCGTGACGTTCGCGACGGACGACGAGAAGGCCTGCACCATGGACATGGCGCCGCGCGCCACGATCGTCGCCTTCCCGGACGACCAGGTCGAGGATGACGGCTTCCAGCTCACGCTGGTCGGTGGGAACCTCGACGCCACGATCCCTGTCCGCGGCTGACGGCGGTCACAGCGCGTCGGTCGACACCGAATCGGGGATCGCCAGAGTCAGCGCCTCGGGATCGGCGCGGCAGTGCAGGCGCACGGCCGTGCCGAACTCGTCGCCGTCCAGCTCGATCGGAGTCGGATGGGTGCTGGCCGCCTCCGCGGCGACGCCGCGGAGGTAGCGGACCGACGCGTCGCGTCCGCGCCGCTCGAGCACGAGCCGCCCGGCGCGGAAGCGCCGCAGCACCGAGTTGTCCCACCAGATCTTGCGCCAGACGCCGAGCCAGCCGAAGGGCCCTGAGGGCTGGATGATCGCGATGTCGAGCGTGCCGTCGGTGATCGACGCCGTCGGGATCAGCGAGATGCCGGCGGGGAGCATGCCGCAGTTCGCGAACAGCACGCTGTAGACCTTGGTCGAATGCAGACGCGACTCGTCCAACTGGTAGACGATGCGGAACGGCTTCGCGGCGGCGAGCGAGCGGGCGGCGCCGTCCACGTACGCGACCCAGCCGACGGACTTCTTCAGATCGGGTCGGGTGTTCGCGATCATGTCGGCGTCCAGCCCCATGCCCGCCAGCACGACGAACGCGTGCGTCTCGGACGAGCCGTCTTCGCGTGTCAGCGTCGCCCAGCCCAGATCGACAGGGAGCGTGCGACCCGCCAGCGCGGCACGGATGATGGCCGCCGGATCCGTCAGCGGGAGACCGAGGTTGCGGGCGAACAGGTTCCCGGTGCCGCTGGGGAGGATCCCGAGCGTCACGCCGGTGTCGGCGATGGCCTCCGCAACGGCACGAACGGTGCCGTCACCGCCGGCGACGAGCACGGCGGACACTCCTTCGGCCAGCGCCTGGCGCGTCAGCCCCTGTCCGGCATCCTCGATCGTGGTCGGAAGCCACAGCGGAGGCGACCAGCCGGCCTCCTCAGCGATCGACGCCACGAGCGTCTTCAGCTGCGTCTCGTTCACCTTGATCGGGTTGTAGACGAGAGCGACCCGGTGCATGGCAGCCGCGGTCGTCATCATGGCCATACTCTAAGGCCTTCGGTGGCGCCGGCACCTCGCTGGGGGGTCCGCGCCACGCCATAGACTTGAAGAATGATCGACCTCGCTCTTCTCCGCGACAACCCCGACCTCGTCCGCCGCTCGCAGATCGCGCGCGGCCACGATGCGTCCACCGTCGACGCAGCGATCGAGGCCGACCGATCGCGCCGGGCCGCCCTGACCTCGTTCGAGGAGCTGCGCGCCGAGCAGAACGCGTTCGGCAAGCAGGTCGCCAAGGCGCCCAAGGAGGAGAAGGCCGCGCTCGTCGCGCAGGCCAAGGATCTCGCCGAGCGGGTCAAGCAGGCGCAGCACGCCGCTGGTGAGGCATCGGATGCCGCGGCATCCGCTCTGGCGCGCATCGAGAACGTGGTGATCGACGGGGTCCCTGCCGGCGGCGAGGCGGACTTCGTCGAGCTGCGCCGGGTCGGCGACGTGCCGACGTTCGACGCCGCCCAGTATCCGAACGGGCCGCGCGACCACCTCGAGATCGGGGAGATCCTCGGCGCGATCGACATGGAACGCGGCGTCAAGGTCTCCGGATCCCGGTTCTACTTCCTGCGCGGCGTGGGGGCGCGGCTCGAGATCGCCCTCATGAACATGGCGCTCGACAAGGCGCTGCAGCACGGGTTCGTGCCGCTCATCACCCCGACGCTCGTGCGCCCCGAGATCATGCAGGGGACGGGCTTCCTCGGCGAGCACGCCGACGAGGTCTACCACCTCGACAAGGACGACGACCTCTACCTGGTCGGCACCAGCGAGGTCGCACTCGCCGGGTACCACAAGGACGAGATCGTCGATCTGTCCAAGGGGGCGCTGCGCTATGCCGGCTGGTCCACCTGCTACCGCCGCGAGGCCGGCTCGTACGGCAAGGACACCCGCGGAATCATCCGCGTCCACCAGTTCAACAAGCTCGAGATGTTCGTCTACACCACACCGGAGGATGCCGAGGCGGAGCACCTGCGTCTGGTCGCCCTGCAGGAGGAGATGCTGACGGCTCTCGGGCTCTCGTACCGCGTGATCGACGTGGCCGCGGGGGATCTCGGCTCGAGCGCGGCACGCAAATACGACATCGAGGCGTGGGTTCCGACGCAGGACGCGTTCCGTGAGCTGACCTCGACGTCGAACTGCACGAGTTTCCAGGCCCGTCGGCTCGACGTCAGGTACCGCCCGGCCGTCGATGAGGGGCAGGCGAAGACCCAGCACGTGGCGACGCTCAACGGCACGCTCGCGACCACGCGCTGGATCGTCGCGATCCTCGAGACGCACCAGCAGCCGGACGGCTCGGTCATCGTCCCCGAAGTGCTGCGGCCCTACCTCGGTGGGCTCGCCGTGCTGGAGCCGGAGGCATGACCGTCGTCGCAGCGGAAGCGCGCTGGCTCGTCGGGCTCGACGTCGACGGCACGATCCTGCTGCAGGACGAGTCGATGAGCCCCGGTGTGCCCGAGGCCGTCGCACGGCTGCGGGATGCCGGCCATGTCGTCACGATCGCGACCGGACGCAGCTGGATGGCGACGCACCGGTATCTCGACGCGCTCGAGATCACCCCGGAGTTCGTGGTGTGCTCGAACGGCGCCGTCACGATGCGCCGCGTCGGCGGCGAGTGGACGCGCTGGCATATCGAGACGTTCGATCCGCACACGGTGCTCGGGCTGCTCGGCGACCGCCTGCCCGAGGCGCGCTACATGGTCGAGCTGGCCTCCGGCCAGCGGCTGTTCACCGCTCACCTGGACGACTGGACGCTCGACGGCGGACGGCAGGTTTCGTTCGATGAGCTGGGCGAGCAGCCGGTGTCGCGCGTCGTCGTGGTCTCGCCGGGGCACGACGAGGAGGACTTCCATCGGCTCGTCTCGGATGCCGGACTCAACGAGGTCTCGTACGCGATCGGATGGACCGCGTGGCTCGACATCGCCCCGCAGGGAGTCGACAAGGGCACGGCGCTCGCGCGCGTTCATGCCGAGCTCGGCATGAACGGCGGGCAGGTCCTCGTCGCCGGCGACGGACGCAACGACATCGGCATGTTCGGCTGGGCGCTGCGCATCGGAGGACGCGCGGTCGCGATGGGGCAGGCGCCGGATGAGGTCAAGGATGCTGCAGGCGAGGTGACCGCGGACGTCGCGGACGGCGGGCTGGCGCTCGCGCTGGACACCGTGCTTACAGGGTCTCCCCAGGTCACCGCGGGAGAATGAGCGTCGGCCTGGCCGGTGTTCATCCCGAACTCGGCTAGACTCGACGCCTGATCGGGCAGGTGCATTCCTGCGCGATGGAGGGTTGTCCGAGCGGCCGATGGAGCTGGTCTTGAAAACCAGTGGGCAGAGATGTCTCGTGGGTTCGAATCCCACACCCTCCGCAGAATTCCCGAAAGGCCCCGAGTGAGCGATAAGACCCCCCATCGCCGCACCGTCGCCCGTCACGGCCAGTTGCGCAGCCCGAGCGCGGCCTCACAGCTGCTGAAGATCATCGGCGTCGCGATGGCCGTCGTGCTCGTGAGCGGCCTGGGCGTCGCGGCGTATGTCGGGACGACCCTGTTCTCGAACTTCTCCGCGAACGCCGTGGAGCTGGAGGGTCAGGAGTCGATTCCGCCGGACATCGCGGAGTTCGAGGGCGGGTTCAATCTGCTCCTCACGGGTGTGGACACCTGCGAGGAGAAATACGCCCACCTCTTCGGAGAGCGCTGCGAGGGCTCGGATTCCGAGGGAACCCTCAACGATGTCAATCTGCTCCTGCACGTCTCCGACGAGCCGCGCCGCATCACCGCGGTGAGCTTCCCCCGCGACACCATGCTGCCGATCCCGTCGTGCACGGATGAGAGCGGCAACGAGACCTCTTCGATGAGCAAGCAGCAGCTGAACACCGCCTTCTCGTACGGTGGTCTGAACTGCGTCGCGCAGACGATCACCGAGCTCACCGGCCAGGAGATCCAGTTCGCGGCATCCGTGACCTTCGGCGGGGTGATCGAGATCACCAACGCCATCGGTGGTGTCGACGTCTGCCTGGCGAACGGCATCAAAGACCGGTACACGGGCCTCGACCTCGCTGCCGGAACGCACACGGTCGAGGGCCTGCAGGCTCTGCAGTTCCTGCGCACCAGGCACGGTGTCGGCGACGGCAGCGACCTGGGTCGCATCGGCAACCAGCAGCAGTACATGTCGTCGCTCGCCCGCAAGCTCATCAGCTCCGAGGTGCTCGGCGACGTGCCGACCATGCTGAAGCTCGCCGACACCGCGCTGAGCAACATCACCCCGAGCACCTCGCTGCAGAACCCGATGATGCTCGCGCAGATCGCGCTCGCGGTGAAGAACGTACCCTTCGAGGACATCGTCTTCCTGCAGTACCCGACGCTGGAGGACCCGAGCGATCCGAACCGGGTCGTCCCCGATCGCGACACCGCCCAGGTCATGTGGGACGCCATCAACGCGAACCAGCAGCTGCAGGTGACGCACGAGAACACCGAGAACGACGGCGTCATCGTCGAGACCCCGGCTCCGACCGACCCGGCAGCACCGACCGAGCCGACGGATCCCGCAACGACCGAGACGCCCGCGCCTTCCGAGACGGTGGCCGCCCTTCCCGATACGATCAGGGGAAACTCCGCCGCTCAGGCGACCTGCTCGAACGGCAACGTCCGGGAGTAGCGGGCGGCGGAGTCGTCGTAGGGCCTGGCCCTGATCGGACCCGAAGGACTCTGTGAGCGTGAAACGCCGTCGTACCGTCGCCCGTCATGGCCAGTTGCGCAGCCCCAGCGCCGTCGGGCAGCTGCTGAAGATCATCGGGATCGCCATGGCGGTCGTGCTCGTCAGCGGCGTGGGCGTCGCGGCCTACATCGGAACGACGCTGTTCTCGAACTTCACCTCGAACGCGGTGGAGCTGGAGGGCCAGGAACCGGTGCCGCCGGACATCGCCGCGTTCGAGGGCGGGTTCAACCTGCTCCTCACCGGCGTGGACACCTGCGAGCCCGAGATCGCGCACCTCTTCCGCGAACGCTGCGAGGGCAGTGACGCGAACGGCACGCTCAACGACGTCAATCTGCTCCTGCACGTCTCGGAGGAGCCGCGCCGGATCACCGCGGTGAGCTTCCCCCGGGACACCATGCTGCCGATCCCGTCGTGCACGGACGAGAACGGCAACGAGACGTCCGAGATGAGCAAGCAGCAGCTGAACACCGCGTACGGGTATGGCGGTCTGAACTGCGTCGCGGAGACGATCACCGAGCTCACCGGCCAGGAGATCCCGTTCGCCGCTTCCGTGACGTTCGGTGGCGTGATCGAGATCACGAATGCCGTCGGCGGAGTCGAAGTGTGTCTGGCGAACGGCATCAAGGATCGCCACACCGGCCTCGATCTGCCGGCCGGCACCCACACGGTCGAGGGCCTGCAGGCGCTGCAGTTCCTGCGCACCAGGCACGGTGTCGGCGACGGCAGCGACCTGGGTCGCATCGGCAACCAGCAGCAGTACATGTCCTCGCTGGCGCGAAAACTCATCAGCTCCGAGGTGCTCGGCGACGTGCCGACCATGCTGAAGCTCGCCGACACGACGCTGAGCAACGTCACGCCGAGCACGTCGCTGCAGAACCCGATGATGCTCGCGCAGATCGCGCTCGCCGTGAAGGACGTGCCCTTCGAGGACATCGTCTTCCTGCAGTATCCGACGTTCACCGATCCGGACAACCCCGCACGGGTCGTTCCCGATCGCGATTCCGCCGAAGCGATGTGGGCGGCGATCAACGCCAATCAGCAGCTGCAGGTGACGCACGAGAACACCGGCAATGAAGGCGTCCTCGTCGAAACGCCGGCCCCGGCCGAGCCGATCGAGCCGTCAGATCCGGCCGTGACCGAAACACCCGCGCCCGCCGAGACGGTCGCCGCCCTTCCCGAAACGATCCGGGGAAACTCCGCCGCCCAGCAGACGTGCTCGAACGGAAACGTCCGCGACTGATCGACGGATCACCAGTTCGGGCGGGAAACGATCGGTCGCGGGGTGCGGGCGGGATCCGCCTCCTCTGCGGGCGCGTGCTCAGTCGACGCGGGTCAGCCGCAGCGCCATGAACTGCTGTCCGGGCAGGTCGACGCGCAGCGAGCCCGTGTGGACGCCGGGAAGACGATCGACGGTCATGTTCCAGGTGTCGATCACTTCGACCGTCCAGTCGCCCTCGGCGAGCAGCAGACTGCGGAACCGCGGCCGGTTGAATCCGAAGTAGCCCACTCTGACGCGGCCGTCGACGCCGCCCCAGGGCACATCCCAGTCGCCGGGCAGCGGATCCCAGACCCCCTCGGGCGCCTCGGCCAGCAGCTGCTCGAGGAAGGCGATCCGGTCGGGGGAGGTGCCGTGCAGCACGCCGCCCTTCGACCACCAGAGGATCTCGTCGTCCAGCCCGAGCGCCTCGGGCAGATATGTCTCGCCGTGTCCGACGTATCCGCCGCGCACCGCGCCCTCCCAGAACCGGCGCACCATCTCCTCCCCGGTGATGTTGCCCCAGCCCTGATCGATGTCGCCCTCGTAGGCGCACTCGTCGATGACGACCGGCTTGCCCCAGCGCTCGCGCCACTCATCGGTGTTCTCCGCCGTCCGGTAGACGTCGACGCGCTGCACGCTCACATGCGTGATCCAGGGCTTCGAATAGTCGTAGAACGGGCGGCAGTTGTGGATCGAGTTCAGGTGCCCGAAGGCATCCTCCTCCCCGATGATCTCGGCCAGCCGCTCCCAGTCGTCGGTGTCCTTGGCCCACAGCAGGTCGTACTCGTTCGCCATCGACCACCAGACGTTCGCGTAGGCGGACAGACGCCGGACGACGTAGCGCAGGTATCGTTCGTCCACGGCGGGTCCGAGATCGGCGAATCCCCAGCGGTCGTACGCGTGGAACAGAATGAGGTCGGCTTCGATGCCGAGCGCGCCGAGATCCGCGATGCGCTGCTCGAGCCGTCGGAAGTGGGCGGTGTCGAACCGCTCGAGGTCGAACCCGTCCGCGAGCGATCCCACGAAGGGGAAGTCGGCGGGCTCGTTCGCGTTGTACAGATACGACTTGGGGAACACGCACATGCGGATCTTCGTGAACGGCGCCTCGGCGAGCGTCGCAAGGGTCCGCTCCTGCCGGTCCTCCGGCTGGTGCGTCCACGCGTACGCGGTCGTGCCGAGCGGGCGGTGCCTGGTGCCGTCGGCGTGCCGGAAGTGGAATCCGTCCACACGAACCGGTCCGTGCACGCCGTCGCGGGGTGCGATCACGACAGCGGCGCCCGTGATGCCGTCCAGTGAGCGGGCGGTCGATCGCGTGACGAAGGACCACGGGCCCTCGGCATCGGCCAGGGCCCGGACCAGGTACACGCCGTCGCCGTCGTAGAACCCGCCGACGCGCACCTCCGAGCCGTCTGGACGCGTGAACACCGCGTCCAGGTCCACGTCGACGAACGGGTTGCCGTGCGAGGGTCCGTCCAGGCGCACTTCGAGCACGTCCCAGCGCGGGGTCGGCAACGGCAGGTGCACCGACGCGGATGCCGGGGCGACCGCGTCGCCCTCATAGGCGGGATCCGGCGCGATGGCGGACGCATACGGTGCCCGCTGCACGCCGTCGCCGACCTCGGCGAGGGCGGCCCACAGCTTCGCCTGCTCGTCGGCGTCCTCCAGACCGGGGACGAAGGCGATGAGCGAACCGAGACGGCCGTCCCGGTACTGCGTCGCCATCGGAGAGGCGGCGATGCCGGGCATCAGCTTCTCGAGGATGGCGCGCGCATCGGGGTGGTCGAGGGCCTCGCCGAAGGTGGAACGGCGGTCGAACATGGTGTCTCCGTAACGTGGATTGAAGGGTCAGGCGGACGTCGCGGCGCGGATGGCGGCATCCACGTCGGCGATCACTTGCGGCGGTGTGAACATGAGGGCGCCGTTGACCGTGCGCCCTCGTCCCCACAGCGTGTCGCGACGCACGGCCTCGGCATGCTCGGGGTCGAAGGCCGCGACGGCGTCGAGCAGGGCGCGGTAGGCACGCGGGTCGTCGATGACGTCGGCGAGCGAGGCGTCGAGCCCCGGCAAGGGGGAGCGCTCGGGAGCGGATGCCGCGGCGACCCGCCACTCGAATCGCCCGGAGCCCACCACGAACTCGTCGGTCCCCGGCAACGAGACCGTCGCCGTGGTGTTCGCGGGAACGAGCGCCGAGACGACGATCTCACCGCCCTCGCGCCGCCACGCGACCGATGCCTCGCCGTACGGCGTGATGTGACGCGCTGATGCGCGATCCAGCGTCGTGAGCGGCCGCGGGGCGATCCGCAGCGTGCGATAGCCCGCGGATGCCGGGCCGAGGCCGGCGACGACGCGATGCATCCAGTCGGCGACCGCCCCCAGCGCGTAGTGGTTGAACGAGGTCATCTCGCCCGGGTTCACCGAGCCGTCCGGCAGCAGGCTGTCCCACCGCTCCCAGACGGTCGTCGCTCCCATCGTGACGGGATACAGCCAGGACGGGCATTCGGTCTGGGTGAGCAGTCGTTCGGCTTCGGCAAGGTGGCCGCCGCCGGTGAGGGCGTCGGTGACGAGCGGCGTTCCCACGAACCCGGTGCCGATGCGATAGCCGCCCTCGCGGACGAGATCGGCCAGCCGGTCGGAGAGTGCCTGACGCAGAGCCTCGTCGGTGACGAGATCGAATTCCAGCGCGAGCGCATAGGCGGTCGGAGCGTCGCTCATCATGCGGCCGGACGGCGTCACGTATTCGGACACGAACGCCGCTCGGCTGCGTTCGGCGCGCGCGCCGTAGACCGCGGCATCCTCTTCGTGACCGAGCAGCTCTGCAGCGTCTGCGACCTGCCGCAGAGAGCGCGCGAGATAGGCCGTGGCGACGATGTCGCCGTCGACCTTGGCGGCCCCGGGGTTCTCCGGTGGAGCGGACGGATCGAGCCAGTCGCCCAGCTGCATCTGCCCGGCCCACAGTCCGCCGTCACCCGCGACCGCGAGGACGGCATCGCCCCAGGCGCGCATGCTCGCGTACTGGTCGGCGAGGACGCCGTGGTCGCCGAAGCGCTCGAACAGGACGGTAGGCACCACGGTCGCGGCATCGCCCCAGGCGGCGGTCGGTCCGCCGCCGCCGAACGCGGGAAGCGCCGAAGGGATGACCAGCGGCACCGCGCCATCCGCGCGTCGCTGCTCGTGGGCCAGGTCGCGCAGCCAGGAGGTCAGGAAGCCGTCGCAGTCGTAGAGGAAGCTCGCCGTCGGAGCGAACACCTGGATGTCGCCCGTCCACCCGAGACGTTCGTCGCGCTGCGGGCAGTCGGTCGGAATCGACAGGAAGTTGCCGCGCATGCCCCACACGACGTTCTCGTGCAGGCGGTCGATGAGCGGATCGGACGAGGCGAACTCGCCGGTTCGCGTCAGGTCGGTGTGCAGGACGACCGCTTCGACGTCGGAGGGATCCACATCGACGCCGGTCAGCTCTGCGTATCGGAAGCCGTAGAACGAGAAGCGCGACTCGAGCAGGTCGTCGGCGCCGGAGAGATCGAACGTCGCGGTGGCCGCCGCATTGCGCAGTGGTCGAAGACCCAGCTCGCCGTCTTCGAGGACCTCCGCGTGGCGGACGATCAGGCGGGCTCCCTCGGCGCCGCGCGTGCGGATCCGCAGCCGCCCGACGAGGTTCTGACCGAAGTCGAGGATCCGCCCGCCGGACGGCGTCTCGATCACGTCGGCGACCGGAATGCTCTCGATCCGGCGCACCGGAGGAGCGATGCGCGCCTCGGGCACGGGGATGCTCTCATAGCCCGGGAGCGACGCGGCTCCTACCCGTGCGGGCGCCCAGACGGATGCCGTGCGTCGCAGGTCCTGGTGCTCACCGGCGTAGATGCCGCTGTCGACGACCGGTCCGTCCCCTGCGGCCTGCCAGTCGGGCCCCGTCGCGGCGATGGTCTCGCTCGTACCGTCGGCGTAGGTCACGCGCAGCTGCGCGAGGAAGGACGGCTGGGTGCCGTACAACCGGTTCGTGAAGGTGAAGAAGCCGTACTTCTCGGTGTACCAGGCTCCCGCGATGGTCGCCGACAGCTCGTTGTCGCCGGTGCGCAGGTGCGTGGTGACGTCGACCGTCTCGTGCACGAGCCGGTCGCGGTAGGCGGTCCATCCGGGGGAGAGCACGTCCTCGGATGCCGGGATGCCGTTGAACTCGGGCTCGGCGACGCCGAGCGCGCTCCAGAACAGCAGCGCGCGTACGATCGGGCGGTCGAGGCGGAACGACGTGCGGGCGACGAACGGCTGCGCCTCGCGTTCGGGTGCGGCGAGGCCGATCGGCTGCGCGACCCACTCGTTCGCGCCGAGGAAGCCCGCCTCGACCCGCAGCGGAGCGCTCCATTCGGTGACGGCGCCGGAGTCCGCGCGCGCCCGCACGCGGATGTCCCGTGTCTCACCGGGGTTCAAGGCGGTGAAGGGCCACGCGACGAGGACGCTGTCGCGGCCGTCGATGGTGACGTCCGTCGACCCGTCGGTGAGGTCGGCCGATGCCTGCAGCCAGCCGTCTGCTCCCTCCACGGTCCAGCTCAGGCGCGGCGTCGGCGTCGCGACGAAGAGCGTGTCGTCACGGAGCTCCGCCCGCACCGTGGCGATGCGGGGCTCGGTGGCTGCGGCATCCGTCATTCGTCGTCTCCTTCGGCGACCCAGCTGCGGACGGCGACGTCGCCGGAACGAGCGTAGACGCCGATGACTCGGCCCGTGAACGATTCGCAGGTCTCCGAGGCGAGGAAGCGGCCGTCGACCGCGGCGAGATCGATGCGCTCGCCGTCGACAGTGGCGCCGAGGTGGAGGACGTCGCTCGTACGGGGGAAGCCGCCGTCGCCGTCGGGCCTTCGAGAGTCGAGGTGCAGGTCGAGCGTCGTGGACGTCAGCGGCACAGTCCATTCCTGCACGAGGTCGGCGACCACGGCGCGGGCCGTGAGCACGCCCTCGCCGGCTTCGACCTCGACGTGGAAGCGCTCGTCGTAGCGCACGGCGAGCCCCCCGACTCCGGCGCCGACGTCGATGCTCACCGTGACGGCGTTCGTCAGGTGCTCCTGTCGGCGGCCGACGAAGATCGGGCGTGGATCGTCCAGCGTGCAGCCGTCGCCGTGCAGCACGAGGGCACCATCACAGAGCTCGGCGAGTGAGCCGGGCAGCGCTCGGACGGCGATCCACTCGTGATCGAGCTCGTGGGAGTCCGCGAAGGCGATCTCGACGCGCGTGCCCGCACGCGGGTTCAGGAGTACGGGATCGATCGCGGGCCAGCCGTCATCCTCCCAGCGCACCGGGGTCACGAAGGTCTCCCGGCCGAGTGCCGAGAAGGCGCGTGTCATGCTGCGCGGGCGCACCCCCAGCAGCACGCACAGCCAGTCGCCGTCCGGGCCGATCACGAGGTCGCCGTGGCCCGTGTTCTGCACGGGCCGGGTGGTCGACCTGGCCGACACGAGCGGGTTGTGCGGCGCCGTCTCGAACGGGCCCACCGGAGACGTTCCGCGGGCGATCGAGACACCGTGCCCGCGCTCGGTGCCGCCCTCGGCGATCATCAGATACCAGCGGTCATCGACCTCGTACAGGTGCGGTGCCTCGGGGAATCCGCCGCCGGTGCCGGACCACATTGACCGCGGTTCCTCGAGAGCGCGGTGGCTTTCGAGGTCCACCGTCACCTGCTGGATGCCCAGGTGCTGACCGATGCCGTCACCGCTGAGAATCAGGCCGGAATAGGTGACGTAGACCGTCCCGTCGGCATCCCAGGCGATGTCCGGGTCGATGCCGTCGAGCGATGCCGAGCCGTCCTGCTTCAGGATCAGGTCGCCGTCGCTCCAGGGACCCGCCGCATCCGTCGCGGTGAAGTGCAGCATCCCTCGGCCCATCGCATCCGTGATGACGAGATGGAACACGCCGTCGCGGTGGCGGATCGTCGGCGCCCAGGCGCCGCCCGCCGTCGGGACGTCCTCGACCGCGAGCTGGCCGGGGCGGGTCGCGACGTGGCCGATCAGCTCCCAGTTCTCGAAGTCGCGGGACCGATGGATCGGGATGCCCGGCAGATACTCGAACGTCGAGGTGGCGAGAAACCACTCCGGTCCGTCCGCGGAGTCCACTCGCACGACGGAGGGGTCGGGATGGAAGCCGTTGAGCAGCGGGTTGTAGAGCGTGGTCATGCGGTCGGTCCTTGGGTGTCGGTGGCGATTCACGCGGAGAGGGTGCGGCCGAGCGTGCGGGCGAGCGCGACGGCGCGGGGATCGGCGCCGCCCGGCCATGGCCCGCGGGCGATCGTCCACGCGAAGGCCAGCCCGGTGTCGGGATCGACGCACGCCAGGGCGCCCATGGCTCCGTCATGACCGAACGAGCGCGGTCCGCCGAAGGCGAGCTGCTGCGACGGTTTCTGGAAGACGATGGCGTGGGCGCGATCGTGCTGGTGGAGCACCTCGTCGTAGCCGCGGATCTGCTGCTGACCGATCTGCCCGACCGTGTCCGCGCTCAGGAACGCCTGCTCGCCGTCGACGCCGGTGACCGCAGCGGCGAGCAGCCGCGCGATCCCACGCGCCGAGCCCGTTCCGGAACCGGCTGGATGACCGAAGCTCCAGCTCTGCTCGTCGTTCGCGAGATCGACGGATGGTCCCGGCGTGGCGAAGACGACGGGGCCCAGAGCGGAGTACGCCGACTCCGTCGCATCCGAAGCGGGACGGATCATCGGAAGCACATCGGCTCTGCGCTCGCGGAACCGGTCGGGAAGACCGAGATGGAAGTCGATTCCGTGCGGTTGCCGGATCTCCTGCTCGTAGTACTCGTGCAGCGTGCGGCCGGTGATGCGGAACACGAGTTCGGAGGCGAGATTCCCGATCGTGACCGCGTGGTACCCGAACGCGCTGCCGGGATGCCAGAACGGTCGGCTCGCCGCGAGGCGTTCCGCGGCGGCGTGGTGATCGAGCAGTTCCGCCCAGGACAGCGCCGGCGTCGCCTGCGGCAGGCCCGCCTGGTGGGAGAGCAGCTGACGCACCGTGACGTCGTGCTTGCCGGCCGCGGCGAACTCCGGCCAGTACTCGGCGACGCGCTCGTCCAGGTCGATCTCACCGCGCTCGACGAGGAGTCCGATCGACACGCCGATCGTGTTCTTCGTGACGGAGTACGGCACGATCAGCGTCTCTTCGCCGAGGTGCGGGCCGCCCCAGGCGTCCAGAACCGGTGTCCCGTCGTGGAACGCCGAGACCTGGAAGGACAGATCGGGGTCGGCGGTCAGATAGCCGTCGAGCGTCTGGATGATCTCACTGAGGCGAGGATCGGCGCTGCCGCGGAGAGGGCCGTCGAGGCCGGCGAGGGTCACGCGATCTCCCAGTCGATCGAGAGGGGCAGTTCGGCGACGGAGGCGCCGATGCGGAGCGTGTAGATCCCGGGTTCGACGACCCATTCGCCCGCCCAGTGCGCCAGGCGGCGGGCGGGGACCGGCACCGTGGCGGTGACGGTCTTCCCGGCCTCGGCGCGGACGACCGCGAAGCCGACGAGCCAGCGCACGGGGCGTTCGACGGCCGAGTCGGCGCGTTCGGCGTAGACCTGGACGACATGTTTGCCGGCGCGTTCGCCGGAGTTGGCCAGCGTCACCTCGACCGCATCCTCATGACGCTGCGCGGCACCCCACGACCAGGACGTGTACCCCAGGCCGTGACCGAACGGGAACGCCGGCACGGCGGCATCCTTCAGCCACGCCCGGTAGCCGATGTGCAGGCCCTCTCGGTAGACGAGACGCCCGTCGGTCGGGGCGACCTCGGTGACGGGGACGTCGGTGAGAGCGGCCGGCCAGGTGGTGGGCAGACGTCCACCCGGTTCCGCGGTGCCGGTGAGCACATCCGCGATCGCGTGACCGAACTCCTGGCCGCCGAAGTAGCCCTGCACGATCGCCGCGACCTCACCCGCCCAGGGCAGCACCACGGGCGAACCCGCGTTCACGATGACGACGGTCGGCGTGCCCGTCGCGGCGACGGCACGCACGAGATCGTCCTGACGGCCGGGCAGATCCAGGTCCACGCGGTCGTATCCCTCGGACTCGACCTTCGAATTGGTGCCGACGACGACGATCGCGACCTGGGCCGCCTCGGCCGCTTCGACGGCCCTCGCGATGAGCAGGTCCGCGTCGGTGCGCTCCGGAGCGATCCCGAGCGTGGCGCTGAATGCGCCGCTCAGAGCGCCGGCGCCCTCCCGGGTGAACTCGGCGCGCAGAGTGATCGCCCGGTCCGCTTCGACGTGGACGCCGACGGTGAGCGACGGCGGGTTCAGGAACGCGGCGCCCAGGTCGGTGCCTTCGATCACGGGGACGTCGTCGAGCACGAGCACGCCGTCGACGAAGAGCTTCCCGGGATTCGCACCGGCGAAGCCGAGCTGGATCTCGCCGGTGTCGGTCGGCGTGTAGCGCGTCTCGAGCACGATGGTGCGGCTCGAGAGGATCGGCGCATCGCCGCCGAACCAGACCAGCCCGGTGGCACGGCGATCCTCGGCGAACAGCTCCTGCCCGTCGGCGTCGAGGAACCGCACCCGCAGGCCGGGTGCGCCGGTCTCGGGGTTCACGATCCGTTCGAGCGGGATCTCGGCCACCCCCTCCTGCACGACCGCGCCGAGTTCGTAGCGCACGTCCGCACCCGCAAGGGCCGCGCGGATCGCGTCGAGCGGGGAGACCACCTTCTCGGGGATGACCGTGGCCGAACCCCCGCCCTGCGTGCGCGCATCGCGCGCGTTCTGTCCGATGACGGCGACGGATCCGAGCGATGCGGCATCCAGGGGGAGGATGCCGGTGTTCTGCAGCAGCACGGAGCCTTCGACAGCCGCCTCGCGAGCGAATGCCGGTCCGTCGACGGCAGCCGGTTCGATGGCGGGGGAGCCGTCCAGCGCGCCCACCCGTTCGGCGAGCAGCAGGATGCGCAGCACCTTGCGATCGAGGTCGGTCTCCTGCACGCGCCCGTCGCGCACGGCGTCGACGAGGTCTGCCCATGCGGGTGCGGGCCCCGGCATCGCGAGATCCTGGGCTGCGGGCACGGCATCCAGGGACCGGACGGCGGTCCAGTCGCTGATCACGGTGCCGTCGAAGCCCCACTCGCTGTTCAACGGGGTCTCGAGGAGGTCGTTCTCGGACATGGTGACACCGTCGACGGCGTTGTAGGCGCTCATGATCGACCAGGCGCCGGCTTCGACCGCGCGCTCGAACGGTGCGAGGTAGAGCTCCCGCAGGGCGCGATCGTCGACGTCGATGTCCACCGTGAACCGGTCGGTCTCGGAGTCGTTCGCGACGTAGTGCTTGGGTGTCGCGGCGACGCCGTTGTCCTGCAGGCCGTGGACGTAGGCACTCGCCAGCTCGGCCGTCAGCTCCGGATCCTCGCTGAAGCATTCGAAGTGACGTCCGCCGAGGGGGGAGCGATGCAGGTTGATGGTCGGGCCGAGCACGACATCCACCCCCTTGCGGCGCGCTTCGGATGCCGCGGCGGCCGCGAAGCGGTACGCGAGGCCGACGTCCCAGGACGCGGCGAGGGCTGACCCGGACGGAAGGTTGAGCGACGGCTCTCGCTCATCCCACCGCGGTCCGCGGACACCGGCCGGCCCGTCGGACAGCGTCATCGCGCGCAGGCCGATCTCGGGCACTGCGACCGTCGTCCAGAAGTCGGCGCCCTGCACGAGGGCCGCCTTCTGCTCGAGGGTGAGGTTTTCGAGCAGGGGCACCAGATGTGCCGTCGTCTCGGGGTTCGCGGCGGTCATGCGGCTCCTTCGGTGGTGAGCTGCGCGTCGAGGAGTGCGCGGCGTTCGACGCGTCGCTGCTCCTGCGCGTCGGGGTTCGGGACGGGCGCGGCCAGGAACAGCCGCTGGGTGTACGGGTGCGTCGGGTGCGCCGTGACCTGGTCGCCGTCGCCGGTCTCGACCAGCTCGCCCCGGTACATCACCGCAACGCGATGGCTGATGTGACGGACGACGGCGAGGTCGTGCGAGATGAAGAGGTATGCGACCCCGGTGCGCTCCTGGATCTCGATGAACAGATCGAGCACGCGCGCCTGGGTCGACAGGTCCAGCGCCGAGACCGGTTCGTCGCAGACGATGAGCTTCGGATCCAGCGCCAGCGCGCGGGCGATCGCCACGCGCTGGCGCTGCCCGCCCGAGAACTCGCGGGGCAGTCGGCGGGCAGCATCCGCCGGCAGACCGACGCGGTCGAGCAGGTCCGAGACGCGCGTGTTGGCCGCTTTGGACGAGACGCCGCGCGCGGTGAGCGGCTCGGCGAGGATCTGCGCGATCGTCATCGACGGGTTCAACGACGAGTACGGATCCTGGAAGACGACCTGGATCTCGCTGGACAGGGTTCGGCGCTCGCGGCGCTTCAGATGCGCGATCTCCTGCCCGTCGTACCGGACCGAGCCGCCCGTGACGGGAGCGAGCCCCAGCACGGCGCGGCCGAGCGTGGTCTTCCCCGACCCGGATTCGCCGACCAGGCCCACGGTCTCGCCGGCCCGGATGTCGAGCGAGACGCCCTTCAGCGCGTGGAACGGTTCGGCGCGGAAGCCCTTGCCCGGGTAGGTGACGTGGAGGTCCTCGACCTCGAGGAGAGCGTTCACGACTGAGCTCCTTCGGTGGCGGTCTTCAGTGCGCCTCTGGCCGGACCCTCGTCGAGGATCGCGTCCAGCAGCGACTGGGTGTACGGATGGGCGGGGGCGCCGAGGATCGTGCGGACAGGCCCCTGCTCGACGAACAGGCCCTGCTGCATGACCGTGACGCGGTCGCACAGGTCGGCGACGACGCCGAAGTTGTGCGTGACCAGCAGCATCGCCATCTGCCGTTCGCGCTGCAGGTCGCGCAGCAGGTCGAGCACTTCGGCCTGCACCGTGACGTCGAGGGCGGTGGTGGGCTCGTCGGCGATGATCAGATCGGGATCCGTCGATACGGCTCCCGCGATCAGGACGCGCTGCGCCATGCCGCCGGAGACCTCGAACGGATACGCGTCGAACGTGCGCTTCGGGTTCGGGATTCCGACGCGATCGAGCAGGGCGAGCGCCTTCTCGGTGGCGTCCTTCTTCGACATCCCCAGGTTCTTGCGCAGCGGCTCGACGAGCTGCGATCCGATCGTGAACGATGGATCGAGGTTGCTCATCGGCTCCTGGGGGATGTAGCCGATGCGCTTGCCCCGGATGCCGGAGTACGCCCGCTCCGCGGCATCCGCCAGCTCCGTGCCCTCGAAGTCGATCGATCCCGCCGTGACGCGTCCGCCGCGCGGGAGCAGGCCGAGCACGGCGAATGCCGTCTGCGTCTTGCCCGATCCGGATTCGCCGATCAGCCCGTGCACCTCGCCCTTGCGGATCTGCAGCGAGACGCCGTGGACCACCTCGATGTCCTCGCCCTCGGTCTGCTCGTACGCCACCCTCAGATCGGAGACCGTGAGGATCGGAGTCGCGGGCAATGCGGCGGTGCGGTCGTCGTCGGAGTGGGTGATCGTGTCGCCGATGATCGGCAGCGGAGCCGAGTCCTCCAGATCGTCGAGATCGCGCCCCGACGTGCTCATCGAGGTGGTGACGGCGGCGATCGATCCTGTGGCGGTCGTGACCGCGCGACGCCGACGGCGGCGGATCACGGCGGTGCGCTCCAGCACATCGCGCATGCCGTTGGCGAGCAGGGTCAGTGCGATCGACGTGAGCGCGATAGCCAGCGACGGCCAGAGCATCAGCAGCGGCTGCTTGTAGATGTTCGCGAAGCCGTCATTGAGCATCCCGCCCCAGGTCGGCACGCTCATGTCGCCGAGACCGAGGAACTCGAGGCCGGACTGGATCGCGACCGCGATGCCGGCGACGATGGCGGACTGGATGATGATGGGCGCGCGGACCACGGACAGGATGTGTCGCCCGATGATGCGCATGTCCGACAGGCCCGACACCCGTGCCGCGTCGACGTAGAGCTCGCCGCGCACGCCCGTGACGGCCGCGTAGACGAGGCGGTAGTAGGCCGGGGCGAGCAGGATGCCGAAGATGAACATCGCCAGCCAGACGCTCGGGCCGAGCACGGCGCGGGCCGCGAGAAGCACGACCATGCCGGGCAGCGCCATCACCAGCGACGTCACCCACGAGGCGACCGAGTCGAACCAGCCGCGGTAGTACCCGGCGATGAGACCGGAGACGACGCCGATGACGAGCGCGGTGACGACGGCGACGAGAGCCGCCGCCAGCGTGATCTGGGTCGCTGCGAGCAGGCGGGAGAGCACATCGCGGCCGGCGCTGTCCGCGCCCAGTGGATGCTCGGCGCTCGGCGGCGCCAGCACGAGCTGGAGAGAGGCGAGGTTCGGGTCGTAGGGGGCGATCCAGCGCCCGATGACCGCGATGATCACGACGAACACGAGGAAGATCAGGGCGGACAGTGCCACGGGTCGCCGGACGAGGCGGCGGAACAGCGAGGTCTTGACGGCCGGCGTCGGGACGACCGAGGGAACGTCGATAGCGGTCATGAGAGTCGCACCTTCGGGTTGAGAGCGGCCTGCGCGAGGTCGATGACGAGGTTCACGATGATCACGATCACGGCGAACGCGATCACGACGCCCATGACGACCGGGATGTCGCCCTGCGTCGTGGCGGCGACCGTGAGCTGCCCCATGCCGGGAAGCGCGAACACCTGCTCGACGATGACGGCGCCACCGAGCAGCCCGATGAACTGCACGGCCAGCACCGCGAGCGCGGGGCCGCCGGCATTGCGGAGGACGTGCTTGTACACGACGCTGCCGCTGGAAAGGCCGCGGGAGCGGAGCGTGCGCACGTAGTCGCGCGACATCGCGTCGGTGACGGATCCGCGCACCTGCTGCGCGACGGCGGCGATGGCGCCGACCGAGAGCGCGATGATCGGCAGCGTGACGGAGGACATCCATCCGGTGAAGGACGTGGCGATCGGGATGTAGCCGGTGGCCTTGAACCAGCCGAGGTTGATCGCGAAGAACAGGACGAGGTACAGGGCGATGAGGAAGCCGGGGATCGCGAAGCCCAGCACGGAGATCAGCTGCACCAGGGCATCGACCCAGCCACCGCGGCGGGCGGCCAGCACACCGAGCACGACGGCGATGATCGCAGAGATGACGGTCGCGCCGATCACGAGGGAGAGGCTGACGCTGAGCCTGCCGGAGAGACTGACGGAGACGAGCTGCCCGTTGAACCACGAGCGGCCGAGGTCGCCGGTGAGGGCGGAGGTGAGCCAGTCCCAGTACTGCACGACGAGCGGCCGGTCCAGGCCCAGCTCGGCGGACTTCTGGGCGACCAGCTCCTCGGTCGCGTTCTGGCCGAGGATGCGGCGTGCGATGTTGGCGCTGTCGAGGAAGAGGAGCCCGAACGTCACCAGGGAGATGACGAAGAGCAGGGCGATGCCGGCGAGGATCCGCCGGATGATGAACATGAGCATGCTGCGCTCCTGTGTCGGTGGAGAAGGCTGGATCCGGCCCGCCCGCCCTCGCGGGGCGAGCGGGCCGGGGTCGGTGCTACGGCTTCGGAGTGAAGTCGTAGATCGCGGGGAACGCGTTCGTCGGGAGCATCTCGACCGTGGTGTTCGCGTCGGTCGCGAAGCTGCCCTGCACGCGGTAGAACGGAGCGAACCATGCCTGCTCCACCAGGTACGTGTTGAGCTCCTTGGCCACCGAGGCCTGCGTCTCCTCGTCGCCGAACTGGATCTGCTGGATGTACTCGTCCACCTGCGGGTCGGAGTAGTCGAACGGGTTGAAGATCGCGGTCGGAGCGATCATGAACTGGATGAGCTGCCAGTCCGGGTTCTGCTCGAGCGCCATGAACGAGGCGGGGAACTTCGGCGCGAGCAGATCGGCGATGAAGTTGTTGCCCGGGTCCGTGTAGGAGGCGGTGATCCCGACATCCGCCAGCTGCTGCTCGATGAGCGTGTAGGTCGCAGCGCCCAGCAGGGTCGAGCTCGGCATCTCGAGGGTGAAGCCGTCGGCGTAGCCCGCTTCGGCGAGCAGCTCCTTGGCCTTCTCGGGGTCGTAGGTGTAGTAGTCGTCCAGAGATTCGTCGTACGCCTCGGACCCCTCGGGGAACACCTGCGTCGTCACGGTGCCGTTGCCGAGCTGCAGCGCCTGCAGCAGCCCCTCGCGGTCGAACGCGTAGTTCAGCGCCTGGCGCACCTTCACGTCGGCGAGCGCGGGGTTCATGGTGCCGGCACGATCCAGCAGCAGCAGACCCTGGAAGTCGAGCTCGTTCGCGTTGATCGTCCAGCCGGCGCCCTCGACCTCGGCGAGGTTGTCGTTGCTGGCGAGCTTGACGCCGTTGGCCTCTCCGGCCTTGATCGCGTTGAGGGATGCCGTGGCATCCGCCAGCACGTTGATGACGAGGGTGTCGTAGTGCTGGACGTCGGGGTTCCAGTAGTCGGCGTTCTTCGTGTACGTGTAGCTCGTACCGGTGACGGTCGCCGCGGTGCCGAGGACGTATGGCCCCGAGCCGATCGGGTTGGTGGCGAGATCGTCGTTGGCGAGCGATTCCCCGCTCGCGACGAGTCCCGGATCACGGGTCAGATAGTTCAGGAAAGCGGGGTCGGGAGCCGCGAGCGTGATGACGACCGTGGTGTCGTCCGGGGCTGCGAAGCTCGAGACGCCGGCGAAGTAGTTGGCGTCGGGAGAGGTGCCCTCCTTGAACCGCTGCAGGTTGTCGACCACGACCTGGCCGGTCAGTGCGGAGCCGTCGGAGAAGGTGACGTCATCGCGCAGGGTGAGAGTGAGCTCGGTGTTCTCGTCGTTGTACGACCAATCGGTCGCGAGCCACGGCTCGATCGTGCCTTCGGGAGTGGCGAGCAGCAGCGTGTCGAACACTGCCTGGTAGTACGGCGCGCGGTTGCCCCACTCCGCGCCGGCGGGGTCGAGGGTGGTGGGCGCGAGGATCGCGCCGAGGGTGAGTGTGCCTCCACCCGTAGTGCCGTCGCCGGTGTCCTCAGTCGCGGCGGTGCAGCCGGTGAGAGCGAGAGCGGCGATGGCGATGGTGGCTGCTGTGGCCTTCCAACGGAACATCCTTGGTCCCTTCGATGCGGTGATACCCCTGTGGATCACCTCTTGCCGAGTGAAGCTAGCAGGAAAAACGAATGGACACTAGGTTTTTGCCCCAAAAAACTAGCGATTGCTCGGAATTCGTTATAGAACAGACTCGAGAGGTCCGCTGACCGGCGCCGACGAGGGCGAATCCGGCTGAGATACGGTGACAACGATGACGAACACCAGACAGACCATGACGCCCCGGCGCGCGCCGCGCGGCGAGTACGCCAAATCGCGGGAGACGCGCGAGGCGATTCTGGATGCCGCGCTCGAGGTGTTCGCCGAGGCGGGGTATCGCTCGGGTTCGCTCCGGGAGATCGCTTCCCGCGTCGGCATGAGCGAGGCGGGTGTGCTGCATCATTTCCGCAACAAGGTCGCTCTGCTCGAAGCGGTCCTCGAACACCGTGACGACAACTCGCGCCTGCTCGTCCCGATCGAATCGGACGACGGCGCGGCCGTGCTCAGAGGCCTCGTGCAACTCGCCGCCCACAACGCCTCCATCCCCGGCGTCGTCGAACTGTACTGCACGCTGTCGGCCGAGGGGACCTCGCCGGATCATCCGGCCCACGGTTACTTCGTGCGCCGTTACGAGTACACCAGGGCCAACATCGAACGGGCGTTCACGGCTCTCGAATCCGAGGGCCGTCTCCGCGCCGGCATGACGCCGCGGCGCGGTGCGGTCACGATGATCGCGATGATGGACGGACTGCAGGTCCAATGGCTGCTCGATCGCAGCGTGGTCGACATGGCACAGGAACTGCGGGATCTGTTCTCCGCCTTCGTCGACATCGACTGGGATGCGCAGGGGCCCGTCGCGTCCGAAGAGGAGGGCTCCGCGTGATCCGCCTTCCGTTCGTCGACGGCTGGACCGTCGGCCCCAAGCTCGGCGCGTTCGAAGCGCGGGATGCCGCGACAGCAGCCGTGCCCGTGTCGATCCCGCACGATGCGCTCCGCGACCTGCCCCGTTCCGCGGACAGCGGGCAGGGCGTGCACGCCGGATACATCCCCGGTGGGGTCTTCGAGTACCGCAGGACGTTCGATGTTCCGGCCCAGTGGCGCGACCGGACCGTCCGGATCGAGTTCGAGGGCGTCTACCGCGACGCCACGGTCTACATCAACGGCGACTTCGCAGCGCACGAGGCGAACGGCTATGCGGCGTTCGTCGTGGATGCCGATCCGTTCCTGAAGCACGGCGAGACGAACACGATCGCCGTCGAGGCGCGCGTGCACCGGGACAGCCGCTGGTACACCGGCGGCGGCATCTACCGGCCCGTCCACCTCGTCGTCGGCGATCCGGTGCACATCGCGCTCGACGGCACGAGGGCTGCGGCATCCGACATCGATGCGGAACGCGCGATGGTGGAGATCTCGACACGCGTCGAGAACGGCACCAGGCACACGGCGACCCGGCGCCTGAGCTGGACGGTCGTCGATGAACGCGATGGCGAGGTCGCATCCGGGACCGCGCCGGTGACGATCCTGCCGGGTGCGGATGCCGTCGCCCGCGTTCGCCTGCCTGTCGCGGCCCCGCGGCTGTGGAGTCCGGACGCCCCGCATCTGTATCGGGTGCGAACGGTGCTCTCGGCGATCGACGGCGAACTGGTGGATCGCGATGAGACCGTGCTCGGCATCCGTCGACTGCAGCTCGACACGGCGCACGGCCTGCGGATCAACGGCGAGACGGTCGACCTCCGCGGCGCCTGCATCCATCACGACAACGGCCCGCTCGGAGCCGTCTCGATAGCCGCAGCCGAGGACCGCCGCGTGCGCATCCTCAAGGTCGCCGGGTTCAACGCGATCCGCAGCGCGCACAACCCGGCCAGTCGCGCGCTGCTCGACGCCTGCGATCGGCACGGGATGCTCGTGATGGACGAGCTGACCGACGTGTGGACGAAGTCGAAGACGGCGTTCGACTCGTCGCTCGGGTTCGACGAGCGCTGGCCGGGGGACGTCGCGGCACTGGTCGCGAAGGACATCGCCCACCCGAGCGTCATCATGTACTCGATCGGCAATGAGATCCTCGAGCTCGCGACGCCGCACGGGGCGACATGGAGCAGACGGCTGGCCGAGGAGTTCCGCCGGCTCGACCCGGACCGGTTCGTGACCAACGGCATCAACGGGATCATCGCGAACCTGGAGCGCGTGCAGGAGGCGATGGCATCGGCCGACGCATCCGATCCGAACACGATGATGGCCGACATGGGCGAGCAGATGGCGCGCATGAACGCTTCGACTCTCGTCACGGACTCCACGGAGGAGTCGGCGGCCGTGCTCGATGTCGTCGGGTTCAATTACGCCGACTCGCGTTACGAACTCGACGCCGAGCTGTTCCCGAACCGCGTGATCGTCGGGTCTGAGACCTTCCCTGATCGGATCGCCGCGCTCTGGGATGCCGTCGCACGGCTGCCGCATGTGATCGGCGACTTCACCTGGACGGGGTGGGACTACATCGGCGAAGCCGGAATCGGCCGCGTCGACTATACGGACGTCGACGGGTACGAGCCGACGGGGACGGCCGGTCCGTACCCGTATCTGCTCGCGCAGTGCGGTGATATCGACATCACCGGGCACCGGCTGCCGGCGTCGTACTACCGCGAGATCGCGTTCGGGCTGCGGGCCGAGCCGGTGATCGCGGTCCACCGTCCCCAGCACCACGGGCGGCCGACGGCGAAGACGCCGTGGTCATGGGATGACGTGGTCTCGAGCTGGAGCTGGGGAGTTCCCTCGGGGTCGCCCGTCACAGTCGATGTCTACGCGGATGCCGATGAGGTCGAGCTTCTTCGCGACGGCACGCCGGTGGGCCGGAGCGCGGTCGGGAAGCCGCGGCCGTTGATCGCGCGGTTCGAGACGTCGTACGAACCCGGGGAGCTGGTCGCGGTGGCGTATCGCCGTGGCACCGAGACCGGGCGGGCGTCGCTGCGGACGGCCGGTGCGCCGGTGCTCGTCGCGCGGCTGGAGGAGGACGTCGACCCCGCGCTCGCCTACATCGCGATCACGCTCGAGGATTCTGCGGGCGCCGTCGTCTGCGACCAGGATGCGCTCGTGACGGTGTCCGTCTCCGGCGGTGCGCTCGCGGGGCTGGGATCCGGCCGTGCGCGCACCGAGGAATCGTTCGCGGATCCGTCCGTGACCACGTACGACGGCCGCGCACTGGCGATCGTGCGTCCCGATCCGGATGCGGAGGTGCGCGTCACGGCGTCGGCCGAGGGCTTCGAGCCGGTGGAGGTCGTGATCGCCCCTCGCGACGCGCGTTGAGCGAGGACGGCGCGTAGCCGACCGAGTCGAAACGCGGGAGAAGCTGATCGGCCTCGACCGCGTTTCGACTCGCATCGCTCGCTCAACGAGCGAGGGGGCGGGGCGCAACGAGCGAGATGCGTGTCGGCGGTCAGCGCGGGGCGTACCTCACGGGCTCGTGCGTGCGAGCCACCAGCGCGCGCAGCTCCTCGAGCGTCGATGGTGCGGCACCGAGCGCACGCGCCTGCACGAGGACGTTGCCCAGCGCCGTCGCCTCCACAGGACCTGCGAGCACCGGAACGCCCGAACGGTCGGCCGTCGCCTGGCACAGCAGCCTGTTCAGCGATCCGCCGCCGACGAGGTGGATCGCATCGATCTCGCGGCCGGACAGCTCACCGGCAGTGCGCACGGCATCCGCGAAGGCCTGCGCGATCGACTCCACGATGGTCCGGGCGAACGCCGCGCGACCGGTCGGCACGGCCGAACCCGCCGCCGTCAGCACCGCGGCGATGCGCGCCGGCATGTCGCCGGGGGCGCTCAGCGACGGGTCGTTCGCATCGAACCGCGGGATATCCCCGGTCACGGCGGCCGCGGCATCCAGCAGGTCCGGAAGATCGATCGGTGTGCCGTCTTCGGCCTCCCAGGCGCGCACCGACTCGCTGAGCAGCCAGAGGCCGGTGACGTTGTGGAGGAACCGGAACCGGCCGTCCACACCCAGCTCGTGCGTGAAGTTCGCCTCGCGCGCGGTATCCGTCAGCACCGGCTCTGCGAGCTCGACGCCGACCAGGCCCCACGTGCCGCACGAGATGTACGCCGAATCGGCGGTCGACAGCGGCACGGCCACGACAGCGGATGCCGTGTCATGCGAGCCGACGGCGATGATCGGGAGGTCCTTGCCGATGCGCTCGGCGAGCTCTGGGCGGAGCGTTCCGATCACGGTGCCAGGGTCGACGAGCGGGGGCAGGATGCCGGAGGGGATGCCGAGACGCTCGGCCAGCTCCAGATCCCACTCCGAGGATCCGACCGCCAGCAGTCCGGTCGTCGAGGCGTTCGTGCGCTCGGCGACCTGGACGCCGGTGAGCAGGTACGCGACGAGGTCGGGGATGAGCAGGGCGGCGTCGGCGCCCGCGACAGCGGCGTCCACCCGGTACTGGTACAGCGTGTTGAACGGCAGGAACTGCAGGCCGCCGCGCTGGTAGAGCTCGGCGAACGGCGCGATCGCATGCACCTCGGCGACGCCGCGTTCGGTGCGCTCGTCGCGGTAGTGGAACGGTTCCGCGAGCAGTTCGCCGTCGCGCAGCAGACCGTAGTCGACCGCCCACGAGTCGATGCCGATGCTCTCGATCGCAGGCTCGCGCCGCACGGCCTCGGCGAGGCCGTCGACGATGTGCCCGTACAGGGCGTCGAAGTCCCAGTGCAGTCCGTCCTCGCGCTTGACCGGCCCGTTCGGGAAGCGGGCCACGAGTTCGAGATCGAGCATGTCATCGTCGATGCGCCCGATCACGACGCGTCCTGATGTCGCGCCGAGATCGACTGCGGCGACCGCGCGTGTCATCGGAGCATCCCGCATCGTTCGCTGAACGAGGGGGCGAGCGAGACGTGCATGCTCATCGCAGGAACGCGGCCGCGACGCCGGAATCGACCGGGATGTGCAGGCCGGTCGTGCGGCTCAGCTCCGGACCGGTGAGCACGAAGACGGCGTCCGCGACGTTCTCCGGGACGACCTCGCGCTTGAGGATCGTGCGGTTGGCGTAGTACTGGCCGAGGTCCTCTTCCTTCACGCCGTAGGTGGCCGCGCGGTTCGCGCCCCAGCCGGAGGCGAAGATGCCGGATCCGCGGACGACGCCGTCGGGGTTGATGCCGTTGACGCGGATGCCGAACTCGCCGAGCTCGACGGCCAGCAGCCGCACCTGGTGCGCCTGGTCGGCCTTCGTCGCGGAGTAGGCGATGTTGTTCGGCCCGGCGAAGACGGAGTTCTTCGACGAGATGTAGATGATGTCCCCGCCGAGCTTCTGGTCGATCAGGACCTTGGCCGCGGCCTTCGACACCAGGAACGAGCCCTTCGCCATGACGTCGTGCTGCAGGTCCCAGTCCTTCTCGGTGGTCTCCAGCAGGGGCTTCGACAGCGAGAGTCCGGCGTTGTTGACGACGAGGTCGACGCCGCCGAAAGCCAGCACGGCCTCGTTCAGCGCTGCCTGGATCGCCTCGGCATCCGCGACGTTCGCGGCGACGCCGATCGCGACGTCCGTGCTGCCGAGTTCGGCGGCGGCGGCCTGCGCCTTCTCCAGGTCGAGGTCGGCGACGACGACGCAGGCGCCTTCAGCCGCAAGACGGGTGGCGATGGCCTTGCCGATGCCGGATGCCGCGCCGGTGACGAAGGCGATGCGGCCCTGGTGGGACTTCGGCTTCGGCATCCGCTGGAGCTTGGCCTCTTCGAGCGCCCAGTACTCGATGCGGAACTTCTCGGCATCCGAGATGGGGGAGTAGGTCGACAGCGCCTCGGCGCCGCGCATGACGTTGATCGCGTTGATGTAGAACTCGCCGGCGACGCGCGCCGTCTGCTTGTTCGCGCCGTACGAGAACATGCCGACGCCGGGGATCAGGACGATGAGCGGGTCCGCGCCGCGGATCGCGGGGGACTCGGCCGTCGCGTGCGCGTCGTAGTACGCCTGGTAGTCGGCGCGGTACTGCTCGTGCAGCTCGTGCAGTCGGGCGATCTGGTCCTCCAGGGGTGCCGTCGCCGGCAGGTCGAGGATCAGCGGCTTGACCTTGGTGCGCAGGAAGTGGTCGGGGCAGCTCGTGCCGAGGGCTGCGAGCTCGGGGGCGCGCTCGGAGGCGAGGAAGTCGAGCACGACGTCTGCGTCGGTGAAGTGGCCGACCATGGGCTTGTCGTGCGAGGCGATGCCGCGGATCGTGGCGGCGAGGGATGCCGCGCGCTCCCGCCGCTCGGCATCCGGCAGGGCCTCGAAACCGGAGCGCACGCCGCCGAAGGGCGCGGCCTTGCCGTTCGCCTCGATGTAGGCGGCAGCCGTGTCGATGATCCACAGCGAGTTGGCCTCGGACTGCTCGGACGTGTCGCCCCACGCGGTGATGCCGTGGCCGCCGAGGATGCAGCCGATGGCCTGCGGGTTGGCCTTCTTGATCTCGGCGATGTCGAGGCCGAGCTGGAAGCCGGGGCGGCGCCACGGCACCCACACGACCTTGTCGCCGAAGATCTTCGTCGTCAGCTCTTCTCCGTCTGCGGCCGTGGCGATCGCGATGCCCGAGTCGGGATGCAGGTGGTCGACGTGCGCGGCATCCACGAGTCCGTGCATCGCGGTGTCGATCGACGGGGCGGCGCCGCCCTTGCCGTGCAGGCAGTAGTCGAATGCGGCGACCATCTCGTCCTCGCGGTCGATGCCGGGGTAGACGTCGACGAGCGCGCGCATGCGGTCCAGGCGCAGCACGGCCAGGCCAGACTCCTTCAGGGTGCCGAGGTCACCGCCGGATCCCTTGACCCACAGCAGCTCGACGGGCTGGCCGGTGACCGGGTCGGTCTCGGTGCCCTTGGCCGACGTGTTGCCGCCGGCGTAGTTGGTGTTCTTCGGGTCGGCGCCCAGGCGGTTCGATCGCTCGATGAGGGCGGCGGGGGTCGGGTTGGTCATGAGCTCTCCAGGATAGGAACGACGCACGACCCGCGCGGTCGAGCTGTTAGATCATGTGAAATATAACACAAAACTAACATTCGACGGAAGGGATCATCGGATGTCGGCGATCTCGCGGAACGGGTCGAGCCGGTCGTCCCGTGGGTCCAGCTCCGTGATCAGCACGGAGATCTCGCGCACCTCGAGGGCGCGAGCGACAGATCGGCGTTCCAGCTTGCTCGAATCGATCAGGACGACGGTCGTCGCCGCATTCGTCGCCATGGCCTGCTTGGGCTCAGCCTCTTCGAGCGAGACCTCGGAGGTTCCGTCCGTGCTGTCGAGAGCGTCCGCCGACGAGAAGAAGACGTCGAAATACACCGAGCGGATGCTGCGCCGCGATAGCGGGCCGACGAGGCTGCCGGTCGTCGGCTCCGCCGTGCCGCCGGAGATCACCGCGCTGACGCCGTCGAAGGGCTGCATCAGTTGGAAGCTCTCGAACGAATTCGTGTAGGCGGTCAGCCCGTCCCTCGGTCCGATCGCCGACGCGAGCGTGCTCACGGTGGTCGACGCATCGAAGGCGACGTTCCCGGAACGGGGAACCAGGTCCAGTGCCTTCTCGGCGATGGCGCGCTTGGCCGTGGCGCGCATTGCCCGACGCGCATCGAACGGGCGGGCGCGAGGCGCCGCGGTGGCGCCGCCGCGCACCCGACGTACGCGGCCCTCGGCTTCGAGCTCGAGCAGATCGCGGCGGATCGTCATCGGAGACACCGCGAAGAGCTCGGCCGCCTCGTCGATCAGTACGCCACGGGGTGTGCCCGCGAGTTCGACGAGTTCGTCTCTGCGACGCTGCGCGTCCAGGTTGCCGGAGAGTGCCATGAGAGGAATCTATCCGCGCGTCAGCGCACTGCGGCGATCGCCCGCAGCCCGGCGATGACGTCATCGGCGGTCGGGGCGCGGTCGGGGTCGACCAGGTGCTGGGTCATGACGCCCGTGATGAGCGCGAACTGGATCGCCCCGGCGGCCCGCCCCGCATCGCCGCCCGCCGAGGTGAAAGCCTCGCCGAGGCCGACGCGTCCGCGCTCCTGCGTATCCGCGAGCCGTTGGCGCAGCTCGTCGTCGTGCAGGGTCTGCGTGAGGATCTCGAGGTTCGCCTTCCACAGGGCCCTGTCGTTCCGGAAGGAGTCGATCATGCCCGACCAGAACGTGCGGAGCCGCTCGCCGGCGTCTTCGGCATCCGCTCCGGTGCCGACCGTGATCATCGTCTCGGCCAGGTCGCCGGACAGTTCGATCATCGCCTGCAGGAGGAGCTTGTCCTTCGTGCCGTAGTGGTAGCCGATCGAGCCGAGGTTGGTGTTCGATGCCTCGACGATGTCGCGGGCGGTCGTCCGGCTGTAGCCGCGCTCGATCAGGCAGCGCTTGGCGCCTTCGAGCAGGTCCTCCCGGTGTCCCATGCCTCCGATTCTAGGCGACCTCTTCACTATTTATACAAGCGTATGATACGTTCGTGTAAACCGACGAGAGGAACCGCCGTGCGACTCGAGCGATACATCCGAGGCAACTTCGCCCCGGTCACAGAAGAGATCACCGCCTTCGACCTGCCGGTCACCGGGAAGATCCCCGAGGACCTCGATGGGCGATACCTGCGCATCGGCCCCAACCCGCTCGGGCTGGAGGACGCCTCGGCGCATCTGTGGACGCTCGGCGAAGGCATGGTGCACGGCGTCCGGCTGCGCGACGGACGCGCGGAGTGGTACCGGAACCGCTGGGTGCGCTCGGCGTCCGTCGCTGACCGTCTGGGCGAACCACGTCGTGGGCGAGCCGTGGACGAACGGTTCGACTTCGCTCCGAATGTGCAGGTCGCCGGCCACGGCGGACGCTTCTACGCCCTCATCGAGGGCGGGTTGGCGCCGTACGAGCTGACCGGCGAGCTCGACACCGTCGGGCCCTCCGATCTCGGTGCCACGCCGGAGGGCTTCAATGCCAATGCCCACACCAAATACGACCACCGGACCGGCGAGATGCACTCGCTGGCGTTCCAGTACGGCGTCGAATTCATCCAGCACATCGTCTTCGAGCCAGGCGGTGCCGTCCGCCGTGCGACGAACATTCCCGCGCCGACGATGCCGTACCTGCACGACTTCGGACTCACCGAGAACTTCGTTCTCATCTACGTGTCACCCATGGTGTTCAACCCGGAGCTCTTCGCCACCGGCGTCCCGTTCGGCTGGAATCACGATCTGCCGACCCGGATCGGTGTCATGCCGCGGGCCGGGGGCACCGTCCGCTGGATGGACCTGCCGCCGGGCATGGTCGGACACACCCTCAACGCCTACGAGGAGGCGGGCCGGGTCGTCGCGGACGTCGTCGTGCACCGCGGCGTGTTCAGCCTCGTCGACATCGGCGCTGGACGCCCGGTCCTCGAGCGCTGGACCGTCGACCTCGCCGCAGGGCGGGTCCGCACCGAGCTGCTCCATGACAGGCCGCAGGACTTCCCCCGGATGAACGGCGGATACCAGGGCCGCCCGTACCGGTACGGCTACTCCGCAGCCACCGAGCTGTACGCGCCGACCAGCGTCACGGATCCCGACCGGCCGGAAGAGGGCTTCTCGAACGCCGTGCTCAAGCACGATCTGACCACCGGAACGACCGAGGCGCGCGAGTTCGGGCGCGACGCGGCGGTCGGTGAGACGGTCTTCGTGCCGGCGGCGAACGCGACCGGCGAGGACGACGGATACAACCTGCTCTACGTCCATGATCCCGAACGCGGCGCCGCAGACCTGGTCGTGCTGGCTGCGCAGGACTTCAGCGGCGAACCGCTGGCGCGGGTTCACCTTCCGGCGCGCGTCCCGCTCGGGCTCCACGGGAACTGGATTCCCGAGCACTGAGGGCGCGCCCGGCTACGCCACCAATGCCGATAGCCGCGCCGCGAACCGCTCGATCGTGCGCATCGCGGCCGGCTCCTCCGGTCGGTTGAGGTGTCCGTGCTGGGTTCCCGGTTCGGTGAGGACGTCGACGGCGCGACCTGCTTCGGCGAGCGTCGCGGCGAAGAATTCGCCGGAGACGCGCAGCTCGTCCGTGTCGCCGTTGACGATGAACGTCGTCGGGTACTGCGCGAGGTCGGATGCCGTCGCATTGCCGGGGATCGCCGGCAGCGGTGCGTCGTCGATCGAGCCGCCGAGATAGTTCTCGTACATCCGCAGAACGGATGCCGGGCCGAAGCGATCCGCGTCCGGATTCGCATCGAGGGCGGCGCGCAGCTCGGCATCCGGGGTGGGCTGGACCGCGAGCAGCGTCGGATAGGCGAGCAGGGCGAGCGCCGGTGCCTCGGCGGTCCCGGCGAGGCGGAGTGCGGCGCCGGCCGCGAGGTTGCCGCCGGCGCTGGTTCCGCCGACGGCGAGAGCATCGAGCGAGATGCCGAGCTCGTCGGCGTGCTCGCGCGTCCAGCGGATGGCCGTCACCATGTCGTCGGACCCGGCCGGATAGACGTGGCCGGGCGCTTCCTCGACGCCGGGGTGGAATTCCTCCGGCACCGGGGCGAGTCGGTAGTCGACCGAGACCACGGTCGTGCCTCGGGCGGCGAGCTGTCGGGCGACCCAATCGGATTCGGGCATGTCGATGTCGCCGAACAGGAAGCCGCCCCCGTGGGCCCAGACGAGTCCGGTGCCGTTGGGCGTCTCTGCCGGGTACACGCGCACGAGTCCATCTGCGGCGGGATAGGGCGTGGTCATACGGTTCCTCTCACGGTGAACGCCGGGGATGCGGGGATCGGCATCCCGCATCCCCGGCGGGTCTGTGGGTCAGACGGGTCAGGCGCCCCAGCCGGCCTGGACGCCGCCGACGCGCTCATCTGCGATCTTCTGCTGGTAACCGGATGCCGCGTAGGCCGCCATGGGATCGGCGGCGAGGCCCCGACTCTCGCGCCACTCGGCCAGCGCAGGACGGACGTCGGTGTAGAACGCGTCCATGAACACGGCGTTCGCCGCGAGCACGTCGCCCGACTTCTGCGCCGCCGTCAGGGCGTCGCGGTCGACGAGCAGCGCGCGCGCCGTCATCTCCTGGACGTTGAGCACCGAGCGGATCTGACCGGGGATCTTGTCCTCGACGTTGTGGCACTGGTCGAGCATGAACGCCACGTCGGGGTTGTTCAGCCCGCCGCCGCGGATGACCTCGAACACGATGCGGAACAGCTGGAACGGGTCTGCCGCGCCGACGATCAGATCGTCGTCCGCGTAGAAGCGCGAGTTGAAGTCGAACGAGCCGAGCTTGCCGAGGCGCAGCAACTGCATGACGATGAACTCGATGTTCGTGCCCGGCGCGTGGTGGCCGGTGTCGAGGCAGACCATCGCCTTCTCGCCCAGGGCGCTGACCTGCGCGTAGGACGTCCCCCAGTCCGGAACGTCGGTGTGATAGAACGCCGGCTCGAAGAACTTGTACTCCAGCACGAGGCGCTGCTCGTCGCCGAGTCGCGCATAGATCTGCTCGAGCGAGTCGTGCAGGCGGTCCTGGCGCCCGCGCATGTCGGCCTGTCCGGGGTAGTTCGACCCCTCGGCGAGCCAGATCTTCAGGTCGCGCGAGCCCGTGGCGTCCATGACGTCGATGCACGCGAGGTGGTGGTCGATCGCCTTGCGGCGCACCGCGGCATCCTCGTGGGTGAGCGCGCCGAACTTGTAGTCGTCGTCCTGGAACGTGTTGGAGTTGATGGTGCCGAGCGTCACGCCGAGGTCCTCGGCGTGCTTGCGCAGGTCGTCGTAGGAGTCGACGAGGTCCCACGGGATGTGCAGAGCGACCGAGGGCGCGAGCGCGGTGTACTTGTTGACCTGCGCGGCATCCGCGATCTTCTCGTACGGATCGCGGGGCGTGCCTGGCGTGCCGAACACCTTGAACCGGGTGCCGGAGTTGCCGAACGCCCAGCTGGGCAGTTCGATGCCCTGCTGTTCCAGTGCGGACAGGTTCTCTGGGGTGAGGATACTCATGAGAGCTCGCTTTCTACGGTGTCGGATGCTGCGGCGGAGAGCTGCTCCGCCAGATTGAAGACTTCGGTGAGCGGCGCGGCCGCCTGGTCGGGGCGGCCTTCGAGGCCGACGAAGAAGCGGGCCATCTCGGCCTCCCAGCGGCCGGCGATCTCGGAAGAGGCGAGATACGCCTGCGCTGCCGCATCGTCATCGGTCTCGTAGTAGCCGATGAGCGTGCCGCGCTCGCCGAGGAACAGCGAGTAGTTGCGCCGGCCGGATGCCGCGATCTCGGCGAGCATCTCCGGCCACACGGGGGAGTGGCGTGCCAGGTACTCGTCCAGCAGTTCTGGGTGGACCTGCAGCTGGAAGCAGACCCGGGTGGGGGAGGTCATCGTCGACGGGCTCCTCGTTCAAATGGGATGAATCGTTTCAAGAATAGGGCTGGGAATCGAGATCCGCAACATCGCTCGTCCGCTACGGTGGCTCGGTATGAAGCATCAGCAGCGGGCGCTGGACGCCTATGTCGAACAGGTCGCCGCAGATCCCGACGCCGTCGGCGTCGTCGTGATCGGCTCGGTCGCACGCGGAACCGAACGCGAGGACTCCGACGTCGACGTGTACCTCGTCGTCACGGCGGAGGCGTTCGCCGCCTCCACCGCCGAGGACCGGTGGGCCTGGGTCGATCGGTATGGTCTGGACTACCCGGGGTCGTACATCGACGTGAAGCTCGCGGACCTCGACTACCTGCGTACAGCCGTCGACCGCGCTGACGATCCGACGCGTGCGTCGTTCGCCGGAGCCAGGGTGGTCTTCAGCCGTTCCGACGAACTCGCGTCCCTCGTCGAGCGGATCAGTACGCTCGACGACGGCGCGTGGGCGGGCCGGGTCCGCTCGCACCTCGCGCAGGCGCACCTGTACGGCGGGTACTTCCTGCGCCAGGCGGAGGAGCACGGCGATCCGTTCCTGCTGCAGCACGCCGCGGTGCACCTGACGCTCGCCGCCGCGAGGGCCGCGCTCGCGAGCGCGCACCGGTTGATGCCAGGGCCCAAGTACATCCATCGGCTCGTGCGCGAGATCCCGAGTCCCGACGGCTTCGTCGCGGCGTGGGATGCCGTGGTCGCCGGGCCGTCGATCGCGACCGCGAACGCGCTGATCGCCGTCCTCGATGACTGGCTCGGCCGGGATCAGACCCGCGACGAGTCGTTGTCGGTGTTCATCCGCGACAACGAGCTCGCGTGGCTGCGTGGCACGATCCCGGCCGAGTACTTCTGACGTCGTTCAGCCCTTCACCGCGCCGCTGGTCATGCCGGCGACGATCTGGCGCTGGAAGAACACGTACATCACCAGCGGCGGGATCGTGATGAGCAGGATGTTCATGAACAGCAGGTTCCACTGGCTCAGGCTCTGACTCTGGAAGTTGTACAGGGTCAGCTGCACCGTCGCGTTGGCGTCGCCGGGCAGGAAGTACAGCGGGCCGGTGAAGTCGTTGAACACGGCGACCGACTGCACGACGATCACGGTCACCGCGACCGGCTTGAGCAGCGGCATCACGACCTGGAAGAACAGCCGCAGGGGTCCAGCCCCGTCGATCACAGCCGCTTCGTCCAGTTCGCGCGGGATGGTCGAGACGAACGCGCGGAACAACAGGATGCAGAAGCTCAGCCCGAACGTCGCCTCGATGAGGATCATGCCGGGCATGGTCTTGAACAGGCCGATGCCCTGCAGCACCCAGATCGTCGGCACCACGGCCGGAGGCACGATGAGTCCGGCGAGCACGAAGATGTTGATGACGTGGTTCCACTTCGACTTGCGCCGTTGCAGGATGTAGCCGACCATCGCGGCGAACACGACCATGATCGCCACGCTCGCCACGGTCAGGACGGTGGAGTTGATGAACGCCGTCACCAGCATCCAGTCCCGTGCCTGCAGCACTGTGACGATGTTCTCCCAGAGGAACCAGCCCTGCGCCGGGAGCGAGAACTCGAACAGCGACGCCTCCTGCGGGTTCTTCACCGCCGTGAGGAAGATGAACGCGAACGGCACGATGAACACGACGATCGACGCGAGGATCGCGATGATGCCGATGACATAGCGGGTGAAGAACAGTCGAGGGGTCATCGGGCGCCGATCGGAGCGGGCGATCTTCGCCTTCGAGGACCCGGCGGTGGTGATGGTGCGGGTGAGCGTCATGACTCCACCTGCCTCTTGTTGAGGATGTACTGGATGGGCACGATGATCGCCGTCACCACGATGAACAGCACGACGTTCCCGGCGGTGGACAGACCGTAGAAGCCGGCCTGGTACTGCTTGTAGATGACGGACGCGATCACGTCGCTGGTGAACCCGGGGCCGCCCCTCGTCATCGCCCAGATGAGCTCGAAGGATCGCAGCCCGCCGATGAGCGAGAGCAGGATGACGGTCGCGGTGGCCGGCTGCACGAGAGGCAGCGTGATGTTCCTGAAGCGCTGCCAGGCGCTCGCGCCGTCGACCTTCGCCGCCTCGAAGTACTCCTGCGGGATGGCGACGAGGCCGGCGATGAAGATGAGGGTCGCGATGCCGACGCCCTTCCAGACATCCACGAGCGCCACCGAGATCAGCGCCCACGCGGGGTCCGTGAGCCATCCGGGGCCCTCGATGCCGATGAGTGCCAGAGTCTGGTTGATGAGGCCGTCGAACGGATCCATGAGGACCTTGAACGTGATGCCGATGCCGACGGTCGACACCAGCACGGGGAAGAAGATCGTCGAGCGCAGATAGCCGCGCCCGAGGATCGACCCGGTCAGCAGCAGGGCGAGGGCGAGGCCGAGCACGACCTTCAGCAGCGAGGTCACGAAGCCGTAGACGAACGTGTTGACGAAGCCCTGCACGAGCATGGGCTCGGTGAAGAACTGGACGTAGTTGTCGAAGCCGATGAACTCGATGTCGAACAGTGACCACCGGGTCAGGCTGAAGTAGAACGAGGCGAACGTGGGGATCGCGAACAGGACGATGTAGAGCACGGCGGACGGGATGTAGAACCACGTCGGGTACGAACTCTTGATGCCTCTGCGCTTCCCCGGGGGAGCTGAGACGGCAGCGGGCGCCGTTGCTGCGGGTGCGGTCATGATGTCTCCGTCGAAGGGGTGGGGGTGCGGGCCCGCACGGCGGGCCCGCACCATGGTCAGTCGCGGATCACCAACCGTCCAGGCCCAGCTGCTGGGCCTGCTTCTTCACGTCCTCGTCGTAGAGAGCTGCGCCCTCGTCGGCCGGACGGATGCCGCTGCCGACCTCGACCGTGATGTTCTCGAGGTTCGGGCCCTTGATCGGAGAGAGGAACTCGAGGGCGGGGTTGGTGTTGCCCTCGTCGAAGTACGGCTGCATGTCCGTCAGCAGGCCGGGCACATCGTCGGGCAGCTCGCAGGCGCTGGTCGCGAACGGTCCGCTGGGGACCATGGCCGTCGTCTGCACCTCGCAGCCGCCGGCGGAGTTGATGAACGCGACGAATGTCTTCGCGGCCTCGAGCTTGTCGCCCTCGGTGGTCTTCGGGATGTACACCGCGTTCGGCAGCCAGACCGTCAGCTTCGTGTCCTCGGCGTTCTGTGCCGGCAGCGGGAAGACGCCGATGTTCTCGAGCTCGTCGGGGAAGTTCTGCTGGAACGTCGAGACGATGCCCGTGAGGATCGGGTAGTGCGCTCCCTCACCGGTGGCGACCATCCGGGCGCCGTCGTCGTACAGAGCCGATGCGTAGTCCTCGTTCCACCAGCCGGCCTCGAAGCCCGCCTGCTGGTTGGCGAAGCCCTGCAGTGCGGGCTCCTCGGCGTACGTGCGGTTGCCCGCGGTGTACTCGTCCGCCCAGTCCGGGTCCTGAGCGAGCACGTTGCCGAAGTCGCCGAGGATGAACAACTGGCTGGTCCAGGTGTCGCCGTAGGTCTGGATGACCGGGGTGATGCCTGCGGCCTTGATCGCCTCGTTGTTCGCGGCGAACTCGTCCCAACTGGTCGGGACCTCGAGGCCCAGATCGGCATACACCTTCTTGTTGTAGACGACGGCTCCGGCCTGGGTCGCACCGAACGGTGCACCGTAGATGCCGTTCTCCGTCGACACGACGGCGCTCATGGTGTCGATGAGATCGCCGACCCACGGCTGGTCGTCGAGCGGAACGAGGTTCTGATCCGGGTTGAGCGCCTGGAAGAGCGATCCGGAGTTGTAGTAGAAGACGTCCTCCATCTCGCCGGTGGAGAGCTTCGTCTTCATGAGGTTGTCGCCCTCAGTGCCGGCGGGCTGGGATTCCAACTTGACGGTGATGTCCGGGTTCTCCTCTTCGAACGCCGCGATGAGCGCTTCGGCGGCCTCGATGTTCGTTCCGGT
Source organism: Microbacterium sp. ZKA21 (assembly GCF_050434165.1). Classification (NCBI taxonomy): domain Bacteria; kingdom Bacillati; phylum Actinomycetota; class Actinomycetes; order Micrococcales; family Microbacteriaceae; genus Microbacterium; species Microbacterium sp. ZKA21. Next base: position 151,549 of record NZ_JBNPVV010000006.1, read on the forward strand.
GTTCTGCGTGAGGAAGGAGATCTCGACTTTTCCGTCGGCGCTGCCGCCGCCGGTGCTGCATGCTGCGAGTGGAATTGCGAGGGCGGCGACGCCGGTTGCGGCGAGGAGAACCCTTCGGGTACGGGTGCTGTCCATCCTTTTACCTCCATGTAAAAGCTGACTCTCGGTTGCGGTCTCGGCCTCGAGACCGTCATGATGGTGAATGAGGTTGAAACCATTCAACTCTCGTAAGGTACGACGATCCGCGGCGAGAGTCAACGATCGTTTCCGAAATGAGTTGTGCGCGACGACGCGCGCAGTGGAAGGAACCAACGCCATGGCGGCCACCCCACCTCTCACGCAGACCGACGCCTCCACGCGGGTCGTGTCATTGCGCTCGCAGCACGGCGCCGAGCTGCTCGGCATCCCGTCGCGAGGGCTGCGTCTCACCTGGCGCTCGGAGAGCACGACGCCCGGTGCCGGCCAGCTCGCCTACCAGCTCGCCACCGGGTCCGTCGGCACCGAGCCGTCCGTCGGCGACGTCGTCGAATCGGGTGAGTCCGTGTCCGTCCCGGTGGGCGATCTCGCGCCGGGTGAGCGCCGGGCGTTCTCCGTCCGGATCGCCACCGAAACCGGTTGGACGCCGTGGAGCGATGAGCTCGTGGTCGAGGCAGGACTGGACGCTGGTGATCTCGGCGCAGCCGTCATCGGCATCCCGAGCGAAATCGAAGGCCCGGTCGCCCTGCTGCGCACGGTCTTCGCCGTCGATGCGCTTCCCGAACGCGCCCGCCTGCGACTGAGTGCACTCGGACTCGTGGATGCCTGGATCAACGGCGAGCGGGCGAGCAACGCCCGGCTCACCCCGGGATGGACGTCGTACGGCACCCGCGTGCTCGTGGACACGATCGACGTCACAGCGCTGCTCCGCGAGGGCGAGAACGTCATCGTGCTCGAGGTCGGCGACGGCTGGTACCGCGGCCGGATGGGCTTCGCGAACCGCACCGCGATCTACGGCGACCGCTCCGGCGCGATCGCGCAGATCGACACCGAGAACGGCATCCTCGTCGCCACCGACGAGACCTGGCGCGGCGGCTTCGGCTCCGTCCGGTCCGCGAGCATCTACGACGGAACCGTCACGGATCTGCGCCTGCGTGCCCAGGGCGTCCACGAGGCCTCGTTCGACGACTCGGGGTGGACTCCGGCATCCGTCATCGAGAGCGACCCGGCACGGTTCGAACCGCGCTCCGCCCCGCCGATCCGCATCGTCGCGGAGCGCGACATGACCCGCACCGATCGCGACGGCGCCGTGCAGTTCGATGCCGGGCAGAACATCTCCGGTTGGGTGCGTCTCGTGGTGCGGGGGAGCGCCGGCGACGTCGTGACCGTCCGTCATGCCGAGATCCTCGAGCCGTCCGGAGATCTGCATACGGCAGCTCTCCGCAGCGCGAAGGCCACGGACCTCTACACGCTGGATCGCGACGGCGAGCATGTGCTCGAGCCGCAGTTCACGTTCCACGGCTTCCAGCACGCCGAGGTCACCGGCCCCGTCGAGGTCGTCTCGGCCACGGCGGTCGCGATCTCGAGCGACCTGCCGGCGCGGTCGACGTTCCGCTCGGCATCCGACGCGCTGGACCGGTTCCACTCGAACGTGTTCTGGTCGCAGCGCGACAACTTCGTCTCGGTGCCGACCGACTGCCCGCAGCGCGACGAGCGCCTGGGCTGGACCGGCGACGCGCAGGCGTTCGCCGCGACGGCGAGCACCCTGATGGATGCCGAAGCCTTCTGGCTGAACTGGCTGCGCGACCTCGAGGCCGACCAGACCGATGAGGGCGGCGTCGCCTCCGTGGTGCCGGACATCATCCGCTTCGAGGACATGCGGATGGGGGAGGGCCCGGTGGACAACATGGGCCGCGCCGGCTGGGCGGATGCCGCGACCATCGTCCCCTGGGCCGTGTACGAGGCCTCCGGCAGCGACGAGGTGCTGCGGCAGCAGCTGGGCAGCATGCGCCGCTGGGTCGAGCACCTGCGGCGCCGCGCCGGCGACGGCGTCGTGCTGCCGACCGAGCCGTTCCAGTACGGCGATTGGCTCGACCCGGATGCTCCTGGCGAGCGGCCGTGGGAGGCGAAGGTCTCCAGCGACTACGTCGCGAATGCGTTCTACGTGCACTCCGCCCGGCTGCTCGCCCGAGCCGAGCGCCTCGTCGGCGATCCGGCCCGCGGTGCCGAGTACGACGATCTCGCCGACCGCGTCGCGGCCGAGACGTGGAACCGTTGGGGTGCCGAGGCCGCGACGACCCAGACCGGCGCGGCGCTGGCGCTGGAGTTCGCCCTCGCACCCGACGTCGAACGCACCGCGATCGCCGACGGACTCGCCGCGAACGTCCGCGCCGAGAACGGGCGGATCTCGACGGGCTTCCTCGGCACGCCGCTCGTGCTGTTCGCGCTCTCGAACAACGGGCACCTGGACGAGGCCTACCTCATGCTGCTGCGCCGTGAGGCGCCGAGCTGGCTCTACCAGGTCGACCGCGGCGCGACCACGGTCTGGGAGCGCTGGGATGCGATCCGGGCCGACGGCAGCATCCACTCCGGAGACATGGATGCCGGCTCGCACGACTCCGGCGGCAGCATGCTCTCGTTCAACCACTACGCGTACGGCGCGATGATCGACTGGGTCTACCGGACGGTCGCCGGCCTCGCGCCCGCCGAACCCGGCTACCGTCGTGCGCGCATCGCTCCGCGGCCGGCGGCCGGGCTCGACCATGCCGCGGCATCCGTCGACACCCCGTACGGTCGGCTCGCGATCGACTGGCGACTGGACGCCGGCGAGCTGCGCGCGACGGTGGAGGTGCCGTTCGGCGTCACGGCGGAACTGGATCCTCCCGTGACCGCGGCGTCGATCGTCACGGTCGATGGGGCACCGGCATCCGGACCCCTGTCCAGCGGAACGCACGAGATCACGGTGACGGCGCCCGCCGTCGCCACGAACGAGAGGTGAGCATGAGTACGACCATCACGCGCGTCGACGTCGACGCGCCCCATGGCAGCGACGTCGTCGCCACGGCGTCGCCCGCGATCGGATGGATCACCGAGACGGATGCCGAGGGCTGGCGCCAGGCGACGGCGGAGCTCGAGCTGACCGCGGCCGACGGCACGCACGCTCACGTCGTCGAGGGGCGCCGGTCCGTCCGGCTGGCCTGGCCGTTCCGCGCCCTTGCTCCTCGTGAGGAGGTGTCGCTGCGCGTGCGCGTCACGGGCGCCGACGGCTCGGCATCCGACTGGAGCGCACCGCGCCGGATCGTCGCCGGCTTCCTCGCCGAGGGCGAGTGGCGGGCCCGCACGATCGCGGTCGCCGCCCCCTCGGGGCCGGCGCAGCCTGCCGTGCTGCGGCGCTCGTTCGCGGTGTCGGGCGACGTGCACAGGGCGACGCTGTACGCGACCGCGGTGGGCGTCTACCAGGCCGCCGTGAACGGCACCGATGTCGACGACCAGGTGCTCAAGCCCGGGTGGACGCCCTTCCAGGCGCGCACCGTGCACGAGAGCACCGACGTGACGGCCCTGCTGCGCGGAGGCGAGAACGAGATGTCCGTGCGTCTCGCCGGGGCGTGGGCGACCGAGAGGTACGGGTTCCGCGAAAACGCGCAGCCGATCTACGCGGACCAGCCGCGGTTCGCCGCCCAGCTGCTCATCGAATACGCCGACGGCCGCTCTGAGCTCGTCACGACCGACGACACATGGGAGAGCGCACCAGGGCCGATCACGGCGAGCGGTCTGTACGCGGGGGAGGACCACGACGCGCGCCGGACACCGCAGGACTGGGCTGCCGTCGCGGTCGTCGACGACCTGCCCGTCCCCGAGGCCCGCGTCTCGCCGTTCGTGCGGCGCATCGAGGAACGCGCCGTCACCGAGGTGATCACGACGCCCAGCGGCAGAACCGTGCTCGACTTCGGCCAGAACCTGGTCGGCCGGCTGCGCATCCGTGTGTCCGGTCCTGCCGGATCTGTGGTGACGCTGCGGCATGCGGAGGTGCTCGAGCACGGCGAACTGGGTACCCGACCGCTGCGCGCTGCGGCCGCGACGGACCGGTACACGTTGGCCGGCTCGGGTGTCGAGGTGTGGGAGCCGGAGTTCACCTTCCATGGCTTCCGCTATGCCGAGATCGACGGCTGGCACGGTCCATTCGACCCTGCGGACGTCACCGCGGTCGTGATCCACAGCGACATGGAGCGCACCGGGTGGTTCGACACGTCCCACGCGCTCGTCCGGCAGCTGCACGAGAACGTGGTGTGGGGTCTGCGAGGCAACTTCCTCTCGGTGCCCACGGACTGCCCGCAGCGCGACGAGCGCCTCGGCTGGACCGGAGACATCCAGGTGTTCGCCCCGACGGCGAGCTTCCTCTACGACGTCCGAGGATTCCTGGACTCGTGGCTGCGGGATCTCGAGATTGAGCAGGTCGACGGCGTCGTGCCGTTCGTCGTGCCGAACGTGCTGGGGCCGGCGCGACCGGCTGCGGCATGGGGCGACGCCGCGACCGTGGTGCCGTGGGTGCTGCACGAGCGGTTCGCCGATCGGGAGACGCTCGAGCGGCAGTACGACAGCATGAAGGCCTGGACCGATGCGATCGTCGCGCTCGCCGGCGACCGGCGGCTGTGGGAGGGGATGTTCCAGTTCGGCGACTGGCTCGACCCTGATGCTCCGCCGAACGAGCCGGCCAGGGCCAAGACCTCGACCGACATCGTCGCATCCGCATACGTCTTCCGCTCCGCCGATCTGACGGCCCGCTCGGCCGCGCTGCTCGGACGAACAGCGGATGCCGAGGCATACGCCCGGATCGCCGAGGAGGTGCGGCAGGCGTTCCTCGCCGAGTACGTCACGCCGGTCGGACGCATGATGTCGGACGCGCAGACCGGGTACGCGCTCGCGATCGTGTTCGACATCATCGAGCCGGAGCGCCGGCAGGCGCTCGGCGACCGGCTGGCCGAGCTGACCAGGCTCGGCGGCTACCGGATCGGTACGGGCTTCGTCGGAACGCCGATCATCCAGGACGCGCTCACCCGTACCGGACATCTGGACGTGGCCGGTCGCCTGCTGACGGCGACCGAGAACCCGTCCTGGCTGTACCCGGTCACGATGGGGGCGACGACCATCTGGGAGCGCTGGGACTCGATGCTGCCAGACGGCACGATCAACCCGGGGGAGATGACCTCGTTCAACCACTACGCGCTCGGCGCGATCGCGGACTGGCTGCACCGTTCGCTCGCAGGTCTCGCGCCGGCCGAGCCGGGGTACGCGCGCCTGCACATCGAGCCGCACCCGCTGCCCGGGTTCGACTTCGCCGAGGCCGAGCACATCACGCCCTACGGCCGGGCGCGGGTGCGCTGGGATCGCGAGGGCGACGGCATCGTCGTGCAGGTCGGCGTCCCGGCCAACACCGAGGCCGACGTCGTCCTGCCCGACGGGCAGCGGCATGCGGTCGGCTCCGGCGAGCACAGGTTCTCGTGCGCTGCTCGGTCGACGGTCGACGCCCCGGCCGAGGTGGGACTCTCCTCGAGCCTCGCCGCGATCATCGACGACACCGAGGCATATGCCGAGATCGTCGGTGCGCTGAACGCGTGGCGCCCGTCTGCCGCGGAAGACTTCCGCGCCAGGACGTAGTGGGGCGACAGGCTGGTGCTGGAGGACCGGCTCGCGCACCTGGCTGGTCCGGAGGTGCGGGCCGAGATCGAGCAGCGATTGGCCGCCCTCAGCAGCAGGCGGAGCACGGGCGCGTAAGCGCTCGTTCGGATGCCGTACACTCGCGGACAGCGCGCGACAGCACCAGAGGTCGCGCCGGGAAGAGGCGGACAGTGGCAGTGAGCGTGCGCGACGTGGCGGCGACCGCGGGGGTCTCGGTCGGCACGGTGTCGAACGTGCTGAACCGGCCGGACAAGGTCGCCGCCGCCACCGTCGAGCGGGTGCAGGCCGCCATCGCCGAGCTCGGATTCGTGCGCAATGACGCGGCTCGCCAGCTGCGCGCCGGTCGCAGTCGCAGCATCGGGCTGGTCGTGCTCGATGCCGGCAACCCGTTCTTCGCCGACGTCGCCCGAGGCGCCGAGGCGCGCGCCGAGGAGGACCGGCTCTCGGTCCTGCTGGGCAACAGCGACGAGGACGCCTCTCGCGAGGACGGCTACCTCGACCTCTTCCGCGAGCAGCGGGTGAACGGGGTGCTGATCACACCGGCATCCGACGACGCGGCGAAGCTGCGCCGCCTGCAGGATGCCGGAACCCCGGTCGTCCTCGTCGACCACGAGATCCCGGGGAGCGGTTTCAGCTCGGTATCGGTCGACGACGTCGAGGGCGGCTACCTGGCGGCGAAGCACCTGCTCGATGTCGGCCGACGTCGACTGGCTTTCGTGGGAGGCCCCGCGGCGATCGCGCAGGTCGGGCATCGTCTGGCCGGTGCGCGCCGGGCCGTGGCCGAGGTCGCGGATGCCGCGCTCGAGGTCATCGAGATGCCGGCGCTCACGGTGCTGCACGGACGGGACGCGGGGGAGGATCTCGTCCGTCGCAGCGCCGCCGACCGGCCGGATGCGATCTTCGCGGCGAACGACCTGCTCGCCGTCGGCATCCTGCAGGCGCTGACGATGTTCAGCGACGTGCGCGTGCCGGCGGACATCGCGCTGATCGGCTACGACGACATCGACTTCGCCGCCGCGACCGTCGTCCCGCTGAGCTCGATCCGCCAGCCGGCTCAGCTCATCGGGCACACCGCTGTCGACCTGCTGCTGCGGTCGATCGACGACCCGAGCGGGGACTACGAGCGCAACGTGCGCTTCCGCCCCGAGCTCGTGGTCCGCGCCTCGACCGCCGGCTGAGTCACCGTTTTCGCTTGTTGAACGAGGGGCCGCCCTCTTCGTCCGCTGAGCGAGCGCAGCGAGTCGAAGCGTCGCTCAACGAACGAATGGGGGCGGGGGCGATGCGGGTCAGTCCTGGTTCCGGCGGCGGCGCACCACGATCAACACGATTCCGGCGACGACGAGTACGACGGCCCCCACGATGACGGGCAGCGGGACCCCCGGCCCGCCCGTCGTCGGCAGCTCGCCGTCTCCGCCGTCCGCACCAGCACCACTGTCCGCGTTCGCGCCGCTGTCCGCGTCGGCTCCGGTATCCGCATTCGCCCCGCTGTCAGCGTTCGCGCCGCTGTCCGCGTCGGCGTCGCTGTCGGCTCCGGCGTCGCTGTCCGCATCCGTATCGCTGCCGCCGTCCGGCGCGTCCGCGTGGTTCACGACCGAGAAGGCGAGCGATTCCCCGCCGACGAGGTCGACGCTCGCCCAGCCATCGGCATCCGTCGTCAGGGGCTGTCCGTCGACCGCCCAGGTCGCCGTCTCCCAGGTCACGCCGTCGACCGCTGGCGGAGCGACTTCGCGGATCCGCAGCGACGAGCCGGCCGGAAGGTCAGTCACGCTGGCGCTCTCCCCGGCGGTCAGGGTCGCGGTCTGCACCGCGCCGCCGTCGAGGGAGTACTCGATCGTGTAGACCGTGTCGTCCGGCACGTCCGAGGCACCGTCTCCATCGACCGTCTTCGCGACACTGAACGCCGACGTCGGCGTGCTGTTCGCCGTGTTGGTCATCGTGAGAGCGATCGGGTCCGGGGCGTCGCCGCCCTCCAGCTGCATGGTGACCCCGCCCAGGGGGCCGGTGGTGAGCTCCTCGCCACCGACACTCCAGCTGACCGTCCCCCACTCGACGCCGTCGATCACGGGGAGCTCGCCCTCGTGCAGCTCGACGACCGTTCCGACGGGCAGGTACGGTGACACAGCTGGTGCGTCGATTCCGGCCATCAACGGCTCCTCGCGGATGAGGACCTTGTGCCATTCGACCGGGAACAGGGTGTCGGCGGGGACGAGGGCCGCGGCATCCCCGACGACCTGCTTCTCCACCGAGAAACGGGTCATCTCGACGGCCGTGTTCGTGACCTCGAGCTCGCGGACTCCGCCCAGGATGACGACCGAATCGGAGGGGCTCCAGGTCGTGCCGGCCCAGACGTAGCCCGACGGCAGAGCCGATGCGTCGGGCGTGGCCTCCTTCAGGTGCACGACGGTGCCGAGCGGGAACAGAATCGGGTTGCCCTGGTCATCTGTCGGGCTCGCCGGAGTGCCGTCCGCCGGCAGAACGAAGCTGCCCGTCTGAACGTCGCCGCGCGGCACGCTGGCCACGTACTCGACCGTGAACGAGTCGATGAGCAGCTCGTCCGGATCGATGCCGGCGAGGTCCTTCACGACCGAGAACGTCCCCAGTCGGGCCGAGTGCACGTTGGTGATCGTGGCGGACACGGTGCCCTGATCGTCGGTTCCGATCACGAGTTCACCGGATGTGCTGCCGACGGGGGTCTCCCACCGGACCCACTCCGGGCTGGGTGCTCCGAGCTCGCCGTACGTGATCACCGTCCCGTACGGGAAAAGGAACGGGTCGCCCGCGGCATCCACGGGTCCGACCGGCGTTCCGTCGCCCGGCAGGCGCAGCACGCCTTCGGTGGTGACGCCTCCCGGAGTGGTCGCGCTCCAGGAGACGCTGAACTCGAGGCCGGACGGAAGATGGATGCCGGAGGCGAACTCCTTGTTCAGCTGGAAGGTGCCCTGGTCGAGCGCGTTCGCGACCTCGATGACGACGTCGCCGCTGTCGGGCAGGGGGATCGAAGCGATCTCGTCGAAGCCGCCGGGGCGGTACTCCTGCGTCTCGCCGTCCGCAGTGACGATGAACACCGGGTCCTGCCAGTCCGCGGGGTCCGTCGGGGTGCCGTCGAGCGTGGGCACGTGCTCTGCGAGCTCCAGCGTCTCGGCGCCGGTCTCGATGTCGTCGAGCAGTTCCGGGTCGCCGAGCGGCAGGACCCGGTCGGTGCGCGCGGGGGCGGGGTCGGTGTTGTAGCTGACGGTGTACTCGTAGTCGGCATCGGTTCCGACGGCGGACTTCACGATCGAGATCGTGCGCTCGGCGTCATCCGGAGCCAGTGTGTTGATGAGGGAGACCGCGACGGTGGTGTCGTCACCGATCAGGAACGTGCGGCCCGGATCCCAGGACGACGCGACCCAGTGATAGCCGTCCGGCGCCTGAGCAGCCGAGAGGTCTTCGGTGAGAACGATGCGGGTACCGGTCGGGAAGTCCTCGTCGACGGCGACCGCGGTGCCGTCGAGGGGGACGTCCATGCTGCCGGAACCGATCGGTTCGCCGGCGTAGAAGGCGACCCAGTTCACGGGGACGGTTCCGGTCGCGTCGACCGTGGGAGCGTCGGCGTCGAGCACCTCGATGTTCTTGGTCACGCTGAACGTGCCGGTCTGCGCGGCGGCGACGTTCGTCACGACCACATCGGCCGTGCCGTCTCCGACGGTGATCTCCTCGGGTGTGATCGTGGCATCGGTCCACTCGTAACCGGGGACGGACTCCGGATCGAGCTCGTCGAAGACGATCACGGTCCCGGCCGGGAACGATCCGGCGGGGGCGACCCAGGATCCGTCCGCCGGCACCTCGAGGGTTCCCGTCGTCTCGGTCCCATCGGGCTCGGTGGCCGTGAAGTTCACGGTGAACGTCGTGCCGGCAGGCAGTTGATCCGCGTCGATTCCTTCGAGGCCCTTGCGGATGCGGAAGGCGCCTTCGGAGTCGTCGCACGCGATCGAACCGGCGAAGAGGAACGAGTGCACCTCGCCGCCCTCGAGGATGACGTTGCGCCCCATGACCTGGCCGTCCAGGGGAGACGCGTTCACGGTCACGTTCGCGTCCGGTGCGTAGATCGATCCGTCCATGCGCACCCCGGCGGCGTCGATCGAGACGTCGCCCGTGACGGCGGAGAGGTCCCACAGCGTGTAGGGCGAGTACGCGCCCTGCGGGTCGATGCGCGCCCCGGTGACGGACGTCGTACCGGCCGGTACCTGGATGACGAGCGGGTTCTCGATTCCCGGCGTAGGGCCGGCGGAGAACTGAATGAGCGAGGCGCCGGCGATCTCGGTGTAGTCGACGACGTTCACCTCGTCCGGGCTGAGCGGCGCCAGCACGGCACGGTCGCCGGTGTTCTCGGTCACGTCGACCTGATGCGCCGACGTCGGCAGCCCGGCGAGGCACGCGGCTGCATCGTCGTAGGACGCCTCGGCGCTCGCCTCGACGTAGTCGGCGACCGCCGTGGCAGAGGTGTCGGCCGTGTAGATGCTGCCGTCGCCGTTCCCGGATGCCGGGGGTGCGGCGTCATCGGGATATGTCTGCGCTGTCGCGTCGATGATCGGGGTCTGGTCCGGCGAGGCGGCGTTCGGATTGAGTCGCAGCCAGTCCGCCCTGGCGGATGCCTGCCACGGCCCGTCGCGGTCGACCATCTTCAGGTCGCCGTGCAGCGCGGGATCCGAAGTGCCGGCGCTGGTGATCGCGGTGATGCCACCGCTGGACGGGGAGAAAGCGCCGACGAGGAGTCGCGTCGGGTCGCCGTCGATCGACGGGATCGTGTAGTCGCCGGTGCCCGCAGCGACATGGATGATCGCGTACTGCGAGTCGCCGGGTTTGGTGGCGACGCCGCCGGCGGCGATGCTGCCTTCGGTCTCCTGGTTGCCGAGCGTGATGTCCTCGCGGGCGTAGACCGTGAATCCGCCGTTCATGGCGAGCGGATTGAAGGTCTCGGGGTAGGCGGCCTGGGCCGACGGAGCTGCGGCGAGCGGGGCGACGATCGCACCGGTGAGCGCGAGGGCGCCGACCGCGATGGCTGAGACGAGACGGCGGGCGCGTCGAACAGGGTGGTGCAGCATCAGGACACATCTCTCACGGCTTCGGGTGCGTCGCCATCGGGTGATCGACGCTGTTCCCGAGGGTAGTCGACCGCGCTGCGTGGGACCGATTCCATGGAGATCGGCCCCTCGATCGACAGATCCTGGACACGCGCGATCACCTGAAGTAGATTTGATTCAGAACCGAATGGATATGCAAATGACGCTGAACGCCCCCGCATCCCTCGTCCTCGGCACGTCGTCGCTGGGCTCGGATCCCGACACCGCCGCCGACACCGCACGCGCCATGCTCCGCAGCGGCATGCTCGTCGACACATCGAACATGTACGCCGGAGGAGCATCCGAGCGTGCACTGGGCGAGGCCCTCGCCGCGCTGGGAGCCGACGAGCGGGATGCCGCGGCATCCCGGATCGTATCGAAAGCGGATGGCGACCGGGAGACCGGCGTCTTCGATGCCGCCCGCGTCCGCCGCTCGTTCGATGAAACGCGCGAACGGCTCGGTGTGGACCGGCTCTCGCTCCTGCATCTGCACGATCCGTACACCGTGACCTCGGATGAGGCGCTCGCGCCCGGCGGTGCAGTGGAAGCCCTCGTGCAGCTCAGGGAAGAGGGCGCAGTGGACGCGATCGGAATCGCCGCCGCGCCGGTCCCGCTCATGCGCCGCTACGTGGACAGCGGCCTGTTCGACGCCGTGCTCTGCCACAACCGCTTCACCCTCGTCGATGACAGCGCACGATCGCTCTTCGAGGCCGCGCGCGAGCGAGGGATGACGGTCTTCAACGCCGCTCCGTTCGGAGGCGACCTGCTCGTGAAGGGCCCGCGCGATGGCGCGCGCTACGAGTACCGCCCGATCGGAGACGCCCTCGCGACATGGACCGCGTCGCTGTTCCGCGTCTGCGCCGAGCACGCTGTTCCGACCGCCGCCGTCGCGCTGCGCTTCTCGACGCGGTCGCCGCTCGTGGACCGCACGGTGGTCGGCGTCTCGTCGGCACGCCGCATCGAAGAGCTCCTGGCACTGCACGCGGTCGAGATCCCCGACGCGCTCTGGTCGGCGGTCGACGCGCTCGGTCCCGCACCGTCGCCGGTCGACGACTCGCGATACGAGGTGGAGGCGTGACCGAACGCTACTGGGAGAGCACGCGGCCGGGTGACGGTCGTCGCGCGCCGCGCGCGGATGCGGTGACCGATGCGCCCGTGATCGACCTGAACGGGACCTGGCGATTCCGCCTCAGCGCGACGGGCGAAGGCACCGGCTCGGATTTCATCCGCCCGGACTTCGACGATTCCGGTTGGGATCCGATGCGCGTGCCGTCGCACTGGGTGCTCGAAGAGTTCACCCCGCTCGCCGGCGGTCCACGACGACGGATGCTCGGCACCGAGGAGGGGCCGCTGTACACGAACACGGCGTACCCGATCCCGCTCGATCCGCCACGGGTGTCCACGGAGAACCCGACGGGTGACTATCGTCTCGAGTTCGACGTGCCCGAGGGGTTCGGCCCGGCCGTGCTCCGGTTCCAAGGCGTCGACTCCTGCGCGAAGGTCTGGCTGAACGGTGCAGAGCTCGGCTGGTCGATGGGTTCGCGGCTGCCGTTCGAGTTCGACGCCCCGGTGCGCGCCGGCCGGAACGTGCTGGCCGTGCGGGTGCAGCGCTGGTCGGCGGGAACGTATCTCGAGGACCAGGACATGTGGTGGCTGCCCGGCATCTTCCGCGACGTCGAGCTGATCGCCCGACCGGAGGGCGCGATCGACGACCACTTCGTGCACGCCGACTACGACCACACCACCGGACTCGGCATCCTGCGGGTGGATGCCTCGGTGGATGCGGTCGTGGAGATCCCCGAGCTCGGCATCGTCATGGCGACGGGTGAGACGGCGACGATTCCGGTGGAGCCGTGGAGCGCCGAGAGCCCGCGGCTCTATCGCGGCATCCTGCGCTCGGCCGGCGAACGGGTGGAGCTGGCCGTCGGCTTCCGTCACGTCGAGATCGTGGACGGCGTCTTCACCGTCAACGGGCGGGCGGTGACGTTCCGCGGCGTCAACCGGCACGAGCATCACCCCGAGACGGGCAGGACGCTGGACCGCGAGACGATGATCCGCGACATCGTGCTGATGAAGCAGGCGAACGTGGATGCCGTGCGGACGAGTCACTATCCGCCGCATCCCGAGTTCATCCGACTGTGCGACGAATACGGGCTGTGGGTCGTCGTGGAGGTCGACCTCGAGACGCACGGCTTCATCTACGAGGGCTGGGAGCACAACCCGCCGGCGCTGCCCGAGTGGCGCGATGCGCTCATGGATCGCCTGGCACGCACCGTCGAGCGCGACAAGAACCGACCGAGCGTGGTCGTATGGTCGCTGGCGAACGAGAGCATGACCGGTGACGGATTCGCTGAGATGCGCCGGTGGCTCGACGAGCGCGACCCGTCGCGCCCCGTGCTGTACGAGCGCGACCCGCGCTACCGCGACTCCGACTTCTACTCGCTGATGTATCCGTCTCTCGACCTGCTCGAGCAGATCGGGCGGCGCGAGGAACCGCGCGGCGGACGACTCAGCATGCACGGCATGGTGTTCGACGCCGAGGACGACGCCCCTGATGGCATCTCCGACGCCGACGACGAGCGCCGGCGGGGCCTGCCGTTCCTGCTGGTCGAATACGCCCACGCGATGGGCAACGGCCCCGGCGGGCTGCAGGACTACTGGGAGATCATCCGCGCGCATGATCGGCTCTGCGGGGCGTTCGTCTGGGAGTGGATCGACCACGGCTTCACCGCGCATACCGAGGACGGCGTCGCCTGCACGATGCACGGCGACGACGTGGACTACGAGCCGCGCGGCGGACGGTTCGGCCTGCATGGTCTCGTCTTCAGCGATCGCACGCCGACGCCGGGGCTGCGCGAGCTGACCAAGGCGCACGAGACCGTTCCGATCGCGGTCGGCGCGGATGCGGTGACCGTCGGGAACGATCGGCACAGCACCTCGACCGGCGATCTCGTCTTCCGCTGGTCGGTCGAGTGCGACGGCGCGGCCGTCGCGGACGGCATCCTGGACGTGCCGGTGCTGGCTCCTGGCGATCGGGTCGCCATGCCGATCCCAGATGCCGCGGTCGCCGCTCTGGCCTCGAGCGATGCGCCGGGGGATGCCGTGCTGACAGTCGAGGCCGCGCTCGCCGCCGAAACGGTGTGGGCGCCGGCGGGGCACATCGTGTCCTGGGGGCAGAACGTCGTGGGTCGCGCGGCTCCCGTCCAGCAGGCGGCGGTGGCGCCGAGTCTTGCTGCCGCGGCGTCGGGCGAGCTCAACGTGGGCACCGCGGTCTTCGATGCGACGACGGGACGCCTGCTGCGTCTCGGCGGTCTCGAGATCGACGGCCCCGTGCTCGATCTGCACAGGGCGCCGACCGAGAATGATCGAGGTCAGGGCGACACCAACAACCTCGCGGCTGTGTGGCGCAAGACGATGCTCGATCGACTGCTGCACCGCGTGGATTCGGTGTCCGCTGAGGACGGCCGGCTCACGGTGCGCGGCCGTACTGCACCGCGGACGCACCCGCACGGCGTCGAGTGGACGATGACCTGGACAGCCGAGGGCGAAGGGGTCCGTCTGGAGGCGGAGGCCGACTTCGTCGGCCCGTGGACGAACACGCCGTACATGAACCGCGACATCCCGGTGCCTCGGCTCGGGCTGCTGTTCGGCCTTCCTGGCGCTGTCGACCGGGTGACCTGGTTCGGTCGTGGACCGGGTGAGACCTACGTCGATTCGGTCGAGGGGTCGCGCATCGGTCGCTTCACGTCATCGATCGACGAGATGCAGGTGCCGTACCCTGTGCCGCAGGAGAACGGCAATCACACCCGGACGTGCTGGCTCGAGGTGCACGGCGAGGGCTTGCCGACGCTCCGCGTGGAAGGTGCTCCCGATTTCGACTTCACGGCTCGCCGCTGGACCTCGCACGACCTGGAGCGCGCGCAGAAGCCGCACGAGCTCGTCGACTCGGGGCGTGTGTGGCTGAACATCGATCACGCGCAGCAGGGCCTCGGCTCCGCGTCAGTGGGCCCCGCGCTGCCCGAGCGCTATCGGATCAAGCGCGAGCGCACCACATGGAGCGTGCTCTTCGGCGTTCGATGAGCGGGACGCGGGCCCTCGTTCGTCGGTGGGCGCGTTTCGGCTCGCTCCGCTCGCTCGACGAGCCGTGGGCGAGACGCTCGCTCAGCGGCTGACGGGTGAGGAGCCCAGGTCGGAGACGTCCGTGAAGAGCGTGTCTGCTCCGACCTGGCCGCCCTTGAGCAGCAGTTCGAGACCGTCGATCGACGCATCGCGGCTGTGCGCGCGCAGGATCACGACGTTCCCCCAGGGATTCGCGGCGATGGACAGGGCGTCGACGCCCAGCAGCCGGGTCACCCGACTGGAGGTGTCGCCTCCGCACACGATCACCCGTCGGCTCACGCCGGCTCGCACAGCCGCGGCGATGACGGAGGCGGAGGCATCCGCGATCGCTTCCAGCACGGGGCGTCCAGCGGCAGAACCGGTGTCGGCGTCGTCGGAGGTGAGGACCACGCCGCGTCCCGCGCGGAGCGCCTCGATCACGGCAGGCGTCGCAGTTGTCCCGTCGAGGGCGAGCGGCGCTACGAGCCATCCCGCGGCGGACGCGGCGTCCGCCTGGCGTCTGGTCTGCGCCGACCGGCTGCCGGAGACGACCAGCACCGCCTGGTCGGTCGCCGTCGCCGCGGGGATCGACGGCGCCGTGCCGGGCGACGCCGCCGCGACGCCGTGCGACAGCCCGCCGGATCCGATCGCGAACACGGGAGGGGGCAGCTGCTGCAGTGCGCGTCCGACGGCCTCCAGATCATCATCCGTCAGCGCATCCAGGACGACGCCCGCCATCGAGCTCGCCTGCAGGCGCTGCGGAAGGTCGTCGTACTCCGGGAGGGACACCGCTCCGATCGCGGCATCCGTCTGGCGGCCGATGTGCACGGCCAGATCGGCCTCCGTCATGGGCGTCGTCGGATGCTGCGACATCGTCGGCTGGCGGTCCAGTCGATGCACGGTGCCGCGCTCCGCGGCGAAATGCTGACCGAACACGGTGTAGCGGCCGAAATCGGGCTGGGCGAACAGCATCGGCACGGTGCGCTCGCCGAAGACCTCCCGGCCGAGCTCGACGACCCGGCCCAGGCTGCCGACGTCCGGCGCCGAGTCCGCCGTCGAGCAGGCCTTGTACTGCACGAGCGTCGGCTGCAGTGCGGCGAACGCCTCGAGGACCGGCCGCAGCTCGGCATCCATCTCCGCCGGGCCCAGCGATCGGGAGATGCCCGCGACGCCGACCACGTCGACTTCGGATGCCGCACGGGCCAGCGTCTCGGCATCCGGCAGCGTCGTGAACAGGCGTCCTGACCAGCCGCGCCGAGCGAACTGCAGCAGCGCATCCACGCTGCCGGTGAAATCGTCGCCGTAGAACGCGACGACCCCGTGCGACGGATCAGACACGGACGGGCCCGAACCGCTCGGCGGCGCGACGGATCGCCTCGGATGCCGCGAACGCGTCGTCGGCGCTCTCTCCGCGCGCTGCGGAGGCCCAGGCCTCACGCATGCTCGAGACGCCGGCAGCGGCGCCGTCGGGATGCCCGTGGATGCCGCCCCCGGCCAGCACCAGCAGGTCGGTCGTCCCCACCGCGGCGTACGTGGCGTGCGCGAGACCCGCCCACTGCCCGGACGACAGCACGGGCACCGTTGGTGTGAGGCCGAGGAGCGGCTCGCGCACGGCGGCGATGGAGTCGAGCACCTGTTCGTCCGTCTCGTAGAACTTGTTGCTGATGCCGTTCGTGTGCAGATGATCGGCTCCGGCGAGACGGGCCAGCTTCTGCCACGCACGGAATCCTATCCCCACCTGATCCGAGCGCCCGAAGGACCCGAACATCGCGCGGTGCCCATGGATCGGCACCGCGGCGTTACGCCGCAGGAATTCCAGGCCCGGGATGCCGAGGAGATTGACGCACGCCATGACGGCGGTCCCGCCCGCGGACACCACGAGATCATGGTTCGCCTCCAGACGGCCGATGTCGTCCGTGATGTTGAAGGCGTACATGGGCTTGCGCCCCGTACGGTCGGCATACCTCTCGAGGACGGGCATGACGGCCCGCACCCGTTCGGCGAGCGGAGCGGAAGGCCCGTTCCCCTGCAGCTCGTCGTCCTTGATGAAGTCGATGCCGGCCTCCGCGAGCTGGCCGACGACGTCGGCGAGATCGGCGGGGGAGAGCCCGATGCTGGGCTTCACGATCGTGCCGATCATGGTTCCCTCCGGCCGGCCCATGAGACGCCGGGTGCCTTCGATGCCGAACGCGGGGCCGGGGTACCGGTCGGCGAATGCCGGCGGAAGCTCCAGGTCGATCAGACGGATCGCGGCGAGCTCCTTGATCTCGAACAGGTTGCCGGCGACGGCTGCGAGGAGATTCGGCAGCGACGGTCCGAAGTTGTCGAGCGGGAATCGCAGGCGCATGACCGCCCTGCGTCGCAGCGCCGGATCGCCGACCGAGCCGGGCAGCGGAGCCGATCCGGTCAGCGGCACCTCCTCGATCGACTCCACCTGAGCGGCGAATCGCGCCCGCAGGTCGTCCGATTCGCGTTCGACCCGCACGAACGTGCCGGTCGACTGCTCGCCGGCGAGCACCTCGGCGGCATGCCGCAGGGGCAGGGAGGTCTCGATGATGTACGTCGCGATGACGTGCTGTGCATCCATGCGCGTCACCAGACCAGGGGGAGCCATACGGACATCTCGCCGGCGCCGCGGTTGCCCCACGCGTAGTAGGGCACGAGTCGGACGACGGCCGACGACGGCTCGACATCGGCGAGATCGGCGTAGAGCGAGTCCTCGTCCGTCGGCGGGATCACGGCGATCTCGGCCTCGAGTGCGACGACCGAGTGGCCGGCGATATCGGCGTCCACCGGCGTGAAGACTGTGCCTCGGCGGAGGGCGGCCTGCTCCAGCGTCACGCCGACCGGCAGGTCGGCGCTTTCCAGGCAGTACACGACGGGGCCGCGGCGGACGGCCACCTGATTGGTGGTCTCCTCCGCGAGCCGGTGACCGCGCAGGACGCGGACGGGCATCGGCAGCGTCAGTTCGATGACATCGCCGGTGGCCCAGGAGCGCTCGATCCGTGTGTACGAGCCCGGTGCGGTCACGGTGACGGCCTCGCCGTTGACCGTGAGCGACGCATCCGTGGACCAGCCGGGGATCCGCAGCTGCAGAGGAATGCTGCCCGCTGCGTCCGTCACGGTGAATCGGACGGTCTCGCCCCAGGGGTAGCCGCCGTCCTCGCGAAGTGCGAGTCGGCCGCCGTCGACGGTCGCGTCGATCGTGCTGCCGCCGTAGAGATGGATGTAGACGCCATCCTCGCCGACGGACGCCGCGCGCTCATGGAATCGGGCGAGCGTGCGCGCGATGTTCGGCGGGCAGCAGAAGCAGCTGAGGTACGACTCGCGGAGTCGCTCGTCGGACGGCGGAGGCGACGGCACCGGATGCAGCGCGGTATCGCCGGGGCGGCGCAGCGCGAACGGCAGATCGCGCACCTGGCGCAGCGGGTTCGTGTAGAAGTACTCGGACCCTGCCAGGCTGATGCTGGAGAGCAGGCTGTTGAATGCGACCTGCTCGATGACGTCCGCATACTGCGCCTCGCCGGTGAGCGACAGCATCCGCTCCGCCCAGAAGATGAGGCCGATGTTGGCGCACGACTCGTTGTGGGCCGTGGTGTGCGGCAGCTGGTAGGCGCGTCCGTACGACTGATGAACGCGGCTGATCTGTCCCTGCCAGGGCGATCCGTCCGGTGAAGCGCCGTCGTACAGGGCGCCGGCGCCGCCGGTGATGTACAGCTTGGTGTCCACGACATCCCGCCACAGCCGGGTGAGCACGGCCTGCAGCTCGGCGTCCCCGGTCTCGGCGACGAGGTCGGCCAGACCCGCGTAGAGATAGTTCGCCCGCACGGCGTGGCCCGCGACGGCGGTCTGCTCGCGCACCGGGAGCCGGTCCTGGTTGTCGTCACCGCCCTCGAAGTCGTCCCGCACGCGCACGAAGGCCTCGGACAGACGCAGGTAGCGCTCATCGCCGGTCACCCGGTACAGGTCGATCACAGCCATGTAGTGCGACGGGCAGATCGCGCTGCGGGCGAGTTCGAGCGGCTTGTTCGTGGCGAGGTCCTCGAGGAACGACGCCGCCTTGCGCGCGGCATCCAGCAGGGTGTTCGAGCCGGTGACCTCGTGGTGGCGCACACCAGCGGTGATGAGATGCCCGAGGTTGTACGTCTCGAAGTTGAACCGGTCGGCGAGCTCGATCGCCTCCTCCCGATTGCGGCTGGAGATGACCGTCGGGGTGTGCAGGTAGCCGTCCTCGCGCTGCACGGAGGCGATGAGCGACGCGATCTCCTCGATGCGGGCGGCGAGTTCGGCATCCGGGTCCGTCTCCAGCCGGGCGATCGCGGCCTCCAGCCACTTGTAGAAGTCGCCGTCCATGAAGGGCGGGCCCGAGTGCTCGCCCTGCTCCAGTCCCGCGGCGATGCGGAAGTTCGTCAGCCCGGGGCTCACGCTCGGATCGCTCAGAGACGACCAGATCTGCGGGATGGTGACATCGCGGGTGCGATCGTGCACCTCTCCCCAGAATCCGCTCGTCCATCGTGCGCCTGCGGCATCCAGCGGACGCAGGCGAGCGTGTGCTCGCGGCGAAGTCGTCGCGGTCATGTGGGCCCCTTCCAGGTGGCGTTCACGTCACTGTAGTCACGATTTGACCACGAAGTGAATAGAATTTCAACCCTGACTGTTGACACACTTCGAATTCTTTCCTACTGTCGTCGTTGTACCTTTCGCACCCGTCAAGGAGGACGCCCCCATGGACTCACGCAGCAACCGTCGCCGGCTCGCGACGCTCGGTCTCGCACTGGCAGCGGTGGTTCCGCTCGCCGCATGCGCCGGCGGCACCGACGGTGCCGGATCCGAAGGCGGCTCCGGCGCCGACCCCGAAACCTTCACCGTCATGACGGCGAACGAGAACCCTGTCCTCGAGGAGCAGCTCACCGCGCTCGCCGAAGGCGCCTGCACCGCCGAGAACGAGGCGCTTCCGCTCGAACACCAGAAGGTGGCGCAGGCCGACACGGTGCAGAAGATCACGCTGCTCGCCAGTCAGGACGCGATGCCGACGCACACGATCGCGGGCACCGCACTGATCCGCCCGGACGGCGATCTCGGCAAGGCCGGCCTCGTCGGCGACCTCAAGGCCGCTCTCGAGGAGGCCGGAACCTGGGACAACGTCCTTCCGGCCGCCGAGTCCACGGTCGAGCAGGTGTACGGCGGCTTCGTCTCGATGCCGTACCAGTACAACATCGAGGGAATCTTCTACAACAAGCAGATCTTCGCCGACAACGGCGTCGAGGAGCCGCAGACGTGGGATGACCTGCTCACCGCCTCGGCCACGCTGCAGGACGCGGGCGTCATCCCGATGACCGAGGCCGGTGCGAACGGCTGGCCGCTGACCCGCATCATGGGCCTGTACATCTATCGCAACGTCGGTCCCGAGGCCATGACGGCGATCCAGGACGGCTCGGCGAAGCTCACGGATCCGGAGTACGTCGCCGGCGCGCAGGCGCTGGCCGACTACGCGGATGCGGGATACTTCGGTGAGGGCTTCACCACTCGGGACGGCGACACGTCGTCGAACATGTTCCTCACCGGCAAGGCGGCGATGACGTACGACGGCACTTGGCTCCTCAGCGCCGTCAACGACCCGGAGCGCAACCAGATCGGCGGCGAGAACGTCGGCTTCATGCCGTTCCCGGCTGTCGAGGGCGGCGAGGGATCGATCGACCAGTACCCGGCCAACGCGGGCGCTCCCATGATCGTCAACGCGAAGCAGTTCGGACCGAAGGTTCAGGACTGGATCAGCTGCATCGCAGAGAACTACGGCCAGCAGGCGCTGCAGGACGCCGGAGTCATCTCGGGCTTCAAGGTGAACGGCGAAGTCACCGACCTCTCCGAGAACACCGCCGAGATCCAGGAGCGCATCGAAGGCATCGACGAGACGGTCCTGTGGTTCGAGGCGCTGTTCGACCCGAAGAGCAATTCCCTGGCCTCGACCAACGCGACGCTGCTGACCACGGGGCAGATGACGGCCGAGGACTACATGAAAGAGCTCCAGGCGAGCATCGACGCCAACAGCTGACCCGACGCCGGCCTCCGGAGACTCTCGCCTCCGGGGGCCGGCTCCTTCCCTGAGAGAAAGCAGTTTCGAGGATGAACTCGATCTTCGGAGATCGCAAGACGATCTTCATCCTGCTGGCACCGGCACTCCTGCTGTACACGCTGCTCAAGATCGTGCCGGTGCTGTGGTCGTTCGGCCTGTCCTTCTTCGAGGGCAACACCTTGCGCGGCTTCGAGTGGGTCGGCTTCCAGAACTTCGCGACCTTCTTCACCGATGGCGCGGCTCTGCAGTCCCTGTGGGTCAGCGTCTTCTTCGCGATCGTCGCCACGGTCGGCCAGGTGGCGCTCGGCTACGGCCTCGCCCTGCTCTACGTCTTCGTGCTGCGCAAGGGGTCGTCGTTCGTCCGCACGATCGTGTTCTTCCCCACCGTGCTGCCCACCGTCGCCGTCGCCCTGCTGTTCAAGAGCTTCGTCGCAGTGGGAGAGAACCAGGGGCCGGTCAACGACATCATCAACTTCTTCGGCGGCGACAGCGTCGAGGTGCTCGCCTCGACCGTCGGGACGATGTCGACCGCGATCGTCATGACGCTGTGGGGGTCGATGGGCTTCTACGCCGTGCTGCTGTACGCGGGCCTCCTCGACATCCCGGAGGAGGTCATCGAGTCAGCGCGACTGGACGGTGCCAACGGCCTGAAGCTCGTGCGACACATCATCGTGCCGCTGTCGCTGCCCATCCTGGTGTCCTCGATCATCTTCAGTCTGAACTCCACGCTGAAGGTCTTCGACAGCCTGCTCGCGCTGAACGGCGGCGGACCGGGGACATCGACCGCACCCCTCACGCTGTACATGTACCGCACGGCGTTCGAGTACGCGGAGTACGGCTACGGCTCGACGATCGCGATGGTGCTGACCCTGCTCTGCCTGGTGTTCACGCTGGCGATCTTCCGATCCTCTCGACGCAAGGCGGAGGCCTGACATGACGACGATCCGCACTGACACCGCGACCACGGTCGCCGTTCCCACCCGCCGCCGCCCCAGCCAGACCCGTCGCACGGCGTTGCGTCTCATCCGCCGCGTTCCGGTGTGGGTCATCGTGGCGCTGCTCATGGTCGTCGTGCTCTACCCGCAGCTGTGGATGGTTCTCGGCTCCTTCAAGACGCAGTCGGAGTTCCTCTCGAACCCTGCGCTGTCACTGCCCGAGACCTGGCAGTTCGACAATTACATCCAGGCGCTCACCAACGGCAACGTCGGGCAGAACTATCTCAACAGCATCATCGTGACGATTCCGTCGGTGCTGCTCATCGTGTTCATCGGCGTCGCCGCCGGCTATGCGCTGGAGGTCATGGTCTGGAAGGGGCGCGGCGGCGTTCTGCTCTACGTTCTCGCCGGCATCATGGTCCCCGGCCAGATGATCCTCGTGCCGCTGTTCATCGTGTACTTCCGCATGGGCATCACCGACACGCTGCTGCCGCTGATCATCACGTACACGGTGATGGGCCTTCCGCTGACGACGTTCCTGATGGCGACGTACTTCCGCTCGGTCCCGCGCGAGATCTTCGAGGCGGCGACGGTGGACGGCTCCGGCCCGCTGCGATCGTTCTTCGTGATCGGCGTCCCGATGATGAAGAATGCGATCCTCACGGTCGGACTGGTGCAGTTCTTCAGTGTCTGGAACGACCTGCTCATCGCGCTGACCTTCACGACGCGGCCCGATCTGGCGACGATCCAGGTGGGTCTGCTGAGTCTCAGCGATGAATACGGATCGACGCAGTACGGACCCCTGTTCGCGGCGGTGAGCATCAACATCGTGGTCCTGCTGATCGTGTTCCTCGCGCTCAACAAGAAGATCATGGCCGGCATGGCCGGCGGCGCCATCAAGGGCTGAGAATTGGGAGACTGGAAGACATGACCGAACCCCGCATCGCATTCCTGCACACCGGAGCCGTGAACATCGCGCCGTTCGGCGCGCTGGCGGCCGAGTTCCTGCCTGGTGCCACGGTCGTGAACTATCTCGACGACCGCATCGTCGCCGACCTCGGCGATGAGGGCCGGGCCGCCTCGGTGCCGGAGCGCATCGAGGATCTCGTCCGCGCGGCGGCCGCCGGCGGAGCGG
Source organism: Microbacterium sp. ZKA21 (assembly GCF_050434165.1). Classification (NCBI taxonomy): domain Bacteria; kingdom Bacillati; phylum Actinomycetota; class Actinomycetes; order Micrococcales; family Microbacteriaceae; genus Microbacterium; species Microbacterium sp. ZKA21. The sequence goes on from NZ_JBNPVV010000006.1 coordinate 174,544, forward strand.
ATGCCGTGATGTTCACCTGTTCGTCGATCTCCGAACTGGCGGCTCCCGCTGCCGCGGCCGCCGGGATCAGTGTGCTGCGAGTCGATGAGGCCATGGCGGATGCCGCGGTCGCCGCAGGCCGCCGCATCCGCGTCCTCGCGACGCTGCCGACGACCTGCCGCCCGACGCTCGGGCTGATCGAAGAGCGCGCGGCTCGCGCCGGGGCTGCTCCCGAGCTGAGCAGCGAAGTGATCGAGGGCGCATTCGCCGCGATCGTCTCCGGCGACCGCGAGACGCATGACCGCCTCGTCGGAGCAGCCATCGAGCGCGGGGCGGCAGAGGCCGATGTGATCGTGCTGGCACAGGCATCCATGGCGACGGCGGCCGAGGGCGTTTCCGTCGGAGTGCCGGTGCTGACGAGCCCGCGGCTGGGCGTCGAGCGGCTGGCCGCGTCGCTGAAGTCCGGGCGCTAGATCCGCAGCTGCCGGAGTCCGGTGGTCAGGCGTTCGCCCATGAGCCGGTAGCCCGCCGCATCGGGGTGCACTCCGTCCGACAGCAGATGGGCATCGTCGAAGCCGAGGACGCTCGGGCCGTCGATGAGGTGCAGCCGGCCGTCCTCCGTACCGGCGACGACCTCGGCGAGGGCGTCGCGCATCCCCTCCAGTGTCGCGCCGACCGCGTTCGGGGAGCTCTCCAGCCCTGGTGCGACGATCGGGGTGATCACCGCGATCGTCGCCGACGGATGCGCCGCACGCACCTGATCGATCAGACCGGCGACGTGCGGGGCGAAGGCGCGCGGCGACATCGACGCATTGCCCATCACGTTGATCCCGAGGCACAGGCTGACGATGTCGGCCGGCACCGCGGCGATCGTGCGGGTCGATACCGGATCGAGATGACACTGGCCGCCGAAACCGAGGCAGGTCAGGTCCCAGTCGAGAGCACGCGCGACGATCGCCGGCCATGTCTCGCTCGGACCGCTGGCGGCGTTGCACTGCGAGATGGATGATCCATAGGTGGTCCACCGGGTGGATGCGGGCGAGGCAGGGGCGGCCGGCCCGCTCAGCTGCACCGAACGGATCCACGTCTCGCCGACCTGCGGCAGCCATGCCTGCACCCGATGCGCCCCCGTCGGAAGGGGGACCTCCAGGGTGAAAGGCCCGGCGGCGAGGTCGATGCGGCGATGCAGTTCCCCGTCGACGAGGACATCGATGCGCGCGTCGCGGGGGATGTCGAGCAGGAGATCCCCGTCGAGAGCGATGCTCTCGGCGTCGGTGTCGACGTCCAGTCGGACCCCGACGGACTGGCGTGCGTTCGTGATCAGGTCCGGAGCGAAAGCCCGATCCACGAGCTCGGGAAGCAGTCGCCAGGATCGCACCGCGCCGTCGTGCTCTTCCCACCCCACCGCCCCGCGCCAGGCGTCGGGCCGGATGTCTGGTCGGAGATCATGCGCCACGATCACCGAGCGTAGCGGACATGCGGGTGGGTGAGCAATCGTTATACGGGATGCGTCGCCGATCTCTTCCAAACCAATGGCATTGAGGGATCTCATGGCGGTGAATCGTTTGTGCCGATCGATCTCCGACCGATAGAATTCCTGCATGGTCACACTGCGGGATGTCGCCGGCCATGCCGGGGTCTCGGTCTCGGTGGTTTCGCGCGTGCTCAACTCCGATCCGTCCGTCCGGATTCGGCCGGAGACCCGGCAGCGGATCCTCGATTCGGCGCAGCTGCTCAGATACTCGCCGAACTCGGCAGGCCGTTCCCTGCGGCGCTCGCGCACGCACATGCTCGCGTTCGTCGTTCCGGACGTCACGAACGCCACGTTCACGGATCTCGTGAACGGAGTGGAATCGCGCGCGCTGGATCATGACTACTCGGTCGTACTGGCCTCGAGCCCGCGCATGCAGCCGGGCAGCGACGGCTTCGCCCGGCTGCTGAACGAGCGCCTGGTCGACGGAGTGCTGCTGCAGAAGGGCGATGAAGCGCCGCTCGACCTCGTGGCGCGTGCTCTCTCGCATCCCGAGCGCACCGTGCTGATCAACTCCGGCCCTGTCGACGGCGTCACCACCCTCGCGATCGATGATGTCGCCGCGGGCGAGCTCGCCGCGCAGCACCTGATCGAACTCGGACACACCCGGATTGGCTACGTCGGCGGAGTGCCGACATCCGACACGAGCGACCGACGGCGGGCCGGGATCGAGCAGGCGCTGGCCGCGGCCGGCCTGGCGCTGCCTCCGGAGCAGACCACCTCACTGGGGTACACGTATCGCTCGGCTCGGGATGCCGCTCGCCTGCTCCTCGGACGCCAGCCCGCGCCGACCGCCGTCGTCGTCGCCAACGTGAACGCCGGGATCGGCGTGCTGACGGAGGCCGCCCAGATGGGCATCCGCGTCCCGGAGGATCTGTCGGTCGTGGCGATCCACGACATCTGGCCGGCGATCACGTGCTCCCCGGCACTGACCACCGTGCGGCTGCCGATGGCGAATCTCGGAGCGGCCGCAGTGGACCTCCTGCTCGCCGGGCTCTCATCGGCGGGGGCCGCCGGAGGGCCAGGGCGACCCACCAGCGGGATCGTCGATGACCCCGCTCCTGAGCTGGTGCTGCGCGCGTCGACCGCCCCGCCGACGCGCGCCTGACGCGTTCGGGCGCGCGTCAGGAGGATGGGATCGGGTGACCACCCGCCCGGCCCGCCTCGTGCGCCGCCTCCAGCACGGCCATCGTGCGCAGCACGTCGTCCACCGACGTCGGCAGCGACGGCGATTCGCCGGTGACGTGCCGCTGCAGGGCGCTCATGGTGCCGATGAAGGCATCGGGAAACCATGTGCCGTCGACCGGGACATCCCGCCATCCGCTGCCCGTGCCGAGCTCGAGCCGATCCGCTCCGCCGTGCGGGTAATCGAGCAGCAGGCCCAGCTGGGCACGGATCGCTCCGTGGGTGCCGTGCCAGAGGACGGAGGATTCCTGATGCTCCGGACCGAAGGCGTGATCGTGATTGGTGCTGATCGTGACGCGCAACGGCCGCTCCGCGTAGTGGAGCAGGTACGCGGTCCGCGTGCTGGCGAGCTGCTTGCCGGGGTGCGCCACCGTGATGGCGCTGACTCCGCTCGGATCCCCGACGAACGAGCGCACGAGATCCACGTAGTGCACGGAGTGCATCGGCATCTCCATGCGATCGAGCCCGAACACGCCGGGGAACAGCTCCCACCGCGTCTCGACTCGGACGAGGACCTCGATGTCGACGAGTTCGCCGATCGCTCCCTCGGCGATCAGCGCCCGCGCCGCTGCGACGTGCGGAGCGAATCGCAGTTGCGTGTTCACGGCGGCCGTGAGCCGCTTGCGCCGGACGATATCGACCAGGTCGCGCGCCTGCGCGAGCGTGTATCCCAGGGGTTTCTGCAGCTGGACTGCGGCGCCATCGGGCAGCGTGTCCAGGATGCCGGCGAACGCATCCGGCATGACGGCCACGTCGTAGACGACCGTCTTGCCGTGAACCGCCACGGCCGTCCCGAGATCCGAATGCGCGGTCGGCACATCGAAAGCGGTCGCGAGATCGCGCGCACGCGCGGGATCGAGATCCACGATCGCCGCTACCGGCAGCCCCGACTTCCGGTAGGCCGGGAGGTGCGCGTCGCGGGCGATCCCGCCGGCGCCGATCAGGACGATCGGCAGCGGATCGCGCGGCGGCCCGGCCGCGTAGGCGGCATCGGGGAAGTGCTCGGGACGCGTCATGGGGTCAGACCGTACACGCGGGTCGCGGTCTGCTGCCGCAGCGCATCCGCCTGCTCGGGGCCGAGGGCGTCGACGGCGGACACGAGAACGTTCAGCGCGGCATCCGTTCCGCCGGCGACGGTGCCCATGGGCCAGTCGCTGCCGAGCATCAGACGATCCGATCCGAACACGGCGAGAGCGGTCGTCAGGATCGTGTCGAACTGCTCGGGGGTGACGGAGGCATCCCGATCAGCCGGATAGATCCCCGAGATCTTTGCGATGACGTTCGGCAACGAGGCGGCCTCCGCGAGCTGATCGGCCCAGCGCCCGTGGTCGGCCGGCCGACCGACCGGCGGCGTGCCGAGGTGATCGAGCACGATCGTCAGACCGGGATGCCGACGCGCGAGCGAGCACAGATTCCGGAGGTGCTCCGGCGACACGGCGATGTAGTCGAGCGGGACACCGGCGGCCTCGAGGTGCGTGAGGCTGCGGCGCTGATCCTCGCCGAGGATCCAATCCGGGTCCGGGCGATCGTGGGTGAGGTTGCGCACACCGACGAACCAGGGGTCGGCGGTCAGTCGACGCAGCTCGTGCTCGACGATCGTCGGTGCCTCGAGCGGCAGATAGCACACGGCTCCGACCACCCGAGGATCGGCAGCCGCCAGCTCGAGCAGGTACGTCGTCTCGTCGAGCGTCTCATCCGCTTGCACGAGCACGGCGCGATCGAACCCGTGCGCGGCCACCGCCGCAAGACCCTGCTCCAGGAGATGATCGCCGCGCAACGGCTCCGGCGCGTCGTCGAGCCAGCGGTACGGTGAGCGCGCACGCGCCCACACATGCAGATGCGTGTCGATCACACCGGCTCACCTCGCTTGTTGACGACGTACAGATGCACGAGTGACAGGACGACGTCGCCGTGCTGGTTGGTGACCCTCACCTGCTCGTCCACCCGGCCGAGTTCGGGGCGGCGAGGGTGTTCGGCGACCGCGATGATCTCCGCCTCCACGGTAATGGTGTCGCCCAGGAAGACCGGTTTGACGAACCGGATCCGGTCATAGCCGTAGCTCATCGCCTGCGGATTGACGTCGCCAGCAGTCATGCCGACCGCGATCGCGATGATCAGCGTGCCGTGCGCGATGCGTCCGCCCAGCCCCGCCTCGTTGACGCACCAGTTCTCGTCCATGTGATGCGGGAAGAAGTCGCCGGTCTGCCCGGCGTGCAGCACGACATCGGTCTCGGTGATGGTGCGCCCGAGAGTGCGTCGCACCTCGCCCGAGGCGTAGTCCTCCAGATATCGATCAACGACGAGCATGCACGGCTCCCAACGACGCGAACAGCGGATCCAGATCGGCGAGCACCTCGGATGCGTGCTCGCGGTTCAGCAGTCCTCGATGCACCCGCTCGCACGCGGCATCCTGCACGGCCATATAGTCGGGATGCTGCGGGCGCAGGCTCGCCAGCTCCAGAGTGCGACGCGTGTCGGCGAAGAACCTTCCGGTCAGCTCATCGAGCCCGGCATCCGTCCAGGCGGACGCATGGCCCGGCTGCCCGCCGGCCTGCGCGTACACGCCGCGCTGCACCTCGCCACCGGCGACCCAGGTCGTGAAGGCGATCGCCTCATCGCGGTGCGCGCTGCGGGCGGACACGGCCAGGCCGGCACCGCCGAGCATCGAGCCCTGCGGCCGGCCGTCGATCTCGGGGATGTCCGTCCAGCGCAGGACGTTGTCGCGGAAGCCTGCTCGCGCGTAATTGCTGTATCCGTACAGCAGCGGCGCGTATGACCAGCGGTCCGAGGCGGCAAGGCGGTCCGCGGTCTGGATCGGGTTCTCGTGAAGACAGTCGGCGGGGACGAGGTCGCGCAGCCGGCCGAGGAGATCCCACGCCAGCGCGAAGGCGTCCGGCTCGGCGAACCCGCCCCTGCCGGCGTCCGCGCCCTGGAAGGCGGACGACAGCGTGAAGACCGATGCGAACGCATCGATGGGCTTGGACGGCCAGAGCACGCGGCCCTCGCGTGCCAGCTCCAGCACGTCCGGCCACGTGCGCGGCGGTTCGGGTAGCAGATCAGGGCGATACGCCGCGACCTGCGCTGCGGCGTCGATGGCGAGGGCGTACCGCGCACCCTGCCAGCGGTAGCTCTCCTCCGAGCGGCCGATGAAGGCTCCGGGTCCCTCCCCGTCGGGGAGGCGAGCGAGCAGTCCCGCGTGCGCGGCCTGCGGGATGTGGGGGTGGTCGATGACGAGCAGATCGTACGACCGCGTCAACGCGTCCAGATCCTGATCGGCGAACGCCTGCAGGGAACGCGCCTCCCACTCCACATCGACGTCGTGACCGGCGTCGGCGTAGGCGCGGGACGCCGCCACGATGCTGTCCCGGCCGCGCTCGTGGTCCCAGGTGATGCCGTGCAGACGGACGGTCACGAGATGCTCCTGCCGACCGGTTCCCTGGCCGGGGCAAGCTCGTCGCGGACCCGATCGGTGTCGACGCCGAGCACAGGAGCGGCTCCCGAGCCCCAGAGCCGCTCGCCGTCCAGGCGGAACGGGAGCCGGGTCGTCGTCACGGTGGTGCGTGCGCCGTCGCTCTCCTCGCGGTCGAGCGTCTGCACCATGCCGATCGCCCGGAAGCCGTCGTGCTCGACCAGCTCGTCGACGGTGTGCAGAGGCGCGCACCAGATGTCAGCGGCATCGAGCACGGTGAGCCAGCTCGCCGTGCTGTCGGTCCGGAGGCGGTCGGCGATCAGCGTCTCGATGCGGCTGCGCTGATCCCACCAGGATGCGGGATCCGTCAGTTCCGCGAGTTCGGGGATCTGCAGCAGCGCACCCAGCTGCGGCACCGGATTCATGGCGATCGACAGATATCCGTCCGCCGTCGGGTAAACGCCGTACGGCGCAGGGAGATGGGCATGCGCACTGTGCGGGCCTCGGGGACGCTGCGTGCCGACGGCGTCCGGTTCCGTGAGCCGCACCGAGAGCATCTCGAACTGCAGATCGAGCATCGCCTCCAGGAGCGACGTCTGCACCTGGCCGCCGATGCCGGTGCGCAGCCGCCGCAGCAGCAGAGCCGTGATGCCGTGGGCGAGATGGCAGGAGGCGAGGTGGTCGGCGATGGCGATGCCGACGGGGCGGGGCTCCGGGTCCGCCTGCAGCCACGGCAGGCCGGCGATCGACTGGGCGAGCAGATCCTGGCCCGGACGGTCGCGCCAGGGTCCGTCGTCTCCGTAGCCGGTGATCGAACCGTAGACCACACCCGGGTTCTCCGCGCGGATGGTGTCGTAATCCAGCCCGAGCCGCTTCATCACCCCGGGGCGGAAGTTCTCCACGACCACGTCCGCCTGCTCGACCAGCCGGCGCACGAAAGCGAGGTCGTCCGGATTCTTGAGGTCGGCGGCGACGCTCTGCTTGCCGCGGTTCATGGCGTGGAAGGAGACCGTGTCGGCACCCGCTCTGGCACCGGCGAACGCCAGTCCTCGACCGATGTCCCCGGTCACGGGCCGTTCGATCTTGATCACGCGGGCCCCGAGGTCCGCGAGGCGCAGGGCCGCGACGGGACCGGCGAGGAACTGGCTGAAGTCGAGGACCAGGAAGCCGTCCAGCGGGCGGAGAGTTCCTTGCTGCGAGGCGGTCATGATGCGTGCTCCTGAGAGAAATCGGCGATGGTGAGGCGCACGGGGAGTCCTGGCTCGAGGGCGAGGGCCCGTTCCCGCGAGCCGAGCACCACGCGAACGCTGTCGACGCTCCCGGTCAGAGGTGTGATCGTGGCCTCCGTCAGCTCGCCCGAGCTCCAGCGAAGGTCCACGACGAGGCCGCCGCGTGCGCGGAGGCCTCGGACTTCGCCGTCCGCAAGCCCTGGAGGCAGCGCGGGAAGCAGCTCGACACCACCGGCGTGGGACTGGACGAGGCATTCGACGAGCGAGGCCACGATGCCGAGGTTGCCGTCGATCTGGAACGGCGGGTGTGCCGAGAACAGATTGCGGTAGAGGCCCCCTCGCCAGCGTCCGCCGCCGGGACCGGGTTCGATCTCGATGTTGCGGCGGACGAACAGATCGAGCAGACGGCCCACGGCCTCCGGTTCATGCAGCCGTGCCCGCATCGCCATCTTCCAGGCGAGCGACCAGCCGGTGCCCTCGTCGCCGCGAGCATCCAGGCTGCGGCTCGCCGCGTGCGCGATGCGGTCGGACAGCGGCGCGTCGGTCGGATGCACCCCGACCAGGTGCGCGATGTGGCGATGACGCGGATCGTGCATCCGGTCGACGTCAGCCCATTCGCGTAGCAGGCCGTCGTCGTCGACACCGATCTCCGCGATCCGGGGCAACGCGGCTTCTGCTTCCGCGCACAGGTCGGGGGACTCCGCACGCAGTCCGAAGTCGGCCGCGATCCGCAGCAGCGAACGCAGCAGATGGCGGGACAGCTCGAGGTCCATCGTGGAGTCGGCGGCCACGGACGAGATCGATCCGTCCGGTGCCACGAACCTGTTCTCCGGCGACGTGGACGGCGAAGTGCCGAGTGAGCCGTCGTCGCGCGGCTCGAGCCAGTCGAGGACGAACCTCGCCGCGCCGGTCAGCACCGGCCAGAAACGGCGCGCAGTGGCCTCGTCGCCGGTGAACGCGATCCGGTCGATCAGGTGCGAGCTCAGCCAGACTCCGGCGAAGGGCCAGAAGGCCCAGGCGGGGTCGTGGGTCCCGTCACCCATCGGATCCGCGAATGCCCAGATGTCGCTCGCATGGTGCGCCACCCAGCCCGACGATCCGTAGATGCGCGCGGCCGGCTCGCGTCCCCGTTCGGACAGGGCCGCGACGAGATCGAAGAGGGGCTCTGCGCACTCCGCGAGGCCGGTGGTCTCGGCCAGCCAGTAGTTCATCTCGAGGTTGATGTTCATCGTGAAGTCCGAGCTCCACGGCGGCTGCATCTGCTGGTTCCACAGCCCCTGCAGGTTCGCGGGGGTCCCGCCGGGCCGCGAGCTCGAGATCAGCAGATAGCGACCGTAGTTGAACAGGAGGGCGACCAGCTCCGGCGCAGCGGCGAAGCCGGCGGCAGCGGCGTCGACGAGGGCGTCCGTGTCGATCGTGATCGTGTCGTGCTCCCGCGGCGAGGCGGGCGAACCGAGTCGCAGCTCGGCCCGGTCGTAGAGTTCGGCGTGCGCGGCGGCATGCGCGTCGTACAGGCGCTCGGTGCCGATGAGCGCGGCTTCCCGGCACAGCGCTCTGGCGCGTGCGACGGCGTCCGCGGCATCCGGTTCCGGGTCGTGTCCCAGGCGGGTGAAGGTGGTCTGCACGGCGACGATCAGGGTCGCGTCGCCATCGACGTCGACGACGAGTCCTGCAGACGTGGAGCGGGTGCGCACCGAGCCCCCGACAGCGCGGAGCACGACGGCGGCCTGCACCCCGCGCGGCTCAGCGGACCAGCGCACCGGATCGGTCACGCGCTGGTAGGCGGGCACGACGTCGTCGGGCGCGCGGAGCACCGCCCACGCTTCCGCGTCCGCGGCTTCGGCCTGCTCGAGTCGCAGCGGGGAGTCGAGCACGAAGGACACCGGACGCCGCGCCGCGGAGACCTCGACGACGAGGATCTGGTGCGCAGCGCTGACGAACGCCCGCTGGTCCATGCCGGAGCCGTGCGTCCAGGCGACGGCGCCGCGCAGATCCAGGCCGCGCGCATACGCGGCGGAGCACCCGGTGCCGCCGTCGAGTTCGAGATCGTGTTCGGGGACGACGTCGGCCTGCGGCGCCGGCTCGGGCGCCGGCGTTCCAATCGTGCGGCGCAGACGTGCCAGCGGCTGGAAGGACTGCGGGTACGAGTGCTGCAGCAGGCGCAGAGCGTCCTCTGCCGCGACGTGGTCACCTGCGGTGAGGGCGGCGCGCGACGCGGCGATCGCCGCTCGGGCTGCCTCGGGGCTGACGGGGTGCGGATCGGGCCGGTTCCCGGGTCCCGACCACACGGAGCCCTCGCTCAGCCAGATCATCTCGTGCTCCTCGCGGCCGTAGACCATGGCGCCCAGGCGGCCGTTGCCGAGGGGCAGCGCTTCGACCCATTCCGCGGCCGGACCGGCGAACTCGAACTCATGCATCGGGGATGACAACTCTGACAACATCCTCACCTCAGGTAATCGTTTTACTGATCAAGGACACCTTAGACGCTCCACCGGGAGGTTCTGCAACATCCGCTTGGGGAAAAAATGCGGCAGTAGTATTGATTAGGGCGCACAGTGAATAATTACACGGGGTTGCATCCGTCTCGATTCGGTGGCTAGGATCCAGACAATCGATTTTTCGGACGACGAGGTCACAGCGCATGCCCGCACCAGCGGCGGCATCGACAAGCGCCAGGGGCCGAGCTCATCGACAAGGAGTGTTCAGCGGTGGTGCAGATCGACGTCGAAGCGCCCACGGCGCGCGTGCGGAAGGCGGAGGCGCCGGCGACGGCGTCCTCGTCCGCCGGACGCTCCGGAGGGACGGCGTCGCGGCGTCGGCCCGGCCGGTTGCGCAGGTCCATCGGGAGGCACTGGCAGCTGTACCTGCTCGTGATCCCGCCGCTGCTGTACTTCGCCCTGTTCAAGTACGTGCCGATGGCGAACGCGGTCATCGCGTTCAAGGACTACAACGTCATCGAGGGCATCTGGGGCAGCGCCTGGGCGGGATTCGAGCACTTCGAGCGGCTGTTCTCGAACCCGGCGTTCGGCACGATCGTCAGCAACACGTTCCTGCTCAGCCTGTACGCCCTGATCGCGAGTCTTCCCATCCCGATCATCCTCGCGCTCGCGCTCAACGAGATCCGCGGACGCTTCTTCAAGCGCACGGTCCAGATGGTGACGTACGCGCCGTACTTCATCTCCACCGTGATCATCGTCTCGATGGCGATCCTCATCCTGTCGCCGCGGATCGGGATGCTGAGCACGGTCACCGGCTTCTTCGGCCTTCCCGCGGTCGACTACCTCGCTCAACCCGACTTCTTCCGGCACGTGTACGTGTGGAGCGAGGTCTGGCAGACCGCCGGCTACTCCGCGGTCATCTACATGGCGGCGCTCGCCGGGGTCGACCCCGCTCTGTACGAGGCGGCCAAGATGGACGGAGCGAACCGGCTGCAGAAGATCTGGCACGTCGACCTGCCGAGCATCCTGCCGACCATCGTCGTCGTGCTGATCCTCTCCGTCGGCAGCATCATGGTCGTGGGCTTCGAGAAGGCGTTCCTGCTGCAGAACCCCCTCAATCTCTCGCAGTCCGAGATCATCGCCACCTACACCTACAAGATCGGCATCCAGAACGCCGACTTCAGTCTCGGCACGGCCGTCGGGCTGTTCAACTCGGTGATCAATCTTGTCCTCCTGCTCGGCGTGAACGCCGTGTCCAAGCGCGTGACGGGGAACGGACTGTGGTGAACGACATGAAAACGGCTCGACGCAGCCTCGGCCGATCGACGAAGGTCCGTGAGTCCACGGTGGACCGGTTCTTCCTCGTCGGCGTCTACATCCTCCTCACGACGTTCCTGCTCGTCGTGCTTGTGCCGCTGTGGTTCATCGTGGTGAGCTCGTTCAGCAGCCCGGCCGCGGTATCCGCCGGCGAGGTCTTCCTCTGGCCGGTCGACTTCACGCTGCGCGGGTACGAGGTCGCGCTGAGCAGCCCGCAGATCCTCAAGGGATTCGGGAACTCGATCTACTACACGGTCGTCGGCACGGCCATCAGCGTCGCCCTCACTGTGATGATCGCCTATCCGCTCTCGCGGGTCGACTTCGTGGGCCGCAAGGTGCTCACCGGCGCCGTGGTCTTCACGATGCTCTTCGCCGGTGGTCTGATCCCGACCTACCTCGTCGTGCAGTCGATGGGGATGCTCGATACCCGGTGGGCGATGCTGATCCCCAATGCGGTCGCGGTGTGGCCGACGATCCTCGCGATCACGTACTTCCGCACGGCGATCCCGGACGAGCTGCGCGAAGCCGCCGAGATCGACGGTGCGAGCGACCTCCGCATCCTGTGGAAGGTGGTCCTGCCGCTGTCGGGGCCGATGATCGCGGTCATCGCACTGATGTACGCGATCGTGCAGTGGAACTCCTACTTCGACGCACTGATCTACCTCCGCGACGACAGCCTCTACCCGCTTCAGCTGGTGTTGAGGAACATCCTGATCCTCAACAACGACGCGGGCGGCGATGCGACCTCGGCGCTGGAGAGACAGCAGCTGTCGAACCTCCTCAAGTACTCGCTCATCGTGGTCTCCACGGTCCCGATGATGCTCATCTATCCGTTCGTGGCGCGCTATTTCACCAAGGGTCTGCTCCTGGGCGCCGTGAAGGGCTGATCTCTACCAGGTCGCCAGGACGCCCGGTCCTGGCGGCTTTCCACCTCACGATGAAGAGAGGCAACACATGAAACGCTTCACCCGAACCGTGGCGGCGGTCGCCGCCGGCGGGCTCGCCCTGACGATGGCGGCATGTTCACCGCCGGCAGACGAGCCGGACGACGGCGTCATCAAGATCTTCAGTCCGCAGGGTGCGGATTCGGATCTCAACACGAACGAGTTCACGCTCTTCCTGGAGGAGGAGTTCGACGTCGATCTCCAGTTCGAGACGACGACGTGGGACGCGGGCTCAGCATCCGAGGCCCGCCAGATCGCGCTCGCCAGCGGCAACTACCCTGATGCGTTCCTCATGATCCCGTGGGTCGACCAGTTCACCCAGGCCGAGCTGGTCAAATTCGGGAACCAGGGCGTCATCCGGCCGCTGAACGACCTTCTCGAGGACAACGCACCCAACCTCGTCAAGGCGTGGGAGGAGACGCCCGAGTGGGAGCAGCTGGCGACCGCGCCGGACGGCAAGGTCTGGGGGCTGCCGCAGTGGAACGACTGCTTCCATTGCAGCTACCCGTCGAAGCTCTGGATGAACTCGGCGTGGCTGGATGCCGTGGGCATGGAGCAGCCGACGACGCCCGACGAGCTCCGAGCGGTGCTGACCGCGTTCCGCGATCAGGATCCCAACGGCAACGGTCAGGCCGATGAGGTGCCGCTTTCCGGCACACCGGGGGCGAACTCGGTGCTGCCCTACCTGATGAACCCGTTCGTCTACGTGCCTGCGGCCACGACGGACGCATCGATCCCGGCGTCCCTGGCACTGGTCGACGACACGGTGACGCTCCAGCCGACGTCCGATGGCTGGCGCGATGGTCTGCGCTTCGTGAGCTCGCTCTACGACGACGGGCTCGTCGACGAGTCCGCATTCACGCAGAACCAGGACGCGCTTCTCGCCCTCGGCGACGTCGCTGGGGACCCGATCCTGGGTGCAGCGACGGTCGGACACCCCGGTGTCTTCGTCACGATCGGCCAGGAGGATGGCCGTGACAAGCAGTACGATCCGGTCCCGCCGCTCACCGGACCGAACGGCTCGCCGGCTTCGGAGCTGCTGTCCTCGGTGCCCGGCGCGTCGCTCGTCATCACCAACAACGCCAGTGACGCGGATGCCGCGAAACTCGTGAAGATCGTGGACTGGATGATCGATTACGACAACCACCTCCGTGCCGAGTGGGGTGAGGAGGGCGTCGCCTGGGATCGGCCCGCCGCCGGCGATGTCGCGCTCGACGAGTCGCTCGAGCCCCTGTACCTGCGTCACCGCCTGAGCGGTGCCGAAGCCACGCAGAACGCGAACGTGGCGTGGGGTCCGCTCGCGCAGTACTACGGGAGCACGGAGTTCCGTGGCGCGCAGGTGGTGTCGGAGGACATCTACGACCTCGCCGGCTACGACCGGCGTCTGTTCGAGGCCACGGAGCCCTACGCGGCGAACAGCCCCGAGGAGGCCTTCCCGTACTGGAACCTCTGGATCCCCGCGGACGACTCCTCCGAGCTGTCGACCGTGCAGACCAACATCGAGACCCTCGTGCAGCAGGCCAGTGCCGAGTTCGTGACGGGCGTGCGCGACATCGAGAGCGACGCCGACTGGCAGGCGTTCCAGGACGCCCTCGCCTCGAACGGCAGCGAGCGCTACGTCGAGATCTACCAGAGCGCCTGGGACGCCTCGAAGTAGCAGCAGCACAACGGCGAAGGCCTCCCGTCGAGAAGCGAGACAGCTTCTCGACGGGAGGCCTTCACGATGGTGACCCGGTGGTCGCCTGTCCGATCGTCTCCTCCTCAGCGCTCCGCGAGCGCCTCGGCTGTGCGGAGGTCGGTGACGAGCGTGGTCACCCAGTCGCCGGCGAGCGCTCCGTGGATCGCCTCGAGCTTGCGCTCGCCGCCGGCGATGCCGACGCGGCGGGGAATCCGGAGCAGGTTCTCGACCGTGATCGCGATGATGCGGTCGTCCAGCGCGCCGAGGACCCGTGATCCGTCCGCACGGAAGATGCGGTGGCAGATGTCTCCCACCGCCCCCTGCTCCAGCAGCCCCTCGCGCTCCTCGGCGGCGAAGGCGTTGCCGCTGGTGGCGAGCACGTCCGAGGGCTCGATGCTCCCGATGCCCATGATCGCCATGGTGAGCTCGTTCCAGTGCCGGCTGACCTCCTGCATCGAGGGGTCGGACAGCAGGCTGTCGCGGATGCCCGCGTCGGCGACGACGCCGGGCGCCTGCACGTACACGGGTTCTGCACCGAGCGTGCGGGCCAGCTCGCCGAGGATGCGGTTCGAGTGGCTCTGCGCCTCAGGAGCGCCCACGCCGCCGAGCAGCTGGACGACCTCGGTCGCGCCGCGGACGGTGAAGGGGCGCATCCGGTCCACCATCGCGAGGATCGTCTGGCTCCACGACGAGACGCCGATGCGGTCGGCTCCGGACAGGGTCGCCTCGAGGTAGGCGGCGGCTCCGGCGCCCAGCGAGGCGAGCAGCTCCCGTTCGTCCGCGTCGGGCGCGACGTCCACGACGACTGCTTCGGACAGGCCGTACCGCTCTTCGAGACTCTCCTCGAGCTCGGCGTGGACGCCAGGGGCGACGGTCACGATCGTCCGCACGATGCCGACCGCCTCGGCTCGTTTCAGCAGCCGTGAGACCTTCGCCTGTGAGATATTGAGGGCGGTGGCGATGTCGGCCTGACGAATGCCGCGCTCGTGATACATCCGTGCGACCTTCGTGAGCAGGCGGACCTGGCCGTCGGCGGGGCGGGTGTAGCGGGGAAGGGACACGAGGACTCCGATCGTGGCGATCCGATTGAGGATTCGCTTACGAAAGGATATTCAGTCTCCGGCCGCGGCGCCAGTGCCGACATCCATGTCGGCACTGACCGGAAGGTCAGGGGACTCTGATCGTGCGGGTGTGAGAACCTGCTCCGACGATCTCCTCGTCGGCCCCCGGCAGTTCGATCACGGCATCCGCACCGATCGGAACCCGCAGGTCGACATGCATAAAGCCATCCTCGACGCGCCAGGAGATCGACGCCTCGCCGTACGCCGTGAGCTGGCGTGCGGATGCCGAGGTCAGGCCGCCGCCCGGCCGGGGAGCGAAGCGGATGCGCCGGTAGCCAGGGGTCTCCGGCGCGAGGCCCGCGATGGCGCGGTGCATCCAGTCGGCCACCGCGCCCAGCGCGTAGTGATTGAACGAGGTCATCTGCCCGGGGTTCACCGTGCCGTCCGGCAGCAGCGAGTCCCAGCGCTCCCACACCGTCGTCGCACCCTGCGCGACCTGGTAGAGCCAGGACGGGCATTCGCGCTCGAGCAGCAGGTCGTAGGCGGCGTCCAACTGCCCATCTCCGCTCAGCGCGTCCGAGACGAGCGGGGTGCCGACGAAGCCGGTCGCGATGCGGTTGCCCGCCTCGTGGACGAGCTGCGCCAGACGGGTCGCCGCGGCATCCCGAAGCGCCGGATCCGTGAGGAGATCGAAGCGCAGGCCGAGCGCGTACGCGGTCTGCGCATCACTGGTCATCGTGCCGTCGGCGTTGACGTAGGCGGCGAGGAAGGCCGCCGCCACCTCATCGGCGAGCGTGTCGTAGTGGACGCGCTCGGCTTCGAGTCCGAGCACCTCGGCCATCCGCGCCACGGTGCGCGCCGACTTCGCGAAGTACGCCGTCGCCACGAGGTAGCGGTCGGTGAGGGCGTCGGCCGGGTCCTCGGGCGGCGCGGCCGGGTCGAGCCAGTCGCCGAGCTGGAAGCCGGTATCCCATAGGCGCGACGGGCCGGCCAGACGCTCGAGCAGATCGACCCAGCGGTGGGCGCTGTCGAACTGCGCGCGCAGCACGCCGACGTCGCCGAAGCGCTCGTAGAGCGTCCAGGGCAGCAGCGTCGCGACATCGCCCCAGGCGGCGCCCGGCCGGATCGGCGTCCACTTGTCGACCGCAGGGATCACCGGGACGTACCAGGGCACGGTGCCATCGGGCAGCTGCTCGATCGCGACGTCCTGGAGCCATCCGGAGAGCATGCCCGAGACGTCGAAGAGCGTGGCGGCGGTCGGGCCGAACACCTGGATGTCGCCCGTCCAGCCGATCCGCTCGTCGCGCTGCGGGCAGTCCGTCGGGATGTCGACGAAGTTGCCGCGCATGCCCCACACGACGTTCGCGTGCAGGCGGTTCAGCGCCGGATCGGAGGACTCGAACCAGCCGGTGCGCTCGAGGTCGGTGTGGAGGACGCGGGCGATGAGCGCGCCGTCGGCGGCATCGGCATCCAGGTCGCCCGGCCAGCCGCTCACCTCGACATAGCGGAACCCGTGGAACGTGAACCGCGGCTCCCACTCCTCGACGTCGCGGCCGGCGAGCGTGTAGGTGTCGGTCGAGCGCGCCGCGCGCAGCGGACGGGTGTAGATCTCGCCGTTCTGCAGGACCTCGGCCGTGCGCAGAGTGACGGTGGTGCCCGCGTCGCCGGAGACCCGGAGGCGCACGCGTCCGACGAGGTTCTGCCCGAAGTCGAGGATGCGGGATCCGCTCGGTCCCGTGAGCACCTCGATGGGCCGCAGCTGCTGCGTCGCCCGTACCGGCGGTGCGGTGGGGGCGACGAGCGTGGCAGGGTCGCGGTGGCGCTCCTGCACCCCGTCCCAGCCGGAGTCGTCGAAGCCGGGGGAGGACCAGCCGGGCTGCTCTTCGCGGGCGTCGTAGTCCTCGCCGTCGTACAGGCCGCTCGCGATGATCGGGCTCGCGGTCGAACGCCACGTGCCGTCGGTCGCGATGACCTGGCGCGAGCCGTCGGCGTAAGTGAGCTCGAGCTGGCCGAGGAAGGATTGATCTGTACCGTAGATGTTCCGGAATCCGCCGCGCCACCCGAGGCGGCCGCGGTACCAGCCGTCGCCGAGCCAGGCGCCGATCGCGTTGGCGCCAGGGGGCAAGACCGACGTGACGTCGTAGGTGTAGTACCGCAGCCGCGCGCCGTAGACGGTCCACCCGGGGGAGAGCGTGTCGTCGCCCACGCGCGTGCCGTTCACCTCGGCCTCGTAGACCCCGTGCGCGGTGGCGTACAGGCGGGCGCGGACCAGTCCGTCGCCGACGTCGAACGTCGTGCGTACGAGCGAGGGGCGCCGTTCGTCGGAGTGCGGGTTCTCATTGCGGGTCGCGCCGATGGGACGTGCGATCCAGTCGTCCGGGGCGAGAAGACCCGTCTCGAGGATCGTGGTCCCGGATGCTTCGGACCACGTGCCGTCCTCGCCTCGGACGGCGACCGAGACCGAGGCGATCTCACGGGATGTGAGCGGGTCGGCAGGCCACGCGGTCAGCACCTGCTCCGGGCTTTCGATCTCGTACGAGCGACGGATGCCGTCGCGGTCGATATCCACCCGGTAGGCGGTCTGATGCCATCCATCCGGTGCGGCGGAGATGCGCCACGACAGTCTCGGCATCCGTTCGCCGATGCCGAGCGGTTCGCGGTGGTGCTCGATACGGGGTGCGTCGACGATGACGGCCATTCCGGTCCTCCAGAGGGTGCGTGTACAGTGAGTGTGGCATCCATTTCGAAACGTTTCAAGTCTGCGGATCGGAGCCACGGCAGGAGGGAACGGCATGCGAATCGGTGTCACGGGAAGCGGCGGCAAGCTCGGCAGGGCGACCGTCGAACGGCTGCGCTCCGACGGGCACGATGTGGTCGGATTCGATCTCGCCGGCACGGCAGGGCCGGGGTTCACTCGTGTCGATCTGACCGACTTCGGGCAGGTGCTGGACGCCTTCGGGTCCGTCACCGCCCGGCACGACGGGTTGGACGCGCTCGTGCACCTGGCAGCGATCCCGGTCAACGGCCTGGTGCCGGATGCGGCGACGTTCCAGAACAACATGACGGTGTCGTTCAACGCGCTCTTCGCCGCCCATCGTGTCGGCATCCGCCGGATCGTGCTGGCCTCGAGCATCACCGCGATGGGCTTCCCGTTCCACGAGGCTCCGCCTTCGCTCCCGGTGGACGAGACGTACACGAGCGCCAACAACACCTACGGCCTGGGCAAGGTGGCAGAGGAGGCGATCGCCGCGCAGCTGGTCGGCTGGCATCCGGATGCCTCGATCACCGCGCTGCGGTTCACCAACGTCGTCGCCGAGGACGAGTACGCCACGTTCGAGCGCGCCGGGGAACCGGACTACCGCCGTGATCTTCTGGGGTCGTGGGTCGATGCGCGTGATGGTGCACTCGCCGTCGCCCTGGCGCTGGAAGCAGCGCGACCCGGTTACGAGGTCTACAACGTCGCCGCTCCCGACTCCGGGTGCGCTGCGCCGTCGCGCGAGCTGGCAGCCCGCTGGTTCCCCGGCACGCCCGTCGCCGACGACCTCGGCGAGTTCGAGTCCCTCATGTCCACGCGGCGGATCAGGGAGCGGCTCGGGTTCCGCGCCGCCTATGATTGGCGCTCATGACACCAGCGGGGATCAGAGAGGTCGCGGCGCGCGCCGGCGTCTCCGTCGGCACGGTGTCGAACTTCCTCAACCATCCCGATCGGCTGTCCGAGGCCATGGCGAAGCGCGTCACCGAGGCGATCGACGCGGTGGGATTCGTGCCCAGCAACGCCGCCCGCCAGCTGCGGATGGGCGTCAGCTCGGTTATCGGCTACCTGGCATCCGACATCGGCAACCCGCACTTCGGTGAGATCGCCACCAGCGTGCAGGCGAGGGCGTCCGAGCTCGGGCTGTCCGTCTTCATCGCCGACGCGCAGGAGGATCCGCGGCAGGAGGACGCGTACCTCGACGCCTTCGCGCAGCATCACGTCCGCGGGCTGCTGGTCGCGTCTCATCACCCGGTCGAGGATCGCCTGGCACTGCTGCGCAGACGAGGCACACCCTCCGTGCTCGTCGGGCAGCGGGCGAGCTCGACCGAGCAGCCGTCGGTCTCGGTGGACGAATTCTCCGGCGGACGCCAGGCCGTCGAGCATCTCCGGGATGCCGGGTGCCGCAGGATCGCGTTCGTCGGCGGTCCGGCCGGGATCGTGCAGGTCGCGGCTCGTCGAGCCGGAGCGGATGCCGCGGCGGAGGCGCACGGCCTCCGACTGTCCGAGATCGTCGTGGCCGAGCGGTCGGTCGCCGCCGGTCGCGCGGCCGGAGCGGCGATCGCGGAGATGACCGCCGGCGCGCGCCCGGACGGCGTCTTCGCGGTCAACGACCTGCTGGCTCTCGGCATCCTCCAGGAGCTGGTCGGACGCGGTGTGCGGGTCCCCGAGGATCTCGCGCTGATCGGGTACGACGACAACGAGTTCGCCGAGGCATCCCTCATCCCGCTGTCCAGCATCAGTCGACGGCACCGCGACGTCGGTGAGTTCGTCGTCGACGCACTCTTCGAGACGATGGAGCAGCGCTCGCCGGCCGAGCTGCACTGCGAACTCGAGCCGATCCTGGTGGCGCGGCGGAGCACGCTGGGCTTCTCGCGCGGCTGATCCTCAGCTGTCCAGCGGCGTCCATGCGAGGGCGATCCCGCGCATCTCGGGCCGGAGGTCCTCGCCGATCCGCACGGGTTCGTTTCGTCGCTGAACGGCGCAGTAGTAGTGCTCCAGGCGGTCGCCGGTGCGGATGACGCCCGGTTTGTGCGCATGCCAGTCGTCGATCGAGCCCGGTGCTCCCGGTTCGATCAGCGGAACGGGATCCTTGGTCCAGTGCCGCAGATCCGGTGAGGTGGCGAGGAGGTCGACCGCCTGCCCGCCGGAGCGGAGTCCGAAGTAGAACATCGCCCAGCGCCCGTCGTCCATCCGTAGCACGCAGGGATCGGAGGCGAACCGATCGTCCGGTGCGCCAGGGCGGCCGATCGGCAGCAGCGGCTCGTCGGAGAGTCTGGTCCAGCTGATGAGATCGTCCGAGACGGCGGCGCCCGTCTGCTCGACCCAGGCGCCCGTCGCGCGGTCCTTGGCGTTGTAGAACAGCCAGAACCGATCGTCGTGACGCATCAGCCACGACTTGTACAGGCCCCCGCGCTCCCACGTGCCGCCCTCCTCGGGGCGCAGGAGTCCGCCGGTCTCCTCCCAGTGCACGAGGTCGCGGCTGCGGGCGAACCCGATGACGGCCGATCCCTCTTCATAGCCCGCCTCCGGATACGCGTGGAAGGTGCCGTAGTACCAGCCGTCGATCCGTTGCAGCTCGCCGGTGCCGAAGAGGTCGGGATCGCGCAGCAGCGACGTCAGGGCGGCATTGTGCCTGCGGTGCGGCGAGTCGGGGTCGCGGCGGAACACCAGCTCCGGCTCGGACCATCGTTCGCCGTCGTGCCAGGCCAGTCCGGTCTGGTACCCGCGACCGTCCCAGCCGACCATCGTCATACCGAGACGGCCGTTCGCCCGGAACGGGAACGGGCAGTCGACGCCGTGACTGCGCCAGTCGCCGGGGAGCAGCGAGGGGGCGAAGACGAGCTCGGGCTCCTTGACCGTGGGGCGGAGCCGGGACAACGGGTCGGCGAGTGCGGTCATGATCGTGTCTGCGTCGCGTCGACGCGTCCTGGGCGAGCAGGGAAGCCTTCAGCGCGCAGGCGCCACCCGTCGGGGAGGTCGGTGCGCGGTCGTCCGTCGTCGTCGGTGGCGAGCATCGCGACCGCAGCGAGCAGGCCGCCGTTGCCGGGGAGATACAGCGGGAGACGGTTGGGCACCTGGAAGTTGTGCCCATTGGAGAGGTGGCGATTGCGAGGCAGGGGGCGCAGCAGGGAATCGAACGCGACGTCGAGGCGTCCGAGCCGCGTGGCGCACATCGCGATCAGCGGGTAGTCCCAGCCCCAGGTGGCGTTCCAGTCCCACTCGTCGAGCACCATGTCGAGCGTGCGCGACATGGTCGGGGCGTCGACGAGCGGCGTGGGCGGCACGAAGCCGAATGCTCCGAGGAGGGACGGGTGATCGATCAGCGAGGTGTCGCCGCGGACGGCCTCATATCGGCCCTCCGCGGAGACCGGCAGCGGCGCGATCGCGTCGATGGCGTGCTGCCAGTGCGTCGGAACGTCGGCGCCTCGCCGGCGTCGCCACTCGGATGCCGTGGTGAGCCCCCACCACACGTAGGCGAGCTCGAACGTCGGATCCCACGTCGTGGCGGCGTCGTAGCGCTCCTGCGCCGGCATGATCGGAGGGGCCAGGTGGGCCGTGCCCTCCTCCCACCAGAGCAGGGCGGCGAGGAACTCCGCGGTCTCGTCCACCAGGTCAGCGTACTGCTCGAGCACGCTGGGGTCGTCGTCGTTCGCGCGGTACACGAGCTCGGCATAGGAGATCGGATGGGGCTGCTGCCAGACCAGGAGCGCGCCGATCTCGTTCGGGCTCTCGATCCCCTCCGGACCGACGTGCTTGGGCCAGCGCGCTCCTGGGTACCCCAGCCGCGCGGCGTTGGCGCGGGCCGTGGGGAGGACCTCGCGGTACCAGGCCAGGCTGCGCTCGAGAAGGCCGGGCCGGCCCCAGAGCGCGAAATGCGCGGCATGCCACCAGTGCATCTCCAGGTGGAACGTGCCACCCCAGGAGTTGCACACCAGCCCGCTCTCCTGCGGAGGCAGGGAGCCGGCGCACTGGATGGCCGTGAGGTACTGGGACAGGACGATGCGCCGTTCGAGTTCCGCGGCGCGTTGATCGGTCGATCCATCGAGATCGATGAAGGCGCCCGTCGTCCAGTGCGCCTCCCAGTGCGCGGCGGCGGCATCGAACACGTCCTGTGCGGACGGCAGCGGTGCGGTGGATTCCGTCGGCGTGAACTCGACGACGAGTTCGATCCGGTCGGTCTCCGGCACGAGCTCGACGATGTGCGGCTCCGGCACCTCGACCCGGCATCCCCTGGCGCGCAGCCGCACCGAATAGGATGCGGCGTCGACCTGCCGTGAGATCTCGACGGTGTCGTCGGGGAGGACCGTGATGACGCTTTCATGCCCGTCCGGTCGCGACCAGTCCTCGTCCGCCTCCCACGTGTCCTGGACGCTCGCGAAGGAGAGACGCACGGTGGCGGCGCCGGCGGCGAAGAGCTCGGAGTGCGAGGCGACGGCGAGCAGGTCGCGCACGGGATGCACGGCGGTCGTCGTGGTGGTCCGCTTCCCCCCGACCGAGAATGCGCTGTCGAGCGTGCCGGTCCAGAGATCGAGCACCTGCTCGGTGTCGGTCAGCTGTCCTGGGTCGTCGACGACATGCCCGGTCGTCGGGTCCGTGATCCGGAACGCGAGACGCCCGAGGTGCAGACGCTGCGGGTTCACCCAGTAGTAGTAGCCGGCGGGCTGCTGCTCCCGCGCCTGCGCCTCCGTCAGGCGCCAGTCGTAGGCGGTCGGGTGCGTCACGATCGCGCCGTCCGGCCGCGCGAACGGCTCCATCGTGTCCTCGAGGGTCACGCCATCGGGGTTCGGCGCCCAGTGGAACGCCCACTGGCTCTGCGTTCCGAGGGGCGTCGCGCTGCGGTCGGCGGCGCGTGCGGCCGCCCGGCTGTGCCAGTCGGCGAAGGTCTGCAGGCCGGTCGCATCCGCGGTGAACGCGAACTCGCCGTTGCCGACGCTCAACGGCGCTTCGGCGTCGATCTCGGTGCGCCGGATGCGGTGGCGTGCGATGACCGCTCGGCGGTCGATGGCGCCGCTGTTCGAAGTTCCCATGATCATCCCTTCACTGCTCCGGCCGTCGCACTGCTCATGACCTGCCTGCGGAAGAACAGGAACACGACGATGAGCGGCAGCGTCGCCAGGAGCGTTCCGACCATGACGACCGGATAGTCGCTCGTGCCGTAGTTGCCGTTGAGCTGCTGCAGAGCGACCGGCAGGGTGTACAGGTCGGAATCGTTGAGCACGAGCAGCGGCCACATGTACTCGTTCCAGTTCCACATGAACTGGAAGACGGTGAACCCGGCGATCGCGGGACGCAGCGCCGGCGCACCGACGTGCCAGAAGACGCGCAGGAATCCCGCGCCGTCCACGCGTGCGGCCTCGATGACCTCGTACTGGACGGCTTCGCTCGCGGCCTGGCGCATCCAGAAGATGCCGAAGGCGCTCGCAGCGCCCGGCACGATCAGCGGGAGGTACGTGTTGAGCCAGCCCAGGTCGACGTAGATCTGGAACATCGGCACGAGCATGACCCCCGTCGGCAGGGTCATCGTCGCCAGCAGGATGCCGAAGAGCCAGTTCCGCCCAGGGAAGCGGTACATCGCGAAGACGAACCCGGAAAGCGCGGCGATCGCGACCGTGATCACGGTCGCCGTCACCGAGACGAGTACCGAGTTCAGGAAGGCCTGGAGGAAATCGATGCTCCCGAACAGCCGCTCGATGTTGGCGAACAGCTCCGGACCGGGAAACAGCCTCGGTGGGCTGGAGAAGATGTCCGAGGTCGTGCTCGTCGACATGACGACGAGCCAGTAGAACGGGAAGGCGAACAGCGCAGCGGCCGGGATCAGGACGACGTGCTGCAGCCAGGCGCGACGCGACTTCACGAGTTCTCCTTGCGGCGGCGCGCGATCACGCGCGAGTTGAGGGCGGCCAGGAGGATCAGCACGATGAAGATGCCCCATCCGATGGTGGTCGCGAACCCGAGGTCCGCGCTCACGGTGGGAAGCGTGGCGCCCATGTACCCGACCTGCAGGAACATCAGGGTCACGACGGATCCGTCCGGACCGCCGAGGCCGTTGGTGAGCACCTGGGGCTCGGTGAAGATCTGGAATCCGCTGATCGTGCCGGTGACGGCCACGAACAGGATGGTCGGCCAGATCATCGGGATCGTGATCGACCGCAGCACGCGCCACGGACCGGCGCCGTCCAGGCGGGCCGCCTCGTAGATGGACGGCGGGATCGAGGAGATGCCGGCCAGGAAGATCACGACGAAGTAGCCGAAGCTGCGCCAGAAGATCATGAGCGCGACGACCAGGCGGACGCCCCACTCCGTCGTCATCCACGGGACCGAGGTCAGTCCGACGGCTTCGAGCATCGCGTTGATGATGCCGTACTCGTTGGAGAACAGCGATTGGAAGACGATCGCCACGGCGACGATCGAGGTGACCTGAGGGAGGAAGAAGAGCGTCTGGTACAGGCCCTTCGCCTTCAGACGAGGCGAGCTCAGCAGCGCCGCCGCGGCCAGGGACGCCAGGATCACCGGGATCTGCGCGATGAGGAAGATGATGACCGTGTTGCCGAGCGCACTGGCGAACTCTCCCGAGCTGAACAGTCGCTCGAACTGTTCGAGGCCGACCCATTCCGGTGCGCCGAGTCCGTCCCAGGACACCATCGACAGGTACACCGCGAAGACGAGCGGGAACAGTCCGAACACCGCGAACAGGATGTAGAACGGCGAGATCGCGAGGTACTCGCGCCAGTAGCGCAGCAGCGTCCGGCGCCGCCGGAGCGGTGGTGCGCCCGCCGCTCCGGTCGTGCGAGTGGCAGTGGTCGTCACTCGGCGACGTTCTTCTCGACGAGGGAGGCGTAGACGTCCTCGGGGTCGTCGCCGCTCGCGGTGAGGTCGTTCAACGCCACGAAGAACTGCGCCGCGACCGTTCCGCTGTCGGGTGCCTGATAGACCATCGGCGCGTCCGCGGCCGTCTGCGCGAGAGCGCCCAGCGTGTCCTGACCGCCGTAGTAGTCCTGCGGCGTCGCCGCCTTCGGATCCTCGGCGACGCCGGTCGACGCCGGGAAGAGGCCCTTCTCCAGATAGCCGATCGTCTGGAACTCCGTGCCGCCGATGAATCCGGCGACCTCGGCCGCGGCATCCGGATGCTCACTGGCGGTGAGCGCCGAGACGAATGTTCCGCCGGTGGCGGCGGGTCCGCCGGGAAGCGTCGTCACGCGCCAGTTCCCGGCCTGCTGCTCGCCGGCGGACTTCAGGAGACCGTCCTCCCAGGCGGGCCCCACGAACGCGGCGATGTCCTCCTGGGTGAGAGCGGCATTGAACTCCGGCGTGTAGGGCTCCGTGTTCGCGCAGAGGTCGTCCTGGGCGAGCGCGGCTGACTCGACGAAGGCGTCGTGGGAGATCGGGGAGTCGACGACGTTGACGTCTTCGCCGTCCTCGTTCTCGAAGTACGCGTAGCCGTTCTGAGCGAGCCTGGCCTGGTACACCTGGCCCGCGTGGTCGCAGGCGTAGACGCCGGTCTCGGCCATCGTGGTCGCGAGCTCGCGGTACGCGTCCCAGGAGTCGATGGCCGCGGCGACCTCCTCGGGCTCGCTCGGGTAGCCGAGCGACTCGAGGATGTCCGCACGGTAGAAGAATCCCCACGGGCCGATGTCGGTCGGAAGCGCGACCTGGCGGCCATCGGGGGACTGGCCGAGGGCGAGTCCCCACTCGACGGCGTCGCCGGCTGCTGCCTGCTCGGAGAGGTCGACGAACTCGTCCGCCACGCTGAAGAACGAGGGAAGGCTGCCGCCCATCATCACCACGTCGGGAAGACCGCTGCCGGATCTCAGCGCCGCACGGAGCTTGTCCTCGATGTCGGGGATGTTCTCGAAGGTGATGTCGTAGTCGGGGAACTGCTCGGCGAGGACCGCTTCGACGTCGTCGGGGACGGAGTTCCCGCGCGCCCAGAGCGTCAGGCTGACGTCTCCGTCGGCGTCGGTGGCGCCGGAACCGCTGCAGCCGGCGAGGACGCTGGTCGCTGCGAGCGCTGCTGCCCCGACCAAAACCATGCGAGGTGTCTTCATCGTCTTTCCCTCTTTCTGACATGCATATGAATTCACTACAACAAGATTATGCACAAGTTTGATAACGTTTCAACTGGTTGCCCGGTTTCCCCTAGTGTCGAAGGATGACGACGATGTCCCATGAGCTGCATCTCCCGGTCGAGCTGGTCTTCGAGGGGAGCGAAAGACTGCCCGTCGCGGCAGGGGCGCCGCTGAGCGTCCGCTTCCGGCTGGCCGGCTCCGAGGACGTCGCAGTGCCCGGATTCTGGGACGGCGGCACCACTTACCGTGCGCGATTCGCCCCTCCGGCCGAAGGCGAGTGGACCTGGGAGGTCGTGGACGCGCGGACTCCGGTGGATGTCGGATCCGGATCGTTCACCGTCGCCCGCGGAACCTCCCACGGCCCCGTTCGCGTCGCGCACCGCTTCCACTTCGCGCACGCCGACGGCACGCCGTTCCGTCCGGTCGGTGCGACGGCGTACAACTGGCTCCACCAGGACGAGCCGCTGTTCTCCCAGACCGTGGACGCGATCGCGGAGGCCGGATTCAACAAGTTCCGCTTCATGGTGTTCCCGCAGGGCGGCGGGTACGTCGAGCACGAGCCGACGCTGATGCCGTTCGAGAAGACGGACGGGAGTTGGGACGTCAGCCGGCCCGTTCCGGAGTTCTTCCAGCACCTCGACCGTGCGGTCGAAACGCTCGGTGCGCGCGGCATCCAGGCCGACGTCCTGATCTACAACGCGTACGACCGAGGGCACTTCGGGCTGAACGAGCTCACCGAGGAGGAGGACGCCGTCTACCTGCGCTACCTCGTCGCGCGGCTCGCCGCGTACCCGCACGTGTGGTGGTCGCTGTGCAACGAGTTCGACCAGCTCGAGCGCCCCGACGAACGGTGGGACCGCGCGGGCGAACTGCTCGCCAAGATCGACCCCAGCGATCATCTGCGCTCCATCCACAACTGGATCGAGCTGTACGACAACAGTCAGCCGTGGGTCACGCATGCATCCGTGCAGAACGGCTCGGCCACCACGGACTTCGGCCGCGCGAACCTCTACCGCGACGTGTGGGGCAAGCCGGTCGTCCTCGACGAGATCAAGTACGAGGGCGACATCCCCGAGCGATGGGGGAATCTGAATGCGCGCGAGCTCGTCGATCAGTTCTGGATCACCACGGTCGCCGGATGCTACGCCTCGCACGGAGAGAGCTTCCTCACCGAGACCGGCAGCCTGCACATGGTCGAGGGCGGACCGCTCACGGGGGAGTCGCCGGTGCGGCTGGCGTTCCTGGGCGGCATCCTCGAGGAGATCGACGGACCAGGGCTGGATCCGATCGACAAGTGGGATGACCAGGCATACGTCGCCGGTGTTCCGCGTCAGGAGTACGTCCAGTACCTCGGGCGGTCGGCCCCGTCGACCTGGACGTTCCGCCTGCCGATCGGCTTCCCCGGCGAGCGTCCGGAGATCGGCGACGTCTTCGAGGTCGACGTCATCGACACGTGGAACATGACCGTCACCACCGTCGATCGGCGCTTCACGCTCGACGAGGTGCAGCGCAACGACGCCTTCGATCGCGCAGCCGCGCCGATCGCGCTGCCGGTCGGCGAGGCGATCGCCCTGCGCATCCGACGGGTCGAGGCCTGACATGGCCGCGGAGACCGATCGGCTGCATCCCTGGCGCAGCGGACCTCGACTGGGGGTCGCGTACTACAACGAATACCTTCCCGACCCGTCGCGTCTGGAGACGGACCTCCGGCTGATGGCGGATGCCGGCATCACCAGCATCCGCGTCGGCGAGTCCGTGTGGTCCACGTGGGAGCCGCAGGACGGCGTCTTCGATCTGGATTGGATGACGCCGATCCTGGACGGCGCCGCCGCGCACGGCATCGACGTCATCCTCGGAACGCCCACCTATGCGATCCCGCCGTGGCTGGCGCGCAAGCATCCGGAGCTCGCCGTCGTGCGCAAGGACGGCGCCTCGGTGCCCTGGGGCGGTCGACAGGAGGTCGACTACACGTCGGAGCTGTTCCGCGGATACGCCGAACGGGTGATCAGGACGGTGCTCGGCGCGCACGGCCGGCATCCGGCGGTCGTCGGCATCCAGCTCGACAACGAAGCAGGGCTCCACCTGATCCACAACGACCACGTCGTCGCGCGATTCCGGGAGCGGGTGGCGGAGCAGTACGGCGACGTCGAGACACTCAACCGCGAGTGGGGGCTGGCGTACTGGTCGCACCGTATCGCCGAGTGGGACGACCTGTGGGCACCTGGCGGAAACACGACGCCCTCGTACGATCTCGCGTGGCGCCGGTTCCAGGCCGAGCTCACCGCGGACTTCCTCGGGTGGCAGGCCGGCATCGCCCGCGAGCTGGTCGCGGAAGACACGTTCCTCACCACCTGCATCGCGTATCAGCGCCCCGCCATGGACGACGTCGCGGTCGGCTCGCGGCTGGACATCGCCAGCGGCAATGCGTACTACTTGGCACAGGACGCCCTCGACCTTTCCGTGGATGGCGCGGGCGGTCAGTGGTATGCCGACGATGTGCCGCAGCTCATCCTCATGGCCGATCGGATGCGCGCCACCGGGTTCGACCGACCGGAGATGCACGGCGGATTCCTGGTGACCGAGACCGGCGCCGCGTCGATCGGCAACGCCTGGCTCACGCGCCCGCCGTATGACGGTCAGCTCGCGCAGGCCGCGTGGCTTCTCGCAGCACGGGGCGCGCGGCTCGTCTCCTATTGGCACTGGCACACCTTGCACTCCGGTCACGAAGTGCACTGGGGCGGGGTGCTCGGCCACGACCTCGAGCCGGGGCGCATCTACGACGAGATCGCCGGCCTCGGACGGCAGTTCGCTCAGGCCGCCGAATGGGTGGCCGATGCGGAGCCGGATGCCGACGTCGGGATCGTCTACGCCCACGACAGCGAGTGGATGATGGCTTTCGAACCGCCGCTCGCGGTGCCAGGAACGGAAGCCCCGGATCGCAAGGCGTACGCCCGGATCGTCGGAGACTTCGGGCGGGCCGCGATCGACGCCGGCCTCCAGGTCGGGTACGTGAACGAGCGGCAGCTGCCGTCGGCATCCGACCTGCTCGCGCGGTTCCCGGTGCTGATCGCGGCCGGGCTCATCGCGGCATCCGATCGGACGCTGGAGACGCTGGGGGAGTACGCACGGCTGGGCGGCCGGCTCATCGTCGGCCCCCGAACGGGGTACGCGGACGACCAGGGGCGGATGCGGTCCGGATCCGCTCCGGCGGTGCTCGGTCCGCTCGCCGGCGTGCGCTACCAGGAGTTCGCCGCGCTGTCCGCGCCCGTGGCCGTGGAAGCGGGCTCGGCGCGTCTCGGCGAGATCTCAGGGCAGGCGCACGGCTGGATGGATGCGCTCGACGTCATGGATCAGGATGCCGAGGTGCTGCTGCGCTACCGGCATCCGCACTTCGGTCGGTGGGCGGCGGCGGTGCGCCGAAAGGTCGGGGACGGTGCGATCGCCGTCGTGGGCGCGCTGCTGGACCGGCAGACGCTGAGGGGCATCGTCGCGGATGTCGCGGCGTCGGCATCGCGGGTCGTCTCGCCGCTCGTCGATCAGCCGGACGTCGTGACGGCGCATTCGCTGGTGGGGGAGCGGGGCCGCGTGTGGGTCGTCCACAACTGGTCTCCGCAGGAGTGCACGGTGCACGTCGATCGTGTGCTGTCGTCCGTCCTCGACGACGACGTGCACGAGATCGCAGGCGATGTCGTGCTGCGCGGATGGGACGTGCGGGTCTGGCGCGAGGTGCCGTCGGGGTCGCAGTAACGATCCGATCAAGGGGTTCCGCCTCTCGCCGTTCCCTGCTACCTTTTGGTCAACCGGTTGATGTATTGCGACGCCCGAGTCGCGGCATCCGACCGCAGACCTGCGAAGGAGCAGCCTATGAACGCGACGGCGCGTCGACCCAGGATCAAGGCCTGGATCCCGATCACCGTTGCCCTTCTTGCGGTGGCCGGCATCGGCCTGGCCACGACGACGTACGTCTCGATCGAGGATGCCGAGGCGAGCGCGACCGCCGGCAGCTTCGATCCCATCTCCTACGCGGACGAGCGATTCGACAGCGAGATCGTCCCGCAGATCGAGGATGACGCCGTCGACCTGGCGACGCTGCTCGCCGACCTCGAAGCAGGAGCGGACGAGGGGGAATTCGGGCACGCGCCCGGCGCCGGCAGCTCGTACAGCTTCCCCGTGACGTTCACCGCGACGGCCGGGCTGCAGAACGGCTCGATCCTGCCGGTCACGGTCGAGGGCGTTCCTGCCGAAACGGCCGTGCAGATCCAGGTAGGGCCCGCGCTGAACGGCACGGCGCTGCGCGACGTGACCGGAACCGTCTCGTTCAACGATTTCACGAACCAGCTCGAGTTCCAGGAGGTCGCGACCGAGTTCAACAACCGCGTCCGCGATGGGATGCTCGCTGAAGTCGGTCCGATCTCGGAGGGGCAGACGATCACGGTGACCGGAGCCTTCACGCGCGTGAACCCGGCGCTCGTCTCGGTCGTCCCCGTCGCGATCGAGGTCGAGTGATGGCCGCACTGGTCGATGCCGTCGCCGACGACACGGTCGTCATGAGCGCTCGCGGCATCTCCAAGGTCTACGGCGCGACGCACGCGCTCAAGGGCGTGGACTTCGACATCCGCTCCGGCGCCGTCACTGTCCTGTTCGGCGAGAACGGCGCGGGCAAGTCAACGCTCATGAAGATCCTGTCCGGTGTGGAGACGCCGACCGCCGGCATCCTCGAGCTGCGCGGCGAGGAGATCTCGCTGGAGAACACGGTGGATGCCGCGCGCCGCGGTATCGCGATCATCCATCAGGAGCTGAGCCTCGCGCCCAACCTGAGCATCAAGGACAACATCTTCATGGGCCGCGAGTACACGCGCGGCGGCATCCTCGTCGATGACAGGGCCGAGGCGGCGAAGACGCGCGAGCTCATGCGGCGTCTCGCCGAGGACCTCGACCCGAAGACGCTCGTCGGCGACCTCCGTCTCGGGCAGCAGCAGGTCGTCGAGATCGCCCGCGCTCTGGCAGGCGAGGCGCGCGTGCTCATCATGGACGAGCCGACGTCGGCGCTCAGCGGCAGTGAGGTGGAGGTGCTGTTCTCGCTGATCCGCGAGCTGACGGACGAGGGCGTCGCGATCGTCTACATCTCGCACCACCTGGAAGAGGCCCTGGAGATCGCCGATCATGCCGTCGTCTTCCGCGACGGGGCCCTCGTCGCCACCGGGGACCGCGCCGATATCGATCTGAACTGGGTCATCTCGAACATGGTCGGCCGCGCCGCGGACGATCTCGCCCCCGACCTGCTCGACGAGTTCGGCGAGGTGGCGCTGTCGCTGAAGGGCGTCACCGTCGCGGACCCGGCCAACCCGAGCCGACTTGCGGTCGACGGGCTCGACCTCGAGGTGCGCGCGGGCGAGATCGTCTGCCTGTACGGGCTCATGGGCGCCGGGCGCACCGAGCTGCTCGAAGCACTGGCGGGGCGCTCGCCGATCCAGCGCGGCGAGGTGCTGATCCACGGCGAGCCGCTCGCGTCGCAGACGATCGGAGACCGGATCGCCTCGGGTCTCGCGCTCGTCCCGGAGGATCGTCAGCGCGACGGACTGGTGCAGACGATGTCCGTCGGTGAGAACACCGCTCTGTCGAGCCTGCTCTCGTTCGCGCCGATGGGTTGGATCCGCTCTCGCCGCCAGCGCGAAGCGGTCGCGCGGAGCATGGCCGACGTGCGAGTGAAGGCCGCGGGCCCGAATGCGTCGATCACGTCGCTGTCCGGAGGCAACCAGCAGAAGGTCGTGATCGGCAAGACGCTCATGACCGAGCCGCGCGTGATCCTGCTGGACGAACCGTCCCGCGGCATCGATGTCGGGGCCAAGGCCGAGATCTTCGCGCTCATGGCGCGCGAGGCCCGCCGCGGACTCGCCGTGCTCTTCGCGACCAGCGAGGTGGGCGAGGCGCTCGGTGTCTCGAACCGCGTCATCGTGATGTCGAAGGGCCGGATCGTCGGCGAATTCGACCCCAGGAACTCCACCCGGGAGGACCTCATGGTCGCCTCCGGGGAATCGCACACCGACGAACCCGCAGGGAGCGCGCAATGACCACCGAGAATACCGCGGTTCGACGGAATCGCCTGCAGAACGTCGACATCGGGTCGCTGCTGCTCGAGGGGCGCGCGTTCATCGCGCTGATCGTCCTCATCATCATCTTCGCGCTGCTGTCGGACTCGTTCCTCACCTTCAGCAACCTCATCACCATGACCAAGCACGTCGCGTACAACGGCATCCTGGCGCTCGGCATGCTGTTCGTCATCCTCAAGGGCGGCATCGACCTCTCCGTCGGGTCGACGGTGGGCCTGTCCGGCGTGGTCGCTGGCACCCTGCTGCAGGGCTGGCACCTGACGGTGCTCGACATCGTCGCGTACCCGCAGGTCTGGTTCGTCGTCGTCGTCGCGCTCGCCGTCGGCACGTTCGTCGGGTTCATCAACGGCATCCTCGTGACGAAGTTCAACGTCGCGCCCTTCATCGCGACGCTCGGCATGCTCTACGTCGCGCGAGGCGCGGCGCTGCTCATCTCGAACGGCACGACGTATCCCAAGCTCGCCGGCACCGAGGAGCTCGGCAATCAGGGGTTCCTCCTGATCGGGGGAGGCCGGATCCTCGGCATCCCGACGGCGATCTGGATCATGGTCGTGTTCGCACTGATCGCCTCGCTGGTCCTGCGCAAGACCCCGTTCGGGCGCTGGGTCTACGCGACGGGCGGCAACGAGAGGGCGGCGGAGCTGTCCGGCGTCCCGGTGAAGAAGGTCAAGCTGCGCGTCTACATGATCAGCGGCTTCTGCGCGGCGACCACGGGCCTGATCATCTCGTCCGAGCTCACCAGCGCTGCGCCGCAGCTGGGCGAGACCTTCGAGCTCAACGCGATCGCCGCGGTCGTGATCGGCGGGGCGGCGCTGACCGGTGGTCGGGGCAACGTCCGCGGTGTGCTCATCGGAGCGTTCGTCATCGGCTTCCTCAGCGACGGGCTCGTGCTGGTCGGCGTCTCGACGTTCTGGCAGATCGCGATCAAGGGCGCGGTCATCATCCTCGCGGTCATGCTCGATCAGGCGCAGCAGCGCATCACCCGGTCGAAGAACGCCGCGCTCGCCGCGGCGAACAAGCAGTCCGCACCCCCTCAGTCGACGCCGGCCACGGCGTGAACCCCGCTGCG
This sequence comes from Microbacterium sp. ZKA21, assembly GCF_050434165.1. NCBI lineage: Bacteria > Bacillati > Actinomycetota > Actinomycetes > Micrococcales > Microbacteriaceae > Microbacterium > Microbacterium sp. ZKA21. The sequence continues at coordinate 207,315 of NZ_JBNPVV010000006.1, forward strand.
ACGTCAGTAGCATCACAGCACGATCGAAGGAGAATCATGCGACGCAGTATCCTCGCCGCGGCAGCGGCACTCACCCTCGTCTTCGGGCTCGCGGCGTGCAGCCCGGGCAGCGACGACGCCGGCTCCGGTTCGGGAGACGGCGGCGACGGCGGCTCCGGTGACGCCGGCGGCGTCATCGCGATCATCACGCCCTCGCACGACAACCCGTTCTTCAAAGCCGAAGCGGATGCCGCGGCGGCCGAGGCCGAGAAGCTCGGCTACGAGACGTCCGTCGCCTCGCACGACGACGACCCGAACAAGCAGAGCGAGCTGATCGACGCGGCCATCAGCAAGGATGCTGTCGCGATCGTCCTCGACAACGCCGGCGCCGATGCCTCGATCGGTCCGGTGCAGAAGGCCAAGGATGCCGGCATCCCGGTGTTCCTCATCGATCGCGAGATCAACGAGACCGGGGTCGCGGCAGCGCAGATCGTCGCGAACAACGCGCAGGGCGCTGCGGCGGTCGCCGAGGAGTGGGTCGCAGCTCTTCCTGATGGCGGCAAGTACATCGAGCTGACCGGCAAGGAATCCGACACGAACGCCGGGGTGCGCTCCGAGGCATTCGCGAGCGTCATCTCGCAGTACCCGAACCTGGTGCCGGTCGCCAAGGAGACCGCGAACTGGAGCCAGGACGAGGCGTTCACGAAGATCGAGACGCTGCTGCAGCGCGACCCGGACATCCAGGGGATCATCGCGGGCAACGACACGATGGCGCTTGGCGCGGTGGCCGCGGTCGAGGCCGCCGGTCTCACCGGCAAGGTCGTCATCGCCGGATTCGACGGCAGCCCCGACGCCGTCGAGGCCATCAAGGCCGGCACGCTGCTGGCGACGGGTCTGCAGCCGGCGGTGCTGATCTCCCAGCTCGCGGTGCAGCAGGCCGACAGCTTCGTGAAGACCGGGGAGACCGGCGAGGACGAGAAGCAGTCGATCGACTGCATCGTCATCAACGCCGAGAACGCCGAGAGCTACACGCTCTTCGCGTTGGAGTGATCGGTCGGGGGACCGGAAGGAACGAAGGGCCGTCCTGCGGGGCGGCCCTTCGTGGTTCAGGCGCCGTCAGTGGTGGAACAGTCGCAGCCCGGTCTGCACGTGCGCGATGCCGTACTCGTGCGCCGCGGCCGCGACCTCTGCGGTCCGCGTCGATCCACCGGGCTCCACGATCGTGGAGACGCCGAACTCGGCCGCGTGCTCGACGTTGTCGCGGAACGGCAGGAAGCCGTCCGACACGAGCGTGATGCCGCGCAGTTCCTGCATCCAGGCATCCCGCCAGGTCTGATCGTCGTACCGGGCCGCGGCCTCCGCGCCGAACAGGGTCGTGAAGTCCGCCAGCTGGCCCCGGGTCATCTCGTGTCCGGCGAAGCGGATCTGCCAGTTCAGGCGGTCCTGCCGCTTCATCCCCTCGATCCGCGGCAGGGCGTCGACGCTCCGGTGGCGCCGCAGCCACCAGATCCGGGCCTTGGCTCCGGCGAGACGGACGCAGTCGACGCGGTTCTGCTGGCCGGCTCCGATGCCGATCGCGGATCCGTCCTCGACGAGCACGACGGAGTTCGACTGGGTGTAGCGCGCCGTGGCCATGCCGACCAGAGCGTCGGTGCGGACCGCGGGGTCGAGCCCGTCGGGCAGGGCGGCGGCGAGGTCGGCCGTGTCGCGGTCCTGCTCGAGCGCGACGCCGAGCACGTCCCGCCGCTCACGCGCCGGGGGCGTCGCGGTCGGGTCCGTCTCGAAGAGCAGGAACCGGCCGCCGCGCTTCCTGCCGAGCACGTCTGCAGCTCCTGGTTCGAATCCGGGAGCGATGAGCGCGTCGCAGATCACCGTGCTCAGGAACTCGGCCGTTTCGAGGTCGACCGGACGCGACAGCGCGACGACATCGCCGAACGACGACTTCGGGTCGGCGTCGCGCGCGCGGACATAGGCGGAGAGGAGGGAGCCGGATGCCGAGGCCGGGACGTTCCAGGTGCGCGCGGCCGTGTCGTCGATCTCGCCGGCGACGGCGGCACCGGCGGGGGAGACGTGCTTGAAGGATGCCGCGGCCGGGTGCCCCGTGTACGCGTCGGCCTCCTGGGCGAGCGCCGCGGCGTTGAGAGCGTCGAGGTAGTTGATCATCGACGGCTCGCCGTTCAGGATCCGCGGACCCCCGCTGATCACTTCGGCTTGCTGGTGCGGATTCATTCCATAACGCATACGCTGCCCATCTCTTCGTAGATGGGCACCCAGGCGGACGATGCCGATGTTGCGCTCCCTGCCGGTGATCCGGCCACGCCAGTCGCGTTCTCAGCGTACCGGCGGCGCGGGTTCACGAGAACATCTCCCGCGCTGGCACGTCACCCTGCCGATGACGCCACAATGGGAGCATGACTGATCCTCTCTTCGCGCTCGACGAGCTGCCGCCGTTGTCCTGGGTTCCTGTCGAGGGGGAAGCATCGATCGACCCGGTGGCTCAGACGCTCACGCTGCGGAGTGCCGGCGGCGTCGACTGGACCAATGATGCGACCGGTGGCGATCAGCAGCATCGTGCAGCGAGCCTGGCGTTCGCAGCACCTGACACGCCGTTCATGCTCTCCGCCAACGTGTCCGTCGTCGGTGACCGCACGACCTTCGATGCCGGTGCGCTGTCCATCTGGTCGGACGAAGATCATTGGGCGAAGCTCTGCTTCGAGTACTCCCCGGACGGCGAGCCGATGGTCGTCAGCGTCGTGACGAACATGTACTCCGACGACGTCAACTCGCGCCTGGTCGTGGACGCCAGCATCCACCTCCGTCTCGCCTTCCTCGGCGGCAACGCCTGGGCCTTCCACTCATCGACGGACGGCGAACGCTGGGACTTCGTGCGCCTGTTCCATCTCGCCGTTCCGGCTGGTCGGTCGACCTCGGTGGGCTTTCTCAGTCAGGCACCCTGCGGGGAACGGTGCGATGTCGTCTTCAGCGACATCCGCCTCGAGCGCTCGCTGCTGAGCGACACCCGGAACGGCAGTTGAGGCCTCCGCGCTCCCGCGCCTGTGTCATCGGAGGGCTTGCCGTATTAGAACATAGATACTAAACTGGGGATATGGATGCGGCAGAGCAGTTGCCCTCTTCTCCCCAGGCGTTGAAGCCGGCGGAGGAGATCGGGGTGCTGCTCGCGGATGCGGAGTGCTCCCAGGTCGATGCGAATCGTCAGGCCGCGCTGCAGGCGGCGCGGATGCTGCGGGTCGTCCAGTACGCGCGCCGGCATCCGGAGCTGTATCTGGATGGGATCGAGGATTCCCGCTCGATCGATTACGCCGAGCGCGCCGCGATCATGGACCTCGCGTTGCGGATGGCCATGTCGGAGGAGCATGTGCGCGGGCAGGTGTTCCTCGCCGAGCGTGCCCAGGCTCATCTACCAGCCCTATGGGAGCGGGCGGTGACCGGGTTCGCGTCGCTGTACCTGGTGGGTCGGGCCGTGCATGCGCTCGGTGTGGTCGCCGCCCCCGCGGATGCGACCACCGACGAACGGGCCGCCGAACGGGCCGCGTTCGCCGAGATCGATTCGGCGTGCGCGCAATGGTCCGAGACATGTTCGCCGGGCTCGTTCAACCGGCGCCTGAAGCGTCTCACCGGCCGACTGCGGCCGATCGGCCCGGAAGCTGATCACGCCAGGGCGATGCGGGACCGGCGGGTGTATGTCGAGGACGTCGACGGGGGCTTGTCCTGGTACCACGCGCTGATGCCCACCCACGAGGCACGGGCCGCGTTCCGCCGCGGGACGTCCACCGCGAAGCACCTGTCCAAGGACGCCCGCGAGGGTCGCACGCGTGATCAGATCCGCGCGGACCTCTCCAGCGCGTGGTTGCGCGGTGTCGGTACCGACACCGCGGTGAAGACGAAAGTCTTCGTCACGATCCCGGTGCAACTGATCGCCGCCGCCCGCGACAACACCCCGATCGACCCCGAAACCGCTCGGATCCTCGCCGACGAACAGGCCGAGATCGTCGGCGGCGACACCATCGACCCGGCAACCGCTGCGCAGATCTTCACCGACGCCACCGCGTTCCACCGCGTCATCACCGACCCCGTCAAGGGCGTCGTCCTCGACATGGACCGCCGTACCTACCGACCCACCACGGCCCAACGCGACTGGCTCATCCTGAAACACGGCACCTGTTCCTGCGACGGCTGCGAACGCCTCGCCGCCGACGCCGACATCGACCACCGCCGCCCCTGGGCCGCCGGCGGCAGAACCGACGCCGACTCGATGGCACCCCTCTGCCCCCACCACCACACCCACCGCCACCGCACCCGAACCCGCTACCGATCCCGCCCTGACGGCACCATCCAACTCACCACGCCCACCGGATTCACGACCCGAGAACAACCTCCACCCTTCTGAAGGGCGGGGTGCGTCAGACGATGCAGTGCGCGAGGATCGCCTGCTGCACGGGGGCCAGCGCACGCTTGAACTCGTACCCCACGAACGCGGGCCCGGCGATCGCATCGGCCGTGACCTCCCGGCCGCGGATGAATGGCGGGCATGGGGCGAGCCGCACGCCCGCCGGTGCCTTCGCCAGGACGTCTGCCGTGATCCGATACTCGGCCAGCGCCCCGGCGTGCGCGCCCGGTCCGTCGGTGAGGATCACATCCGTGTGAGATGCCGCGAACTCGAGATCCTCGGTGGTCGGCACGTCCGCCATCGCCAGCTCGGCAGGGGAGCAATGGACGAGATCAAGAGAGACCAGCCGCACTCGCCGAGCCTACGGGGTCACCCGCATCCACGCGCCGGCCCCGACCTCGACCTCGCTCACGCCGGCAACGTCGCCCACCCCGGCAATCGGCACGCGACGCTCCACGCGGTCCAGGTTGGCGACGAGCACGGTGTCACCGGCATCCGTCCGCGAACCGAGCGCCCAGACCAGCCCATCCGGGCTCGCACTCGTGAGCAGACTCCCACCGGCGAGTGCTGCGAGCGCATCGACGGCATCCGCCGCAGCCGTACGGCCCGCAGCCGAGATGAGCCCGCGCGGACCCCAGCTCTCGAACCAGGACACGGATGCGACACCGGGAACCGCGAGGGCCGCCGCGCTCGCGATCACCCAGGCGCCGAGTTCGGCGGCGCCCTGCCGCGCATCGACCGCGCCGGTGAACTCCGCCCCGTATCCCTCCGCCAGATCGGTCCGCGTCGGCGCCGGCTCCGGCGTCGTCGCCACGTTGTTGAACCGCGGCCGCAGCGACAGCGGTCCGATATGCACCGGGAGACCATCCGCAATCCACACGGCCTGCTCGGCGATCAGCCTCTGCATCGCGAGCGCCTCCACCAACTGCTCGGTGTCGAGCGCGTGGAACAGCGGAGTCGTGTTCACGACCAGCCCGTCGACGTCGCGCGCGATCCGCGTCTGCTCGCGATTCAGCTCGGTGAAGTGCGAACGGGCGCCGGTCAGCACAGGCAGGGACAGGCCGGATGCCGTCATCGCCGCCCGCAGTGCCGACACGACGCGAGTATCGCTGATGTGCTCGAGGGCATCGAAGGCCGTCAGGCGCAGTACGCCGGGGGTCCGAACGTACGGGGCCAGCGCTCCGACGGCCTCCGACAGGAATCGTTCGTCCATGGACGCTTCATCGCCGGCCCCTGGCCGACTGCGCCCCTCGCCAGAGGCTTCCTCGCCGCCTGCGCCGTGGCCGCTCATTCCCTCACCACCTGCGCCTTCGCCATCGGCGCCGTCGGTGCGGCGCCCGGACCCGCCTGTCACCAGGCGCACGTCCAGCGCTACGCCGTCGGCTGCGGCACGTGCGAGTGCCGCACGCCAGTTGGGCGTCGCGAGATCGAGCTCGACGACGCGGAAGCTCCCGACATCCGACGCAGGCACAGGATCGGGAGCCGTCGACGCTTCGACGCCCACCTCCGGAAACGGGCCGGCCTCGACGAGCGCGAGCTCGACCGCGCCGTCGACCGGCGGTGGTACCGACCCCGCCCCGAGAACCCGGATCGTGATCGACTGCTCGACGCGCTCACCGGCATCCAGAGCGTACGGATACGGCAGCTCCAGCGGACGGCTGTACGTCTTGAAGGACGCGTCGCTCCAGTTCCGCTGGTCCTCCATCTCGAAGACATCGCCGGTGAACTCCAGCTCGAGCTCATCCTCGACTCGTAGAGAACGGATGCCGAGGATCGGCTGATGCGGGCTGATCTCCTGCGGGAACGCGACCGGCTCCGACGACCCATCAGGATGCTCGACCACCGCCGCCCGACCCGCATCCGTCGCCGGGTGCAGCACGACCAGTCCCGTGCGGCAGGTATCGAACGGCTCCGCGTTGACGGCGTCCCAGGCGATGCGCAGCCCGTCGTCGTCGGCCGTCGCCGTCAGCGTCGAGTCGACGCGCGCTCCGAGGCCCTCGTGCCGCAGCCGCAGCGTCAGCGCGGACGCATCCGATTCCAGCGACAGCACCTGCACCGGGACGGTCTGCCATCCGCGATCGCGCACGGCCGCACGCACCGCGCGCAGCAGCATCCGACCGCCGTACCGGATCTCGGCGAGCTCATCGCCGCGCACCTCGATGCTCCAGCCGTGCGCGCGCCACGCCACGGCATCCGTCCGCCACCAGGTACTCGTCGTCGACACCACGTCACAACCATAACCGGTTGACCAATTGCCCGATAGTCTCGGCGAGGGAGCACTGAGGCAACCCCGAAGGAAAGGGCCGTGATGGCAGGCAATTGGGCTGGGACGTACGAGTATCGAGCACCGCGGCACATCGTCGTCTCCGACGAGGACGAACTGCGCGCAGCGCTCGCCGGCACCGGGCCCGTCCATGCACTCGGCACCCGCCACTCCTTCACCGACCTTCCCGACACGACCGGCACCCTCATCGAGATGGCGGCCTTCGACCGGCCGATCACGATCGACGAGGCATCCCGCACGGTGCGCGTGACAGCCGGAACCCGCTACGGCGTGCTCGCGGCCCAGCTCCACACGGCCGGGTGGGCGCTGCACAACACCGGCTCGCTGCCGCACATCAGCGTCGGGGGCGCCACCTCGACCGGAACGCACGGCTCCGGCGACGGCAACGGCGTGCTCTCCAGCGCTGTCGCCGGCATCCGATTCCTGGATGCCGCGGGCGAGGCGCACGAGGTCCGCCGCGGCGATGCCGACTTCGAGGCACTCGTCGTCGGCGTCGGCGCCTTCGGCATCCTCACCGAACTGACCCTCGACATCCAGCCCACCTACCTCGTTCGGCAGGACCTCTACGCCGGCGTCACCTGGGACACGCTCCTCGGCGATATCGACGCCGTCACCTCGGCCGGAGACAGCGTCTCGGTGTTCACCCGCTGGGGCGAGGACCTCGGCTGGGTGTGGGTCAAGCGACGGGCGATGGATGCCGAGGCGACCGCACCCGAGGAGCTGCTCGGCGGACGGTTGTCCGCGACGCTCGAGCCCCTCGGCCTCGGCGACAACGTCACCGTGATCGGCGCGGCCGGTCCCTGGTACGAGCGCCTGCCGCATTTCCGTGCCGATGCCGAGCCCTCGCGCGGGGACGAGATCCAGTCCGAGTACTTCATCGACCGTGCCGACGCGGCAGCCGCGCTGCGTGCGGTGCGCGAGGTCGTCGGACCGTACACCGAGCACCTCATCTGGACCGAGCTGCGCACCGCGGCGTCCGACGACCTGTGGCTCAGCGGCGCGTACCAGCGCGACGCCTTCATCATCCACTTCACGTGGGAGAACCATCCGGACGAGGTCACTGAGGCGCTGACGCTCATCGAACCCGTCCTCGCACCGTTCCACGCCCGACCGCACTGGGGCAAACGGCACCTGATGGAGCGTGCGCAGATCGAGCGCGTGTCTCCGCGCCTCGCCGACGCCCGCGCCGTGTTCGAGCGGCTCGACCCCACAGGCCGCTTCGTCAATGAGCACCTCGTGCGCGTGGGGCTGCGGGAAGCGCGCTGACCCGCCCGACTCAGGCGCCGAGAGTGCTCGCGCGGGGGATCAGGGGCACCGGGATCACGACGCGCTCGTGCACGTGTCCCGGTTCGGCTTCGGCGTTCAGGAGGCGGATCGCCTCGGCCCCCATCGCCTGCCCAGGGAGCTCGATCGAGGTCAGAGCGATCCAGTCGAGCCCACTGTCGTGATGGTCGCCATCCATGCCCAGCACCGCGACATCCTGCGGAACCCGCAGATCGTCGCGTCCACGCAGGTGCGCGAGGGCGCCGGCGGCGAGGTCGTCTGACAGGGCGAGGATCGCGACGCGCTCGCTCCCCGCGCGAAGCGGGATCGCCGCCGCCGCGGCCTGTCCTGCAGCGGAGTCCAGGCCCAGGGAGGTGACATCGATCAGCTCGATGCCGCGCGCCGCGGCCCCGGCATGAACGCCGCGCCGACGCTCGACGACGGGCTGGACGAGATCCGGGATCGAGACGAAGTACGCCCGACGGATACCCAGATCCGCGACGTGCTCGATCGCCGACCGGCCGACCTGCTCGTTGTCCATGAGGACCGTGCACCAGTCGGCATCCGGAACGTCGTAGTTGATCACGACGATCGGTCGGACATGGCTGCGGATGCGCGCGATCCCCGCCGTGGGGTCGCGCATCGAGGCGACCAGCACGCCGTCCGTCCTCGCCTCCGCGAAGTACTCCAGATAGGAGTCCTGCAGGTCGTGCTGCGCGTAACCCGCGGCGAGATCGTGGGCGTTGAAGAGGCTGTTCGCCATGACGAGGCGCTGGCCCTGCGCGGAGGCCGTCGCCTGCGCGCCGCGCGCGATCCGGACGAACAGCTCGTTGACCAGGTCGGGCGTGATCAGCCCCAGGCTGTCCGAGCGGTTGCGGATCAGTGTCCGCCCAGCCGAACTTCGGATGTAGCCGAGCCGCTCGATCGCATCCTGCACGCGCTGCAGGGTGTCGCCGGCCAGTCGCTCGGGATTGTTCAGCGCGTTCGAGACCGTGCCAACGGACACGCCGGCCTCACGGGCGACCGTGTTGATGTTCGGATTCGCTCGCTTCATCGCCTTCGGATCCTGCACCTGCACTCCCGCGGTATGCGTTTTCACGCCATCGTACGGGAGTGCAGGTGCCTCAGATCACAACGAGGTCATCCCGCCGTCGACCTGGAAGATCGCACCGGTCGCGAAGGCGCCGTCGTCGCTGGCGAGGTACACCATGATGCCGGCGACGTCGTCCGGCGTCCCGGCCCGCCCGATCGGGATGCGGCTGACGATCGCCGCTCGCGACTCCGGGTCCTCGCTGATCGCCGCGACGAGAGGCGTCTCGGTGTAGGCGGGCTGGACGGTGTTGACGCGGATGCCGCGGTCGGCGTACGCCGCGGCGACCGTGCGCCCGAGACCGTGGATGCCGGCCTTCGTCGCGCTGTACGCGGTGAAGTCCTTGCCCTCGCCGTTCACGCCGGTGGGACTCCCCGTCAGGATGATCGACCCGCCGCCGCGCGGCAGCATCGAGCGGACCGCGTGCTTGACCGTCAGGAACGTCCCGGTGAGGTTGATGTCGACCGTCCTGCGCCACACGTCGAGGTCGAGGTCGGCGGCCTGAGCATCCTGTCCGAACAGCTGCACACCCGCGTTGGCGACGACGACGTCCGGAGCCCAGCCGTCGGCCTCGACCGCCGCGAAGCCGGCCGCGACGGCATCCTCATCCGAGATGTCCATCGTCACGGCGCGGGCGTTCGCGCCCAGCGCCGCAGCTGCCGCGGCCGCCCCTTCGCCGTTGCGATCCGCGAGGATCACGCGGGCGCCCTCGCGGACGAAGCGCGTCGCGACGGCGAGGCCGATGCCCAGTGCGGCGCCCGTGACCAGCGCCGTCCTGCCCTCGAGCTGTCCCATCTCAGCGCTCGATGTGGTCGAGGTGCAGCATGCGGGCGAGGTTGCGGTCGAGCTCGTCATCGCGGAAGATCTTCTTCCAGTCGTCCTTGATGATGCTCTCGCGGCCGTAGTCCATGGCGATCAGGCACGCGTCGGAGAACGGGTTGTCGCCGCGCAGACCGTTCGCGAGAGCGACCTGCGTGTGTCCGTACAGGATGCTGCGGGCAGCAGCCTCCGGGACGCCCATCGTGTTCACGGTCTCCTGAAGAGCCTCGTTGAGCAGGGCGCCGATCATGCAGGCGACCGTCTCGACGAGGGTCGGCTCGAGCTGGGCGAGCTGCTTGATCGTGACCCAGTGCACGTCGATGACCGGCGCGTAGATGGCGCGGACGGTCTCCTCGACGATCGCCTTCTTGGCCGGGTCGTCGCTCTCGACGGCCGCGATGGCGTCCTGCGGCGCGGCGATGCCGCCGAACGTGTCCGCCCACTGCTCCGGCGTCTCGCGCTGCAGGAAGATCGACGGGTGGCACGGGTGCGCGACGGCCTGGATGACGTCCTCGCGCGTGGTCAGCAGCCCCGCGTAGGCCGCGGCGGGGTCGAGCGTCAGTACGATCGCGCCGGCACGGAGCTGGGGGACCAGGTCGGCGGTCACAGGGCCGAGCGCCAGGTCGGGGACGGCGAGCACGACGATGTCGGCGTCGGCGACCGCGACGGACGCCTCGGTCAGCTCGCGCCCGGCCTCGATCGTGCGCTGCTGGCCGGCCGGCGAGTTCTCGACGTACCAGACGGTGTGGTCGGTCTTCACGAGGTTGTCGGACACGCGCATGCCCATCTTCCCGCCCGCTCCGATGACGGCGATCTTGTAGGTGTCGGTCATGATGTGCTCCTCAGGTGTTCCAGGGTGATGCGGGTCCATTCCCGCTCGGTTCGGATGGTGGTCTGTGCGTCGTCCTGCCAGGGCAGCCAGTGCTCGACGATCTCGTTGATGCCGCGCTCGCGCGGTCGCACGGTCTCGAGCAGATGCGCGTAGTCGTGCAGTCCTGCGCCCATCGCGGCACCGGAGTAGGTGAACCCGACCCAGCCCGGCTGACGGGCGAAGGCGAAGTCCTTGACGTGCACGTTCTTCACGAGCGCTGCGGTCTGCTCGACGCACGCCTTCGGGTTCTCCAGCTGCGCGACGACGTTCGCCGGATCCAGGCAGATGCCCAGATGCGCACTGCCGACGCTTTCGACGACGCCGAGGAGATCGGCGGTCGGCACCTGCTCGTACGTCTCCAGTGCGAGCGTCACGTCCGCGGCTTCGAAGTCGCGGATGCTGCTGCGCAACCACACCTGGGACTCGGCCGCGCTGGGGCGGGAGTCCGGGCCGGTGAGCATGCTGCGCACGAGGCGCGCGTCGAAGACCTTCGCGAGTCGGAGGAAGCGCGTCAGATGCTCGGGGACGATCCCCTTGGTGCCCAGTTCGATCCGGATGCCGAGTTCGCGCGCCGCGCGGGCGGCGTCGTGCAGCTCGGCGTCGGACATCCGCTCGAGCGGTGCGTAGTCGCAGATCTGGAACAGGTCGACGTCCTGGGCGCGGGTGTCCTCGAGGGCGCCGATGAGGCTGAGCGGCTGCTCGACGCGGTCGGAGTGCTGCCAGAAGTAGGCGTAGGTGCCGAGGCCGATCATCGCGCGCTCACCGCCTCATCGAGCACGCTCATCAGCGCGTCGGGATCGTGGGCGAAGCGACCGAGGAACACGCCGTCGACGGCATCGCCCAGTGCGGTCAGCAGGCCAGGGCCCGCCGCGCCGCCGTAGATCACGGTGGATCCGGCGCGTGCGGGGTCGGCGTCGAGCGCGGCACGGAGAGCCGCGGCCACGATACGGATGTGGTCGTGACCGGCGGGCTCCGGTGCGCCGATCGCCCAGACCGGTTCGTACGCGACGATCACCGCTCCTGCCGGGGCGCCCGTGAGGGAGGCCGCGAGCTGCCGGGACGCGACCACCGCGGCATCCTGCGGGTCCTGCTGCTCGGTCTCGCCGATGCAGAGCAGAGGAGTCAGCCCGGCATCCAGAGCCTGCCGCGTCTTGGCCGCGACGATCTCGTCCGTCTCGCCGAACAGGCGACGGCGTTCGGCATGGCCGATCTCGGCGATGGCGGCGCCGACTTCGGCGAGTTCGGATGCCGAGACCTCGCCCGTGAAGGCGCCGGATGCTGCAGCAGCCACGTCCTGCCCGCCGATGCGCACCGGAGTCCCGGCGAAGGCTTCCACGGCGGGGCCGACCTGCAGGAACGTCGGAGTGACGAAGAATTCGACGGCGCCGGAGGCGACGCCCTCGTGCTCACGGACGCGCTCGGCCACCTCGGCGAACCAGGTGCGCGCGCGTTCGTGCCCGAAGTACATCTTCAGGCTCACCCCGACGACCTTCTTCAGCATCAGCAGCTTCCGGTGGTCTCGTACTCGTCGATGACGGCGACCTTCTCGGCGGACGCGCTGGTCTCGTCGAACCGGTAGGTGAGCCACTCGCGCACGTTGCGGCGGGCGAGTTCGATGCCGACCACGCGCTGTCCCATGCAGAGCACCTGCGCGTTGTTCGACAGCACGCCGCGCTCGACCGAGAAGGAGTCGTGCGCGGTGACGGCGCGGATGCCGGCGACCTTGTTCGCCGCGATCGCGACGCCGAGGCCGGTGCCGCAGATGAGCAGGGCCCGATCGGCCTCGCCGCGCGCGACGCGCTCGGCGGCCTCGATCGCGACGCGCGGGTAGGCGGTGTGCCCATCCGCATCCACACCCACGTCGACGACCGACGCGACGCCGGGGTTGCTCTCGAGGTCCTTCTTCAGGATCTCCTTGTAGTCGAAGCCGGCGTCATCGCAGCCGATGACGATGCGGAGGGGTTCGGTCATGATGATCTCCAGTCAGTTCTTCGAAGCGGCGAGCAGTTCGCCGATGGCGGTGGCGATCAGTGCGAGCGAGATCGCGCCGGGGTCCGGGGTGCCGATGGCGTGCTCGCCGTGGCTGCGGGCACGGCCCATGCGGGGGAGCAGATCGGCGGTGGCGGCGGCGGCGCGCGTCGCGGCATCCGCTGCCGTCGCCCACGCGTCCGCGAGAGAGGCGCCACCATCCGCGGCCGTGGTCAGCTCGCTCGAGAACGGCACGAGGGCATCGACCATGGTCTTGTCGCCGACCACCGCCTTGCCGTAGTTCTGCACGCCGCGGGCGCCGTCGGCGATACCGGATGCCACGGCCTGCGCATCGGGGCGGCCGGCGTCTCCCAGGCGGCCGGCGACGGCGTTCAGGATCACGCCCCACAGCACGCCAGACGTTCCGCCGGCCTTGTCGGACCAGGCGTCGGCCGCGCGGGCGAGCGTCGTCCTGGCGCCCGCACCTGCCTCGACCGCGTGGATGCCGGCGGCGAGGGCCGCGTGCGATCCGCGGCGCATTCCGATGCCGTGGTCGCCGTCACCGGCGATCGCGTCGATCCGGCCCAGCTCGTCGGCGTGCTCGTCGATCGTGTCGACGATCGTCTGCAGCGCGGCGCGCACGGTCTGCGCGACCTTCTGCGACTCCGCGTCGCCCGGCGCGATGACGTCCTCGATCGCGATCGCATCCACGGTCTCGGAGCGATCGGCCGTCACGACCGAGCCGCGGCGGTACGCCGGAGCGTCGACCGGGGTGTCCCAGAGCTGTTCGAGCTCGTCGTCCAGCCAGAACAGCGTCAGCGAGGTGCCCGCCATGTCGAAGGACGTGCAGTACTCGCCGACGTGCGGGTCGACGATCTCGATCCCGGCATCCGCGAGCAGCTGGGCGATGCGCCGGTAGACGACGAACATCTCCTCGTACTTGAGCGATCCGAGCCCGTTGAGGATGGGGATGACCCGTGCGCCGGCGACCTCGATGCCGTCCGGCACCTCGGCCAGGAGCTTCTCGACGAGAAGCTCGGCGAGCTCGTCAGCGGTCGGGATGTCGGTCTCGTCGATCCCCTGCTCGCCATGGATGCCGAGCCCGACCGCCATGCGGCCGGCCGGCACCGTGAACAGCGGCGCCGGTGCGCCGGGCATCGTGCAGCCGGTGAACGCGACGCCGAACGATCGGGTGCGCTCGTTGGCCTTCGCCGCGATCCTCGTCACCGCGGCGAGATCGTCGCCGCGCTCCGCGGCCGCAGCGGCGGAGCGGAAGACGGTGAGATCGCCGGCGATGCCACGGCGCTTGTGCTTCTCGGCGATCGATGCGCTCGAGATGTCATCGGTGACGGCCACGGTCGCCGCTTCGATGCCCTCGGCGCGCAGACGCTCCTGGGCGGCGTCGAAGTTCAGCACGTCGCCGGCGTAGTTGCCGTAGGAGAAGAACACTCCGGCACCCCGGTCGGCGGTCTTGGCGACGGCGTGGATCTGCTGCGCCGACGGCGAGGCGAACAGGTTGCCCATTGCCGCGCCGTGCGCGAGGCCCTGGCCGACCATGCCTCCGAAGGCGGGGTAGTGGCCGGAGCCACCGCCGATCACGACGGCGACCTGGCCGTCCGGGACGACGGTCGAGCGGACCACGCCGCCGGTCACGCGCCGCACAGAGCGGGCGTTCGCGGCGACGAAGCCGTCGATCATCTCGTCGGCGAAGTCCTCGGGGTCGTTCCACAGACGGGTCATCGGGTGGACTCCGGGGCGGTGCTCGCGGCATCCTGCGCGTCCGCCGTGCGGATGCGGCCGCTGCGGGCGAGCACGATCATGAGGATCGCCGAGACGAGCATGAATCCGCCGACGATGAACATCGGCACCTCGTAGCCGCCGGTCCAGTCGTGCACGGCACCGGTGATGTACGGGGCGCTGAAGCCGGCGAGGTTGCCGACCGTGTTGATCAGGGCGACGCCGGCCGCCGCGGCCACACCCGTGAGGAACTGGGTCGGCAGCGTCCAGAAGTTCGGCAGGGCGGCGAAGATCGCGCACGCCGTGACCGTGATGACGGCCATGGTCGCGACGGGGGAGCCGGCGAACAGCGCCAACGGGATCGAGACGGCCCCGGCGATCGCCGGAGCGGCGATGTGCCAGGTCTTCAGCCCTCGCTTGCCGGCGTCGCGCGACCAGAAGTACATGACGATCGCAGCGGGCAGGTACGGGACCGCGGTGATGAGGCCCTTCTGGAAGACGTCGTACGTCACGCCGGACTGCTCCTGGAAGCCGTCGATGATGGTCGGCAGGAAGAACGCCAGGGCGTAGAGGCCGTAGATGAAGCCGAAGTAGATGAACGACAGCATCCAGACCCGGCCGCTGCCGAAGGCGAAGCGGACCGAGACGTGCTTCTCGGTGGCCTCGGTCTTCTTGCGCTCGGACTCGAGCGCGTCCGTGAGCCAGACCTGCTCGGCGGAGGTCAGCCACTTCGCGTCGGCGGGCTTGTCCTTCAGGTAGAACCAGGCGATGATGCCGACCACGATCGCGGGGATCGCGACGCCCAGGAACATGAAGCGCCAGCCCTCGAGGCCGAAGAAGATGCCGTGCTGCTGGATGAGTGCCCCGGCCAGCGGGGCGCCGATCACGGTGGTCAGCGGCTGTGCCAGGTAGAAGAGCATGAGGATGCGGCCGCGGTACTGCGCGGGAACCCAGAGGCTGAGGAACAGGATCGCGCCGGGGAAGAATCCGGCCTCGGCGACGCCGAGCAGGAAGCGCAGCACGACGAGCTGCTCGAAGTTCTGCACCCACGTGAACAGCAGCGCCACGATGCCCCAGCTCACCATGATGCGGGCGAGCCAGCGGCGGGCGCCGAAGCGGTGCAGCGCGATGTTCGAGGGCACCTCGAGGATGATGTAGCCGATGAAGAAGACGCCGGAGGCGAAGCCGAACTGAGCGGCGCTGAGCGCGAGGTCCTCGTTCATGCCGTTGGGGGCGGCGAATCCGATGGCGGTGCGGTCGAGGTAGTTGATGAAGAACATCAACGCCACGAAGGGCACGAGCCGGATGGAGACCTTCCGGATGGCGGATTTCGCGACCGAGCTCTCGGTCTGGGTGTTGTCCACGATGACTCCTGGAATCGACGGTGATGCGCGGGTGCTGCTCAAGTCATTTTGGCAAACCGGTTGACCAATTGCAAGCCGTCTTCGGAATTCGATCGGCCGGAGGGCGCTCAGCCGCGGGTGCGCGTGGCGATCCGGTACAGGCTCGTCGTCGCGGTGATGTAGAGATCGGTCCCGTCCTCGCCGCCGAAGCAGAGGTTCGCGACGGTCTCCGGAACGGTGATCCGTCCGAGCTGGGTGCCGTCCAGGGCGAACACGATCACGCCGGTTCCGCTGGACGACCACAGCCTGTCGTGCTCATCCACACGGATGCCGTCGGGGTGGCCGTCTTCGGCATCCAGCACCGCGAACAGACGCCCGTTCTTGCAGCGCGCGCCGTCCTGCACGTCGTACACGCGGATGTCGCGTCGGTCGGAGGAGTCCGCGACGAACAGCTTCGAACCGTCGCGCGAGAACGCGAGTCCGTTCGGCTGCTCGATGTCGGTGATGACCGCGCTCGTCCGCCCGCTGGCAGGGTCGTGACGGAAGACGAAGTGGTCGCCGTACTCGCGGACCCCGGGGTGGCCCTCGCGCGGCTGCGTGATGCCGTAGGCGGGGTCGGTGAACCAGATGACGCCGGAGGCGTCGACGACGACGTCGTTGGGGGAGTTCAGTCGTACGCCGTTCCACGCATCGACGATGCTCTCGACCACGCCGCCCCTGTCGCGCTCGACCCGGCGGCGCCCGTGCGAGCACTGCACGACGCTGCCGTCCCGATCCAGCGCCCGCCCGTTCGTGAACTCGACGCCCTCCGCATACAGGGACGACTCGCCGGTGGCCGGATCGTACTCGCGGATGCAGTCGTTCGGGATGTCGCTCCACCGGAGGCGAGCCCGGTCGGGGACCCACAACGGCCCCTCGGCCCAGATCGACCCGGTGTGCACGCGTTCGAGCGCGGCATCGGGCGCGAGGATGCCTGCATCCACGAGAGAGGTCGTCATCGGGTTCTCCTCCTCCGGCGCTGGCGCATAACCGGTTGACCAAAATGGTGCGGAATCGCACGCCTGCCCGGTAGGTTACTGGCATGCCCGCCTTTCCCGGAGATCCCGTCGACGACATCGCCGCCGCTCTCGGTGCTCTCCCGTCCGGGACGCCGGTGTCGGAGGTCGCGCGCCGCCTGCTCGACCTGTTCACCGGCGGATCGATCGCGCCCGGTACGCGGCTGCCACCGGAACGGCAGCTCGCGACGACGCTCGGCGTCGGGCGGTCAGCGGTGCGCGAGGCGCTCGCCGCGTTGGAGATCCTCGGCATCGTCGACGTGCGTCCGGGATCCGGCACCTACCTGCGCGGCGCGGCCAGCGAGCTGCTGCCGCAGACGCTGCGCTGGGGGCTGCTGATCGGCGAGCGCAACACGGCGCAGCTGCTCGAGCTGCGCGAGGGCCTCGAGATCTTCGTCGCCCGGCTCGCCGCTGCGCGGGCGGATGCCGCGATCCTCGCGCGACTCGAGAAGGACGTCGCGCGCATGCATGCCACGATCGACGACCTCGCGGCCTTCGCGAAGGCCGACCTCGACTTCCACCACGCGCTCGCGGAGGCCGCGGGCAACGCCACGCTCACCGACCACCTGCACGTGATCCGGTCGCTGCTGCAGGTGTACGCCGACCGGGCCGTGCACGACCGCGCGCACGCCGAGCGCGCCACGGCCGAGCACGAGGCGGTGCTGGCCGGCGTGAAGGCCGGAGACGGGGATGCCGCGGCATCCGCCATGGCCGTGCACATGGCCACCGCGACCGAACGACTGCTCACCGAGCGAACGAACTGACGAGAGGTCGACCGTGATCAACGACGATCGCCGGACGAGGCGTGTCATCATCGATTCCGATGTGAAGAACGAGGCGGACGATCAGTTCGCCCTCGTGCACGCGCTGCTGTCGCCGACGCTGGACATCCGCGGCATCATCCCGGCGCATTTCGGCACGCACCGCACGACCGAATCGCTCGCTGAGTCGCGCGAGGAGCTCGAGCTGCTGCTGCGTCTGCTCGACCTCGGGCGCGAGGTGCCGGCCGCCGATGGGGCGCCGCGCGCGCTGCCGGACGAGCGGACCCCGGTCGACAGCCCGGGTGCGCGGCTCATCATCGAGGAGGCCAGACGAGCGGATGCGGGGCCACTGTACATCGCGTTCCTCGGGCCGCTGACCGACATGGCCTCCGCGCTGCTGCTGGCGCCCGACATCGCCGGCACGGACACCACGGTGATCTGGATCGGCGGTCCGCCGTACGGCGATATCGTCTCGACCGGGTCGTGGCCGGAGTTCAATCTCCGCAATGACATCGCCTCGGCGAACGTCGTGCTCGACTCCGGCATCCGGGTGTGGCAGGTGCCGTCGAACATCTACCGCCAGGTCAACGTGTCGTATGCGGAGCTGGAGGCGCGGGTCGAACCGCACGGCGAGCTCGGACGCTACCTCGCACAGCAGGTGGTCGACTTCAACAGTGCGCACCACGGCACCGCGATCGAGTCGCGCTCACTCGGCGACTCCCCGGCGATCGCGCTCATGCTCGAGCCGGGCTGCGCCGCGATGCGCCGCCGACCGCGGGTGCGGTTCACCGCCGACGGGCGTTACGAGGCGGGCGACCCGGCACGGGAGATCTTCGTCGTGGAGAGCATCGACGTGCGGTTCCTCCTGGAGGACATGTTCCACAAGATCGCGCGCCACGCGCGCTGACGGTCAGAGCCGGAACACGCCCCGAGGGATGCTGTCGACGAGGTCGTGCGCGATCGTGTGCGCCTCCTCCTCGCCGAGACGCCCGGTGACGACCAGGGTCGCCAGCCACCCGGCATCCATCCGGCGGGACACATCGTGCCGTGCCGGGATCGACAGATAGGCGCGCGTGTCGTCGATGAACCCGCTCGTCTTGTAGAAGCCGGCGGAGTCCGTGACGCCCTCGCGGAACCGACGGATGCCGTCGGGGCTGTCCAGGAACCACCACGGCGCCCCGGCGAACACCGACGGGTAGAACCCGGCGAGCGGTGCGATCTCCCGGGTGAACGCGGTCTCGTCGACCGTGAACAGCACCATGCGGAACGTGTCGTTCGTGCCGAAATCGCCGAGCAGTTCGCGCAGCGGTTCGGTGTAGCTCGTCAGCAGCGGCAGATCGTGGCCGGTGTCGGGGCCGAACCGTTCGAGAGTCGGCCGGTGATGGTTCCGCAGCACCCCGGGGTGCAGCTGCATGACCAGGCCGTCCTCGCTCGACATCCGCGCCATCTCCCACAGCATGTGCCGACGGTAGGCCGTGGCGTCGGATGCCGTCGCGGAACCGGCGAGACCGGCGCGGTGGATGCGTTCGAGCTCGTCCGCGGGAAGACGGGTCGCCCAGGCATCCACCACGCCCGTGTCCGTCGCCGTCGCGCCGAGCGAGCGGAAGTGCGCGCGCCGGTTCTCGAGCGCGGAGATGAGACCGGCGGCCGTTCGGGTGTCCATGCCGCTGGCGGCATGGAGCTCGTCGAGAGCTGCGGGCCAGCCCGCTGCGGACGGATCGAAGAATCGATCGGGCCGGAACGTCGGCAGTACGCGACCCGTGAACGTCGGGTCGTCGCGCAGCTCCCGGTGCGCCTCGAGAGAAGCCGTCGGATCGTCCGTGGTGGCGAGCACCTCGATGCCGAACCGGTCGAACAGCGCACGGGGGCGGGACGCGGCATCCGCGATCCAGGCCGCGATCTCGTCGAACTGCCGATCCGCGTTCACGGCCGAGGGGTGCTCGTCCAGGCCGATGACCGAGTGCAGCGTGTCCTCGAACCAGGCCCGCACGGGGGTGCCGGCGAACACATGCCAGTGCGCGGCGAATCGGCGCCAGATCTCGCGCGCTTCGACCGGCGTCGCCCCGCGACCGAGGTCGTCCAGCGCGATGCCGTGCGCATGCAGCAACCGCAGCACGTAGTGGTCGGGGACGATGAGCAGATCGGCCGGGTCGGTGAACGCGAGGTCGTCGCGCAGCAGCGCTGCGTCGACGTGCCCATGCGGAGACAGGATCGGCGCCTCGCGCACGCTCTCGTACAGGGCGCGCGCGACCGCGCGCGTCGTGGGATCCGCCGGCAGCAGCCGATCGGGGGAGGGCTCGAGTCTCACAGGGCATCCCTTTCGCGGACAGGTGCCGGGCCGCTGCTCTCGCGGGCCCGCAGGTAGGTCGGCAGGATCGTCCGCAGCCGTGGCGTGCCGCTGTGCGACAGTCTGCTCAGCAGCATCGTCACGGCGACTCGACCGGCCTCCTCGATGGGAGCGGCGACCGTGGTCAGCGGCGGATGGCAGAAGTCCGACCCGAAGATGTCGTCCGTCCCGACGATCGACAGATCCTCCGGAACGCGGATGCCGCGCTGCGCCAGACGCTTCAGCATCCCGATCGCGAGCAGATCGTTGAACACCACGCACGCCGTCACGTCGCGGGACGCGACGCTGTCCGCCGCCGTCGCGCCGGCCGCGGCGTTCGGCGCCCACGGGCCGAGGAAGGTGAGCTCGATGTCCAGGTTCGCCGCGGCATCCTGCAGCGCCTCCCAGCGTCGAGCGCTCGACCACGAACCGGCGGGTCCTGCGACATAGGCGACACGGCGATGGCCGAGCGAGTGCAGGTGGGTGAGCGCCTGCCGGACCCCGGCGGGCGTGTCTATGAGCACGCTCGGGACGGCGGGCAGATCCCGGTTGACGGTGACCAGCGGCTGCCGGGCCGCCGCGGCCACGAGCTGGGCCTCATCGAGCCGGGATGCGGCGAGGATCACGCCGTCGGCGGACTTGCGCATGATCTCGAGCGTGTCCGCTTCGATCTCGGTGGACTCCTCGGTGTCGACGAGCAGCTGGGTGTACCCCGCGGCGCGCAACTGGCGCTGGGCGCCGCGGATCAGGTCGAAGTAGAACGGGTTGGCGATGTCGGGAACGAGCAGTGCGACCGTTCCGGTGCGCCCTGATGCCAGCGACCGCGCCTGCGAACTGGGGACGTACGCGAGCTCGGCGGCGGCCTGTTCGATGCGCTGCCGGGTGACGGCGTTCACGCGGCCCGGGGTGCTGAGGGCACGGGACACGGTGGAGGCCGCGACGCCGGCGAGCCGCGCGACGTCCGTGATCGTGGCGGCGCGACCGGGCGGACGCCCGCCGTCTTCGGCGGCCTCGTCAGTGTCGGTCATGCGGCGAGCATAGCCGCGTTCCGGCCGCAGTGGCAAAGTTCTGGCAAACGCTTGTCGTCGCCGTGCCGCTTCGCTACCGTTGTGAATGCCGACCCCCGCCGACGAAGGAATGCGATGTCACCGACGACCGCCCAGCCGACCTGGATGCTCTCCGGATTCGGAGACGAGATCCACCCGGACCCGCGCATCCAGTGCGCCGTCCTGCTCGCGCTCGGAGCACGCCACGTCGAGGTGCGATCGGCGTGGGGCATCAACATCGTCGACCTCGACAGGGAGCGGCTCGGGGAGCTCTGGGCAGCCATCCGCGCCGAGGGGATGGGCGTCTCGGCCATCGGCTCACCGATCGGCAAGAGCACCCTCGACGAACCCGTCGAATTCGAGCTCACCCGTCTCGACAACGCGCTGCGCGCCGCGGACGTGCTCGAGTCGCGCTACATCCGGATCTTCTCGTTCTGGCAGACCGAGGGCGAGCCCGTCGAGGACATGCGCGACGAGGTGATGGACCGGCTCGGTCTGCTCGCCGAACGCGCCGGATCCGCCGGCGTGACGCTCGTGCACGAGAACGAGAAGCACATCTACGGCGACATCCCCGAGCGCGTGCTCGACATCGTCCGCACGGTCGACTCGCCCGCCCTGCGCCTCGCGTGGGACAACGCGAACTACGTGCAGTGCGGCGTCCGTCCGGTCACCGACGGCTTCGCGCAGCTCGCCGAGTACATCGAGTACCTGCAGGTCAAGGACGCGCGGCTCGCGACGGGCGAGGTCGTCCCGGCGGGCGAGGGCGACGGCGAGCTGGCCGAGACCATCGCCGCGCTGCGCGACCGCGGCTTCACCGGCTTCGCCTCCCTCGAACCTCACCTCACCGACCAGAGCGCCCTCGGCGGCTTCAGCGGCGCACAGCCGTTCGGCCGTGCCGCTCGCGCCTTCCGCACCCTCACCGACAACGCTGGAGTGACCCTCGCATGAGCATCCTGTCCACCGCCATCATCGGCTGCGGCGTCATCGGACGCACCCACGTCGAAGCCGTCCTGCAGCTGGCCGACCGGCTCGTCCTGACCGCGCTCGTCGACGTCGACACCGCGCGGGCCGAGGCGCTCGCCGACGTCGTCGAGGAGAGCATCGGATCGCGTCCGGCCGTCTACGCGACCGTGCAGGAACTGGTCGCCGCCGACGCGCCGCGGCTGGTCGTCGTCGCGACGCCGTCTGGGCTGCACGTCGAGCAGGCCGTCGTCGCCCTGGAAGCGGGCGCCCACGTTCTGATCGAGAAGCCGCTCGACGTCGATCTCGTCCGTGCCCGACGCCTGGCGGATGCCGCGAACGCCGCTGCCGCACGCGGCCAGGTGTGCAGCGTCATCAGTCAGCATCGCTTCGACCCGTCCAGTCAGATCGTGCATGCCGCGATCGTGGACGGCGGATTCGGGCGGATCACTTCGGGGCTGGCGACGGTGCCGTGGTGGCGCTCGCAGGAGTACTACGACTCGGGCGACTGGCGCGGCACGTGGGCGCTCGACGGCGGCGGCGCGCTCATGAACCAGGGCGTGCACACGCTCGACCTGCTGGTCT
The DNA here is from genome assembly GCF_050434165.1 of Microbacterium sp. ZKA21. Classification (NCBI taxonomy): domain Bacteria; kingdom Bacillati; phylum Actinomycetota; class Actinomycetes; order Micrococcales; family Microbacteriaceae; genus Microbacterium; species Microbacterium sp. ZKA21. Next base: position 229,810 of record NZ_JBNPVV010000006.1, read on the forward strand.
GGTTCCTCGGTCGCCCGGTCTCGGTCTCGGCCGAGATCGCGCTGCTCGCACACGAGGGCGTCGAGGTCGAGGACACGGCCGTCGCGACTCTGACGTTCGAGAACGGGGCGCTCGCGGTCCTGCACGCCACCACCGCCGGCTATCCCGGGCTCGCCGTCCGACTGCAGCTGCTCGGCTCCGACGGCTCGGCCGTGATCGAGGGCGATGCGCTGCGCTACATCCATCTCAGGAAGGATGCCGAGGGCGCGGCCGGAGCATACGGCGGCGGCGACAACCAGGCGGAGCGGTACGCCGTCGAGCCGCCGGCGGGCGTCGATGCCACGCAGTTCAGCTACGGACATGTCCGCCAGTACGACGATCTGCTGGACGCGATCGACCGGGGCGGCGAACCGCTGCTCACAGTGGATCAGGCGCTGCTTGCGCTCGCCGCCGTCCGGGCCGTGTACATCTCGGCCGTGCGGGGACGCAAGGTGCTGATCGACGACGTGATCGCCGGCGACTACGACGACCTGATCCTCGAAGTGCCGACCATCGAAGTCCGCGCGGGATGACCACGACCGAACGCGCGCCCGTCCGGATCGCCCACCTGGGTCTCGGGGCGTTCCACCGTGCGCACCAGGCCTGGTTCACGGAGGTCGTGAACCGGTCAGGGGGCGAGGAGTGGGGGATCGCCGCCTTCACCGGCCGACGTCCGGATGCTGCCGTCGCGCTGGCCGCGCAGGACTGCCGTTACGACCTCGTCGTGCGCGGCCCAGAGTCCGATGCGGTCGAGCGGATCTCGTCGATCGTCGCCGCGCACGACGGAGCGGATGCCGCGGCCTGGCGCGCGGCGATGACGACCGTCGCCGTGCTCACCGTCACGATCACCGAGGCCGGGTACCGCCAGGGCGGTGCCGCGGTCGAGCGCATCGTCGACGGGCTGCGCGTTCGCCGGGATGCCGGTGCGGGACCGATCGCGATCGTCAGCTGCGACAACCTCGACGGCAACGGCGTGCTGCTCGGTGCGCTCGTGGTGCAGGCGGCGGAGGCGGAACTCGCGGCCTGGATCGCCGACCACGTCTCGTTCGTATCCTCCGTGGTCGATCGGATCACGCCGGCCGTCGCCGACGCGCTGCCCATCACGGTCACCGACGACCCGTGCGCGATCGTGACGGAGCCCGCGGCATCCTGGGTCCTGTGCGGAGAGTTTCCCGCCGGCCGGCCGGCGTGGGAGCGGGCCGGCGCCGAGTTCACCTCCGACATCGAGCCGTACGAGCGGCGCAAGCTCTGGCTGCTCAACGCCGGGCACACGCTTCTCGCGAGTCTCGGGCAGCTCCGCGGTCATGAGACCGTGGCCGAGGCCATGACCGACGAGGTGTGCCGTGCGGCACTCGACGAGCTGTGGGATGACGCGTCAGCGGTGCTGCCGTTCTCCGCCGAGGATCTCGCCGCACAGCGTGCCGTGCTCGTGGAGCGCTTCGAGAACGCCCGCATCCGGCATGCGCTGCGCCAGATCGCGACGGATGCGGAGATCAAGCTGGGCGTTCGCGTCATCCCGGTGATCAGGGCGCGCCTGACGCGCGGGTTGGATGCCGGGCGCGGTGAGATCCGAGCGCTCGCCGCCTGGGCCGCGCTGGAGGGGAACGATGCGGATGCCGTCGCCCGACGATTCGACCTGGACGACGACGTCCGTCATGAGCTGATCGGCGCGATAGCCGAGCTGAAGGGAGTGCACGCATGATCATCGACAGGGCAGAGGTGGTCGTCACGAGTCCCGACCGGAACTTCGTGACGCTGAAGCTCACCACGGACGACGGGCTGACCGGGCTGGGCGACGCCACGCTGAACGGTCGCGAGCTCGCCGTCGTCGCGTACCTGACCGAGCACGTCGTGCCGCTGCTCGTCGGGCGCGATGCGCACCGCATCGAGGACACCTGGCAGTTCCTGTACCGCTCGGCGTACTGGCGCCGCGGGCCGGTGACGATGGCGGCGATCGCGGCGGTCGACATGGCGTTGTGGGACATCAAGGCGAAGGCCGCAGGGATGCCGCTGTATCAGCTGCTCGGCGGCGCATCGCGCACGGGACTGCTGGCCTACGGCCACGCCTCCGGCAAGGAGCTGCCGGAGCTGTTCGACTCGGTGCGATCGCACCTGGAGCAGGGATACCGCGCCATCCGCATCCAGACCGGCGTCCCCGGGCTCAAGGCGATCTACGGGATTGCCTCGCAGGCGGCCGACACCTTCGGCGGAGAGGCGCGCTACGACCACGAGCCGGCACGGCGCGGCGCGAAGCCCGTCGAGGAGGACTGGGACACGCGGGCGTACCTGCGGCACCTCCCCGGCGTCTTCGAGGCGGTGCGCAACGAGTTCGGGCCCGAGATCCCGCTGCTGCACGACGGTCACCACCGGATGACGCCCATTCAGGCCGCACGCCTCGGCAAGGACCTGGAGCCCTACGACCTGTTCTGGCTCGAGGACTGCACGCCCGCCGAGAACCAGGAGGCGCTGCGTCTGGTGCGCCAGCACACCACGACGCCCCTCGCCATCGGAGAGATCTTCAACACGGTGTGGGACTTCAAGGATCTGATCCGCGAGCAGCTCATCGACTACGTCCGCGGCGCTGTCACGCACATGGGCGGCATCACGGCGCTGAAGAAGACTCTCGAGTACGCGGCGCAGTACCAGATCAAATCCGGCATGCACGGGCCGACGGACATCTCGCCGGTCGGCATGGCCGCGGCGATGCATCTGGGCTTGAGCATCCACAACTTCGGCATCCAGGAATACATGCGCCACGGCGCGAAGACCGACCAGGTGTTCCGGCAGTCGTTCACCTGGCAGAACGGACTGCTGCACCCGGGCGACCAGCCGGGCCTCGGCGTCGAGCTCGACGTCGATGAAGCGGGGAAGTACCCGTACGAGCAGGCGTATCTGCCTTACAACCGACTGGCTGACGGCACCGTCCACGACTGGTGAGGAGACACCATGGCACGTATCGGACTGCAGGCGATGATGTTGAAGAACGCGGTCGCAGAGCTGGGAGCGTTCGAGGCCTTCCGGCGTGCGAGCGACATCGGCTACCGCGTCGCGGAGCTGTCGCAGATCCCGCTGACCTCTGAGACCGTCGCAGAGCTCCAGCGAGCGCGTGAGGAGCTCGGGATGGAGTACTGCGCACTGTCGGGAAGTCTTTCGCCGGGCAGCGGCAACTCGCTGGAGGAGGACTTCGACCAGGTCGTCGCGGACTGCCGCACGCTCGGGTCGGACATGGTCCGCATCGGGATGCTGCCGATTCCGTCGATGCGTTCGGTCGAAACGGTGCTCGACTTCTGCCGGAGAGCGGATGCCGCGGCCGAGCGCCTGGCGGACGAGGGCATCGCCCTGTACTACCACAACCACCACGTCGAGTTCGCGAAGATCGACGGGCGCTACCTGCTCGATGTCATCGCCGAGAACTCGCCCCATGTCGGAATCGAACTCGACGCCCACTGGATCGCACGCGGAGGGTTGGACCCGGCTCGGGTCATCGCGCAGTACGCCGGGCGGGTGCGGATGGTGCATCTGAAGGACTATCGGATCGCAATGCCGGATGCCGAGGTGATCGACGCGGTCGAACGGGGCGACTATTCAGCGTGGAGCACGGCGTGGAACGGCCTCGTGCAGTTCGCCGAGGTGGGCGAGGGCAACCTCGACTGGCCGGGGATCATCGATCAGAGCATCCGATCCGGCGCGGAGTATCTGCTCGTGGAACAGGACGAGCTGTACGGCCGCACGGTCTGGCAAGCCCTCGAGATCTCGCACCGCAACCTGACAGACCTCGGCTTCGCCGAGCTCTTCTGAAGGGCATCCGAGTGACAACGGTCGGATTCATCGGCCCTCGTGCCAACGGCCTCATCGCCCAGCGACTCGGAGCCGACTACGTCGAACCCACGATCGTCGGCAACGTCATCCTCTTCGCGGAGGACGGCACGCCGAACCTCAATCCGGAGTTCGCTGGGGAGGAGCATCCGTCCTTCGCGATCCTGCTCCCCGGCGACGTGCGGGTCTCCGACCCGTCGTTCGACATCGAGCGGGTGCGGTCGTACTTCGCGTCGATCTTCCCGGTGCTCGCACAGGTCGCCGCGCCCGACGCGAAGATCGTCTTCGGATCCGGAGCCGCCCGCCGCATCCCCGAGAGGGCCGATCGCGCTGCTGCCGAGGCGCGCTTCGCCGAATCGCTGGTGATCGCGCGGGATGCCGCGGCCGAACACGGCCTGCGGGTCATGCTCGAGCCGCTCCACCAGGGCGAGACGAACCTCATCCACACGATCGGCGAGGCCGTCGACTTCCTCGATGCCCACGGCATCGACGGCGTCCCGGTCGTCGCCGACCTGTTCCACATCGAGCAGGAGGACGAGCCCCTGTCGACGGTCGCGGACAACATCGATCGGATCGGTCACGCGCATATCGCCGATGCCGGTCGGCTCTGGCTCGGTGCAGGTGGCGGTCAGTGGCGCGAGTTCGTCGCGACGCTGCGGGATGCCGGATTCGACGGCCCCGTCTCGCTGGAGTGCAACTGGGGCGACGACCTCGAGACCGAGATCGCCGCCTCGATCGCGGCGCTGCGCGCGCTGCCGTAGCCAGCCCCGGATCATCCGCCGGAACACGGCGGACGATCAGCGGATGCGGTGACGTTTCACGAACCGATCGGTCGAAATCGTCCGTGAAACGTCACCGCATCCGTGAAACGTCCGTCCAGAATCACTCAGACGGGCAGCACCAGGACTCCATTGCGGCGGTGCGGGAGTGTCGCGAGCGACGCGTCGCGCAGCTCGGCCGGCAGCAGGCGTTCGGGGGCGTCCTGGAACACGACCGGACGCAGGAACCGGCGGATCGCCGTTGCCCCCACCGACGTGTGCAGCGACGTCGTGGCGGGCCACGGGCCGCCGTGCTGCTGCGACCACGTCACGGCGACCCCGGTCGGCCAGCCGGCGAACAGCACGCGCCCGGCCCGCTGCTGCAGCAGCTCGACCGTCTGATTCACGTCGTCGGATGATTCGGAGTGCAGGGTCGCGGTCAGGCTCCCAGGCACGACCCTCAGCGCCGCGTGGAGCTCGGCTTCATCCGTATAACGGACCAGGAGCGTCAGCGGACCGAAGACCTCCTCGAGCAGCGCTTCGGGGCGCGCGGCGACTGCCGCGGCATCCGTGGTCACGACGACCGGACGTGCGCCATCCAGGGTCTCCGCCCCGTGCGCGATGAGCGCCGTCGAGGTGTCGGCGAGCAGGTTCTGGATGCCGTCCGGGAATGCGGCGGTGATCCGATCCGTCAGCAGCGGACCACCGGCCACCGAGCCGACGGCTGCCGCGACGGCATCCTCGAATCCCGTGCCGGTCGGAATGAAGACGACACCCGGCTTGGTGCAGAACTGACCGACGCCGAGCGTGAACGAGCCGACCAGGCCGGTCGCGAGTTCCGCGCCCCGGAGTTCGAGCGCGGCCGGAGTGATGACGACCGGGTTGACGCTGCCCAGCTCGCCGTAGAACGGGATGGGGTCCGGGCGCCCCGAGGCGAGATCGAACAGCGCGCGTCCCCCCGAGACCGACCCCGTGAAGCCCGCCGCCTGGACGACGGGATGCTGGACCAGGGCGTTGCCGGCCTCGCGGCCTTCGACGAGCGCGAACGATCCGTCCGGCGCGCCAGCGGCGCGCAGCGCCTCCGTGACGATCTCGGCGGTCCGGCGCGACAATTCCAGATGCCCGGAGTGCGCCTTCACGATCACCGGATTGCCTGCGGCCAGCGCCGACGCCGTGTCGCCGCCGGCGACCGAGAACGCGAACGGGAAGTTGGATGCGGAGAACACCGCGACCGGCCCGACGCCGATCAGGTGGCGGCGCAGCTCCGGGCGCGGCGGCGTGGCCGCGGCATCCGCGTCGTCGACGATGATCTCGCGGAACGAGCCCTCCTCGACGACACCGGCGAACAGCCGGAGCTGCCCCGTCGTGCGGGCGACCTCTCCGGTGAGGCGGGGTGCGCCGAGGCGGGTCTCGCGGTCGGCGATCTCGACCAGTTCCGCGGTGTTCGCGTCGAGCGCGTCCGCGATCGCGCGCAGCCATCCGGCCCGCTCGGTCGCGGACGACGCCCGCCACACGGGAGCCGCGGCAGCCGCCTGCGCGGCGATCGTCTGGAGCTCTTCGATGGTGGTGGTCATGTCAGGCCTTTCCGGTGAGGACGAGGGAGAAGCGGATGCCGAGACCCACGTGCGGAGTCTCGGTGAGGTGCCCGTCGGCGATCGCGACGGGCGAGGGGTCTTCGAGTGCGCCGAGCGCTGCGAAGCCGGCATCCTCGACATCCTCGGCCCAGGGCTCGGCGACGTCGCCGAGAAGCGTGAGCGCGAGCTGGCCGGAGAGCTCAGGCAACAGGTGCGGATGCAGTGCGGCGCCGTGCTCCGACGCGAGCTGCGCGATCCGCTGGAACGGCGTGATGCCCCCGATCCGCACGATGTTGGGCTGCACGATCTGTGCAGCTCCCGCGCGCAGGAAGTCGGCGAACCGGTGCGCGTTGTGCAGGTTCTCGCCGACCGCGATCGGCACGTCGATGCGCCGCGCGAGCTCGGTGTGGCCTTCGAGGTCGTCGGCGCGCAGCGGCTCCTCGATCCAGGCGAGGTCGAACCGGCTGAGCGCCTCGATCGAGCTCGTGGCGCGGGAAAGATCCCAGCGCTGATTGGCGTCGATCATGAGTTCGCGATCCGGGCCGAGCAGATCGCGCACGGCGCCGACGCGGTCGACGTCCTCCGCGACGTCGGGCTTGCCGACCTTGATCTTCACCGCGTCGAATCCGGCGTCGATCCAGCGCTGCACCTGTGCGAGCAGCTCGGCCTGCGTGTAGTGCAGGTTGACGCCGGAACCGTAGGCGCGCACGCGCTCCCGGCGCCGGCCGATCACCCCGGACACCGGCAGATCGCGGGCGCGGGCCTCGGCATCCCACAGGGCGAGATCGAGCCCGGCCAGTGCGATCGTCGTGATGCCGCCGCCGCCCGCCTCGTGCAGATGCTCCCAGAGCCCGTGCCAGGCATCGCCCGGCTCGGCCGGGCGACCGATCGCCGCGTGCGCGATGTCGTCGGACAGCAGCGCGTGCACCGCGGTCGCGCCGATCTGCGGCGTCCACGAGAAGCCCCAGCCCTCGGCGCCGTCCGACCGGACGACGTGCGTCGCGACGATGCCGACGCTCGTGACGTCAGCGGCCCACGGCCGGGTCAGTGCGACGCGCTGCAGCCGGGTGTCGAACCGGGAGATCGTGGTCACAGCAGCGCGCGCCCTGCCTCGAGGATCTCGGCCAGACGGGCTTCCTGCGCTGGTGTCGGGTCGACCAGCGGAGCGCGCACGGATCCGACCGGAAGCCCGCCGAGGCGCAACCCCGTCTTGATCAGCGAGACGCCGAAGCCGGGAGTCTCGTCGCGCAGGTTCACCAGCGGGCGGTAGAAGCCGTCCAGGATCTCCAGGCGCCGCTCCTCGTCGCCGGCGACGTAGGCGCGATAGAACGCGTTCGCGACCTCGGGGATCATCGCGAAGGCCGCCGACGAGTACAGCGGGACGCCGATGCCGCGGTACGCGCCCTGCGTCAGCTCGGCGGTGAGCAGGCCGTTGAAGAACGCGAAGTCGTCCCGGCCCGTCTCAGCCACTGCGCGGACGATGAGCTGCGTGGTGCCGATGTCGCCAGTGCCGTCCTTGAAGCCGACCACCTTCGGGTTCGCAGCCAGGGTCCGCATGGCGTCGACGGAGTACTGCGCGCTGCCGCGGTGATAGACGACGACCGGGAGATCGGATGCCGCGGCGATGGCCTCGACGTACGCGATCAGCCCCGACTGGGTGCCCCCGACGAGGTACGGCGGCAGCACGAGGAGGCCGTCGGCTCCGGCATCCGCTGCGGCCCTGGCGACCTCGATCGCGTGGCCGAGCGGACCGCCCGCACCCGCGATCACGGGGACGCGGCCGGCGACTGTCGCCGTTGCCGTGCGGGTGACCGCGGCCGCTTCGGAAGCGGACAGCGCGTGGAACTCACCCGTGCCGCAGGCGGGGAAGACGCCGCCGGCCCCGGCCGCGACGCCGCGGTCGACGTGCTGGGCGAGCAGGTCGTGCTCGATCGTGCCGTCGACGGTGAAAGGCGTGACGGGGAAGAAGAGGATGCCGTCGAAGTTCATGAGAGGTCTTTCGGTCGGTGATGGATGTTCGGGTCGCGAATTCTGCTGCTAAGAGCGAGCTGAAGCGACAGTTTCTGCGACCGGGACGCGTTCGCCGAGCTCAGTGCGCCAGTCGTGCTGCGGGCGCCACCCCAGAAGCCGCTCGGCCTTGGCGATCGAGAACGCCGGGCGCGTACCGGTCAGCTCGGCCGCGGCTCCTGCGGTGCCCGGGTGGAATTGCGGCAGCAGGTCGGCGAGCGGCTCGCGGGCCAGGGCGTCCGACGCACCCACGAAGAACACCTCGCCGTTCGGGATCTCGGTCATGCCGGCGAGCAGCGTGTCCGCGAAGCCGGCGACATCGCGCGCATCGACGTAGTTGAACAGCGCCGGTGCCGAGAGCGCCGGGTCGTCCAGTCGCTCCCGGACGGTGTGCCCCTGCTGGGTCAGGGCCCCTGCCCATTCCTCCGGGGCGATCACGTAGCACGGGCGGAACGCGGCGAAGCGGGTGGCGTCGCCGGTCTGGCGCTGCAGCATCCCGAGGGTGTCCTCGATGAGCAGCTTCGACAGCGCGTACGCGTTCCACGGCCGGGTCGGGGTGTCCTCGTCCAGCGGCAGCCGGTCGGGGCTCCAGCCGGTCGGGCAGCCGTAGCCGAGCACGGTCGGGCTGGATGCCGCGACGATCTTCGGGATGCCGGCCCGCACGGCGCCGTGCAGCACGGAGATCGCCAGCCCCGCGTTGGTGCGCATGATGACGTCCTCCGGTGCGCTGAACGGCACGGCGATCGCGGCGAGATGGATCAGCGCGTCGGCCTTCGCGCCAGCGAGGACGGATGCCGCGGCATCCGCATCGGAGAGGTCGAGGGCGACCTGCGTGATGCCGTCCTGCTCCAGCTCGGGCGCTGCGATCCGGTCGAGCGAGACGATCTCGTGGCCGAAGCCGGCGAGGCCCGTGACGAGGCTGCGGCCGAGTCTGCCGGCGCCTCCGGTCACGACGATGCGGCTCATGCTCGCACCGCGCCTTCGAGCAGATGGATGCCGAGGTCGGCGACCTGGACCGGCAGACCGGTCTCGAGCGAGCGGTTGCCGGCGATGCCGACCGCGATCGAACGGATGCCGTCGCTCCAGTCCGCCGGGCGGGCCAGAGGGTCATCGGCCGGGCCGACGAACACGTCGGACAGCAGCAGCGCATCGCCGCCGCCGTGGCCGCCTTCGCCGCGGACGATCGGCACCTCGCGCGCGGCTTCCCAGTGCTTCTGCACGATCAGGCGTTCGCCCTCGGGGCGCAGCGTGGGCGCGGCATCCGATCCGGACAGGCTGGGATCGAGCACCGGGTGCAGGCCCTCTTCGGCGAGCACGGCTCCGCGTTCGACGACCTCGAGCTCGGCGCGGCCGAGCGTGCCGTTGACGGCGACCCGGTAGCCCTCCCAGGGGGAGTGCGCGTTCAGCGAGTACGACAGAGTGGCGCCGGAGGCGTAGTCGACGATGAGGGCGAGGTTGTCCTCGATCGTGATGCCCTCGCTGAACACGTCCAGGTCGCGGACGTAGCCGTCGTGCTGCTCGGCCTCGAGGTACAGGGCCTTCAGGCGCGGGTCGTCGCGGAGGTCGAGCTCGAACGGGTCGCCGCCGTCATGCGTGCCGCGGGCCGGGCGGTCGGTGATGCCGCGGACGGCGGCGTTCTCGGCGCCGTAGAAGCGCAGGCCACCGGAGGCGTAGACGCGGCGAGGCTCGGAGCGCAGCCACCAGTTGACCAGGTCGAAGTGGTGGCTGGACTTGTGCACGAGCAGTCCGCCCGAGTTGGCCTTCTGACGGTGCCAGCGGCGGAAGTAGTCGGCGCCGTGCTTGGTGTCGAGCATCCAGCTGAAGTCGATCGAGGTGATCTCGCCGATCTCGCCGTCCTGCAGCAGCTGACGCAGCGCGCTGTTGCGCGGGGAGTACCGGTAGTTGAACGTCAGCACGACCTGGCGGCCGGTGCGTTCGACGGCCTCTTCGATGCGGGCGGCGCTCTGGGCGTCGATGGTCAGCGGCTTCTCGACCACGACGTCGGCACCGGCCTCGAGAGAGCGGACGATGAGCTCGGCGTGCAGATCGTCGCGGGAGCAGATGATGACGCGGTCGATGCGCTCGTCGCGGATGATCTGCTCGAGCGCTTCGGGACCGGCGGTGCGCGGCGCGGCGACGCCGGCGTCCGTGATGCGGTCGACGTAGTACTGCGCCCGCGTCGGATTCGGCTCGATGATCGCGATCAGTTCGGCGCGGTCGCTGTGCTCGCCGATGATCGCATCGACATACATCTGGGCACGGTGACCGGCACCCGCGATGGCGTAGCGCGTCATTGTCATCCACTCATCTCAAGACATCTCAGGAAACGTTTTCTCGAGCGTAGCACAGCCCTCAGTCCGCGAGACGTGCTTTGTGGGGTGAGGCTTGGCCAGCGCAGGTAAGTCTCACCCCGCAAAGCAAGTCTCGCGGAGAGGGGTCAGGCGGGCGGGGCCGCGGTGGTCTCGCGGACCACCAGCGCAGGCACGACCGTCGTGACGGCGACCGGCTCTCCGCCCTCGAGAAGTTCGTGCATCGCCTGCCAGGCGTGCGCGCCGAGGTCGGCCGTGGGAACGGATGCCGTGGTCAGCGGCGGTGACGCGTTCGCCGCGAACGGGATGTCGTCGAATCCGGCGATCGAGATCCGACCGGGCACGTCGACGCCGCGGGAGCGCATCGCGGAGAGCAGGCCCATCGCGACCAGGTCGTTGAACGCGAGGACGCCCGTCGCGCCGGACGCGAGCACCTGGCCGGCGACCCCGACACCGCTATCGAAGTCGACGCCGGTCGGGATCTCGTCGACCCGCAGGTCGGGGTCCTCGGCGATGGCCGCTGTGATCGCCTCCTGGCGCGCGCGGTGGGAGGCGCTGCGCTGTGAGCCGGCGAGGTACACGAGATGGCGATGTCCGAGGCCCGTGAGGTGGTCGATGATCTCGCGCAGGCCGGCTCCGTAGTCCGCCGCGACGACGGGGGTCTCCGCCTGCGGAGCACGGTTGATGACGACGACCGGGGCGAGGTCGGGCAGCAGCCCCTGCAGTTCATCCTCCGGCATGCGCGGAGCGCACAGGATGATGCCGTCGGTGCGCAGCCGGGTCGTCTTGGCGAGTGCTCGCTCGTTCTCGAGATCCTCGATCGAATCGGCGATGAGCACGTGATAGCCGTCGCTCGATGCGGCCCGACTGAGACCACGGAGAATCGCCTGATAGGTCGGGTTCTCCAGATCCGGCACCACGACCGCGACCGTCTGTGTGCGCCCGAGCACGAGGCTGCGGGCGAGCGGGTTCGCGGTGTAGCCGAGCTCGGCGGCCGCCGCTTTCACCCGCTCCACCAGGGCGGGGTCGACGGTCGGGTTGTCGTTCATGGCGCGCGATACCGTCGACAGCGAGACGCCGGCGAGTTTCGCGACATCGGTGATCCGAGTGCGCGGTGCCTGACGGCTCATCGGCATCCCCTCTGTTCGCGTCGTCCACGCGGCTGGCGCGACCCTGGCCATATTAGCGACTATCGTGTGAGAAAACGTTTCCGGACAGAGGGGATCGATCGCGATGTCGGGATCGACGCACGACCGCGAGGTCAAGCAGGACAGGCTGGCGCGCGTCCGCGCCGCAACGGGCGGCGCACTGGTGCTGACCTCGCACGAGGCGGTGTCCTGGTATCTCGACGGCGTCCGCACGCACGTCTCGCTCGCGGGCCCGCCGGTGCTCGCGGTCCGGGTCGAGGATGCCGGAGACACCCTGTTCGTCGCCGCCAACGAGGCCGATCGTCTGATCGCCGAGGAGCTGCTGCCTGTCGATGCGGACCGCATCGTCCGCGTGCCGTGGCAGACGCCGCCGGCCGAAGCCGCGCTGGCGGCCGGCCCCGGCATGCCGGAGTCCGACGTCGCGGCGCAGCTCCGAGCAGCCCGCGCTTCGCTGCTGCCGGGAGAGCGCGATCGGTACCGCGCCCTCGGGCGCGACGCCGCAGAGGTGCTCACCGATGTGCTGGCGGGAGCCGCCCCGGATCACACCGAGCAGGAGATCGCGGCATCCGTGGCGGCCGGACTCGTGGCGCGAGGGATCGATCCGCTCGTGATCCTGGTATCCGGAGCGCAACGGCTCGCATTCCGGCATCCGCTGCCGACCACGGCCCCGCTGGGGGAGCGGGCCATGGTCGTCGTGTGCGGGCGCCGGCACGGCCTGATCGCGAACATCACCCGCTGGGTCGGTGCGGATGCCGCGGACGAGCGCATCCTCGCCGTCGAACGCGCGTTCCTCGACGCGTCCGTCCCCGGTCGTGCCCTGGACGCGGCGTTCGCGGAGGGCATCGCCGGATACGCCGCGAACGGGTTCGCCGCCGACGAGTGGCAGCGGCACCACCAAGGGGGTCCGACCGGTTACGCCGGACGCGATCCGCGGGCCACCTCGGCGACGACCGATGCGCTCGCCGAGTGGCAGGCGTTCGCGTGGAACCCGACCGCGCAGGGCGTCAAGGTCGAGGACACGCTGCTGAGCACGCCGGAGGGCTGGGAGGTGCTCACGCTCGACGAGCGCTGGCCGGCGATGGTCGTCGACGGGCTGGACCGACCGGTGGCGCTGCCGTACGCGTGACGGCGGAAGCGGTCAGGCCAGCAGTGCCGCCACCTCGGCATCCGTCAGCCGACCGTCGGCGACGACGCCGCGGAACGACAGCGCGACGGATTCGCCGGCGTCCAGGATGACCGGCTGATCCCAGGCGAGGGCCGAGCCGATGCCGGGGTAGTCGGTCACGCGCACGAACCAGGGCCGCCGGTCTTCCGAGGCGAGTGCGACGGTCGCCTCGCCGTCGGGGAAGCGGGCGCTGAAGGCGATCCAGTCCGACACGCGGCCGTGCACGGCATCCTCTCCGGATGCGTCCGCGGTGCGCACATCGACGTCGGAGGCGTCGGGGAAGCGCCAGGCGAACCCGCCGTACCCTCCGCCTGCGCGACCGTGCGATCCGGGGCTTCCCAGCTCGATCGGGCCGGACGCCGCGGTGAGCGCGGTCGTGGTCTGGAACGCCCAGGACCGAGGATCGGATGCCTCCCGGAACCGCCACGTCGTCGCCTCGCGCAGCAGCACGGTGCCGTCCGGCGCGAGCCAGTCGGCCGTCGAGCTGAATCCGGATCTGGTGCGCTCGAACGAGGTCGTCGCGATGCGGCCATGATCGTTCAGCCAGCGGTAACCGGCATCGCGCGTGTAGGTCGGTCCGCCCCAGAAGTTCACGCCCCCCGCGTGCTGGATCGCGACGGAGACGCCGAGATGCCAGTCGTGGTCGGCGGGGTGCGCGTCGGTCACGACCACGCCGGCCCGTGTGCGCACCGGGTGCAGGAACGGGCGCGGCCCGGATGTCGGGGTGACGGCCGACCCGTCGTCTCGGACGGCGATGACGGCGTCGCCGAGGGCGATCTCGTCCGTGGCGCCGTCCGCGGACTCCGGTGCGAACGGAGCGCGCACCTCGCTGAACAGGGCGCCGGCGCGCGCGGTGCGCTGCACCCAGTCGCCGATGTCGTCCACGACGATCATGGTGTCGAGCGTGGTGGTCGCGGCATCCGGGATCTTCACCGGGTCCGGAGCCGTGCGGACGGCCTCGAGCACCGCCATGTATGCACCGGTGTCGACGAGCGCCGACAGCTGAGGGGTGCCGTGCTCGAGGTGGTCGAGGAACTGCTCGAACAGCTCGATGCGTCCTGGTCGGGACACGCGGCCGTCCGAGTAGGTGATGACGTCGTCGGTGTAGGAGAACAGGACGTCGGTGGATGCCGTGCGCACCTCGATGAGCGGCTGGTCCTGCGCCGGGCCGGCGAGGGTGAGGGCGGCGGAGACGATCCGCCCGTCGGTGAGCGTGATCCGGACGCTCGAGGTGTCGTCGGCCTCAATGTTGTTCGCGCGGTAGAGCTCCAGTTCGATGCGGGCGATGTCCTCGCGGCGGCGCGCGCCGGCGATGTGCAGCGCGGTCGCGACGGCGTGCGAGAGCGCGTTCGTGAGGACGCCGTCGACGACGGGCTGGCCGTTCAGGGTGCGCTTGCCCGCCCACGCCGAGCGGTTCCAGTACGCGAATTCGCGGCTCCAGTTCGCCCAGGTGGCGACGGAGGTCGCGGCGCCCAGGTCCGCGATCTCGGTCAGCGCGTGCGAGCCGAAGCTCTGGAAACCGACCTGGATGGCGCGGCCGGTGCGCTCCTGGAGCGCGAGCAGTTCGGTGAACTGCTCCATCGTCGCGACGGGCGGCTTCTCGAGGTAGACGTGGCTGCCGTGCTCGAGGGCGCGGGCGGCCAGCGCGAAGTGCGTGTTGGTCGGGGTGGCGACGATGACGATATCCGGATGGATGCCGGTGGCGAGCGCGTCGTCCAGGCTCTGCCAACTCGGGGTGGCCGACCCGAAGCCCTCGGTCGGGCCGCCCTTGGGATCGACCAGGCCGACCAGCTCGACGCGGTCGCCGAGGCGCTCGAGGTTGCGGAGGTGGACGCTGCCGTAGCCGTGGGCGCCGACGAGGAGGACGGTGGTCATGCGGTTTCCTTCGCGGTGTCGGCGGTGGCGGTGGCGGTGGCGGCGCGCGGCTGGTCGAGCAGCACGATCTCACAACGGTAGTGCTGAGAGGCGGTCATCTCGCCGCGGAACCACAGCAGGGGGATGCGGGTCGCGTCGCCGGGGGCGACGATCGGACGCAGGTTGTCGTGCGGTGAGTTCTCGGTGATCGGGGTCCACGACCAGGTGATGCCGGCATCCGATGTCGTGCCGCGGAAGATCTCGTAGTGCTCCAGCCGCTCGTGTGTGCGCGGGTCGATCGGAGTGGAGATGTACACGGAGTCGATGTCATAGGGATCGATGGCGGCGAGACCGGTGTAGTCCTGCTCGTGGGGGAGGAGGCCGCCGCCGGCTTCGGCGAGTTCGACGAGCTGCCAGGTCTCGGTGCCGGGGGAGAGGCGGGCGGCGTAGAAGCGGATGTCGCGGACGGGGTGGTTGCGATCCGGATCGTTCTCGAGGTCGTCGTTCACGCGCGCGGTGAGGACGGCGGCGATCGTGCCGTCGGGAGCGCGCCGGATGTCGGTGGTCCAGGCGTGCATGCGGACGCCTTCCGGACCCTCCGAGCCCGCCGTCAGGACCGTCGTGAGCTCGACCTGGGAGGGGGCGTCGTCGCTCGGTGCGGGGTCTGCGATGACGTTGCCGAAACTGTCGTGCAGGGCACCGGAGGCGAGGTAGCCGTGGTAGATCGAGTTGTCGTAGTCGCGGGGGTGGTGGTCCGTGGTGACGAAGTCGATGCGGCTGCCCGTGGAGACGTAGCGGGTGTAGCCGTTGACGTAGCCGACCTTGGGGCGGGTGAAGAGCTTGCCCGCGTACGTCCAGGTGTCGCCTTCGTCATCCGAGACGAGTGCGCAGGGGTCGTCGTTGACGGCGCGGGCGAAGCAGTACAGGCGTCCGTCGAGCTCGTGGAGGTTCGAGTACGTGACGCCCGTGCCGCCGGTGAGCTCGGTCCAGTCGAACGTCCGCTCCGGTCCCCATCGGGTCGGGTCGTCCGGTTCGCTGACGCGCCAGCGGGTCAGGTTGTCCGTCTTGTGCTTGGCGTAGACGGCGAGCCAGCGTCCGTCGCGGCGGCGCCAGAGGGCGGGGACGTCATGATCGTCGGTCTCGAGGCGCTCGTGCAGGACGACGACCTGCGAGGCGCCGCTTTCGAGGTCGGCGACCGTGAGCTCGATGTTGCCGGCGCGGGCTTCACCGCCGGGCCCCTCGGGAGCGGGGACGGATCCGACGACCAGGACTCGCTGCTCCGGGTCGATGAGAGCGCGTTCGTCCTGGAACCAGCACCAGGCTCCGTTGTCGTTGATGACGCGGGGTTCGGGCATGTCCTCTTCCGTTCCGATGATGTGGCGGCTGTGGCACGATCGTGGCGCCTTCGAGCATAGCGGAAAGCGCTTACCCTGCGGGAACGCGGCGGCGGTTCGTCGTGACTCTCTGGAGCGGTTATGATGGCATGACGCGTTCTCGCCACGGTGGAACGCATGGAGACGTCGCATAGTCAGGCCTAGTGCACCACCCTGCTAAGGTGGAGTCCTCGCAAGGGGACCGAGGGTTCAAATCCCTCCGTCTCCGCCAGAAACCTCCTGGTCGGAGCTCATTTTCCGAGCGCTGGTCCCTCCCCCGCGTGGCGTACGCTTCCTGATTCCGGGCCAAATGTGTACGTGGAGTGTGCGGAGTTTCGTGATTCGCTCTCCGCGGACGCCAGTCGCATGTTTTCGAACCCACCGTGACTGTCATCGCCCCTGATCCGGCAGTAGACACGGGGTAGTACCTTGCCGGTCAGGGCGTGACCGCGTTCGTCCTGAAGTACCGCGTGCAGACGCCCCCA
Organism: Microbacterium sp. ZKA21; assembly: GCF_050434165.1. Classification (NCBI taxonomy): domain Bacteria; kingdom Bacillati; phylum Actinomycetota; class Actinomycetes; order Micrococcales; family Microbacteriaceae; genus Microbacterium; species Microbacterium sp. ZKA21. The sequence continues at coordinate 246,317 of NZ_JBNPVV010000006.1, forward strand.
CTGGGGCGAGCTTTGCCCTTCCTCGTCGGGCAGGTGATCGCGGGGATGGAACCGTCGATCGCAGTTGCCGCAGCGGATGCGACGCAAGCGCTGCATGTGATCCGCGATCGTGCGGCCGAGTTCGGGGTGGACTCGAACCGCGTCGGGATGATCGGATTCTCCGCTGGGGCTATAGCGATGTTTCGTGTGCTGGAGAACACCGACGCGGTAGATCGTCCCGACTTCGCCGCGTCCGTGTATGGAATCCTCGTAGACGGCACTGCGCGCATCCGGCCGCAGGGGGTACCGATGTCTCTTGCAGCGGCCGAACCCGACCCGACGGTGTCCGACGCGAAGACGCTTGAAAGTCTCTGGTCCGAGGAGGGAGCGCCGGTCGAGATGCAGCTCTTCGAGTCGGGGGATCGCGGGTTCGGTCTCGGCCGGCCCGGCACGGACTCTGAGCGATTCGCGCCGCAGTTCAGCAACTGGCTGGCCGGCGTGATTGACCGCTCGCTCCTGCTCCACTACTGACGCTCTGTGAGCGAGGACATCTGACGCCCGCCCGCGGACCTCGCCGATTTCGTTCGCACGGAGAGCGGCACTTATGCTCTGCGCGCGCTCAAGAGCGACCCCTCCAAATCAACACGCCTTCCTCGCGGTCGGTGCGAACCACGACGCCGGCCTCTGGGTCTTGTGCGAAGCCGGTCGGCGACATCGCGGAAACGGCGCCGACCGCGGATGCGCGAGATGGTGGTGAGGCCCAAACTGCGCGGAACAGAGCTGTGATAGATTTAAAATCTCAGTTGACTTAGATGTTAAGACAGGGTCAAGGAGGATCCGCCTGTGAGCCGCCACGCCGATGCGAGCGACTGTGGAGACACGAACTCTGCGACGTCCTCTGGCTCCGCTCTCTCTGTCGCTGACCTGGAGGAGTTGTGCCCAGGAGGCGGGGTCGGCCACTGGCTTCCGGCACCGAGGAGCAACGTCATTGCCATGCTCCCGATCATCAACCACTGAAGGAGAAGACAGATGAACGTTCGTGCACAGGATTTGACGACAGAACAGAAGTCCCATCTGGTCACAGGCGTCGGGCCATGGAACACCTTCGCTATTGCCGAGCGCGGCATCGAGACGGTGAAGCTCTCGGACGGACCTCACGGTCTTCGCGCTCAGGGCGCGGGGGGAGACAACTTCGCACTCACTCCGAGTGAGGAGTCAACGTGCTTTCCGCCGGCGGTCGCCCTCGGTTCCAGTTGGGACTCGTCGGTCGTAGCGCGAGTGGCGCGGGCTATCGCACGCGAAGCTCGCATGCTGGGGGTCGACATCGTTCTCGGTCCCGGCGTGAACATCAAGCGGTCGCCGCTGTGCGGTCGAAACTTCGAGTATCTCTCCGAGGATCCGCTTCTGTCTGGTGTGCTCGGAGCTGCTTACGTGAACTCGCTCCAGGCTCACGGAGTGGGGGCCTCGGTGAAGCACTTCGCGGTGAACAATCAGGAGACGGATCGGATGCGAGTGAGCGCCGACGTCGATGAGAGAACCCTTCGCGAGATATACCTCCCCGCCTTCGAGCGAATCGTCCAGGAAGCGCAGCCGGCCACGGTCATGTGCTCGTACAACAAGATCAACGGCGTCTTCAGCTCCCAGAACCGGTGGTTGCTCACGGATCTGCTTCGCGGCGAGTGGGGCTACAACGGCGCGGTGATCTCGGACTGGGGTGCTGTCCATGACACGCCCGCGGCGGTCGCCGCCGGGTTGGATCTGGAGATGCCCGGCACTGAAGGGCGCACGCCACCGATCGTCGCGGAGGCTGTCGCTGTCGGCGCCCTTTCGGAGGTGGAGCTGAATACTGCCGTCGATCGGGTCCTGAACCTCAGCGAATGGCGTGATGTCGAACGCGTGAGCGTTGACTTCGACGAGCATCACGCTCTGGCCCGGCAGGTCGCATCCGAATGTGCTGTTCTGCTGAAGAATGATGGCGTGCTTCCGCTCGAGCCGTCTGCGCGGGTCGCTGTGATCGGCGAGTTCGCGCGCGCGCCGCGTTTCCAGGGCGGTGGGAGTTCGCATGTGCGCGCTACGCGGATCGATTCCTTCCTCGATGCCGTGGCGGAGGTTGCCGAAGGCGGCTTCGGGTTCGAGCCCGGATACTCCCTCGACGGCAGTGAGTCCGACGCTGCGCTGCGAGATGCCGCCGTCGCCCTCGCGGCATCGGCGGAGGTGGCGGTGATCTTCGCAGGGCTCTCTGAGGCGGAGGAGTCCGAGGGGTTCGATCGAGAGACGATCGAGCTTCCGGCAGCGCAGGGGGACCTCATCCGAAGCGTGGCGGCCACCGGTGTGAAGACCGTCGTCGTGCTCTCCAACGGGGGCGTGGTCGCCCTCGAAGGCTGGCACGATGATGTCGACGCGATCCTCGAGGGTTTTCTGTTGGGGCAGGCCGGGGGCAGCGCTATCTCTGATCTGCTTTACGGGGTGGTGAACCCGTCGGGCAAGCTCGCTGAGACGATCCCGTATCGGGTCGAGGATCACCCGAGCACCGTGAACTTCCCTGGCGAGCGCGGGCACGTGCTCTACGGTGAGCGCCTCCACGTCGGATATCGAGCTTTCACTACGCTTGGGCGCACCCCGCGCTATCCGTTCGGCCATGGGCTCAGCTACACGACGTTCGAGACCAGCGCGATCTCCGTTCAGGCGACGTCAGCAGACACTGCCATCGTGCGACTGACCGTCACCAACACGGGCGAACGGGATGGCGCGCACGTCGTTCAGATCTATGTCGGCGCGACGGGCGTCGGCGAGGTCCAGCGGCCTTTGCGCGAGCTGCGTGCCTTCAAGAAGGTGATGCTGGCCGCAGGGGCGTCGACGCAGGTCGAGCTCGCCCTGGACAGGCGCGCTTTCGCGTATTGGGACGTGGAGCAGGGCGAGTGGGTGGTGACGCCCGGTAGCTACGCCGTACAGATCGGTGCGGACAGCGAGACGGTGATCGCCGAGCACCCGATCGAGCTGACGGGAGACGACACAGTCCGTGAGCTGACGTTATGGTCGACCCTCGCAGAGTGGGTCGAGCACCCGATCATCGGTCCGGTTCTGCTCGATGAGGTTGACTCTGACCGGCTGCGTTTGGTGACCCAGCCGCATATCCTTCGCGGAATCGGGACGCTGCCGATGGAGAAGATAGCCAACACCCTGCGCGACTCCGTACCCCCGGAGACCTTCGAGCGACTCATGGCGCGCACGCGCCGGCAGGGCTGATCACTGCCGGAGCTGCCGCGAGATGGGGTCGCCGTGATATCTGCGGATCTCACGGCGACCGATGGCGCCCAGCTGGGTGGTTTTGGGCTACAGTTCGGTGCAAGGGTGCTGGCCCGGTCGATGGTGACAGGAATGGAGCGACGATGTTCCGATGGAGAGAGGCGGCGAGTGGTCCTGCTCGCGTCGTGAATCACGCTCTATGCGGGCGTAGACCTCGATCGGACAGGAGATGAATCCGGTTCTGGAGGCGCGCGACCTCGAGGTCGAGTACCGGTCGAAGAGAGTCCGCGCAAAGCCCTTCCAGGCGCTTCGGGGGGTGTCGATCGAAGTGAGAGCTGGAGAGACGCTCGGCCTGGTGGGCGAGTCCGGGTCGGGCAAGACGACCTTGGGCCGAGCGATTCTGGGGCTGGCTCCGGTGGCGGCGGGTTCGATCGTGTATGACGGACGTGACATCACCCGCCTGCGTCGTGCGGAGCGGCGTGAGTTGGGGCGCGAGATTCAAGCGGTCTTCCAGGATCCGTACTCGTCGCTGAGCCCCTCCATGACGATCGAGAGTATTCTCACCGAGCCGCTCGCTGCGGCAGGGGCCTCCAAGAAGGACGCGCGGGCGAAGGTCCTCGATCTTCTAGATCGAGTCGGTTTGCCCAGCGTGGCTCGCAGTCGGCTGCCACGCGAGTTCTCCGGCGGTCAGCGGCAGCGCATCGCAATAGCCCGCGCTCTCGCGCTCGACCCGCGAGTGATCGTCTGCGACGAGCCCGTCTCCGCGCTCGATCTGTCGACCCAGGAGCGAGTGCTCGACCTCTTCATCGAGATCCAGGAGCGCGCGGGCGTGGCCTATCTGTTCATCTCCCACGACCTCTCGGTGGTCAGACATATCAGCCACCGCGTCGCTGTGATGCACCGCGGCGAGATCGTGGAGACGGGCAGCGGCGATCAGGTCACGTCGGCGCCCATGCACCCTTACACGCAACGACTGTTCCTCGCTGCCCCCGTATCGGATCCTGACGTGCAGCGAGAGCGGCGTCAGCAGCGGCGCGATCTCGTGCTCGGCGTGGGGCGGGACTGATGAGTGTTCGCATCTGAATGCTTCCTATCTTCGGGTGAACTCATGGCCCGAGCCGATCCCGAAGAGTAAAACCATCCATTCGGGTGGTTTTGCGTTAGCATGGCGGAGGCGCGAGCTCGATGAACGGGTCGTAGGCGCGGAAGGATCGATGATGATTAGGCAGCCTTTCAACCGAGGGTGGACGGTTGCACCCGCGCAGCACCTGTTCGCCGCCGTGGTCGCACCGGCACCCCGGAAGGACATCGTCCTTCCGCACGACGCGATGCGCGACCTGCCGCGGGATCCGGCCAGTGCCAACGGCAGCCACTCCGGCTACTACCCCGGAGCGCACGTCGTGCACGAGAAGGAATTCACGGCTCCTCTCGAGTGGCGGGAGCGCTCCGTCATCCTCGAATTCGAAGGCGTCTATCGGGACGCCGTCGTCTACCTGAACGGGAATCTCGTGGCGCAGCGACCATCGGGATACAGCCCATTCGCCGCTGTGCTCGATCCCTACCTCCGTTTCGGTGAGGACAACACTCTCCGCGTCGAGGCGCGAGCCCAGCAGGACTCTCGCTGGTACACGGGAGTCGGCATCTATCGCAACGTTCACCTCGCCGTCGGGAATACTGTTCACATCCCGCTCGATGGTGTCGTGATCACGACGCCATCGATCGACGACACTCTGGCGACAGTCGACGCAGCGATCAATGTGCGCAACGAATCCAGGACCACGCGCTCGGTGCGAGTGCGCGCACGCGTGTCGAATGCAGATGGCGTCATCGTCGTTGAACGATCGGTTCCCGCGACCGTGCTGCCGGGTGAGACCGCGCTGGTGCGGGTGCGGCAGTGGATCGCCGAGCCGCGGCTATGGGACCTCGACGATCCGGCGCTATACCGCATGGAGACGGCGTTGCTCGGCGAAGGCGACACAGTGCTCGATGAGGACGCGACGGCTTTCGGTATCCGCGCAATCGACGTCGACCCGGTGCGAGGTCTGCGCCTCAATGGTCGATCCATCGAGCTCCGTGGCGGATGCGTCCATCACGACAACGGCCCGCTCGGATCGGCGGCGATCGATCGGGCCGAGCATCGAAAGGCCGAACGGATCAAGGCTGCAGGATTCAATGCCGTCCGCAGTGCCCACAACGGCATCAGCCGTGCCTTCCTCGACGCGTGCGACCGCATCGGACTGCTCGTGATGGACGAGCTCTCCGATGTCTGGATGACGGGCAAGAGCTCGTACGACTCGTCTCTGACTTTCGGGGACTGGTGGGAACGCGACCTCGAGGCGCTGGTCGTGGCGGGACGCAATCATCCGAGCGTGTTCATGTACTCCATCGGCAACGAGATTCTCGAGATCGGTCGACCCGGTGCGGCCGTCATCGGGCGAAAGCTCGCCGAGAAGGTGCGCGAGCTCGACCCGACTCGCCTCACGACGAATGCCGTGAACGGCCTCGTATCGGTGATCGACTCGGCCGTGACAGCCCGCGACCACAGCGTTCCCTTCGACTTCAACGCCCTGCTCTCCGCTGATGGTTCCAGCGCGGTGAACTCCTCCGAGGCGGTCACTCGACTCACCGAGGAGGCTCACGCGCAGGTGGATGTCGCCGGCATCAACTACGGGGAAACCCGCTACGACTCCGACGCAGAGTTGTTCCCGGAGCGCATCATCGTCGGCACCGAGACATTCCCCGGGAGGCTCGACAGGCTGTGGGCGCTGGTGAAGAAGCATCCTCACGTCATCGGGGACTTCGCGTGGACCGCGTGGGACCATGTCGGCGAAGCCGGAACCGGGCGAGCTCACTACGACGACGATCCGCTGCCGCCTACGGGCATGTCATCGCCGTATCCCTGGATGCTGTCGCAAGCGGGCACGATCGACATCAACGGCGTCCGCCGTCCGATCTCGTTCTGGCGCGAAGTCGTCTGGGGCCTACGCGTCGAGCCGTTCATCGCGGTGCACCGGCCTCAACGTCATGGGCGAACGTTGACGAAGAGTCGATGGTCGTGGGACGACGTCCTCTCCAGCTGGGCGTGGGAGGTGCCGGACGCGTCTCCGGTGACGGTCGACGTCTACTCCGACGCCGACGAGATCGAACTGCTGTTGGACGGTGCGAGTCTGGGGCGTGCTCCCGTGTCGAAGCCTGATGAAGGCGTCCGCGGTTTCATCGCGCGCTTCGAGACGGAATACCGCCGCGGGGAGCTCGTCGCGGTCGCATTCCGAGCGGGCGAGGAGGCCGGGCGTTCAGCGATTCGAAGCCTTGACGGGCTCCCTATGCTCCGAGCACACGCTGAGCGCGAAGAGATCGCTGCTGATCCTTCCGACCTCGCCTACGTGCATTTCGATCTTCGCGATGACGCAGGCACGCTGGCGGTGGACGGGAGCGAGAGCGTCCGGGTGGAGGTTGAAGGCCCCGCAGAGCTCGTCGCCTTGTCCAGTGCGAAGCCCGACGATGTGGAGCCCTTCGGGTCCGATACTCATCGCACCTTCCAGGGGCGGCTCCTGGCGATCGTCCGCCCTATGGCGGCCGGCGAGATCCGGGTCCGCGCGGTGAGCGAGACCGCTGGAGCCGTCGAGGTCACAATACGGGCGTCGGCGATGGAACCCGATCTGGCGGAGGAGGCCTGAGATGAGTGGATCGCTTCGAAGTTCGCAGTGGTACTCGGGTGATGATCGCAATGCGTACATCCATCGCGCGTGGATGCGGCGAGGTGTGCCGGGCGACTTCTCGGGCCGCCCTCAGATCGCCATCGCGAACACCGCATCCGACCTCACCCCATGCAATGCGCACCTGAACGAGGTCGCGCAGTCGGTGCGCAATGGTGTCTACGAGGGAGGCGGCATTCCTCTCGAGCTTCCTGTGGTGTCGCTGGGCGAGACTCAGGTCCGTCCCACAGCGATGCTCTGGCGGAACATGGCGGCGATGGCGACCGAAGAGATGCTCCGGGCGAATCCCATCGACGGCGTCGTGCTTCTTGGGGGGTGCGACAAGACAATCCCTGCCCTGCTGATGGCCGCCGCCTCGGTCGACCTCCCCGCGATCGTGGTGCCGGGTGGACCGATGCTCACCGGACACTTCCGGGGTCGGCCGCTGGGCTGCGGCACCGATGTGTGGCGCCTGAGTGAGGAGGTGCGTGCCGGCGAGATCGACGAGAGCGAGTTCCGACGATCGGAGTCCTCGATGATTCGCAGCAAGGGGCACTGCAACACGATGGGGACCGCCTCGACGATGGCTCTGGTCGCTGAAGCTCTCGGCACGGTCCTTCCCGGCCTGGCGGGAACACCGGCACCCGATGCCCGACTCCTCGAAGCCGCGCATGACTCCGGACGCTTCGCCGTGGAGCTCGTCGCCGAAGGGCGCACGCCCAGCAGTTTCCTGACGAAGGCGAGCTTTCACAACGCGATAGTCGCGCTCGCCGCCATCGGTGGGTCCACGAATGCGGTCGTCCACTTGCTCGCCATCGCGGGCCGGTTGGGTGTCGATCTGACGCTTGACGACTTCGACCGCATCGGGGCTGATGTGCCGCTGCTCGTGAACCTGCTGCCCGCGGGCGTGCACCTCATGGACGACCTCCATCGCGCCGGCGGATTCCTGGCGGTTCTGCGAGAAGTGAAGGATCTGCTCGATCCGAGTGCGCTGACCATCACGGGACGCCCTCTCGTGGACCACCTCGACGATGCACGCATCTGGGATGCCGATGTCATCACGCCACGCGATTCTCCTCTTCAGCCGAGTGCCGGAATAGCGGTCCTGCGCGGGTCGCTGGCTCCCGGTGGGGCGATCATCAAACCCGCAGCGGCCTCTCCCCGGCTTCTCAAGCATCGTGGGCGTGCCGTCGTCTTCTCCAGCATCGAAGATCTGCATGCCAGGCTCGACGATCCCGGTCTCGTGGTCGACGAGGATTCCGTTCTCGTGCTGCGGGGGTGCGGCCCGAAGGGGTATCCCGGCATGCCGGAGGTCTCCAACATGCCGTTGCCCCGGAAGCTGCTCGAGCGCGGTGTCCGTGACATGGTGCGCATCTGCGACGGACGCATGAGCGGAACCGCATACGGGACCGTGGTCTTGCACGTGACGCCCGAAGCAGCGGCAGGCGGTCCGCTCGCACTGGTGAGAGACGGGGACTGGATCTCTCTCGACGTCCGTGCGCGGCGTCTCGATCTGGAGGTCTCGGAGGCCGAGCTGGCCACAAGAGTGGTCGACGCAGAAACGAGCGACGGGTTCGCGAAGCCGCGCCGGGGGTGGGAGCGGCTATATGTCGACCACGTGCAGCAGGCCGATACCGGTGCCGACCTTGACTTCCTCGTGGGTTCGAGCGGACCCGCAGTGAGCCGCGAGTCCCATTGAGGGTGTGTCGCGGGCGTTCAGTCGGAGTTCGGCGACTTCCGCAGGACGCCGAACTGGGCTCGGAGAACTTCGCCGATATCGATGTCGCGGTTGCGCAACCACAGGGTCTGCACTCCGAGTGTGGATGCGAGCAACGAGCGGGCGGCCAATGCCGGGTCGACACCGTCTCGTAGCTGTCCGCGTTCTCCCATCAGGTCGAACGCGCGTCGGAGGATCTGCTCGCTCTTGCCGTACGCACGCGCGAAGTGAGAGTGTGCGGGATGATCCTTCGAGGTCGCCTCGCCCGCCAGAACGAACTCGAGCTCGATGAGGGTCGGATTCCCGACGTTCTCAGCGACGGCATCGATCCAGGCATCCACGGCCTCTGCGCCGTCCACGCGAGTCCGGTCGCCTTTCCCGATCGAGTCGCGTTCGCGCTGACGGAGCACCGCCTGGAGTAAATCGACCTTTGTTGGGAAATGATGACGGATGCCGGCGTGCGTGATCCCGGCCCGCTCTGCGACATCCCGGAGGGACCCGTCGCGAAAGCCCGACTCAGAGAAGATCTCGATCGCCGCCTCCACGATCGCCCTCTGCCGCGCCTCGGTCTTCGCGTAGGTCCCGCGGCTTCCGGGGCCGGTGGGCCGCGAGGGCACTGGGGCCCCGGCCGCGGAAGGAATGTCAGTCCGACTCATAGGTCCATTCTCGTCCAGATGGACTCAGCTGACGATGTGCGTGCGGCTCAGCCGCCGAACTGGTCGACGAGCGACCGGCGCAGGACCTTGCCGCTCGCGCCGAGCGGCAGAGCATCGACGCGGTGTGCGATCCGGGGGTACTTATGTGATCCGATGTGCTCCCTGGCGAACTCGATCAAGGCGTCCTCGCCGAGTTCGGCGCCGTCGCGAAGAACGTACGCTGCGTGGATCTCCTGTCCCGTCCTGTCGTCCGAGACACCGAACACGGACACGGACAGTACATCCGTGTGTGCGGCGAGGGCGTTCTCGACTTCGGTCGGGTACACGTTGTACCCGTTGCGGATGATCATGTCCTTCTTGCGATCGACGATCGTGATCAGTCCGTCCGTGATCACGCCGAGGTCGCCGGTGCGGAACCAGCCGTCCACCACGGTAGCGGCCGTGGTGGACGGTGCATTCAAGTACCCGTTGAACAGATTGTGCCCCCGGACGACGACCTCCCCGACCGCCGCCGGGTCGTCGAGAAGCACGATCCTCTCCTCGATCAGCGCGTCTGCGATGGCGACCTGGACTCCCCACAGCGGCCGGCCCGCGGTGCCGGGATGCGGCATCTCATCGGCGCGGTTGAACGAGACGACCGGGTTCGTCTCGGTGAGCCCGTATCCCTCGTGGATCCGTGCTCCGAAGGAGTCGTGGAAGCGGTCGTGGATGACGGCCGGCAGCGCCGCCCCGCCCGAGATCGCCAGCCGGACATGTGGCTTCGACGAGGCGGCGTCCGCCGCGCGCAGAAGGTCGATGAACATCGTGGGGACCGCGCACAGCACCGTGACGTCATGAGAGTGCATGAGCGCCAGCGCTTCCTCAGCCTCGAATCGTGGCAACAGCACGATCGAGGCGCCCCGGCGAAAGGCGGTGTTCATGACGGCGGTCTGGCCGAAGGTGTGGAACAGCGGCAAGCCACCGAAGAGGACGTCGTCGACGCGAAGCTCAAGGGAGTCGATGAGCGCGCAGTGCACCTGCTCGATGATGGACAGATGGGAGGAGACGGCACCCTTCGGAGTTCCCGAAGTGCCGCTCGTGTAGAGAATCGTCGCCGGGGCGAGCGGGTGCATCAGTGTGATCTCGTCCAGAGGCGTCGCGTCAACAGCCTGCGCCTCCAGACGAGGCACCCCGGGGGCTGCACCCTCGGGGAGCAGCACGGTCGTCAGCGGAACCTGGACAGCAGCAGCTGCTGCTCCGGCATCGGCGAGGAACGGCGCCGCGGCGATGAGCAGATCCGCCTCGGAGTCGCGCAGGACGAAGGCGATCTCGTCGGTCTTGAAGAGCGGGTGCACGGGTACGACGATCGCGCCGAGCGAGAGGATGGCGTAGTACGCCCGTGGAAAATCAGGAACGTTGGGTGCCATGAGGGCGACACGTGAGCCGACCGTGATTCCAAGACCGCGCAGCGCCCCGGCGTAGCGACGGGTCTCCTCCCACAGTTGCGCGTATGTGGTGGTGGTGCCGGCGAAGTGCACGGCAGGACGTTCGCCCTGGCGCGTCGCGGTGTCGGACAGGATGTTCGCGACTGACATGGTGGCGAAGGTTGATCCGCTGGGCGGGAAGGTCATACTCATCATCGAGTTCCTTTCGAGAGGGTGTTCAGGCGTCGGGGACGAACAGCAAGATTGTGTCGGCGACGAGCGCGGGGCGCTGAGACCCATCGAGCTCGACGTCGTGATGCAGGGTCGCTCGGATGCCATGCGCGGCCGAACTGACATCGGTCAAGGTGACCTTCGAGCGCAGGCGCGAGTCGCGCGGCACCGGTGTCAGAAAACGTGCGCTCTCCACGCCGTAGTTGACGACCGCCGCAGTGTTCCCGACGTTCATCACCTCGGCGAGGAACTCCGGCAGCAGCGACAGGGTGAGTAGTCCGTGCGCGATGGTCGTGCCGTAGGGGCCTTCTGAGGCGCGCGCCTGATCGACATGGATCCACTGGCGGTCGCCGGTGGCCTCGGCGAACAGATCGATGCGCGCCTGCGTGACATCGAGCCACGAGCTGGTCGCACTGCTGCCGACGGCGGCGGCGAGAGCGTCGGGAGAGCCGGCGCTGATCATCCGTGCGGCCCGCCCGCCACGTAGAGAACCTGCCCGTTGACGAAGGAGCTCTCGTCCCGCGCGAAGAAGGAGACCGCCGCCGCGATGTCTTCGGGGACGCCGGCGCGTTTTGCGGGGATCAGCGCGACCTGGTGTTCGATCAGTTGATCGAAGGTCAGACCCATCCGCTCGGCGGTGGTCCGTGTCATGTCGGTCTGGATGAATCCGGGCGCCACGGCGTTCGCCGTAATGCCGAGCGGTCCGAGCTCCACAGCGAGGGTCTTGGTGAAGCCCTGCAGTCCTGCCTTCGCAGCCGAATAATTCGCCTGGCCGCGGTTGCCGAGTGCCGACGTGCTGGACAGGTTGACGATCCGCCCCCAGCCCGCCTTGACCATGTGCTGCTGGGCTGCACGCGTCATCAGGAAGCTCCCGCGTAGGTGCACGGATACCACGGTGTCCCAGTCGGAGTCGGACATCTTGAACAAGAGATTGTCGCGGAGTACACCGGCGTTGTTCACCAGCACTTGCGGGGCGCCGAGCGTCTCGGCGATCAGGTCCACCGCTGCGTCTACGCTCGCCGCGTCGCTGACATCGGCCGAGAATCCGCGGGCTTGTCCTCCCGCGCGGCTGATGCCCTCCGCGACATGATCGGACGCCGCCTGATCGAGGTCGACGACGGCGACGGCGAACCCGTCGGCGGCGAGGCGTTGAGCGGTGGCCGCGCCGATTCCACGTGCCGCGCCGGTGACGATGGCTGTCTTCATTCTGCTCTCTCCTTCTCCCACGTCACACGAACGCGGGGATACCTGTGATCGAACGGCCGACGATGAGACTGTTCATCTCGTTCGTTCCCTCGTATGTGTAGATCGCTTCAGCGTCGGCGAAGGGGCGGGCCACGCCGTAGTCGAGTTGAATGCCGTTCCCGCCGAGAGCTTCGCGGCACAGGGCGACGGTGGTGCGCATGCGGTCGGCGACCAGCGCCTTCGCCATAGCCGATTGCTCGTCCTTAAGCGTTCCCTCGTCCTGCAGCTGGGCGATGCGCGTGCACACCGCGACGGATGCGGCGATGTGCTCGGCGGCCGTGACGAGCTTGGCTTGAATGAGTTGGAAGGACGCGATGGGCCGCCCGAACTGTTCCCGTGTTCGCGTGTACTCGACGGCGGCTTCGTATGCCGCCGCCCCGTTTCCGAGCGCCTGCCAGGCGACATCCGCCCTGGTTGCGCGAAGGATGCGGGCAACATCCTTGAAACCGTCGATGCGCTGCAGGCGGCGCTCGTCCGGCACCCGGACGCCGTCCAGCGTGATGTCGGCATTCTCCACCGAGCGCAACGCGATCTTGCGCTCGATCTTGCTCGCTGTGAAGCCGGGAGAGTCGCCGGAGACGAGGAACCCGCGCACCCTGTCGTCCGCGACATCGCGAGCCCAGATCACGACGATGTCCGCGAAAGTCCCGTTGCCGATCCAGCGCTTGGCGCCATCGAGCACCCACGTATCTCCATCCCGCCGAGCGGTCGTGCGAAGGCCGCCGCTCGTGTCCGAGCCCGAGAACGGCTCGGTGAGACCGAACGCGCCGATGATCTCACCGCGCGCCATACGGGGCAGCCATTGTGCGCGCTGCTCATCGGAGCCGCCGAAGGCCACCGAGGTCATGGCGAGACCGCTGTGGACACCGATGAGGGTCGACGTCGAGGCATCGGCGCGCGCCAGCTCGTAGGAGACCCAGCCTCGAAATAGCGCTGAATTGTCGAACTCTCGCTCGTCCTCGAACGCTGCTCCGAACAGGCCGAGTGCGGCGAGCCCGGGAATCAGGTGCTTGGGGCTTTCCGCGCGTTCCCAGTACTCGTCGGCGATCGGGCGCACGTGCGCATCGAGGTGATCTCGCAAGGATCGCAGCCGTTCCTGCTCGCCCTGGCTGAGAAGAGAGCGAAAACCGAGGAAGTCGGACGGATCCGTCGTCGTATGGGGAGTCATGTGCGTCCTGTCCGTTGTCGTGTCGAGCAGCGGGAGGGACTCGACGATGAGGCGGTTCGTCGGCGTGTGACACCGACGTCAGGAATGACTGTAACCTAAATATGTACAGCTGGGTGGTTTTTAGGAGTCGAATGGACGTCTTCTGCGCGATACGTGCGACTGAGGAAAGCGGTGTGCTCTCCGAGGGCCCGTACTGGGATGCTCGCGCTCGCGCCCTCCACTGGGTCGACATCCAATCCGGACTCGTTCACAGCGGACGGGTGCTCGACTCGGGTCGAATCACTCTCGATCGCACGGAGAGCTTCTCAAACACTGTGGGTGCGGTAGTCGTTTCTACAAGCGGCGAACTCGTGGTGGCCGAGGCGCATGGCGTCACTGTTATGGATGGAAACGGGAGGCGTCGGCCGTTCAGTCGTGTCCTCGACCCGGCGTCCGGTCGTCGCATCAACGACATGTCGGTCGACCCCCGGGGGCGCCTGTTCCTCGGCACCTTGGCGCTGGATCAGCCTTCGGAGTCCGAAACCTTGGTGCGGATCGAAGGCGACGGAGCAGTGACGGTGGTCGACGACGATCTCACTCTGTCCAATGGAATCGCGTGGTCCCCCGACGGGCGACGGATGTACAGCGTCGATTCGCTGCGACGGATCGTCGTCGTCCGTGAGTACGATCCCGCCACGGGGGCCACCGGCCCGCGCGAAGTCTTCGTCGGAGATGTCGACGGCATTCCGGACGGGCTCTGCACGGACAGTGAGGGTGGAGTCTGGGTCGCGGTATGGGGTGCCGCTCAGGTGCGGCGCTACCGCAGCGATGGCAGGCAGGATGCCGTCATCGAAGTTCCTGCGCCTCATGTGTCCAGCGCGTGCTTTGTGGGCGATGACCTTCGCACTCTTGTCATCACGACGGCTCGTCATGATCTGACCGACGCGGATCTCGACCGGTTCCCGGCTTCGGGAGCCCTCTTCTCCGTGCGGTTGTCGATACCAGGAACGCCCGTGGCGACGTGGCGCGGGCCCACACCCAAGGAAGGTGCATCATGAAGCTCATTCGTATCGGTGATCCCGGGAGCGAGCGCCCTGCCGCCCTCACTTCGACGACGCGATATGTCGATCTCTCCGACGTGGTCGACGATTTCGATGAGGAGTTCTTCGGTTCCGGCCGCCTCGCGAGTCTCGGCGCACTCGTCGAGGAGCGGCGCCGAGCTGGTGAGGAGCGGGATCTAGGGAGGCAGCGTCTCGGCGCACCTATCGCCCGTCCGCATCAGATCATCTGCGTCGGGCTGAACTACCGCGATCATGCGGCCGAGACGGGACAGGCCGTGCCGGACGAGCCGATTCTCTTCACCAAGTCCCCGAACACCTTGATCGGGCCTGACGACGACGTGCGCATCCCGCGTGGCGCGACCAAGCCGGACTGGGAAGTCGAGCTCGGCATCGTCGTCGGTCGACGAGCGAGCTATCTCTCCAGCGCTGAGGAGGCGAACGAGCACATCGCGGGGTGGGTTCTCGTCAATGACGTCAGCGAACGCGCGTTCCAGATGGAGCGCGGCGGACAGTGGCTCAAGGGCAAGTCCGCCGAGACCTTCAACCCGGCCGGTCCTTGGCTGGTGACGCCGGATGAGGTGCCCGACGTGCTCGACCTGGCGATGACTCTCGACGTCAACGGAGTGCGTCGGCAAAGCGGATCGACCTCGACGATGATCTTCGATCCCGCCTTCATCGTTCACTACATCAGCCAGTTCCTGGTGCTCGAACCCGGGGATCTCATCAACACCGGCACGCCACCGGGCGTCGGCATGGGGTTCTCGCCGCAGGTGTGGCTGCGGGAAGGGGACGTCATGGACGTGCACATCGAGGGGCTCGGGCGGCAGCGGCAGCGCGTCATCGGTCCGCGATGAGGGCCTATGTCATCAGCGGACCCGGAGCGGGGCGCGTTGAAGAGGTTCCCGATCCTGTGGCCGACGCGGGACAGGTCGTGGTCGAGGTGTCCACTGTCGGTATCTGCGGAACGGACATGGAGCTGTTCGACGGTTCAATGGCCTACCTGCACGACGGCAACGCCGAGTATCCGCTGCGAATCGGCCACGAGTGGACGGGTCGCGTGGTCGAGGTCGGCGCCGGCGTTGACGGCGCATGGGTAGGTAGGCGAGTGACGGCAGACTCGATGTTGGGCTGTGGCCGGTGCGTACGCTGCCTCGCTGGCCGGCATCATGTCTGTTCGGCGAGGTATGAGATCGGTGTGCGCGGCGGATGGGCCGGGGCGCTGGCTGAGCGACTTGTCGTGCCGGTCTCTGCGCTGTATTCGATCCCGGACGGGATCGACGACGTGACCGCCGCGCTGATCGAGCCGGCGGGCAACGCCTGGCGTGCCTTCGCGGCAGCGTCGGTGAGTGCGGGGGAGAGGCTGCTTGTCCTCGGGCCGGGGACGATCGGGCTGCTGTGCGCCTATTTCGCGCGCGCACGCGGCGTCGAGGTCCATCTGCTCGGGCGGAAGGGGCGCTCGCTCGAGTTCGCTGCAGAGCTCGGCTTCGACGGTGTATGGACAGCTGACACTCTGCCGAACCTGGCATGGCATGGCGTGGTCGATGCGTCCAGTGCGCCGCACTTTCCGAGTCTGGCGCTCGACCTCGTCGAACCCGGTGGCAGAGTCGCGCTCGTCGGCCTGTCCGGAACGCCCAGCACGATCGATACCCGCACCGCTGCATTGAAGGATGTCACGCTCGTCGGGATCCTCGGCGCCTCCGCAGGACTCGCATCGGCCATAGCGGCCTTCGCGGACGGATCGGTCGAGCCGCGGCCTCTCGTGTCCGCGCTCGTCGCGATCGACGATGCTACGCGCATCCTCCGCGGAGAGCCCGTCCCGGATGCCGGGCCTGGACCCAAGACCCTGATCGACCTGAGCATGAGGAGCCGAGTATGAGAACTGCCATCGTCACCGGAGGAGCGAGTGGGCTGGGCGCTGCCGCAGCGGAGAGGCTGCGTTCGAGCGGTATCCGCGTGATCACCGTCGATCGTGCGAGTGCGGCCGACGAAGTGATCGATATCACTGATGAAGGACAGGTCGCTGCCCTGGCCGAGCGGGTCGGAGCCGTCGACATCCTCGTGAACTCGGCCGGCGTCGTCGGGCCGAACATGCCGCTCGTGCAGACCTCATCAGAGCAGTGGCGTCACACGTTCGAGGTGAACGTACTCGGCACAGTGGCGATGATGCGCGCCTTCGTCCCCGGGATGACCGCCGCCGGGTGGGGCAGGGTCGTGAACATCGCCAGTATGGCAGGCAAGGACGGCAACCCGAACCTGTCTGTCTACTCCGCCTCGAAGGCGGCCGTGATCGCCCTGACCAAGTCCGCGGGGAAGGAACTCGCCACGAGCGGCGTCCTGGTCAACGCCATCGCTCCCGCCGTGATCGCGACGCCCATGAACGATTCCACTGCAGATGACGTGCTCGAGTACATCACGAGTCTCATACCCATGCGCAGAGTCGGTCGTGCGGACGAGGTCGCCGAGTTGATCGCCTGGCTCACGTCGGATTCCGTGAGCTTCTCCACGGGAGCCGTCTACGACATCTCGGGAGGTCGCGCCACGTACTGAGTCTCCCGGGCGTCCAGTACCGTGGGCGGATGGGTGACACGGCTGGCGTGCGCGGACCGCGCGGAGAGTACGCAAAGAGCGCCCGTCGGCGCGACGAGATCCTCGACGGCGCGCTTCAGGTCTTCTCCGAGTCCGGGTTTCGGGATGGATCTCTTCGCGACATAGCGGAGCGTGTCGGGATGACCCATGCCGGCATGCGGCACCATTTCCCGACGAAAGCGGCGCTTCTGGCTGCAGTGCTGCGACGCCGAGATGAGGAGGCTCTGCACGCAGGAGCCTCCGCACGTCCCCGAGGCCTCGAGGTGTTGCGGGCCTGGGTGGACGCGACGCGACGTAACGTCGGTCGTCCAGCGCTCATCGATCTCGAGGTGACGCTCTCGGCGGAAGCCATCGCGGCGACCCATCCTGCGCACGACTACTTCGTCGACGTCTATGAGCGTGCGGAGGCGCTTCTCGAGCGGGCGTTCACCGAGATCGAGCAGCGCGATCTGCTCGCGTCAGGCATCACGCCTTCGCAGGCCGCGCAGATCACCCTTTCGGCGACTCTGGGCTTGCAGCAGCTATGGCTGTGGGACGGGCGGCGCGACCCGGTGGTCGATCTCGAAGCGGTGCTCGGAAGCTTGGTGATCAGCTCGTTCTGAAAACCGCACAGTCGGATGACTTTTATGTTAGCGTGTCGACCGATGGCGGTCCGACGGGGTACCGCCCTGTTGGAAGGCGACATCGATGTTCCGGACCAAAGCTCTTACAGCGATAGCGGTCTTGCTCGTCGCCGCGTTGACGGGATGCACCGCGCAAGCTCCTGACCCGGATGCTGAAACAGGGTCTGCCAGCGGGACTTTGCGTCTCACGGCCGTGTCGTCGCCGGTGACGTTGGACCCCGGAGGTGCCGAGTGGGGAAACCGCTCGCCGTACTTCGAAGCCGTGTTCGACACACTCGTCCGCATCCGGGCAGATGGTGCGATCGAACCGTGGCTGGCCACCGAATGGTCGTACGACGATTCGGGTACGACTCTTTCCCTGACTCTTCGCGATGACGTGGAGTTCTCGGACGGGTCGCCGCTCACCGCGGATGTGGTGGTGCAGAACCTCGAGCGATTCCGTGACGGCACGGCCGCGAATGCGGCACTTCTGTCCGGGGTGATCGACATCCGAGCCACTGCGGATGCCGCGGTCGACATCGTCCTGGACAAGCCCAACCCGGCGCTGCTCACATATCTCGGTCGGGATGCAGGCGTGATCGGCTCGGCCGAGTCCTTCGACGACGAGGACCTCGCGACCAATCCGGTCGGGTCAGGTCCTTACATCTTCGATGCGGCCAAGACGGTGATCGGTTCCACCTATGCCTACCAGCGAAACCCTGAGTACTGGAACCCCGAAGCGCAGCACTACGACGAACTGATCATCACGGTCATGCCGGATCCGACAGCCGCGATGAATGCGATCAAGGCGGGGGAGGCGAACGGCGTCAAGCTGGTAAGCAACACTCAGCGGGCCGAGGCAGAATCCGCCGGCTGGGCGATCGCGGCGAGCAAGGTCGATGTGCAGGGGCTCTACCTTTTCGATCGGGCCGGCACGCTCACCGAACCCCTCGGGGACGTCCGCGTCCGCCAGGCGCTCAACCATGCGATCGATCGGCAGGGACTCATCGACGCGGTGCTGCTCGGACACGGGACGCCGACGACTCAGGTGTTTCCGCCCTCGGGCGATGCCTTCGAAGCATCTCTCGACGAGCGGTATCCGTATGATCCCGAGAAGGCGCGGGAACTCCTCGCGGACGCCGGATATCCGGACGGGCTGACGCTGCAGCTTCCTATGTCGACCGCACTCGGCACCACGATATTCACCGTCGTGCAGCAACAGCTTGCTGAAGTGGGGGTGATCGTCGAGTTCGTCGACGTGCCCGTCACCAACCTCATCTCAGATCTGCTCGGAGCGAAGTTCTCGGCGTCTTATTTCGCCCTCGAGTCCGTCGACGACTGGTGGGTGATCGAGTCGATGGTGGCTCCGACCGCTGTCTGGAATCCATTCCGCTATGAGGATCCGGACGCCACCGCTCTCATCGATGGAGTGAGGGAGGGTCAGGACGGCGCGGCTGCGGAGCTGAATGAGTACCTCGTAGAGGAGGCGTGGTTCGCGCCCTTCTACCGTGCGGAGGGTGCGTACGCAGTGGATGCCAAGACCACGGTGACGCCGATGGCGAGCAACACCTATCCCTCGATCTACGATTTCGCACCCAAGTCGTAGATGTTCAGCTTCATCGCCCGCAGAGTCGGCGCAGGGGCGATCCTGCTCGTCGCGATCGCACTCCTGTCGTTCTTGTTGCTGTACGCGGACAGCGCGAGCATCGCACGCAGACTCCTGGGCAATGGTGCGACCGACGAAGTCGTCGCCAGGAAGACGGCGGAGCTGGGCCTGGATCAGCCTGTGCTCGTGCAGGTCGGGCAGTGGGCCTCGTCCGCCATCACAGGCGACCTCGGACGATCCTGGTTCAGCGGAGAACTCGTCTCGACCAGTCTTGCGGGACGGCTCGGTGTGACCTTGTCACTCGTGATCGGCACGACTGCGGTCGCGGTGGTCGTCGCGGTCGCCCTCGGTGTCGTGGCAGCGCGGCGCCGCGGATGGGCGGATACCGTCATACAGTTCGGTGTCCTGCTCGGGTTCGCTGTCCCGGGGTTCCTCGTCGCGTTGGTCCTCGTCCTGGTGTTCGCCGTCGGTCTCGGCTGGTTCACCGCCACGGGCTATGTTCCGCCGACTGCGTCCGTCTCCGGTTGGCTCGCGTCGATAGCGCTTCCGGTGATCGCGCTGGCCACTGGTGTCATCGCAGCGATCGCGCAGCAGGTCCGCGGATCTGTCATCGACGCCCTGTCGCGAGACTACGTGCGGACACTTCGTGCGCGCGGGCTCTCGAGCCGCAGCGTGATCTACAAGCATGTGCTGCGCAACGCCGCCGGCCCGGGGCTCGCCGTCGTCGCCTTGCAGTTCGTCGGTCTGCTGGGCGGGGCGGTGATCATCGAGCAGATCTTCGCGCTCCCCGGGATGGGGCAACTCGCTGTGCAGGCGACGACTCAGGGCGACATCCCGGTCGTGATGGGGATCGTCGTCGTCTTCGCGATCATCGTCGTGATCATCAACCTGCTCGTAGACCTCGCCCAGGCCGGTCTGAATCCGAAGGTGAGGATGGCATGAAGCTGCTGATCAAGGTGCTTCGGCGTCCGTTGGGGGCGATCTCGATCGTGGTGCTGCTCATGCTGACGATCGTCGCGCTCTTCACCGGCTGGGTGATCCCGGTCGCCCTGGATGCCGGGTCGCTGCAGGCGATTCTGGCGTCGCCCGGCGTGGAGCATCCGCTCGGCGCGGACAGCGCCGGGAGAGACGTGCTCTCTCGCCTCCTCGTGGCGACTCGCGTGACCCTGGCCGCTGCGACGGTCGCTGTGTTGACTGCACTGGTGATCGGGGTCGGCGCGGGGCTCATTGCGGGGTACTTCCGCGGCTGGTTCGATGGGATCGCATCGTGGATGACCACCCTCGTGATGGCCATGCCCGGAATCATCGTCCTGCTGGCGGCGCGAAGCATTCTCGGTCCTTCGGTGTGGACGGCGATGCTGATCTTCGGAGTATTGCTCTCTCCGGCCTATTACCGGCTGGTGTACGCATCGGTGACGGCCGTTCGGGAAGAGCTGTACGTCGATGCCGCCCGCGTTTCCGGCCTGAGTGACGCGCGCATCATCAGGCGCCACGTCCTCTCGGCGGTGCGGGGGCCCATCCTGATCCAGTCCTCCATCGTGGCCGGCGTCGCGATCGCCGTGCAGTCAGGACTCGAGTTCCTCGGACTCGGAGACCTCGCGGTCCCGACATGGGGCAGCATGCTCAACGACGGCTTCGCCAACATGTACCGCCAGCCACTCCTGCTGCTCTGGCCGGCGCTCATGATCGCTCTGAGCTGCGTCGCGCTGGCGCTGCTCGCGAACACACTGCGCGATGTGCTCGAGCGTTCCACCCCGCCGCGCCGGCGGGGGCCGCGCGTCGTGACCACGTCGACCGGGTCCATCGCTTCGGTGACATCCTCACTCGCCCTCAGTGGAGCGGATCTCCCGGATCCGGCCGAGGCCATCGACGCGACTCACCCAGCCGTCGAGCATCCGGATGATGAGCACTCCCGACATCACACCGGAGATCCGGTCCTTCGCGTGCGGGGACTTCGGGTCTCCTACGAGCAGGAAGACGGTGACGGGATCGAGGTCGTGCACGGTATCGACCTCGATGTACGGCCGGGTGAGGTTCACGGTCTGGTGGGGGAGTCCGGGTCTGGGAAGTCCCAGACCGCATTCGCCATCCTCGGGCTGCTGTCTCGGGGTGGCCGCATCGATGGCGGATCCATTCAGTTCGAGGGAAACGACCTGACGAAGGCGTCGGAACGAACTCTGGAGTCGATCCGGGGAGGCCGGATCGGCTACATCCCACAGGAGCCGATGACCAACCTGGACCCCTCGTTCACTGTCGGGGCACAGCTCGTGGAACCGATGCGGAAGCACCTGCGGGTCAGCCGGAAAGAGGCGCGATCACGGGCGATCGCGCTCCTCGCTCGCGTCGGCATCCCTGACCCCGAACGTACTTTCCGCGCCTACCCATTCGAGATCTCCGGCGGCATGGCGCAGCGGGTGCTGATAGCCGGAGCGGTCTGCACCGATCCGGTGCTTCTCATCGCGGACGAGCCCACGACGGCTCTGGACGTCACTGTTCAGGCGGAGATCCTTGACCTGCTGCGCGACCTGCAACGGGAGCGCGGCATGTCGCTGCTCGTGGTCACTCACAATCTCGGAGTCGTAGCGGACCTCTGCGATCGGGTGACCGTCATGCGCGACGGTCGATTCGTGGAGACCGGACCCGTACGCGCGATCATACGGTCGCCGCGGCACCTCTACACCCGGGCGCTGTGCGCAGCCTCCCTCGAAGGCGCGCCGGCTCGCGCGCCGTTGGGCGCGGTGCATTCCTCGACCGCACATTGACCACTAACGAAACTGGAGACCCTCTCATGACCCGTGCCCTCATCGTGAGCACCGCTCGACCACCTATCGCGAAGGCCTATCGTGGCGCGTACAACAATACGTCGCCGCAGGAGCTGGCTGCTCACGCGGTGCGTCATGCGGTGGAGCGGGCGGGTCTGGCCGGCGACGATGTGCAGGATGTCGTGCTCGGGGCGGCTCTGCAGCAGGGAGCATCGGGGGGAAACATCGCACGCCAGAGTGCGTTGCGTGCGGGGCTCCCCGTCACCGTGCCTGGAATGAGCGTCGACCGCCAATGCGCGTCCGGACTGATGGCGATCGCTTCCGTCGCCGCCCAGGTGACCCGTGGCGATCTGAGGGTGGGTGTCGGCGGTGGAGTGGAATCCGTATCGCTGGTGCAGAACGAGCATCAGAACACGTTCCGCGCCAAGGACTCGTGGCTTCTCTCTCACATGCCTTCGATCTACCTGCCCATGCTGCACACGGCCGAGGTGGTGGCAGAACGCTATGGCATCTCACGCGAAGAGCAGGACGCGTACGCACTCTCATCTCAGCAGCTCACGGCGGCGGCCCAGCTCGCGGGCCGATTCGACGACGAGATCGTCCCGCTGGAGACGACCAAGGTCGTGCGTGATCGCGAGACGGGGCAGGAGAGTCTCGAGCCCGTGACGCTCGAGCGGGACGAGGGAACCAGGCCCCAGACGCGCATCGAAGACCTTGCCGGCCTCCCTGCTGTACTCGCGGCCGGAGTCGCATCACGGGAACCGTCGGTCACGGCAGGGAACGCGAGTCAGCTGTCTGACGGCGCCTCGGCATGCGTGGTGATGGCAGAGGAAGAAGCGGAACGCCGCGGCCTCGAGCCGCTGGGGGCATTCGTGGCGTCCGCCGTCATCGGGTGCGCGCCCGATGAGATGGGAATCGGCCCCGTGCCGGCGGTGCGTGCGCTGCTCGAAAGGCAAGCTCTGAGCGTGGACGACATCGATCTGTGGGAGCTGAACGAAGCCTTCGCTTCTCAGGTGCTGTATAGCCGGAGAGCGCTGGGGATCGATCCGGACAGATTCAATGTGAATGGCGGCGCGATCTCGATCGGTCATCCGTATGGCATGTCCGGTGCACGAATGGTGGGTCACGCCTTGATCGAAGGGCGCCGGCGCGGTGCCAGGAGAGTAGTGGTGACGATGTGCGTCGGAGGCGGAATGGGGGCCGCCGGCCTGTTCGAGATCCTCTGAGCGCTGCGACCGCGAGGAGCAGCATACGATTTCAGCCCGGACGTCGTTAGCTCAAGACAGGGACAGTCAAATGGCTACAATCACGTGGCGGATTGAGCGCCAAAAGCCCTCCTCAGGCTTTGGGCACATGCCGGTTCGGCGGGCGTTTTACTCACAGAATCTCGCGCTGCTGTTGGTTGCTCGGAACTCGGGGGATTTGACCGCTCCCTCACCGTGCAGACACGGTCTCGGACCTTCGGGAGCAGAACGCCGTCTTCGGCCTTCGGCGCAGATGGTGGTGCCGGTTATGCCGGAGCTCTCAGCGTGTCGAAGACGCGCTGAAGAGTGACGCTGATGTCTGTGTCGCTATCGGATCGGGCCCAAGTGAGGAGTGCGACATCAAGGCAGGCGAGGCTTGCGTGAACAAGGGCCTGTGCCCGAACCTCCCGGTCGTCGCCAGCTAGGCGCAACTGGACGATCGGGGTGAGCAGATCCGCCCATTGCAGGTGCTTCTCGAGATTGCGGGCGCGCAAAGCGGCAGTGTCGGAGAGGAGGCGGATCATACGCTTGCCGCGGGCGTTGTCCGCTGGGACCTGCGAGAGCATGTGCTCGAAGGCCAGCCGCAGCGACACCCATGAGGACTCGGCATGAGGGCGGTGCTCGAGTGCATCCCGCACGAGCTCGCCCATCCGAGCGGGATCGCCCACGATCACGTCCTCCTTTGCTGCGAAATACCGGTGGAAGCTTCGCCGCGAGATTCCGGCCGCTTCAGAGAGCTGCTCGATCGTGACGTTTTCGAAGCCGAACTCGTCGAAAAGATCCACAGCGACAGCTGTCACATGCGCCCGTACCGCGTCTCTAGCGACGTCCCGGACCAAGGACGCCCTCGCTTCGTTTGCGCTCATGCCACTCAGCATACAGCGCCCGAAGTGGCACTATCTGCCAAATTGGGCGTAGAGTGCCGGTATTGGATCTAGGAAAGGAAATCAGATGCAACAGCGAGCACTCGGAACCCAAGGCCTTGAGGTCTCCGCCCTCGGCTATGGCGGGATGGGCATCACATTCGCCTACGGCCCTGGAGATGACGAGGGAGGTGCCGCCGCGATCCGTCGCGCGCATGAACTCGGGGTCACGTTCTTCGACACTGCGGAGTTGTACGGGTTCGGCGCCAACGAGAAGCTCATTGGTCAGGCAGTGAAGGGCTTTCGCGACGAGATCGTCATCGCCACGAAGTTCGGGTACATGCCCGAGGATTACTCCTTGAACAGTCGGCCCGACCACATCCGAGAAGTGGCGGAGAACAGCCTGCGCTATCTTCAGACCGACGTGATCGACGTGCTGTATCAGCACCGCGTCGACCCAGATGTCCCCATCGAAGACGTCGCGGGAACAGTAGGGGATCTCATCCGAGAGGGGAAGGTCCGCTACTTTGGGCTCTCCGAGGCAGGATCGAACACGATCCGCCGGGCCCACGCCGTGCAGCCTGTTTCGGTGCTTCAGACCGAATACTCGCTGTTCGAGCGGGATGCTGAGCGGCTCTTTCCTACCCTGGATGAACTCGGGATCGGGTTCGTGCCGTATTCGCCGCTGGGGCGTGGTTTCCTCACAGGGACAACTCAGCCTGCGAGTCGCTACGACGCGTCCGATATGCGCAGCTATGACCCCCGTTGGCAGCCGGGCAACTACGAGAAGAACGTTGCCGCCGTCGACCAGCTGGCGACGTTGGCGCATCTCAAGGGCGCGACGGTCGCGCAACTCGCGCTCGCCTGGCTACTTGCTCAGGGCGAGCGCATCGTGCCGATCCCGGGAACCCGCAGCGTCGCGCGCGTGGAAGAGAACACCGCAGCTGCCGATGTCGAGCTCACGCAGGCGGACCTCGAGCGTATCGCTGAGATCCTCCCGAACGGAGGCTATGGCGCCCGGTACGTCGAAGCACAATTGCCCACCTGGGATTGACGGTCTGCTCAGCGGCCGGTGTGGAGTGGCGAGTGGCCGTTTCGGTCGTTCCACGCCGGCCATGCCATGGAGTCTCCTTAATGCCTGTTCTCCGGGCCCGCACCTCGAGAAGCATCCTTTATGGGCCCCGATGTTGGTGCCCATGGTCGATCTGAGGCGTCAGGGGAACAGGCCGCGCGCAGACGCCATAGTTCTTGCGGCGCTCGCATGTCTGGAGATCGGTCTCGCTACGTGCGGGCGGCAAGCGAATCTGAAGCGGTCGATGGCATTCTGCGACAGGTGTTCGGCTCTCTTCAGGAAGCACCGACGCGCCGGTGGCTCATCAGCGGGTGGGAGTCTCGCGCAAGAAGGCGATCATCTGATCGAAGGCGTCAACGGCGATCTCATCGCCGGTGGGTAGTCCGGCAAGGATGCCGTGATTGCCTTCGGAGCCGTCGGCTCGACGTTCGTAGAAGAACTCGTGGCGAACGTCCTGCGCTGCGAGCGCATCGCTCAACTTCTCCATGTCGGATGCGTAGCCGTCGCCATGGTAGTTGCTCCCGATGAGGAACGACGGCGGATACGCGGCCGCGATGTGCCCGATCGGATCGTACCGGTCGCGATCCACCCTGCTCGGATGCATGGTTCCATCGATGTAGTTGCCGATGAGGAGCATCGTGGAGAGCGAGAAGTCGTCGATGGCGAGTGGCGCATCGTCTATGACCAGGGCGCGCACACTCTCCAGAGCGATCGAGGGGGTCGCGCCGAGCAGCTCTGCGTATGCGGGGTTCGCGAGCGCCGCGCCGTACTGCGATGTCATGATGGCGCCCGCTGAGGAACCCATGATGATCACGTTGTCCATGTCGAGTTGGTAATCGTCCGCGTGCTCGCGCAAGAACGACAGGGCTTGGTCCAGTTGCCTGACGGGAGTCGGAAAGTGATACTCGGGAACGAGTGCGTAATTCACGTTGACGAACGCGTAGCCCTGTTCGACGATTCGATCGAACAGGTAGTTGACGTCGCTGTCGACCGCGAGAGGGTCGCCGAGAACCTTGTCGCCGCCGAAGAAGCCCCCGCCATGCGTGAACACGATCGTGGGGAGAGAGTCTTGGGAGGCCTCGGCTGGGTACGAGATGTCAAGGTGGCTGTTGGGGAACTCGGTGCCGTACGTGATGTCGTTCACGTATCGGATGCCGTTGTCACGTACGCGATCACCCGGGGTGGCGTGAGGCTCTTCGGAGTTCTGGCTGTGATAGCCCTGGAAGGCGCCGACGGCGATCTGCGGGTTGTTCCACACCAGGGTTGCAGCGAGGGCCACGATGGCGATGATGACTGCGAAGGCGATGAGGATCCGCCGCGCCCACCGTGGAGTTCCCCGCCTCTGGCTCGCAGGTTGCTTCGTAGTCATGCAGTGTTCTCCCGACGATTCGACATGAATATATGAGAACACTAATTTTTTGACGGGGCGTCATCCTGCGGGATGATCTCTTGTCGTCCCACAGGATGACGCCTCAGCCTTGCGATGCTCAGGCAGAGGGCTCTGCGGCGGAGATGATGACGGCGGCGGGCGCGGCCGTGCGATCCACAACCCAGGCGGCGAGGTCTCGATGGGATGCACGAGACTGTGCCAGGCCCGGCCGAGCGAAGTGGCCGTGGGCGACGTCGGGAAGCGTCTCCAATACGACATGGTTTCCTGCGGCCGCGAGTTGATGCGCGAAGTGCTCGCCGGAGGATCGCAGGCCGTCGAACTCGTCATTGAAGATGTACGTAGGGGGCAGCCCTGTCAGATCGTCCGCCACGCCGGGCATGGCGTAGGGCGAAGCCTCGTCGACAGGAGCCCCCAGATAGTTCTCGATCATCGGTGTGAGAACCTCGGCAGACGCGCCGGCGATTCGATTGACTCGATCCAGCTTCGACTGCAGCTCGGCAGACGGGGGCGGAAGCACCGGGTGCAGCGTCGGGTATGCCAGGGCGAGTGACGCGGGTGTCGGCAGTGAGTGATCACGGATCCAGAGAGCTGCGCCGGCGGCGATGTTTCCGCCTGCGCTCGCGCCCGCCAGCGTGATTCTCTCGGGGTCGGCACCGAGCTCGACCGCATGTGCCCGCGCCCAGAGGTACGCGGCGACTGCATCCTTCATCGGGATGGGGAAGTGGACGCCGTTTGTGGCTAGGCGGTAGTCGACGGAGACCACGACCGCTCCTGCTCGGGCCGCGACCTCCCGCGATGTGGCGTCCCCCTCTGCCCCGTCGAGGTCGCCGGCTGCCCAGGCGCCACCATGGCACCAGACGAGAAGCGGGCGCCGGGCGTCGTGCGTCGCAGGCACGTATACCCGAATGCCGAAGGAGCCTTCTTCGTACTCGACGGTCACATCCCGGATGGAGTCGATCTCGGGGGCGACATAGGTGCGTTCTTCGGGCGTTTCGGCAGCCAAGCGGTCGGCGAGCTCTGGATCAGGATGCGCGACCGTCGGGTGCTCAGGGCTCAGCGAACCGACCATCTTGTAGCCTTCCACCAGCCGCTCCCAGTAGATGTCCGTCATGATTCCTACTCTCTGCGGCTGAGCCGCCTTTGGCCTGGTTCCCGTGCCGGGGTTCCCACCCTAAGCGAAAATCTATGCATACTGAAGTTTTGGCCACCTCGCATGCTAGGTTCAAAATACAATCAGTTTCATATTTTCGACGGGTCGATGATGATTCAGATGACGAAGGCCTTGAGCCGACTGCATCGCGACCGCGAGATGCAAAGGACGACATGGCGGAGATTCTGGGCGACGTAGCGGACGGTTTCGATCTGGTCCGAACTGTGTTCGAGCATTCCAGGCCAGACCAAGGCGGAGCCGCGTTCTCGGCGTATGTCGACGGCCGGAAGGTCGTAGATCTGTGGAGCGGATCCGCACGAGCGGGCGAAGCCTGGCGAGAAGACACAATCTCCACGGCGATGTCGGCCAGCAAGGGGCTCGCCGCGCTGTGCGCGCAGATCCTGTGGGATCGGGGTGAACTCGATCTCGATGCTCCTGTCACCCGCTACTGGCCCGAGTTCGGAGCTGCGGGGAAGTCCGGCACGCTCGTCCGACACGTCCTGACCCATACCTCGGGGATGCTCTGCTTCCAAGATCCGGGCTCTCTGCTCGACTGGGACGGAAACGGCTGGGACGACTACGACGAGATCGCTCGCCGGATCGCGGCCTCACCACCAGCGTGGGAGCCCGGATCGCAGATCGGGTACCACGCGATCAGTGTCGGATGGTTGATCCAGGAACTCGTTCGGCGCATCACCGGCGACACCGTGGGAGCGTTTTTCGCTCGCGAGGTTGCAGACCCGCTCAGTCTCGACGCTCACATCGGGACTCCGAGTGTCGAGCATGCGCGTATCGCGGATCTCTTGCCCGCCGCTCCGGTGGCCGGCGGGTTCGCAAGGCGCGTGATGTCGGCATTTGCGAGAGAGGTGGCGAGGCCAGGCTCGCCGATGGGGCAGGCCGGCGTGTACATGCACGGCGGAACCTTCAGCTCGCATCTGACGTTCTTCAACACTCCGGGTGCGAGGCGTTCGGAGATCCCGGCGGCCAATGCGACGTCAGACGCGCGAAGCCTCGCTCGTGTGTATGCGATGCTCGCAGACGGCGGGGAACTCGACGGTCACCGCATCGTGAGTCCCGAGTCCATCGAACTGTTCCGCACGCCCTCTCGATCGGGGCGGACGAGTGTCTGGCCACAAAAGGGCTGGCCTCGCTTGCTCCCGGCTCCCGAGATGCGCTACGCGATGGGGTTCGAGGGCGATTTCGGGGAGGGAAAGCAGCCATGGCGATTCGGCCCGACCCACGAATCTTTCGGACACCTCGGCGCAGGTGGGCAACTGGGGTTCGCGGACCCGAAGAGACGAGTGGCGGTCGGATTCATCCGTTCGCACCTGACTGACTGGACAGTCTCGACAGCTCTCGTCTCAGCCCTCTATGAGTCTCTGGACGCATGACCGCCTATCGAGCACAGGACAGAACCGAAAGACCGGCTGAACGGGAAGTGACGCGGCTCTGGCCGGACGGCGCGGCCGGCGACTACGGCCGATACCGAGCCGAGACGTGCGCTGTGGACTCCAGCCTGGGCTGGCGCGACACGACTGTCATCAGAAATGTCTTCGATCCGACGATCACAGTCATCAGGCCGGGCGACGGGGGAGACCACGCGTCGCTCATCGTGCTGCCGGGAGGTGGGTTCGGCGGCCTGGCATGGCAGCACGAAGGCACGGAGGTCGGCGAATTCCTCGCCGGACTGGGCGTCACCGCCTTCATCCTCAAATACCGGGTCCAACGTCCGACATGGTGGCGTATGGTCCCCTTCTTCCTCGGACGGATGAAAGCAGGGATCGAGCCCGCTGTCGAGGCAGCGTCGGCGGACGCGGTCCGGGCTCTTCGTCTGGTTCGCGCCAACGCGAAGC
This sequence comes from Microbacterium sp. ZKA21, assembly GCF_050434165.1. Taxonomy (NCBI): domain Bacteria; kingdom Bacillati; phylum Actinomycetota; class Actinomycetes; order Micrococcales; family Microbacteriaceae; genus Microbacterium; species Microbacterium sp. ZKA21. Next base: position 275,825 of record NZ_JBNPVV010000006.1, read on the forward strand.
ACTATGGAATCGATCCCGGGAAGGTCGGGATGATGGGGTTCTCGGCGGGAGCGATGACCGTGCTGCGGGTGTTGCAGAGTGCGGAGACAGAGAGTCGACCGGACTTCGTGGCGTCGGTGTACGGATTCCATTGGTATCGGGGGGTGCGTCCCGAACACACTCCGATGCTCGTTGCAGCAGCCGAACCAGACCGTGCCGTCGCCGACGCTGCGCGACTCACGCAGCTTTGGAAAGAAGCCGATGCGCCGGTGGAGACTCACATCTTCGCGTCCGGTGATCATGGCTTCGGGTTGGGACGTCCCGGTACGGATTCGGTCCGCTTCGCCGACGTACTGGCGAACTGGTTGCGTTCTCAGGGGTTGCTGTCCTGAGCGAGTGTCCACTTCCGGGGATGGTGCGGTGGAGCGCCGGCGCCGAGAATGAGGACGAGACGGTACCCGGCGTGCCCTTCCGTCCGCAGACTTGAGGAGCAGTGATGGTGATGGTGCGAAGCGCGGCGAGAAGGGGCAATGCGATCGTCCGTGCGGACGGTGGCCTCTACGGCGCGCTGCTGATCGTGATGGACGTCCTGGTCGCAACAACCGTCGCCGCAACCCACTGGCTGCCCGTCATCAGTGGCCAAGCGCTCGACGGGAGGACGCTGGTCGGGTATGTGCTGATGGCGGCGATGATCGCGGGGGTGGTGCTTCGCTGGCGATTCCCGGCCGCGGCGGCCGCAGGCGTGGCGCTCGCCACGCTGCTCGGCAACATCCTTCAGGTCACCACCGATCCGATGCTCGCGACGGCGTGGGCCGTGTATCCGCTCGCCCTCCAGAGGGGATTTCGGCGGGGGTGGTTCCGGCTCGGCCTGTTCCTGTTCGTGTTCCTGGTGGCCGCCGCCCTTGGCTCCCGTCAACTCGAGCCGTGGGTTCTCACCCTGTTGACGGCGGTTGCTGCGGTTGCCTGCTCCTGGACACTCGGCAGCGCGGTGGGGGAGCGTTCGCAGCTCGCCGCTGAAGCGGCCCGCGAACGCGCGCATGTCGCGGCCATGGAGCAGAGGCTCGACCTTGCGCGAGAAGTGCATGACGTCGTCTCGCATACGTTGGGGACGATCGGCGTGGAGGCGGAGGTCGCGGCCCATATCCGATCGGAATCGGCGGAGGACCTCCGAACTCGACTCGCCGGCATCTCATCGAACGCGCGCCAAGCCCTGGCGCAGGTTCGCGGCCTCGTCGTCGCGCTGAGGAGCGATGATTTCGACAGTGCCGCTCCGGCGCCGCTGCTCGGCGACCTCGATCGAGTCTTCGATCGCGCACGCGCTGCCGGCCTCGTGCTGGAGGTGGACATCCGAGACACTGAAACCCTCGATAATCTCACAGAGCTGACGGTGTTCCGGGTGATCCAGGAAGCGATCACCAACGCCGTCCGTCATGCTCCCGAAAGTCAGTGCCGAGTGCGGGTGTCCCGCGCGGGAGCAGTTCTCGTCGTGGAGGTGGTGAACGACGGTCCGGCCGTGCGACAAGCGCCGTCGTCTGGGCATGGGCTCATCGGCATCCGAGAAAGAGTCGCGGCCGCCGGCGGGTGGTGCCTGATCGGGCCACGAGAGTCCGGCGGTTTCGGAGTGCACGTCGAGTTGCCGTGCTTTTCCTCGGACGATGCCGGCGTGAAGTCAGGAGCGCACTGATGTCCGATGCCCTGATCACGGTCGTGATCGCAGACGATTCGTCCGGCGTGAGGCGAGCATTCACCGACCTCGTGCAGAGCGACTCCCGAATGGCGGTGGTGGGTGAGGCGGCGAATGGCCGGGAAGCGGTGTCTACAGTCATCGCGAAGCGACCTGATGTCGTCCTGATGGACATCGAGATGCCTCTCATGAGCGGCTTGGATGCGGCGCGAGAGATCCTCGAAGCTCTCGACCAGGTGCGGATCATCATGGTGACCACATTCGACCTCGATGAGTACGTCTACGAAGCGCTTCGCATCGGTGTCTCGGGTTTCCTCCTCAAGAACGCACCTGCCGACGAACTGCTGCGTGGGATCGCCACGGTCCACCAAGGAAATGCCATGCTCGCCCCCGAGATCACGTCGCGCCTGATGGCTCGATTCAGCGTGCGTCGCCAACCGGATCCGAGCCCGTTTGCGAACGGTGTGCTCACTCCGCGAGAACACGAGGTCACGGTCCTCGTGGCGCGGGGCCTGTCGAACGCGGAGATCGCTGCAGAGCTGTACGTGTCTCGGGAGACAGCGAAGACGTATGTCAGTCGGATTCTGGTCAAGCTGGGCTTGCGGGATCGCACGCAGCTCGCAGTGCGCGCTCATGAAGCCGGACTGCTTCGAACGGGCCGGTGAGCCGCCGGACTCTCCACCGCACGGCGCCAAGAAGACAGATGTCCACATTTGGGGGACGTGCTGAGAGCCGCCGGAGGCAAGACTGTTGTGAGCAGCATTCGCTCAGCGAGGGGCGTGCCCTACTGGCGATGCAGTTCTCATGATCGTCGCGAAGGAATCCAAGAGTATGAAGAGTAAGAAGCGCTGGTCGCGTCGTCGCAAGGTGCTCGTCTCCGTCGGAATCGGTGTCGGAGCCGTCGCACTGCTCGGCGCCGGAGCCTTTATCGCCGCTCAGACGTGGATCCATGCGGGCTTCTCTCCGCTCGATCCGGATTCGGCGGAAGAAGGCGAGTGGTACAGCGTTCAGCCCGACGGCGCGATCGACGCTCTCGGGAACCCGTACCACGCCAACATCCGGGTGGGTTCGGAGAACAAAGTGATGGTCGTCTTCGGCGGCGGTGGTGTGAGCGTCGATGACTACACCGAAGCACGCCCTGTCAGGAGCCTCTTCGATGACGGTTTCTATACCGTCCTCGACGGATTCGATCAGCTCGCGAAAGACGGTCTCGCTGAAGATATCGACGGCAACCCGTTCCGTGACTGGACGGTGATCCAGCTCCCGTACTCGACCGGCGACTTCCACGCCGGTGCGGGCGCGAACGAGATCGAGGGTCTCGATGGTGAACCCGAAGTCGTGCACCACAACGGTCGCACCAACCTCGAACTCGTCCTGAATGCGGATGCTGTCAAGGAGGTGCTCGGCAGTCCCAGCGAGTTGCTGGTCGCGGGAGGCTCTGCCGGCGGTTTCGGCGCAGCCATCAACACCGGGGTGATCATGGAGCACCTTCCGGACACCACGAATGTGACGACGATGGTCGACAGCTCGCTTCTCCTTTACGACTGGCATTCGGTGAGCGAGGATGTCTGGCTTTCGCCGCAGGATGTCACCGATGCGCTCCATACGGACAACTTCACCCTCGACGCGTTGACGGCGCTCACGAGCGAGCACCCCGAGGTCAAGATCCTCTTCGCAAGCTCCATCAGAGACGAGTCCCTGGCGCGGATGCAGTCCTACCTCAATGGCGGGCCGTTCGACGTCACGGCCGAAGACGGCATCGCGTATGAACAAGATCTCACGGTCATGGTGGAGAAGCTGCAAGCGCAGGTTCCGGGTATCGGGTTGTACATCTTCGAAGGCGAGACAGACGATACGACCGGACTCACCCAGCACACGATCGGGCCGAACACGATGGATGAGCTCGTCGGCGGTACTACGCCTCTCGAATGGGTCAGCCGGGCGGTTGACGGTCAGGTCGAGAGCTTCGGGGTGGATCTCCTGGAGTGACTTCGGCAGGGTCCCGATCAGTGAAAATATGTGTCTACTATAATTTTCTGATAGGTTGGGCGCCGATTGAAGGAGATGCCGTGATGGCGCGGAAGTTGGAGTCGTGGGAACGCGAGCCTTTGTGGATGAGGGCGCTGACGCCTTTCCTCGAAGCTCGCCGGTTTCCCGTGATGCCCGAGAACCCGGAGCATGGGCGTTGGTACCGCTTCTATCCGGACGGAGCGGTGAGTGGAAACGGCGAGCCCATGTTCACCGACGTTCGTCTCGGCACGGAGAACAAGCTTCTCGTGTTCTTCAGTGGCGGTGGGGTCTCGATCGACGAATACACCGCAGCACGGCCTGCATCGCTGTACATGCGCGACAAGACCGACATGTTCTATACGACGCGCCTCGACCTCTTCGCCGACTTCGTCACCCGCGCCGGAGTGCTCGATGACCACCCCGACAACCCTTTCCGGGACTGGACCAAGGTCGTTCTCACGTACGGCACGGGAGACTTCCATGTGGGGACCAAGGACTTCCCCTATACGGCGCTGGATGGCTCGGCGCGTGTCCTCCGGCATCACGGGTATACGAACTACCGTGCGGTGCTGGAAGCGGTCACGCGCTGGGTCCCAGAGCCCGATGATCTGCTCGTCGCCGGGTGCAGCGCGGGAGCGTGGGGTGCGGCACTTCTCGCCGACGACGTCATCGGGCTTTTCCCCGAGTGTTCACGGATCACGTGTTGCGTCGACAGCGGGCTGGGAGTCAAGGCGGATTGGGGCCGCATCGCTGAAGACGTGTGGGGGGCTCCGGAGGAGATCCGTGCGAGGCTACGAGGATCCGATATGGTGAGCGACTCGCTCGCGGCGCTGCATCGTGACCACGGCGACCGAGTCGAGATCCTCTACGCATCATCGACCCGCGACGCCGAGCTCTCACGGATGCAGGGCTATCTCGACGGTGACGGGTTCGAGCACACGCGTCGGGCCGGAGAGAGATTCGAAGGTGACCTTCGACGAGTCAGCGCGGAACTCGTGGAGAGGATTCCGCGCATCGGCCTGTACTTCTTCGACACTCCTGATCGCGCGCACAAGCGCCTGGGGTTGACGAAGCACTGCATGATCGCCGACGCAGGATTCCATCGCACGAGTTCTGATGGCATCGCGCCGCGGGAATGGCTGAAGAGAACCGTCTTCGGGCGAGACCCGCAGCGTGTCGGTCTCGATCTTCTGGCCACTTCGTCGGCCTGATCAGAGCCCTGTCGCTCTCACTGAATTCACAAAACCACTGGCCCGCCTCGGGCCGCTGATCAAGGAGGATCTCCATGTCCCAACCCGCGGACTCCGAACGCGCCGCATTCGTGCCTCAGACGACAGTCGTCAGTGACGCACCGTCGGTGGCGGGCGGTCTGGCGGACGGCCTCGGCGCCGAGGCCGACGAGCAGAAGCGCGCACCAGCCCGCAACGTCGTCGCCGTCCTGCTGATCGCGCTGGGCATCGGCTTCGGCACTCTCATGCCGGCGATGGTCGCGCTCCCCGTCGTCATCGCGCGGATCACGCCGGAATCAAAGGATGTCGTACTGGGTGCCGTGCTGGGTCTTCAGGCATTCCTCGGAATGGCGCTCGCTCCGTTCTTCGGGGCGCTGAGCGATCGGACCACCTCGCGATTCGGCATGCGTCGCCCCGGCATTGCGATCGGTGGAACGAGCATCGTCGTAGGCCTCGTGATCCTGGGCCTCGCGACGAACGTTCCGATGATCTTCCTCGGGACCTTTTTCATGGCGATCGGCTCATCGATCTCCGGAGCGTCGTCCTTCGCCGTCATCCCCGATTCCTTTCCTGATCGATCGCGCGGAAAGATCCTCGGGTTCAAAGCTCTCACCGGGTCGCTGGCCGGACTCACCGCATCGATCATCGGACCGATGCTTCTCAGCAATCAATTCGCCCTCTTCGGTGTCGGAGCCGGCGTCCTGACGGTCTGCTACCTGATCGCGGTTCCGCTGATCCAGGACCGTCACCTCGATCGAGCAGATGTGCCGAAGCAGTCGCTTCTCGCCAACGCCTTCAGCGGATACCGGTTCAATCCGAAGAGCGCTCCCGACTTCTCCTGGGTCTTCGTCAGCCGCTTCATCTTCACTCTGGGGATCGCGTTCTGCACCACGTTCGCGGTGTACTTCCTCACCGATGAGCTGCGCGTATCTGCAGAGGAACTGCCTCCGCTCATCGCCCTGAACTCGATCATCAGCCTCGCCGGAACTGCCGCAGGCACTCTCATCGGCGCCTTCCTGGCCGACAAGGTGCCCAGCCGCAAGGCGATGGTGATGGTGGCCGCATCAATCCTCAGTGCCGGAGCGATCATCGTCGCTTTCTCGCCGACGCCGAACATCTTCTTCATCGGAACCACGCTCCTCGCACTCTCAGTCGGACTCTTCATCCCGACCGACGGCGCCCTTGTCATGTCCGTGCTCCCCGGCGGCAACGCGCATGCCGCCAAGTTCATGGCCATCATCGGCATCGCGGACCAACTTCCGAGGTCGCTCGGAGCGAGCATCGCCCCCGCGATCATCGCCGTCGGTGCCTTCACCGCTCTCGGGGGCTATCCGGTCCTCTACATCGCAGGCGGCGTGGCCGCTCTCATCGGGGGATTCACCATCCGCATGGTGCGCGGCGCACGCTGATCGACTGGTCCGGGTGGGTTTCGAAGGCTCGAAGATCACCCGGACGGCCGGACTCAGCCGGATCTCGAACGCGATCCGGCCGGCGGGTCATCGACTCGTCACGATGAGGGTAGGTTCCCCACGTGCTGCGCGTCACGGACTGTTGCCGCCTCGGCCCCGGAGAGGGCGGGAATGGCGACGTTGAGAAACTGCCGCAGCTGCTGCTCTACATCGACGGAGCCGGGATCGAGCAGCCACTGCAGCTGAAGGCCGTCTGAGAGAGCGATGAGGAGCGACGCGAGGGACTCCGGGGCAGCCCCGTCGCCGAGCTTCTTCTCGTCGATGAGACGTTGGAAGTAGCGTGCGCCAGCCGCACGCTCTCGCGCATAGCGTTCGATGAAGTAATCGTGGGCGGGGTGGCCTGCATCAGTCGCCTCGGCGGAGAGCACAGTGTGGAGCTCGGTGAGCAGAGGCTGGCTCTGGTTGCGGAGGGCTATCTCGATGAACTTCTCGGTCGCATCCTCGTCGGGGAGTATCGGGGTCTCTTCGCGAGACCGCCTGTCGCGTTCGGCCAGTACTGCGGCCAGCAGAGAATCCTTATCAGGAAAGTGGTGCTGTAGGCCCGTGAGGGTCATTTCGAGTTTGTCTGCGACATCAGTGAGTGTCGCGCCGTGGAACCCGGTCACCGAGAAGAGCTCGATTGCCGCCTCGACTGCACGCTGGCGGGTTCTCGCGCTCTTCGCGTACGGTCCACGCTTCTTGGACACGGTCTCTGTCATCTGGCTTTCCTGCCTCGTCAGTCGGTGCTACCGATCATATGACGGTCGGTCGCGAACAGCTCACTGCGCTGAGAATCGGGAGGTCCTCGGTGCGTGATCTTCGCTCGGAGAGCAGATCGTATTCTGCTGTCGCAAAAATATTGGCGTAGTTAGATTTACGGTAATCTTGCGGAAGTAGAACAGATCCGCAGCCGACCGAGTTGCGTATTCCAGATCGCTGTTCAGCCTCGATGATGAGCGCGATGATCAGAAAGGCCCGCGTCATGCCGCGCAAGCTGGAGAAGTTTCGCGACTCTGTCCTCCGGAAGATCGTCGACCGACTCTCGCAGTCGTCGTCGGAGTTGGAGGATCCCGATCCCACCCTCGATCCACATCTGACTGCGCTGTGCCGCGAGGCCGCAGGGGAGGGGATCGTGCTCCTCAAGAACGACGGAGTCTTGCCTCTTTCGGGGCGCCGAGTGGCCGTGTTCGGTCGCACGCAGGTCGACTACCTCGTCGTCGGCTACGGTTCGGGAGGCGATGTGAAATCTCCTTACCGCCGCAACCTCCTCGATGCGCTGACAGACAGCGACATCGCGGTGGATGGTGACCTTGCGTCGGTCTACCGCGACTGGACCGCCGCGCATCCTGTCGACGAAGGGTTCTGGGGGCACTGGCCTTTCAGTTTTCCCGAAATGCCGCTCGACGACGAGGTGGTGAGCTCGGCCGCGACCCGCACGGACGCCGCGATCGTCGTCATCGGACGCGCGGCCGGTGAATCGCGAGAGAACAAGCTCGAGGCGGGCAGCTACTACCTCACCGACGATGAGCGCTCCATGATCACCCAGGTCACCGCATCGTTCGAGCAGACGATCGTCGTGCTCGACTGCGGCAACATCGTTGATCTCGGATGGCTCGACGAGTTCGGTGACCGCATCGCCGCAGTGGTCCTCGCATGGCAGGGTGGGATGGAAGCGGGCAACGCCGTCGCAGACGTCCTTTCCGGAGCGGTCAACCCGAGCGGGAGACTGACCGCCACCGTCGCCGCTCGATACCAGGATTACCCCACATCGGAGAACTTCGGCCATCGCTCGTTCAACAACTACGCGGAAGACGTGTTCGTCGGATACCGGTACTTCGAGACGTTCGCCCCGGAGCGGGTTCTGTTCCCCTTCGGATTCGGGCTCGGCTACACGACTTTCGTGTTGTCGCCCGCGCTCTCGATCGAAAACGACACGATCCGAATCACCACGACGGTCAAGAACACCGGCGCGCGTGCAGGCAAGGAAGTCGTCCAGGTCTATTTCCGAGCACCGGGTGGCGGTCTCGCAAAGCCCGCTCGTCAGCTCGCTGCGTACGCCAAGACATCTCTGCTCGAACCATCGCAATCCCAGTCGATGACGGTCGAGTTCCCGATCTCGCAGATGGCATCGTTCGACGATGCTGGGGCCAGTGGTCATCCCGATGCCTACGTCCTCGAGCCCGGCGAGTACGAGATCTTCGTCGGCGTCGATGTGCGGTCTGCGCGTCGGATCGGCGCGCACACCGTTCCGGCGATGACCGTGACCCGTCAGCTCACCGAAGCATGTGCGCCGGACCCGGCTCATCCCTTCGAACGGATGACAGTGGTGAGGGACGGGGAGCAGCGTCCCGTGCTGGCATGGGAGCCGACTCCTCGTCGTGCCCGTTCCGATCGGAGATCGCGAGTGGAGACGCGTCTGCCTGCCGAGTTTTCGATCACGTCTGATGCCGGTCTCACGTTTCGCGACGTGCGTGAGGGGACCGCAACGCTTGAGCAGTTCATCGCCCAGCTCAGCCCGGACGAGCTCGAGGCGCTCACCCGCGGGGATCTGATCATGAACAGCCCCTTGGGCACACCAGGGAACGCCGGCGTCTTCGGCGGGACGATCGAGTCCCTCCGCGACAAGGGCGTGCCGGCGATCACCACGACCGACGGCCCGTCTGGGATCCGCTTGTCCGCCTATGCATCCCTGTTGCCGTGCGGTACCGCACTGGCCTCCACCTGGAACACCTCTCTTCTCGAAGAGCTGTCCGAAGCCCATGGCCAGGAGATGATCCGCAAGAAGAGCGATGTGCTTCTCAGCCCCGGCATGAACATCCAGCGCGACCCTCTCTGCGGGCGGAACTTCGAATACTTCTCGGAGGATCCGCTGGTGACGGGCAAGACAGCGGCGGCTATCGTGACGGGGATTCAGTCCGTCGGCGTCGCCGCTTGTCCCAAACACTTCGCCGGCAACAACCAGGAGACGAATCGAAATCGGAACGACTCACGGGTCTCGCAGCGAGCATTGCGGGAGATCTACCTGCGCGGCTTCGAGATCTGTGTCACGGAATCTCATCCCCGTGTTCTGATGACGGCGTACAACAAGATCAATGGCGTCTGGGCTCACTACAACGACGATCTCGTCACGACGATTCTTCGCGACGAGTGGGGCTACGAGGGCGTCGTCATCACCGACTGGTGGATGCAGCGAGCGAAAGACCCCGACTTCCCCGGGCTGCGAGACAATGCCTATCGGGTCCGTGCGCAGGTCGACGTTCTCATGCCAGGTGCCATGCGCGGGCTGAAGCGGGACAAAGCAGATTCTTCGCTCCTGACTTCTTTTGCGCACCCCGAAGGGATAACCCTCGGCGAGATGCAGCGGGCGGCGAAGAACGTCCTGAGGTTCGCGCTGAGCGTGAACCGTCCGACATCGACTTCCTAGACGAGGAGCCGCGGGGGGGGGGGGGGGGGGGGGGGGGGGGGGGGCCCCCCCGGGGGGGGGGGGGGGGGGGGGGGGCGCCCCCCCCCGGGGGGGGGGGGGGGGGGCCCGCCCCCCCCCCCCCCCCCGGGGGGGGGGGCGGGGGGGGGTGTCCCA
>NZ_JBNPVV010000007.1:0-252910 GCF_050434165.1 Microbacterium sp. ZKA21
CGCCGCCCGCCGGCGCCCCCAAACCCCCCCCCGCGGGGGACTCCCCCCCCCCCCCCCCCCCCCCGGGGGGGGGGGGGGGGGGGGGGGGGGCCCCCCCCCCCCCCCCCCCCCCCCCGCGGCCCCGGCCTCGCCCTCGTCCGCCTGCTGCCGCTCGTTCCCGCCGTGCTGCTGCTGGCCGCCTTCATGCTCGGCCCGATCGTCTATTCGCTGTACGGCTCTCTCACCGACCGCGCATTGACCGGCCCGCGCGCCGCGAACCCGCAGTTCATCGGGCTCGACAACTACATCGAGCTGTTCGGCTCCGCCGACTTCTGGAACGCACTCGTCCTCACGGTCGTGTTCGTCCTCGCATCCGCCGTCATCGGCCAGAACGTGCTCGGGATGCTCCTGGCCGTGCTCATGCGCACCTCTTCGACGGTCGTGCGCTCCCTCGTCAGCGGAATCGTCGTCCTCGCCTGGGTGCTTCCCGAGATCGTCGCGGCATTCGCCCTCTACGCCTTCTTCTCGAAGGACGGCACGCTCAACGCGGCGCTGAGCTGGTTCGGCGCTGAGCAGACCGCTTGGCTCTACCACCTCCCCATGCTGTCGGTCATCATCGCGAACATCTGGCGGGGGACGGCGTTCTCGATGCTCGTGTACAACGCGGCACTCGCCGAGGTGCCGCCCGATCTCATCGAGGCCGCGACCATCGACGGCGCATCCGCCTGGCAGCGATTCACCCAGGTGACGCTGCCTGTGATCCGCCGTTCGATCTCCACCAATCTCCTGCTGACGACACTCCAGACCCTGGGGGTGTTCACCCTCATCTGGGTCATGACCGGTGGCGGCCCCGGCACAGCCTCCGCGACGCTGCCCGTGCTCGCATACCAGGAGGCGTTCAAGTTCGCCCAGGTCGGGTACGGCACGGCGATCGCCACCGTCACCCTCCTCATCGGCGCGGTGTTCTCCATCATCTACATTCGAGTGCTCAAGCCGGAGGTGGACTGATATGGCCTCGCAAGCAATGACGGAGACGCGCACGCTCCTCACCCGAGGGAGCACATCGCTCAGCGTGTCGGCGCCGCGCAAGCGCGCTCAGACGGTGACGATGTCCCTCATCCTGAGCGTCATCGGCGTGCTCTTCCTCGTCCCGCTCCTGTGGGTCGTCTTCGCCTCGTTCGACGCGAATGCCACCGTCTCGATGCGGATCCCGGAGACCTGGACGCTCGAGAACTACACGAGCGTCATGACCTGGGAGCTCGCGTGGCTCCCGCTGCTCAATTCAGTGCTGATATCGCTCGGCACGGCGGTCATCACGGTCATCGTCTCGCTGCTGGCGGCCTATCCGCTCTCGCGGTATGCGGCGCGCTACCAGAAGCCGTTCATGTACGCGATCCTGTTCGGCACTGGCCTGCCGATCACGGCCATGATGGTCCCGGTGTACTCGCTGTTCGTGGCCTTCGGCATCCTCGATTCCACGTGGGGCGTCATCGTCTTCATGTCGGCGACGTCCCTGCCGATGGCGATCTGGATGCTGAAGAACTTCATGGACTCGGTGCCGATCTCCCTCGAGGAGGCGGCCTGGGTCGACGGCGCCAGTTCGATGCAAGCGCTCGCGCGCATCGTCGTTCCCCTCATGAGGCCCGGCATCGGCGTGGTGTTCATCTTCGTGTTCACGGGCGCCTGGGGGAACTTCTTCGTCCCGTTCGTCCTCCTGTTCACGTCGGATCGTTTTCCGGCCGCCGTATCGATCTTCAACTTCTTCGGGCAGTACGGCACGATCGCGTACGGCCAGCTCGCGGCCTACTCCGTGCTGTATGCCGCGCCGATGGTCATCCTGTACGTCATCGTCCAGAAACTGTCCGGCTCGTCCTTCGCACTCGCCGGTTCCGTCAAGGGCTGACCCGGTCCTCTCCTCTCAGAAAGCTCTTCATCCTCATGCATGACCGTTCTCGCCTTGCCCTCCTCCGCGTCGACCGCTTCATCCGCGAGCGACTGCAGCCGCACGTCTATCGCGCATCCGCACCGATTGCGGCGACGCGCTGGGAAGCGGCCGGCGAACCCGTCTCCTTCGCCGAGGCCGCGGAGGGCGTGTACTCTCCGATCGCACCAGGCGATCTCTGGGGGCGCCCCTGGGGGACGACCTGGTTCCGCGTACGCGGTTCCGTACCGGAGTCGTGGCGAGGGCCGGACGGATCCCTGCCTCCGCGTACGCGACCCGAGGTCGTCGTCGACCTCGGATTCACCCAGGGCCAGCCGGGTTTCCAGTGCGAAGCCATGGTGTGGGATGTCGCCGGCCGGCCGGTCCGAGGAATCGCGCCGCTCAACAATGCCGTCGCGGAAGCCGTGGACCAGGCGGGCGATATCGATGTGTACATCGAGGCGGCCTCCAATCCGGATGTCGGGAGCCTCTTCACATTCGATCCGACCCCGGTCGGCGATCTCGCGACCGTCGGCACCGCGCCGATCTACACGCTCCGCGAACTCGACGTGCGCCTGCGCGACCTCGAGGTGACCGACCTGCTTGCCGACACGCTCGCACTGCGCGGTCTCGCCGAGCAGTTGGACGACGGCTCCCCTCGGCGCGCCGAGATCCTCGTCGCACTGGAGCGGATGATCGACCTCGTCGACCCCGATGACGTCACCGGGACCTCGACCTCCGGGCGCGAGGTTCTCGCCCCGGTGCTGGCGAAGCCGGCATCCGCCTCCGCTCACACTTTGCATGCCGTCGGCCACGCGCACATCGATTCCGCCTGGCTGTGGCCGGTGCGCGAAACCGTCCGCAAGGTGTCGCGGACCTTCTCGAACGTCCTGTCGCTCATGGATGAGGACCCCGACTTCGTCTTCGTCGCCTCGAGCGCGCAGCAGTATGCGTGGATCAAGGAGTACTACCCCGACCTGTTCGACCGGATCCGCGCCCGCGTGGCCGAGGGCAGGTTCATCCCGGTGGGAAGCATGTGGGTCGAATCCGACACCAACATGCCCGGCTCCGAGGCGATGGCGCGCCAGTTCGTCGCAGGCAAGTCCTTCTTCCTGCGCGAATTCGGGATCGACACACCAGAGGCATGGCTGCCCGATTCGTTCGGGTACTCGGGTTCGCTGCCGCAGATCGCCAAGGCGGCCGGCATCCGCTGGTTCCTGACCCAGAAGATCTCGTGGAACGAGACGAACAGATTCCCCCACCACACGTTCGACTGGGAGGGGATCGACGGCACGCGGCTCTTCACGCATTTCCCACCTGTCGACACCTACAACTCCCGCGTGACGGCCGATGAGCTCGCCCACGCCGAGCGCAACTTCGCCGACAAGGGGCGCGCCACGGTGTCGCTCCTTCCGTACGGCTACGGCGACGGCGGCGGCGGGCCGACGCGCGAGATGACCGCGGCTGTCTCCCGCACCGCATCGCTCGAAGGATCGCCCCGTGTCGTGCACAGCACCCCACGAGCCTTCTTCGAGGCCGCCCAGGCCGAGTACCCCCGGCCGGAGGTCTGGTCGGGCGAGCTCTACCTGGAGTTCCATCGCGGTACGTACACGAGCCAGCTCGCCACGAAACAAGGCAACCGGCGCAGCGAGCATCTGCTGCGGGAGGCCGAGCTCTGGGCCGCGACGGCGACCGTGCGCCTCGGCATCCCCTATCCCGCGGAGCGGCTGCAGCGGGTCTGGGAGACGGTGCTGCTGCAGCAGTTCCATGACATCCTCCCCGGGTCGTCGATCGCCTGGGTCTACCAGGACGCCGAGCGCAACTACGCGTTCGTGGCGCGTGAGCTCGAGGAGATCATCGACAGCAGCCTGCGCGCTCTTGCCGGGGACGGCGACCGGACGCTCATCGCGAATGCCTCCCCGCACGCCAGACAGGGCGTCCTCGCTCTCGGCGCCGCTGTTGCGGATGGCGGCGAGGACGCTGCGCCGCGCCGCGATGGTGCCGCCGGATGGGTGCTCGACAACGGCATCGTCCGCGCGACGGTGGACGACCGCGGCCTGGTCGTCTCAGCCGTCGACCTTCGCACGGGACGAGACGTCGTCGCCCCTGGTCGGGCCGCCGGCTTGCTTCAGCTGCACCGCGACACTCCGACGCAGTGGGATGCCTGGGACGTGGACGTCCACTATCGCAACACCGTCACCGACCTGACGGAGGCCGTGTCGATCGCGGTCGAGGGCTCGGCCATCGTCGTCGAGCGCCGGTTCGGTGCGTCGACGGTGATCGAGCGGATCAGTCTGCGCTCCGGCTCGCGCGTCCTGTCGTTCGCCCTGGAGCTGGACTGGCACGAGAAGCAGAAGATGCTCAAGTTCGCCTTCCCGCTCGACCTGCACACCGACCGCGCCACGTCCGAGATCCAGTTCGGACACATCGAGCGGGCGACGCATACGAACACATCGTGGGATGCCGCACGGTTCGAGACCGTCGCGCACCGGTGGATCCGTGTCGCCGAGCCGGACTTCGGGGCGGCGATCGTCAACGACTCGACCTACGGCCACGACATCACCCGCGAACAGCGCGACGAGCGCGGCGGCACGATCACGATCGCCCGACTGTCGCTCATCCGCTCCGCACTGTTCCCCGACCCGACGCAGGACGAGGGCTCCCACGTGGTGCGGGTCGGCCTCGTGATCGGCGCGGATGTCGCCACGTCGGTCGCCGAGGGCTACCACATCAATCTTCCCCCGCGTCGTGTCGCGGATGCCGGGGTCGATGCGATCGAGCCGCTCATGCGCGTCGACAACCCCGGAGTCGTCGTCGAGGCGGTCAAGCTCGCCGAGGACGGCAGCGGTGACGTGGTCGTGCGCCTGTACGAGGCGCTCGGCACCCGGGCGCACGCGACTCTGACCGCCGGATTCTCCTTCACGGATGCGCGGCAGACCGACCTGCTCGAGCGCGACGTCAGCGCCGACGGCTCCGCTGTCGCCGATGACGGCGTGCGGCTCGACCTGCGCCCCTTCCAGATCGTCACCATCCGCTTCAGCCGCGCCTGAGCCCGACACGGCTCTCGGCGAAGCATCGAACGGCCCGTCCCCTCGGAGGCGGGTCGTTCACGTTGTCAAGGGGTTGCCGTGAAGTCGCGCCCCCGCGAGTCTGGGGACACCGACTACAGAAAAGGAGCACACCATGAGCTTCCTCGGATTCCTCCTGCTCGGACTCATCGCTGGCGCGATCGCGAAGCTGATCCTGCCCGGCAAGCAGGGCGGTGGCTGGTTCGTCACTCTTCTCCTCGGCGTCGTCGGAGCGATCCTCGGCGGTTGGCTGGGCAGTCTGCTGCTGAATCGCCCGCTGACCGAGTTCTGGGATCTCGGCACCTGGTTGCTCGCCATCGGCGGCGCGATCATCGTGCTGCTGATCTACGGGCTCATCGTCGGCCGCGGCCAGAAGGTCAACGACTGACCCAAGCCCGACGCACGGGACGGACTGCGCTATCGCTCAGCCGTGTGCTTTGGCCTCCAGAATGGCGCGTTCGCGGTCGTTGCCCGCCAGTCGGGCGGCGACCGCGAACTCCGCGCGCGCCTCGGCATCCCTTCCCATCCGCCGCAGGAGTTCGCCCCGGGTGGCCGGCAGCAGGTGGTAGCCCTTCAGAGCTCCGGATGCCGCGAGCCGGTCGATCTCGCGCAACGCGGATGCGGGGCCCGTGGCCATCGCGATCGCGGCGGCGCGGTTGAGATCGACCACCGGTGACGGCGCGATCCGGCCGAGGGCCTCGTAGAGCACGACGATGCCGTCCCAGTCCGTCTCGTCGATGGATGCGGCGACGGCATGGCACTCCGCAATGGCCGCCTGCAGGCCGTATGCGGTGCGGGCGCCGAGAGCATCCGCGCGGGCGAGCGCCGTACGACCGGCTGCGATGCGCCCTCGGTCCCAGCGGCGGCGGTCCTGATCGGCGAGCAGCACCGGATCGCCCTTCGCGTCCACGCGTGCGGGGAAGCGCGCCGCGGTGAGCTCCATGAGAGCGAGGACGCTGTGCGCATCGCGGTGCTTCGGCAGCAGTGCCACGAGGACGCGCGCAAGACGGATCGCCTCGAAGCTGAGCTCCGGGCGCATCCAATCCGGACCACTCGACGCCGAATGCCCCTCGTTGAAGATGAGGTAGAGCACGGCGAGCACGGCGCCCAGGCGCGCGGGCTGCTCTTCCCGCGCGGGCACCTCGAACGGCACGTTCGCGGCAGCCAGGGTCTTCTTCGCCCGAACGATGCGCTGCTGCACGGTCGCGGTCGGGATCATGAACGCGCGCGCGATCTCCTCGCTCGACAGCCCGGCGACGACGCGGAGCGTCAACGCCACCTGCGCCTCACGCGAGAGTACCGGGTGGCACGAGATGAAGACGAGCCGGAGCACGTCGTCATCGATCTCGTCCGGGTCCCAGGGGTCGGCGTCGACGGCATCCGCCTGTTCGCGCTCGAGGTCGTGCGCGATCGCGGCGACGCGGTCGTCGAAGCGCTCCTGTCGACGCCAGGCATCGATCGCCCGTCGCTTCGCCACGGCCGTGAGCCAGGCCGCCGGGTTGCGCGGGACCCCCTCGGACGGCCACTGCTTGAGCGCCTCGACGAGCGCCTCCTGAGCAAGGTCCTCGGCCAGCGAGAAATCCCCGACCATGCGGGTGAGGGTCGCGGTGATCTTGGCGGACTCGATCCGCCACACGGCGGCGAGGGCGCGCTCCACGTTCTCCGCGGAGTGCGCCCTCGGCGCGAGCGAGCTGTCGGACATGTCAGCCCTGGGCGCGCTGCGCCTGCTCCTCGCGCCAGCCCTCTTCCTTCTGGATCCATTCGTTGTCCTCGGGGAAATCGCTCATCTCGGTGACGCGACGCACCTCGAGGAACGCGCCGGCTCCGAGCGGTGCGCGCTTGGCCCACTCGACGGCCTCTTCGCGAGACGAGACCTCGATGATCCAGAAGCCGTTGAACAGCTCCTTGGTCTCGCCGTAGGGGCCGTCCGTGACGAGCGGCGTCTCGGCGGAGTAGTCGACGACGAAGCCCTCGGCGGCATCGGTCAGGCCTTCGCCCGCGACGAGCACTCCCGCCTTCATCATCGACTCGTTGTACTTCCCCATGGCCTCGATGATCTGCTCGAAGGGGATCTCCTGATACGCCTCGACGCCGGAGTCGTCCGCGCGCATGATCAGCATGTACTTCATGATGGTTCTCCTCGATCGTGGGGCCGTGTTCCGACCCTCTCACTGAAGACGTCGAACGGGAAGACGCCGGATCGACACGGCATCCGAAAAACTTCTGAGATGTGTCAGACCTCACGCGCGCCGAGCGCGACGCAGCCCCGTGGCATGATTGCCCGGAGCCGAATTGCCGAGGGGATGCGATGAAGAATCGGATGCGACGTTCGACTGTCGTGGGACTGGCCGCCGTGCTGAGCGGGTGCCTCATCGGCGGTGCCGCCGCCGCACACGCCGAAACGCCTCTCGACCTCGACGACGGGCACATCACGGACGTGTCCGGCGTGCTCAGCGATGCGGATGAGGCCCGACTCGAACAGCGGCTCGGCGAGCTCGCGGCCGCCGATGACCGCCCGGAGCTCTTCGTCGTCCTCGTTCCGGACTTCTCGGATCCGGGCAACGCCCTGACCTGGGCGGACGAGACAGCGCTGCGCAACAACCTCGCGCCGGACCAGTATCTGCTGGCGATCGCCACGGACGGCCGCAGCCTCGCCATATCGGCGGAGTACGGCGACGGCGGCCCCGAAGCAGGACCGCTTTCCGAGGCGCGCGTGCTCGACATCGAGGACGAACTCGGCGCTTCCCACCTCGCCGACGAGGACTGGGCGGGGGGAATCGATTACGTCGCCGACGAGTTCGACACGGTCCCCTGGCCGTGGTGGGTCTGGTTGCTCGGGCTCGCCGGGCTCGCGCTGATCATCTTCCTCGTGACGCAGCTCGTCCTGTTCCTGCGACGCCGTGCGGCCCTGGCGGCTGAGCTGCGGACGCTGGAGGGCCAGAAGAAGCGCGCCGCGCGTCAGCTGGTGCAGACCGATGAGGCGGTGCGCACGAGCGAACAGGAGCTCGGCTTCGTGACGGCGGAGTTCGGTGAGGAGACGACGGCCGAGTTCGCCGCCGTTCTGACCGACTGCCGGTCCCGGCTGCAAGAGGCCTTCCAACTGCTCGAGAAGCTTCAGGATGCCGAGGAGGACAGCACTTCCGAGACCCGCTCCTGGACGGACACGATCATCCGGTTGTGCCGCGAGGTGGACAGCGCCCTCGAGGGGCGCAAGCGGGAGCTGGCATCGCTTCGGGCCCTGGCGGACGGAGCGGCGGAGACACTGGCCCGGCTGAGGTCCGAACGGGAAGCCGCCGCGGCCTTCGCGGGCGAAGCGACCGATCGTCTCGCTTCTCTCGCAACGGCGTTCACTGCCGCCGAACTCGCCGGTGTGGCGGACAATCCTGACGAGATCAGCGCTCGGCTGAATGCGGCCGACGTCCAGCTCGACGCTCTGCGGAAGGCCGTCGAATCCCGCAGACCGAAGGCCATCACCCCGGCCGTGCACGAGATCGAACGGCTGCTCGCCGAGGCGAAGGATCTTCGGGATGCCGTCGGCGCCGAGGCGGACGCGCTCGCCGCGCGGGCCGGGGCGCCGACAGGGACCAGCGCGATGGATGCTCCGGCAGAAGGCGCTGTCGAGTCACCAGCGTCGATGCTCGACAGGGCGAAGGCGGCCGTGAGAGCCGCCGAGCTCTCGGTGCAGGCCAGGCCGGGCCAGGTGGGCTCGTTCCCACTGAGCCGCCTGTACTTCGCCCAGCGGCAGCTGAGCGAAGCGCTCGCGGCCGGCGGAACCGATGACGCGGAGATTCGCGCGGCATCCGCTCTCGCGGCCGCGGAGCAGGTGCAGAGCCTCGTCGCCTCTCCCGTCGCCGCCGAGAGCCGACGGTTCGCCCGGTCCTCGCCGTCCACCGAGCGCACGGCCGTCATGTACGATCCCCCGTCCTCCGACACGAGCGGACGATCGGAATGGAAGCGCACGTACGCCTACGAGGAGGATGAGGGCCGTGGCGGGAAGGCCGTCTGGGGCGGCGTGGGCGGCGGGGCCGTCGGACTGGTCAGCAGCCTGAGCATCGCCGGCGACGAACCAGGGCTCGTCGTGATGTTCGTCATCGGCGGCGTCGTACTCGGCGCTCTCTCCGGCGCGTTCGGGCGCGGGGGCGATGGCGGCGGCAGCTCGTCCGGATGGGGCGGCTCGTCGCGTTCCTCGTCCTCGCGCTCCTCGTGGGGCGGGTCCTCGCGCTCGTCCTCGAGCCGTTCGTCCGGCGGAAGCCGCTCCTCCGGGCGCTCGGGCGGCCGCCGCTTCTAGACGTGTGCGGGCATCCCCGGATCGGATAAGCACCCGACGTCGGACGCAATTCCATCCACGCGTCCGACCCACGGGATCTCTCCGACGCCCGGGTTGCGCACGGGACGCGAAAACGACACAGGAGCGGATGCCGAGGCATCCGCTCCTGTGATCAGATCACTCCCACTCGATGGTCCCCGGCGGCTTCGACGTGACGTCGAGCACGACCCGGTTGACCTCGCGCACCTCGTTGGTGATGCGGTTGGAGATCTTCGAGAGCACGTCGTAGGGCAGGCGCGTCCAGTCGGCGGTCATGGCGTCCTCGCTGGACACCGGACGCAGCACGATCGGGTGGCCGTACGTGCGGCCGTCGCCCTGGACGCCGACCGAGCGGACGTCGGCGAGCAGCACCACGGGGCACTGCCAGATCTGCTGGTCCAGCCCCGCTTTGGTCAGCTCCTCGCGCGCGATGGCGTCGGCCTCACGCAGAAGCTCGAGGCGGTCAGCGGTGACCTCACCCACGATGCGGATGCCGAGGCCGGGGCCCGGAAACGGCTGGCGGCCGACGATCGCCTCGGGGAGTCCCAGGTCGCGTCCGATCTGACGCACCTCGTCCTTGAACAGGGTGCGCAGCGGCTCGATGAGCTCGAAGTCGAGGTCGTCGGGGAGGCCGCCGACGTTGTGGTGCGACTTGATGTTCGCGGTGCCCGTGCCGCCGCCGGACTCGACGACGTCCGGGTAGAGCGTCCCCTGCACGAGGAACTTGACCGGCTCGCCGGATGCCGCAGCCTCTGCGACGAGCTCGCGCTGCACCTTCTCGAACGCGCGGATGAACTCGCGCCCGATGATCTTGCGCTTCTCCTCGGGATCGGTGACCCCTGCGAGGAAGCCGAGGAAAGTGTCCGCGGCATCCACCGTGATCAGACGGACACCGGTCGAGGCGACGTAGTCCTGTTCGACCTGCTCGCGCTCGCCCTTGCGCAGCAGCCCGTGGTCGACGAAGACCGCGGTCAGCTGGTCGCCGATCGCCCTGTGCACGAGCGCGGTCGAGACGGCGGAGTCGACGCCGCCGGAGAGCGCCGAGATGACACGGGCAGAGCCGACCTGCTCGCGGATGCGTGCGACCTGCTCCTCGATGACGTTGCCGCTGTTCCAATCGGCGGCGAGACCCGCGGCCTTGTGCAGGAAGTTCTCGATGACCTCCTGGCCGTGATCGGAGTGCTTGACCTCGGGGTGCCACTGCACGCCGTAGAAGCACTTCTCCGTGTTGGCGAAGGCGGCGACGGGCGTCGCGTCCGTGGAGGCCAGCACCTCGAAGCCCTCCGGAGCCTTGGCGACCTGATCGCCGTGACTCATCCAGACGTTCTGCGTGTTCGGCTGTCCGCCGAGCAGGACTCCCCCGTCTCCGGTGAGCGCGGCATCCGTGGCGCCGTACTCGCGCAGGCCGGTGTTCGCGACCTCGCCGCCCAGCGCGCGCGCCATGATCTGGAAGCCGTAGCAGATGCCGAGGGTCGGGATGCCGAGGTCGAAGATGCCGCCGTCCAGTGCCGGCGCCCCTTCCTCGTATACCGACGACGGGCCGCCGGACAGGATCAGCGCAACCGGGTTCTGCGCCGCGATCTCGGAAGCCGTGACCGTGTGCGGGACGATCTCGCTGTACACGCCCGCTTCGCGGACGCGGCGGGCGATCAGCTGGGCGTACTGGGCGCCGAAGTCGACGACGAGCACGGGACGCTGGGCGGTGTCAGCGCTCATCGCGCGGCCTCCTGGGTTTCTGAGGTCGAGGCGGCGATGGCCGCCTCACGGGAAGCGAGGTAGATCTTCACCTCACGGGAGACCTTGGCCTCCATGAAGAACGACAGCAGCGGCACGATGCCGCCGAGTGCGAGCAGGATGAACCGCGGGAAGGCCCAGCGCATCAGACTCCACACCCGGAAGCACGCGAACAGGTACACGACGTAGAACCAGCCGTGCGCGACGAGCACGAACAGCGAGAGGTTCACTCCCCCGGCGGTCTGACCGGTGGATTCGAGGTCGCACCCCATGCCGCCGGGAACGAACAGCGAGTACCACTGGCATCCGTCGCCGACGATGACCGGTGCGAACCAGAGGAAGCCGCCCGAACCGCCGGCGAAGAGCTCGACATGGGTGGGGCTGTATTTGAGGATCATCTCGGCGAGCAGCAGCAGGAGCATGACACCGG
This sequence comes from Microbacterium sp. ZKA21, assembly GCF_050434165.1. Lineage (NCBI taxonomy): Bacteria > Bacillati > Actinomycetota > Actinomycetes > Micrococcales > Microbacteriaceae > Microbacterium > Microbacterium sp. ZKA21. The sequence continues at coordinate 11,439 of NZ_JBNPVV010000007.1, forward strand.
TGATGATCGACGCGATCTGGTAGAACTTCAGCGCCCCGCGGATCTTCGGGAAGGAGGCGGCTTTCGGTTCGGGCATGGCGTCCAGTCTACCCGGGGACGGACGGGCATCCGGCGCGCCGGACACCCGCCCTCCGGCGGTCACTCCGCGTCGTGATCCGTCTCGAGCAGCGCCACGAGCTCATCGAGCGCCTGCTCCGCCCCATCGGCATCCGAGCGCAGCGTCACGACGGATCCCTGCGACGCGCCGAGGCCCATCAACGACAGGATGCTCCCGGCATTCAGCTCGGCGCCGCCGGCGGCGGAGATCGTGATCGGGATGCCCTTCTCCTGGACAGCCGCCACGAAGAGCTTCGCGGGGCGGGCGTGCAGTCCCTGGCTGCTGGCGATGGTGGCCTGTCGTTCGGTCATGTCAGTTCTCCTTCGGTGAATCGGTGATGGTTCAGTGGGTGCTGATGGTCAGGCGGCGACGGGCGCGGCCGTCGCCTCGCTGAGTTCTTTGGGCGCCACGAAGCGCTTCAGACCGACGACGGCGAGCGCGCTCACGATCGTCCCCGCAGCGAGCGCGATCAGGAAGCCCCAGATCGGATTGATCGCGAAGAACACGAAGATGCCGCCGTGCGGTGCGAGCGACTGCACGCCGAACAGCATGCTCAGCGCTCCGGTGATCGCTCCGCCCAGCATCGAGGCTGGGATGACGCGCAGCGGATCCGCCGCCGCGAAGGGGATCGCGCCTTCGCTGATGAACGAGGCCCCGAGCAGCCAGGCGGCGACGCCGTTCTCGCGTTCGACCGTCGTGAACAGCTTCCGATCGAGCACGGTCGATGCCAGCGCCATCGCAAGCGGGGGCACCATTCCGGAGCACATCACGGCCGCCATGATCAGGTACGGCGTCGGATTGTCCGCGGATGCCGCGGCGAGCCCCGCGGTCGCGAAGGCGTACGCCGTCTTGTTGACGGGTCCGCCGAGGTCGAAGCACATCATGAGACCGAGGATGACGCCGACGACCACGATGCCCGAGGTGCCGGCGAGACCGGTCAGCCAATCGTTGAGCAGCTGCATCAGCGATGCGATGGGGCGCCCCAGGAACAGCAGCATCAGCCCGGATGCCACGATCGACGCGACCAGCGGGATGATCACGACGGGCATCAGGCCGCGCAGCCAGCGCGGCGCGTCGATGCGCCCGATCGCCCACGCGACGTATCCCGCGAGGAGGCCGCCGATGATGCCGCCGATGAAACCGGCGTTCATGAGCACGGCCACGGCACCGGCGACGAATCCCGGCGCGATGCCCGGCCGGTCGGCGATCGCGAACGCGATGTATCCGGCGAGCGCCGAGACGAGGAAGCCCATCGAGGTGGCGCCGATGACGTACAGCACCGAACCGATGTACTGCCCGAGCCCGCCGGCCGGAAGCGTCCACAGTGCGTTCTCGAGGACGACTGTGAACGCCTGATTGTCCTGGTTGACCTCGTAGCCGCCGAACAGGAACCCGAGAGCGATCAGCAGACCGCCGCCCGCGACGAACGGGATCATGTAGCTGACGCCGGTCAGCAGGATCCGCTGGATCCGGGCCGCGGCCGACTGCGGAGCGGCCGCGGATGCCGAGGCCGTGCGTGCGCCGCTGGCCGCGGAGACGCGGGCGGCCGACGGGTCCTTCGATGCGGCGATGGCCTCGGCGATGAGCTGCTTCGGCTCTTCGATGCCGCGCTTCACGCCGGAGCGCACGACCGGCTTGCCTGCGAAGCGGTCCTGCTCGCGCACGTCCACATCGACTGCGAAGATCACGGCGTCGGCCTCCTCGATCACATTCTGCGGCAGCGCCTTGTACCCGCTCGAACCCTGCGGCTCGACGACCAGGTCGACGCCTTCCGCGCGTCCGGCGGCAGTGAGCGCATCCGCAGCCATGAAGGTGTGCGCGATGCCGGTGGCGCACGCGGTGACGGCGACGATGCGCGCCCTCGGTGCGGTGACGGCCGTGGCGGCGGCCTTCGGCGCGGTCGGGGCTTCGGCTGCGTCGGCGGGCTGAGCGGCGGCGGCCGCGGCATCCGGATCATCGCCGATGGCGGCGTCGACGATCGCGACGACGTCCTGCGGCGTCCCTGCGGCGCGCAACGCGCCGGTGAAGTCGTCCTGCATGAGACTGCGTGCGAGCTTCGAGAGCATCGCCAGGTGCGCCTCGGCGGCGGTGTCGGGCGCCGCGATCAGGAAGACGAGGTCGGCCGGCCCGTCCGGTGCCCCGAAATCGACCCCGGGACGCAGCCGGGCGAACGCCAGCGACGGGGTCGTCACCGTCGCGCTCTTGGCGTGCGGGATGGCGATGCCACCGGGCAGGCCGGTCTCGTCCTTCTCCTCGCGCGCCCAGGCATCGGCGAACAGCTGCTCGGCGCTGCCCGCGCGGCCCTGCGCGCTCACGAGTTCGGCGAGAGCGCGGATGACGGCGGCTTTGTCTGCGCCGAGGTCAGCGTCGATGCTGACGAGTTCGGCGGTGATGGTCTCGGACACGATGACCTCCAGTGGTGGGATTACAGGGATCGGACAGGGATGGCATCCGTGCCGAGATCGGCAGGTGCCGGTGCTTGCGTGCCGCCCAGGGATGCGGCAGCGGCTCCGTAGCGGATCGCGGAGCGCAGGCGATCCGCGGCATCCGCGCCGGACGCGTCGGCGATGAGGTAGCCGGCGAGGGAACTGTCGCCTGCGCCGACTGTGCTCGCGACGCGGATACGGGGGGCGCCGGCGGACCAGGTGCCATCGGCCGTGGCCAGCACGGCGCCGGCACCGCCGAGCGTCACGAGCGCCGCGGCGACGCGGTCGGGGACGATCCTGCGCGCCGAGACGTGCGCGGACGCGATGAGATCCTTCTCCGCGGGCTTGGTGGTGCCGGTCAACTCGGCGAGCTCGTCCTCATTCGGCTTGATGAGGTCCGCTGCCCCGTGCGCGACCACCGCGCGCAGGGCTCCGCCGGACGTGTCGACCGCGATGCGCGGTGCGTCCGTCGCCCACCGCGCCCGAACCGCCGCGATCACGTCGACGTAGAACGTGTCGGCGACGCCGGCCGGAAGCGAGCCGGCGAGCACGAGCCAGTCCGCCTCGCCGCTCGCCTCGACGACCGCGGCGATCAGTGCGTCCGCCTCATCAGCGGTGAGCGCGGCACCGGGCAGATTGAGCTTGGTCGTCTCTCCGAGCGGGTCGGTGATCGCCGTGTTGGTGCGCACATGGTGCGCCACGAGGACGGCGCGGATCGGGATGCCGGAGGCCTGCAGGACTCCGCGGTACGGGTCATCCGCCGCGATCGGCAGGACGGCGACCGTGTCGAGCCCTGCGGCGGCGATGGCACGCGAGACGTTGACGCCCTTGCCGCCGGCATCCTCGCGCAGCGCCAGCGCCTGCTGCACTTCGCCCGGCCGAAGCGCGGCGGCGAGCGTGATCGTCCGATCGAGTGCGGGGTTCGCGGTCAGGGTGACGATCATGCGAGCCACACCTCGACTCCGGCATCCCGGAGCGCCGCGGCGAGCTCGCCGGGCGGGTCGGCGTCCGTGACGAGAACGTCGATGTCGCTCAATGCGGCGAAGCTGACCAGCAGATCGGTCTCGTGCTTGCTCGCGTCGGCGACCACGATCACGCGGCGGGCGGCGCGCACGATGGCGGACTTGACGGATGCCTCGTCCGGATCCGGCGTGCTGAGACCGAAGGCAGCGGAGACGCCGTTCGTTCCGACGAACGCCACATCCGGACGCAGCCGTCCGATCGCGGCGACGGTGTCCGCACCGACGGCTGCGGCTGTGATGCCGCGGATGCGTCCACCGATCACGCTCAGCGAGACGCCGTCGGCCGCCGCGAGCGTCGGGGCGATCGTCAGCGAGTGGGTGACAGCCTCGATACGCTCCTGCGCATCGCCGTGGCGGGTGCCGAGCCGTCGGGCCAGCTCGTCGGCGACGGCGGCGGTGGTCGTACCCGCGTCGATGAACACCGACCCTCGGAAGTCTTCGCCCAATGCGGTCAGTGCCCGCGCGGCGATGGCGCTCTTCGCCTGGCCCCGGCTGCCGGCCCGCTCGAGGACCGTCGATTCGCGCATGCTGTCGGCGCCCTTCGCGACGGCGCCGCCGTGCACTCGGACGAGAACGCCGGTCTCCTCGAGCGCTGCGAGGTCCCGCCGGACGGTCTCGGTCGTGACGTCGAATCGACGAGCGAGATCGACCACGGCGATCCGTCCCTCAGCGAGGAGGATCTGCTCGATCGCCTGCTGGCGCTCCATTGCGTACATATCGACTCCATTGCCCGTGAACGATTCCCACAGAGTACAACACAAACCAACATAAACACAACCAGCACGATGGGTCAGGAATCGAGAAGCGCACCTCCGCCTCGCGCTCGTAGCGTGAAGCACATGAACAGCATCGACACCCTCACCCTCGAAGTCGCCGACCTCGCGGCGGCTCAGAACTTCTACTCGCGCGTCTTCGGCCTCGGAGATCGCCTCCGCCTGCGCGAATCGGATGCCGCGACCGCCGGGTTCCGCGGATTCACGCTCTCGCTGATCGTCGCCCAGCCCGCCGACGCCGTGCTGCTGCTGGATGACGCGATCGCCGCCGGCGCCACGGTCCTCAAGCCGGCCGCGAAGTCGCTCTGGGGCTTCGGCGGTTCCGTGCAGGCTCCGGACGGCGCCGTGTGGAACATCGCGACCTCGAGCAAGAAGGACGTGAAGCCTGCGAGCCGGACCATCGACGACATCGTCCTGCTGCTCGGCGCCGAGAACGTCGCCGAGAGCAAGCGGTTCTATACCGAACGCGGCTTCGCCGTGAAGAAGAGCTTCGGCAGCTACGTGGACTTCGACACTCCGGAGGGCTCGATCGGCCTGGGCCTGTACAAGCGCGCAGCTCTCGCGAAGTCGGCGGGGATCGCCGCCGATGGCGGCGGCTCGCATCGCCTGGTGATCAACGGGACCGACGCCGAGATCACCGATCCGGACGGTTTCGCCTGGGCCGTCTGACCCTGGTGCACGACGGAGGCCGCCGGGATCGCTCCCGACGGCCTCCGTTGCGGTTCAGGGGATCAGAACCAACCGGTGATCAGATCCCAGATCCAGTCCAGGATGTCGCGCACCGCGCCGCCGCCCCGGTTGACGGTGACGGTCGCCGTCGCGCTGTCACCATCGGCCTGCGAGACCTCGACGGTGTACTTGCCCGGCTGAGTGCCCTTCGGCACGGTGACGGATGCCTGGAACGATCCGTCCTCGCCCACGACGACCTCGCCGAGGTCGATCGCCGCGCCCTTCTTGGGCTGCAGTCGGACCGTGACCGTCTCCCCCGGCTCGAAGTCGGCACCGGAGATGCTGAGCTTCTTGCCCACCGAGACCTTCTTGGGCGCCTCGATGGTGCCGGCGAACTCGACCGGCTCGGAGCCTGCGATCGTGAACGGCACCTGGACGCTCGTTCCGGTGTCGGCGACGGATACGGTGAGCGACTGCTCGCCGAACACCCCATCCGGCACCGTGAACGTCAGGCTCGCCCGGCCGACCTCGTCGGTCGTGTCGACGATCGTCGGATCGATCTGCCCCGACACGAGTGCGGTCTCGCCGAGCGACACCGCGACCTCGGCCCCGTTCGCCTCGCCCGCGCTGAAGTTCAGCGAGGAGAGAGCGATCGTCACCTGGTCGCCGGCGCTGTAGCCGTCCGCATCCGCGGGGCTCAGCGTCACGCCGACCGCACGCTGGGCGAGATCGGGCGCGGCAGTGCCGTTCGCGTCGAACCAGTCGACCATCGACGCGAGATCGACCTTGCCGGTGTCGGCCTTGTTCGTTCCGTCGGCGAACGTGGCGAAGTTGTCTCCGCCGGCCGCGAGGAACGAGTTCGCCGCCACCGTGTACGTCGCCGCCGGGTCGATCGGCGTTCCGTCGAGCGTGATCGACATGATCCGCGCCCCCGCCGCCGCGGTCGGGTCGTACGTGTACGCCAGACCCTTCGAGACGCCGAGCTTGAGGAACGGACGACTCGCCCCTGCGGGCTGCCACTGCTCTTCGAGCACGGCCTTCAGCTGAGCTCCGGTGAGATCAAGCGTGACGAGCGTGTTGGCGAACGGCTGCACCGTCGCCGCCTCGCGGAAGGTGACGTTGCCGTCGGGGTCCGCCGCACCGGCACTCGCGTAGGCGAGGTTGGCCCGGATTCCACCCGGGTTCATCAGGGCGATGTCGGCTCCGGTGGCCCACTTCTGCACGTCGGCGACGAAGTTGCCGATCGTGGACTCGCCACCGCGGTTCTCGGAACCGGTCGACTGGCGAGCGCGGTTGAAGTCCGCCGTGATCTCGCCGACCTTCTCGGCACCGAGCACGTCGGCCTCGGCCTTGGCCGCGTCCACGATCGCCTGCACGTCGGTGACAGCCGGGTACAGCGGCTTGCCGGCCTCGGTGAGGGGCTTGATCTCGTTCGTGATCGAGACGAGCTCCTTCGTCTCGGCATCCACCTGCAGATTCATCAGACCGAAGTTCTCGCCGTACTGACCGGCCGAGACGACGGGCCGACCGTCGATCACGTGGTTGTACGCGAGGTGCGTGTGGGCCGAGACGATCGCGCTCACGCTGTCGTCCACACCGGCGACGATCTCGCCCAGAGCGGATTCCGGAGTGATGCTCGCGACGTCCGTGCTGGTCGCCCCCTCGTGGACGAGGAGGATCAGCACATCGGCCTCGCCGTTCGCGGCCTCACCGTCGGTGAGGTCATCAGCGACGGCGTTGACCGAGTCGGCGATGCTGCGCACCTCGAGCTCGGCGATGCCGTCCGGCGACACGAGGGAATCGAGTTCCTCGGTGACAGCCCCGATGAAGCCCACCTTGACGCCGTCCAGCTCGGCGACCCAGGCCGGAGCGAGCGCGGGCTCGCCCGTCTCGGTCACGAACACGTTGGCGCTGATGTACTCCCAGTCCGCACGGTCCTGGATGCGGCCCTCGAGGTCCTCCCAGCCCTGATCGAACTCGTGGTTGCCCGCGGCGCTGACATCCAGCCCCGCAGCGTTGAGCGCGTCGATCGTCGGGTTGTCATCCTGGATGAACGACGTGAACGTCGAGGCGCCGACCAGGTCTCCCGCTGCGGCGAACACCGTGTTCGGGTTCGCTTCGCGCTGCTGCTGCACCGCACCGGCGAGCACGGCGGCACCCGCCGCTGCACCGTCCGCCTCGATCCGACCGTGGAAGTCGTTGATCGTGACGATGTCGATCGACACCGGCGGAATCTCGCTCGAGATGCCGACGATGACCGGGTCGTGATCGCTGGAGCGGAACGGCGTACCCGCCTCGGTGGCGCCGAACGCGTAGCCGCGGTCGCTCCACTCCGGCGAGTTGATGCCCCACACCGCTGTGCCGGTCACGGATGCCGTCAGAGACGGGGACGCGATCGCGTGGTCGAGCGAGCCGAGCTCGCCGTCGAACGTGTAGGTGTGCTGGCCTGCGGCCTTCGCCGGAACCAGGTCGGTCCAGCCGGCCTGCGCGAACACGTCGATCGGGTCCTCCTGGCCGTACGCGTTGAAGTCGCCGAGCAGCAGGATGTCATCGCTGCCGCTCGTCTCGGCGATGGTCTGGGTGAAGGCCAGGAGCGACTGCGCCTGTGCAACACGGTCTGCGTTGAAGAAGCCCTGCCCGTCCGCCGGCTCCGCCCCTCCGCCGGTGGGCGGCGACTTCGACTTGAAGTGGTTCGCGACGACCGAGAAGATCTTGCCGTCCGCGTCGAACGTCTGCGAGATCGGCTCGCGGGCATTGCCCCAGACGGTCTCGTCGACGACAGTGGCGCTGTCGCCGACCGGCGTCACGGCGTCCTTCTTGTAGATGATCGCATTCGTGATCACGTCGGTGTCGGTCTCGAGCAGCGCGGACGGCGTCGGCACGTACGCCCACACCTCGGAACCGGCATCCGCGTTGAGACCGTCGACGAGATCGGCCAGCGCCGAATCCGCCGGCTTGCCGAAGTGGATCGAGTTCTCGATCTCCATCAGCGAGACGACGTCCGCACCCAGCGCATTGATCGCGGTGACGATCTTCGACTTCTGGATCGCGAACTCCTCGGCCGTCTCGGCGCCGCGGGCATCCGGGTTCTCGCCGGACAGCGTCGTGAAGTAGTTGTAGACGTTGAAGGCGCCGACCTGCACGTCTCCGCCGACCTCCGGCGCGGCATCCGTGCGGGGGTTCTGCGCCGTGAAGCTCGCCTTGTAGCCCGCGTCGCTCGCGTCGTCGATCGGGATGACCGGCTGCAGCCTCCAGTCATCGAAACCGTACTGCAGCACGTAGCCGGCATCCGCGAAGTCGACGGCGTCGCCGTTGCGGACCACCGTGTCTGCCGTGAAGTACGGCTGCTCGCCCGGGTGCGCGTTGCTGGTGACCTGGGCGGACCATCCGTCGTCGAGGAGGATGCGCTCGGCCCGGTTCTCGGCGGCGATCGCATTCGCGGCGTCGCCGGGGCGCGTGGTCTCGGTGCTCTTGACGTTCAGCTCGCCCGGGTTCAGCCACAGCGTGCCGTAGTTGTACAGCTGGTGGCTGGAGGCGAGCAGGTACGACCCCGTCGGCGCGACGAGCATGTTCTCGTACGCCTCACGGTCGGCGCCCGTGACGGTGTCCGCGAGCGGGGTCGCGGCCGGCACGCCCGCACCGGCGGTGACGACGGCGACGTCCGACACGGATGCCGGGTTGATCTGCGTCTGCCCGTAGTACTCGCTGACCGTGCCGGTGACGGAGACGAGATCGCCGATCGCGAGCGTCGGAGCGAGCGCGTTCAGGTACACGAAGACGCCGTCCGAGACACCAGGAGTCGCGTCGGCGTCGCCGCCGGACCCCGGAGTCTGGATCGAGACGCCCTTGTATCCGCCGGTGCGGTAATCGCCCGTGACGACACCCTCGACCGTGACGTTCTGTCCGTTCAACGGCGAGACGTCGGCCTGGCCCTGCACCTCGGCGATCGAGACGGCCGTGGGCTCTTCGGGCTCCTCCGGCTCCGTGGCGCCGGAGTTCTGCGGAGTGATGGTCGCTGACAGGGCGAAGTCGGCGCTGTTGTCGTCGGTGTCGGCGGCGTTCGTGCGGTTGAGCGACTTGACGTCGGTGTTCCCGGCCGGCGGTGTGGCGGCAGCGGTCTCGAACGTGTTCGAGGTGCCGTAGCCGAGCAGGTCGACGACGCCGTCGACGCCGGCGACCGAACCGGTCGCGAGGCTCACTGCCGCGGTTCCCTCGACGAGCGCAAGCGTGCCGTTCGTGCCGCTCGGGTTCAGGTTGCCGACGGCATCCGCTGCGGGCAGCGCCTGGCCGTTGGCGCCGTTGCTGCCGCCCTGCACGAGATAGTGGCCGCCCGCGGGGATGACGCCGGTGAGCGGCACGACGCCGTTGAAGGCAGCCATCCCGGTGGCCGAGCGGTACTGCAGCGACAGACCGTCCAGGGTGACGGGTTCGCTCGTCGGGTTGTACAGCTCCACGAACTTGTTCGTGAACTGCGCACCGGCGCTGCCGCCGGACAGGTACGCCTCGTTGATGACGACCGCTGTTCCGGTCGTGTTCGCGAGGGCAGGGGTCGCGACCAGTGCGCCGGCGCCCAGGGCGGCGACGCAGGTCACGGCGAGGACGCGGATGCGCCCCCGACTGCGGAAGGACGCCGGAACCGTGCGGTTCCCGGCATCAGGGGCTGGCATCATCGTTGCTGTCTCCTCGGTCGGGTGGTGCGCCGGCTTTCGTGAATCCGTCGCCGCGGGCGCTCTCAGCGCACGCACATAATCGGGAGCTTAGGGAGGGCCGGGGACAGGATCAACGGTGTTCGCCGAATCGTCATCCTCTGCTCACACAATCGCCTCAGAAACGCTCAGATGCGCATCGCGGCACGCTCAGATGCGCGCCGAAGCGGGTCAGGATGCCGTCGCGGCCGCGTCCTCGATGTCCTCGACCTCGCGCTCCCAGGCATCCTTCGCGAGGCGGTACCAGATGTAGAAGGCGAAGCCGGCGAAGATCGCCCATTCGGCCGCATAGAAGACGTTCAGCCAATTGACCGGGGACTGCTCCTCCGGTGCGGGCGACGAGATGTCCACGAGTCCGTCCGGAGCCTCGGCGCTGGCGAGATACGGCCGGTAGACCGCCAGCCGATCCGCATCGTGCCAGTGGTTCAGCAGCGCCGCCGGCGACATCCGGTCCAGGCGCTGAGGGTCGTCAGCCGGCGGCACCTGCACGCCTTCGTCCGAGATGAGACGGCCGGTGATCGTGACGTCGACGCCGGGGGCGGTCTGCTCGAGAGCGGTCGCCGCGGCATCCGCATCGTCCCGGTCCTGCGCCCAGCCCAGCGCGACCGCGATCGACACGCCATCCGCGACGCGAAGCTGCCCGGTCACCCAGTAGCCTTCGACGTCATCGTTGTACCGCGACGAGACGACGAGGAAGTCTCCGCCGATCCAGGTGCCGGTGGCCTCGGTGCGCTGGCCGACGTACGGCTCCGGAAGGTACTCGCCGGGGACCACGACGTCGTCCAGCGGGCGGACGTCCTCGGTCACGCCGGCCGGCACAGGGTCGGTCTCGATCGCGCGACCGAGCTGCCACTGACCGAGGAACGCGAAGACCCCAGCCACGAGCAGGCACAACGCGAGCACGCCGATCCAGCGCGGCCGCAGCATCACCTCGCGCAGCGTCGGCGGGAAGACCTCTGGTGTCGTCACGGCAGGCGGATGCTCAGCCCTGCTCGTACGGAGCGAGCACGACCTCGACGCGCTGGAACTCCTTCAGGTCGGAGTATCCGGTCGTCGCCATGGACTTGCGCAGAGCGCCGATGAGATTCGCCGTGCCGTCGGCGACGGGGGCGGGTCCGAAGAGGATCTCCTCCAGCGGCGCGATGGCGTCGACGGCCACCCGGCGGCCGCGCGGAAGCTTGGCGTGGTGCGCCTCAGGCCCCCAGTGGAAGCCGCGGCCCGGCGCATCGGTCGCGCGGGCCAGTGCGACGCCCAGCATGACCGCATCCGCGCCCATCGCGAGCGCCTTGACGACGTCGCCAGAGGTGCCGACGCCGCCGTCGGCGATCACGTGCACGTAGCGTCCGCCGGACTCGTCGAGGTAGTCGCGGCGGGCGGCGGCGACATCCGAGACGGCGGTCGCCATCGGCGCGTGGATGCCGAGGGTCGCGCGCGTCGTCGACGCCGCTCCCCCACCGAAGCCGACGAGCACACCGGCGGCACCGGTGCGCATGAGGTGCAGAGCCGCGGTGTACGTCGCTGCGCCGCCGACGATCACCGGCACATCGAGGTCGTAGATGAACTTCTTCAGGTTCAGGGGCTCGGCGGCACTGGAGACGTGCTCGGCCGAAACCGTCGTGCCGCGGATCACGAACAGGTCGACACCGGCGGCGACGACCGTCTCGTACAGCTCCTGGGTGCGCTGCGGAGTGAGCGACCCCGCCACCGTGACGCCACCGGCACGGATCTCCGCGAGGCGCGCCTTGATCAGCTCCGGCTTGATGGGCTCGCTGTACAGCTGCTGCATGCGCTGAGTCGCCTGCTCTGACGCGAGTCCGGCGATCTCCTCGAGCAGCGGCTCGGGGTTCTCGTACCGCGTCCAGAGACCCTCGAGGTCGAGCACGCCGAGACCACCGAGCTGGCCGAGCCTGATGGCCGTCGCAGGGCTCACGACCGAGTCCATCGGCGCGCCGAGCACCGGGATGTCGAAGCCGTAGGCGTCGATGGTCCACGCGGTCGAGACGTCTTCGGGGTTGCGCGTGCGCCGTGAGGGCACCACCGCGATGTCGTCGAACGTGTACGCGCGACGCGCACGCTTGCCCCGGCCGAGTTCGATGTCCATGCTCACCCGTCCAGCCTACCCGGGGCGGCCGCGGCTGAGAGACTGGTCGGGATCGGGAGGTGCGGGATGGCGCAGGATGCCGTGGACATCGCCGTCGTGGGCGGCGGCGTCATGGGACTGGCGACGGCATGGCAGCTCGTGCGGCGCGGTCTCCGACCCGTCGTCCTGGAGCGATTCGCGCGCGGCCACGCGCAAGGCGCATCCCACGGCGCCACGCGCAACTTCAACAACGCCTATGCCGAGGAGCACTACCTCGACCTGCTGGAGCGCTCGCGCGCCGGTTGGGACGCGCTCGGCGCTGTGGACGGCGCCCCGCTGCTGCGCCTGCACGGCCTGGTCACGCACGGCGACGTCGACGTCGCGTCGGTGCAGACGGGACTCGCGCGTCGCGGCATCCCGGCCGACCTGCTGACGGCGGCGGAGGCGCACCGGCGGTGGCCGGGGATGCGCTTCGCGTCGGACGTGCTGTGGTCCGCGGATGCCGGCGTCATCCGCGCCGCCGACGCCCTCCGCGAGCTGGAGCGGCGGATCGTCGCCGGCGGTGGCACGGTCCACTGGGAGACCCCGGTCGAGCGCATCGGCCAGGACCCGGCGAGCGCTCTGCTCGCTCTGGCCGATGGGACCACCCTGCGCGCGGACACCGTGATCGTGACAGCCGGCGCATGGACCTCGACCCTGCTCGGCGGCATCGGGCTGCCGCGGCTGCGTGTCACGGAGGAGACGCCGGCGCACTTCCAACCCGTGACGGATGCCGCATGGCCGTCCTTCAACCACTACGTCGCACCGAGCGACTACCCCGCGACGGTCTACGGCATGCCCACGCCGGGCGAGGGCGTCAAAGTGGGCTTCCACCAGGTCGGCGACGAGGTCGACCCCGACGCACGTCCGCACCGCACGACGCACGCGGACGCACTCCGCTCCTATGTGCGCGAGTGGATGCCGGGGCTGGATGCCGATTCCGCGCTGCACCTGAGCTGCACGTACACGTCGACCGACGACAGCGATTTCGTGCTCGACCGGCGAGGGCGGTTCGTGATCGGCGCCGGCTTCTCCGGACACGGCTTCAAGTTCGCGCCCGGCGTCGGCGCCGTGCTGGCCGATCTCGCGCTCGATCCGGCGGCGCGCGCCGCCGCACCGTTCCGTCTCGGCTGATCGAGCGTCTCAGCGGGCGCGCATGACACGGCGTTCGTCCCACACCGGTTCGTCGGCCGCGTACACCTCGCCGTCCGAGCCGAACACGAGGAACCGATCGAACGATCGGGCGAACCAGCGGTCGTGCGTCACCGCCAGGACTGTGCCGTCGAAGCGGGTCAGCGCGTCTTCCAGTGCCTCGGCCGACTCCAGGTCGAGGTTGTCCGTCGGCTCGTCGAGCAGCAGCAGCGTCGCTCCCGAGAGCTCGAGCAGCAGCACTTGGAAGCGGGCCTGCTGACCGCCCGAGAGCGAGTCGAAACTCTGCTGCGCCTGCCGGACGAGCCCGTAGCGGTCCAGGGCGCTGCTCGCGGCATCCCGCGGCATCCCGGCCCGACGATCGTCTCCGCGGTGCAGGATCTCGAGCAGCGTGCGGCCGACGAACTCCGGGTGCGCGTGCGTCTGCGCGAAAAGCCCTGGCACCACTCGGGCGCCCAGGATCGCGCGGCCCGTGTGCGGGACCTCCGTCACCAGCTCGCCCGTCGACGTCACGTGCCCGAGCGTCGGATCGGGGTCGGTGCCTCCTCTGGCGAGCAGCCGCAGGAAGTGCGACTTGCCCGAACCGTTGGAGCCGAGCACGCCGATGCGGTCACCGAACCAGATCTCGGCGTCGAACGGTCGCATCAGGCCGGTCAGCTCCAGCCGCTCGGCGACCACGGCGCGCTTGCCGGTCCGCGCTCCCCGCAGGCGCATGTCGAAGTCCTGCGCCGGTGGGCGCTCTTCGGGCGGCCCGGCCTCCTCGAACTTGCGCAGCCGCGTCTGCGCCGCCCGATAGCGCGACGCGAACCCGTCGTTCGCCTCGGCCTTCACCTTGAGCGTCGCGACGAGCGTGCGCAGCTTCTCGTGCTGCTCGTCCCAGCGCCGGCGCAACTCGTCCAGGCGATCCATCCGGTCCTCGCGCGCCTGGTGATACGTGGCGAAGCCGCCGCCGTGCACCCATGCGGTGGCACCGGCGCCACCCGGTTCGAGCGTGATGATCCGGTCGGCCGCTCTCGCGAGCAGCTCCCGGTCGTGCGAGACGAGCAGCACCGTCTTCGGCGTCTGCCGCAGCTGCTCCTCCAGCCAGCGCTTGGCCGGGACGTCCAGATAGTTGTCCGGCTCGTCCAGCAGCAGGACGTCGTCCGGTCCCCGCAGCAGCGTTTCGAGGGCGAGCCGCTTCTGCTCGCCTCCGGACAGCGTGACGAGCTCGCGATATCTGGCCCGTTCGTACGGCACACCGAGAGCGGCGACCGTGCACTGGTCCCAGACGGTCTCGTGCTCGTACCCGCCGGCATCCGCGTACTCGGCGATCGCCGCGGCGTACGCCATCTGGGTGTCGTGCTCATCGCGTTCGATGAGCGCGTTCTCCGCCGACTCCAGTGCCTCAGCGGCGGCACGGATGCGGCGCGGAGCGACTCTCGTCAGCAGGTCCTGCACGGTCTCACCGGCCTCGCCATGGCCGACGAACTGGTCCATGACGCCGAGGCCGCCGTCGATCGTGACGACGCCGGAGTCCGCCGCCGTGTCCGCGCGGATGATCCGCAGCAGCGTGGTCTTGCCCGCGCCGTTCGGCCCGATCAGGGCGCTGGTGGAGCCGGCTCCGACGCGGAACGTCACCTCGTCGAGGAGGGGCCTGCCATCGGGCAGGGTCAGCGAGATCGCCGAGACATCGATGTAGCCCACGGTGGGTCGTCCTTCCGCCCACCGCACCCGTCGTGAAGCAAGCCGACCAGGCTATCAGCATCCGCCCCTGGTGGGTCAGCGCGGCTCCGACATCCGCGCGAGCAGTTCGGTGAGCAGCGCCTCCGCCACCGGCGCCGGCAGTTCCTCGATCAGCGCAAGCAGAGTCGCCATCGGCCGGTCCGACGCGATCCTGCCCGCCCCGGCCAGACGCAGCAGTCGCCACGATGCCGCAGGCCCCGGCACCCGATCGGCGCCGTATCCGAGCGCGCGAACAGCGCCCGCGAGGACGCGGCCGTCAGCGGGCCGGCGCCCTCGCACGGCATCGGCCGCCCGCCCGAGTGCGCGCCGGAATTCGGTCAGCGATCGCTCCAGGACCGGCGTCAGCGTGAGATGGGCGCTGCGCGGCAGACGCGTTCCGTCGGACTGCACGAACCCCGGCTGATGCTGGATGCGCCAGCCGTGGCGCGCCAGCTCGTCGGCGAGCCGATGCGGGTCCACCCGCAGCTCCCGCGGCGCGTCGGCGTCGGCGACCAGCGCGATCGCCGGGCCGATCGGGTGGCCCATCACTGCGAGCCCGGGGATGCGCTCGACCTCGTCGCGGATGCCGTCGGCGACCCGAGCGATCGACGCTGTCAGATCGGTGTAGCCGGAATCGCCCAGTCGTTGCACGATCGCCCACGCCGCGGCCAGAGGCGACGCGGATCGCGTGCCCAGCAGCGTCGGATTCACGACCGGGTAGCCCGGCCAGCGGGTCGTGGCGAAGAACTGCGCACGATGCTGCCGCCTCCCTCGATGCAGCAGCACCGAGACGCCCTTGGGCGCGTAGCCGAACTTGTGCAGATCGGCCGACATGCTCGTCACACCGCGCACCCGGAAGTCCCAGTCCGGCACATCGCGCCACCACGGCAGCACGAGCCCGCCGAAGCAGGCATCGACGTGGCACCGGATGCCGCGGGCACGAGCAGCCGCGGCGACGACACGGATCGGATCGAGCGCGCCCGAGGGATACGCCGGCGCGGACACGACGACCAGCGCGACGTCGCCCGCCAGACGTGCGACGAGCGCATCGGCGACCACGACTCCGTCGGACCCGCACGGGACCGGATCGAAGTCCAGATCGAACAGTCGTGCGGCCTTCTGGAACGCGGCGTGCACGGTCACCGGCGCGAGCAGTCGCGGTCGCACGCCGGCGGCCACGGCATCCGGATGCTCTGCTCGCCACAGCTCGCGCGCGGTCTTCACGGCGAGCAGGCAGCTCTCGGTTCCGCCGCTGGTCACGGAGCCCGTGACGTCGCGCCCGCCGTGCACGGCTCGCCGCACGAAACGGATCACTTCGCGCTCCATGGCGGCCACGGAGGGGAAGACGGTCGGGTCGAGTCCGTTGACCGGACGGGCGAGGGATGCCGCGGCATCCGCCAGTTCGTCCAGCTCCGGCATCCCCGAGTCGTAGACGTAGGCGAGCACGTGCCCGCCGTGCGTCGGCGCGTCGGCCGCGCGCAGTCGGCGCAACCGTTCCAGGATGCCGTCGTTCACGCCATCGACCCTGCGATGTCGCGCTCGCGGAGCCGGTAACGCGCGAGCGTCACGAGGCTCAGCGCCATGAGCGCGGCAGGGAGGACGCTGAACGCCACGGCGATGCCGGCGATGGCCGCCGGCGGCTGTGCGATCACGACGCCGGCGGTGGACTCGAGGTAGCCGGTGGCGGCGAGCACGATCGACAGGACGGTCGCGCCGAGGGCCATTCCCGTGGTCTCCCCCGCGGTCCAGACTCCGCTGAACACGCCGGCTCGATTCGCGCCGGCGTGTTCGGACCGATCGTGCGCCATCACGTCCGGGAGCATCGCCATCGGCAGCGTCTGCATGCCTGCGTACGCCGCTCCGGCGAGCGCGACGGGCGCGAGGATCCACCAGCCGGGCAGCCAGGTCATGGCGACGAGGACGAGAGTCGCGAGCAGAAACACGAGGCTCGCGAGTCGGAACGCGCGTTCCTTGCCGACACGATCGGCGATGCGCTTCCAGACCGGAGCCATCAGCAGCGCCGGCGCGATCAACGAGGCGAACAGCGGCGTGACGGCGCCCTCGTCCTTCAGGATCCAGCGCGCGACGAACTGGGCGCCCGCCAGCATGAGACCCGTCGCCAGCCCCTGCAACATGAAGGTGACCAGCAGTGCGCGGAACGGCTGGCTCTCGCGCAGCACGCGGATGCCGGCGCGGTAGTGCGCACCGATGGACATCCCCGCGACGACCGGCAGCGGAGGGCGCTGCGGGGCGACCGACGCGGACACGAGCATCCCGACGGCCAGCACGATGCCGGCGACGAGCGCCATCACGAGGTAGCCGCGCAGCGGGTCATCCGGGAAGAGACCGCGCAGCTCCGGACCGCCCGCGCCGAACAGCAGGATCGCGATGGTCAGCACCACCACGCGCCAGCTGAGCAGGCGAGTGCGTTCGCGATAACTGTCCGTCAGCTCAGCCGGCAACGCGATGTAGGGCACCTGGAACAGGCTGAAGCAGGTCGCCGCGAGCATGAAGGCGATCAGCACCCACAGCGCGGACGCGAGCGGCCCGAGCCCGCCGGGCACGGCGAACGTCAGCACGAACGCGACCGGCAGACCGATGCCGCCGAGAATCATGAAACGGCGCCTCGAGCCCGCTTGCGCGTAGGACCGGTCGCTGAGCCCGCCTATGACAGGGTCGATCAGCACATCCCAGATCTTCGCCGCCGTCACGATCGCCCCGGCGGCGAGCGCCGCGACGCCGAGCGAATCCGTGAGGTAGTAGACCAGCACCAGACCCGGCAGTGTGGCGAAGCCGCCGGTGCCGAGCGAACCGATCGCGTAACGGGCGACCTGGCTCCTGGTCAGCGCCGAACTCCCCGGTGAATCCATGCGCTCACTCTAGTGGCGCACGAGCGGGCGGTCCGGCGTGCTCGACCCACAGAGCGGCGACCTCCTCGGCCGCCGATCGCAGCCGCGGCACGTGGCGCGCTGCTGCGGATATCGCGCTCGGCGCATCGGCGAACGCGATCGCGCCGACGCGCCGCGGCCCGGCATGGACGGGAACGGCCATGCAGGCACGATCCGCCGAGAGCAGGCCGACCTGCTGCGCGTATCCCCTGGCACGGGTCGCATCCGCCAGCGCGCCGGCGCTCGGCGGCACGCTGAGGCCCTGCTCGATGCGCTCGAGGAGCAGCAGCTGTCCGGCCGCCGAGCGCTCCGAAGAAGCGAGGAAACCGCGCATGTCTGAGATCGGATGCAGCGGGTCCTCGTCCATCAGCTCCAATCGGTCGCCGACGAAACGAACGAGGTGGATGGCACCGGCGGTGTCCTGTCGGAGTCTCGCCAGGATCACGTCGTGCCGCCCGGTGCGACGCCCCGTGACATGGCGAGCGAGCTCGACGACACGCACGCCGAGGATGAAGCCCGTCAGGTCCGGCCTGCGGACGAGAAACTCCTGCCGGACCAACGTGTTCAGGACGCGGTACATCGACGAACGCGGGATGTCGAGCGCCGATGCCAGGTCGTTCGCCGAGATGCCGGTGCGATGCTGGGCGACGAGTTCGAGCACCTCCATGGCCAGCTCCAGGCGGTCGCCGCCACCGCCCGGCGTCCGGTTCATGGCGTGGCATCCGCTCTGGGCGGCTGGTTCGCAGCGGTCGCCGGTGTTCCTCCGATCGTGTCGGCGGCGACCGGCAGGTCGTAGATCCCGAGGCGATGCAGCACAGCGGAGCGGCGCTGAGCGTGCAGCATCAGGGTGATGGCCAGCATGGCGATGGACCCGATGGCGACCAGCACGAAGACGATCCGTTCGGTGGGCACCGCTGCCACGTAGTGCCCCAAGGTCACCGCGAGGACGAGGACGACGATGAATGCCGGCAGAGCCGACACCCATCGGAACTCGCCGATGCGCAGGAGGAACAGCGGGGCTGCCGCCGCCACCAGCAGGTAGACGGAGACGTAACCCAGGATCGCCGCCGCGTCGGCGATCTGTCTGACCGCGTTCGAAGCGTCCGGCACCGCTGCGCCCGCCAGAGCGATCGCACCCACGGCCGCAGCAACCAGTGCACCGCCGGCCGCAGGCGTCCCTCGCGCCCCCGTCCGGCCGAAGACGTCTCCGACCAGACCCTCCCGGCTCATCACGAACAGCAGCCGCACGAGCGCTGTGGTCGTCGCCAGCGCGCACGCGAGGAAGGAGAGGATGATGATGACCTCGACGAACGCCGTCAGTCCGTGCAGGCCCAAGCCTGTCGCCGCCATCTCCGAGATCTCGCCGCTGCTGTGGAACGGCGCCTGACCGGCGAGCTGGGCGGTCGCCGCGAGCAGATAGCTGAGCGAAACGGCGAGCACGGTCCAGCCGAGCGCACGCGTCACGGATGCCAGGGGGCGCCGGGTCTCCGGCCCCAGAGCGATCCCGGACTCGAATCCGACGAAGGCGATCAACCCGACGGCGACGCCGGCGAGTACCGCGTGCATATCGAGTCCGACGACCGGTTGCGCCGCGGGGAGCCTGCCGTGCGAACCGACGAGAACCGCGACGGCGATGACCGACACTGTGACCACGGCGAGCGCTTCAACGATCAAGAGCACCCGCGTCGAGATCCGCACCCCCAGTGCGTTCACGGCGGCGATGAGCACGACCGTCGTCACGACGACGAGGATCGCCGCCCCGACGCCGCCACCGGACATGCGTTGCACGCGCGCAGCAGCATCGACGATGCAGACGATGGCGATGCTGCCGTAACCGACACCGAGACAGGCACCCGCGACCACACCGGCGCGCGGGCCGAGCCCGCGGACCACGAATGTATAGAGCGATCCGGCACTCGCGATTCGGCGGGTGAACTGACTCATCACGAAGGCGAGGAGAACGACGACCAGGACCGTCGTGATCACCGAGGCGAGGGCGTACGGCCCCGCCTGCCGGCTGACCGTCCCCGGATTCATCAACGCGACACCAGCCGGCGCGACGGCGGCGAACGACTGCGCGGCGACGTCCATCGGGCCGATGCGTCGACGGCGCAGGCCGTGCAACGGCGAAACGGATGCGATTCCCTCGACGGGAACGCGTTCGGCGATCGCCCGTTCCAGTGCGCGCACTGAGCCTCCTGCTCGCTTTCGCCGTGTCGCCGCCGGCGAGTGCGGCCGGTCGGCACAGCGAATCTAGGCGCGCGCGATTGCGATCTCACGTCGTCCGAGTTTCCGTCGTGTGACGAGAGGTGAGATGCGATGCAGACCACGTCCCACGACATGTCCGTGAAGCGTTACGGCACGGACGCACCACGGAAAAGCCGTTGCGCGAGCATCGCTGTCATCGGTTCCCGCACCCTGTGGGGCCGGAAGATGACGAGGAGCGGACCCATGATCCCCACCGCTGTCTCCGCACTGCTGGGGGGCATGCTGCTGCTGGCAGGCATCCCGAAGCTCCGCGACCGCCGCGGCATGCTCCAGGCCGTGCAGGGCTATCGACTGCTGCCGGCACCGCTGGAACGGCTCGCCGCCGCGGTGCTGCCGCTGGCAGAGGTCCTGCTCGGCGCGTTCCTGGTCGCGGGCGTTCCCGCACCCGTCGTCCCCGCCTGCGCCGCTGCATTGTTCCTGATGTTCTTCGCGGCGCTCGCCTTGAACCTGCTGAGGGGGCGACGCGAACTGGATTGCGGATGCTTCGCCTTCCGGTCCGAGAGCCACACGCCGCGGATCTCCTGGTTCCACGCGATCCGTGCACTGCTGCTCGCGGCGACGGCGGCGGGACTCGCGCTCGTCCCCGGCGGTTACGGAATCGCGGTGACCCCGCTTCCCGAGCAGGCGCTCGGGCTGGCGCTCGCGGCGCTCGTCTTCACGGCGGTTCTCGGCGCGCTGGCCGTCCACGCCGTGATCAATCCGGGGCGCCGCTCCCTCGACTCCCACCTCGCATACGCGCAGCACGAGCTGCGCTCCCCCTCCCGCTGACATCGCCCCCCGCCACGCTCGACAGAAGGAATCCACATGACGCTCTTCCTCTTCATCTCGGTGATCGTCCTGATCGTCGCGGTCGCCTTTCTGTTCCTGACGAACCTCGCCCTGGCACGAGAACTCGGACGCATCCAGGTGCGCTTGGGACCGCTCGGCGCACGGATGATGGACTCCGGGCCGAAGGTGGCCGAAGTCGGCCCGTCGTTCGAGGGGCTCACCGATCATCTCGGACGGACCATCAGCATCGGCGGGCATCGTGAGCGCCCTCAGCTGCTCATGTTCACAGGCCCCAAGTGCTCGACGTGCAAGAGCCTGCTCCCCGGGATCAAGGCCCTCGCGAAGGCCGAGCGCCGCCACCTCGACGTGGTCATGGTGTCCGACGGAACCCCGGCGGAGCACGAAGCCTTCCTCGCCGGTGCCGACATCCGCGACGAACTCGCGTACGTCGACGCCCGTGACGTCGGCATCGCCTACCAGGTGGGGACGACCCCGTACGGCGTCGTCCTCGACGCGCACGGCCGGATCCGCGGCAAGGGTCTGTGCAACCAGCTTGCTCACGTCGAGAGCCTGCTGAACGCGCTGGACACCGGCAGCCCTTCGCTGCAGCACCTGCATGAGCAGTCCCAGACCCGTGTGCCCGGCGGACTCGCCGCGCATTGACCCCCGAGCCGGCGTTCGATTCCTCGCTACGCCGCTGACAGGACGACAGAAAGGAGACCGACCTCATGACTGAGAACCAATACCCGATCGATGAGTCGGCCATGCAGGAGCAGGCCGATTGGATGGCCGGCCGAGGCGGAAGCTGGATCAGCCGTCTCGGACGTCGCCTGAGTGAGACGACCAGTCGGCGATCGATGCTCGGAACCCTCGGACGCGTGGGCATCGGTGCCGCTGGCGTGGCCGTGATCGGGGCGCTCCCGGTGAGCCGAGCCCTCGCCGCGACGAATGCCGAACCGGCATCCGCGGGCCCCGCCTCCCACCCGGCCGCGCTGCCCGATGGCGAGCTGTTCCCCGCATTCGATCAGACCGGGGACTCGTCGACCTGCGAGTACTGGCGCTGGTGCAACATGGACGGCACCCCGTGCACATCCTGCGCCGGGGGCGGAATGACCACCTGCTCGCCCGGGTCCAAGCCCGGCGCCGAGTTCTGGGTCGGCTGCTGCACCAACCCGGACGACGACAAGACCTATCTGATCGCCTACTACGACTGCTGCGGAGCGAGCGGATGCTCGAACACGTTCTGCGGACAGCCCGACAACCAGGCCATCATGTACAACCCGGTATCGGGATCCTTCGATCAGGAGATCATCTGGTGCGTCTCCGACGAGTCGCAGTCGTACACGTGCACCATGGCGCCGATCATCGGCACGGACTGCCAGGTGCGACCCGCTGTGCGTCCCAAGGTGGGGGCCGGATCGTGACGGCGTCGCGGAGGCGGACGATTCGTGCCGCGTCGTTGGTGGCCGCCGCCCTGGCGCTCGCCGGATGCACTGCCGACCCGGCTCCCGCCGAAACCCCTGCGGGCTTCGTCGAACTGCCCGATCAGCCGTGGACCGCCGCCGACGAGGAGACCACGCTCGGGTCCTCGGACGAGGAGATCCCGGATGCCGACGGGATCCCGCAGCCATTGCACGTCGGCTCGATCGACCCCATCGGATCCGACGAAGTCCTGCTGGTCGGGGAGACCTGGAACCTCGAGGTCTCCTCGCAGGTCATCGACCCGGCGACCGGTGAGGCGACCGCCAAGTTCGCCACCGGACCGGGCATCTGGGACGCCGTGATCCATCCCTTCGTCGGCGCTGACGCCGAGGACCCGGCGGTTCTCGCCCAGGAGGTGTGGCGTCCGCGCGGTACCCGAGGCGCTGCGGACTTCACGATCTCCACGTATTCGGGGAATCTCCTCGAACCGGACGAGATCGAGATGGCGGACTACACCCGCGCTCATTCGCGGTGGGGCTCGAGCGTCGTCACCGACGATGGTCGATACTTCGCCTTCTGGGACGACGCGCTCTACGGCATCCGGGTCTACGACCTCGAGACGGGCGAGGAGACCGGCGCCCTGCAGCTGCTCGGCTGCGGCCCGTTCACCTGGGCCGTGGGGCACGACATCTTCTCGGTGTGCGAGGACGAGCGGCAGATCATCCAGCTCTCGATCGGAAAGGACGGCGGGATCGAGGATGCCGGCCGCGCCGATGTGCTGCCCGAGGACTTCGTCAGCAACCGGTACGCGAGTCAGGCGTTCGATGCCGGGCAGTCCCTTCTCGTCTCGGCGAACGGCGACGTCTTCGTGTTCGACCTCGCCGACGGTCTTCCCGCGGACCCGATCGCGCCGATCGGCAACGCCGGCCAGGACTCCGGGAGGTTCGCGCAGTCCTTCATCAACAACCCGGCGACGAGCATGGTGATCAGTTACACCGACTCGGCGATCCACCCGCATTCTGTCGACAGCGGCGATGAGGTGAAGCTCATCCTCTCGGACCCCGCAGACTTCACCACGCTGGCGACGCTGGAGCTGGCCGGAATGGGCCTGACCTCCCTCGATGCCTTCGGATACTCGGTCGACGGCAAGACGCTGCACGTCGTCGGATCCGGCGCGGACGAGTCGCTCACGATCGTCGGCTTCGATGCGCGCACCGGTGCCGAGACGTCCAGAGCGGTCATCGACGACTTCACCGACTCGCCGTCGCGTCTGCTCACCCCGCAGGTGATCGGATGAACCGGCCCGGGTCCGCCCTGCGCGTCGAGACCTCTCGTCGGGCGTTCCTCCGACTCGGCGTCGCGAGCGCCGGCGTCGTCGGTGCGGGAATGCTCGGGTTCGCCGGGTGCGCGGTGGCCGCCCGACCGCAGACCTCGCAGACCGGACCCGGGTACGACTACATCAAGCCGAACGACCCGGAGGTGGCGCAGGCGGAGCGGGACCGCGCCGCCTCCGGCCGGGTCGCCGCCTTCTCCCTCGCCGCCGCACCAGCCGTCGTGGACCTCGCCGGAAGGCAGGTGTCGACGTGGGCGTACGGCGGGGAAGCGGTGGCTCCCGTGCTCCGCGTCGGGCGCGGCGATCGCATGCAGGTCGCCGTGAGCAACGGGCTGCCCGCCGAGACCACTCTGCACTGGCACGGCATCCGGATCCGCAACGACATGGACGGTGCTGCGCCGACGACGCAGCGCCCGATCGCTGCGAACGGTGGAGAGCACGCCTACGACTTCGTCGTCCCCGACCCCGGCACGCACTGGTACCACTCGCACTCCGGCCTGCAGGCCGACCGCGGCCTGTTCGGAGCCCTGATCGTCGAGGACCCCGATGACGCCACCGGCGCGGATGCGGACGTCGTGCTCGTGCTGGACGATTGGCTCGACGGGCTCGGCAGCACCCCGGACGCCGTGCTGCTCGCGCTCAATCCCGCACTCGCAGGCGCTCACGGTCACCACGGCGGCGAGACTCCGGCCGCGACCAGCACGTCCGCCACGGCCTCGGACGACGAGTACGCCGCGGCGCAGAAGCTCATCGCCGACGGACACGGCGAATCCGAGTCGCTGGGTGGAATGACGCAGCACATCGCGTATCCGATGCACCTGATCAACGGGAGACCACCGGCCGATCCGCAGCCGATCGAAGCTCTCGCCGGCCAGCGACTGCGGCTGCGCGTCATCAACGCCGCCGCGGAGACGCCGTACCGTTTCGCCGTCGCAGGCCACGAGCTGACCGTGGTCGCCGTGGACGGATTCGACACGGAGCCCGCCACCGCCGACGCTGTCATCATCGGCATGGCGCAGCGGGTCGACGTCCTGATCACCGCCTCGTCCGGCGCGTGGCCGGTGGTCGCCGCGGTCGAGGGACGGGAGGGACACGCCGCCA
Source organism: Microbacterium sp. ZKA21 (assembly GCF_050434165.1). NCBI lineage: Bacteria > Bacillati > Actinomycetota > Actinomycetes > Micrococcales > Microbacteriaceae > Microbacterium > Microbacterium sp. ZKA21. The sequence goes on from NZ_JBNPVV010000007.1 coordinate 35,881, forward strand.
CGGTGCTCCGCACGGCTGATGCCGCAGTGTCCGCCGGACCGCTGCCGGCCCGGCTCCCAGAGCACGACCGCCGGCTCGTTCTCGAGAGCGAGCTGCGTCCGGCCCAGAGCACCGTCCTCGACGTCCGCGAGCCCGACCGCGACTACCGCGTCGAACTCATCGTCGCCGGCGACCGCTACGCGTGGGGCATGGTCGGCGACGCCGGTGAACTGGTCATGAAACAGGGCGAACGCGTGCGGATCACGATGGCGAACAGCACGCCGATGTGGCATCCGATGCACACCCACGGCCACACCTTCGCCATCCCCGGGTACGGCGGCCTGCGCCGCGACACGGTCAACGTCCTACCGGGGCAGGAGCTGGCGATCGAGTTCGACGCCGACAACCCCGGCGAGTGGATGTTCCACTGCCACAACGCGTACCACTTCGAAGCCGGGATGACCGCGAACCTGCGGTACATCCGATGAGAGGAGCACATCGATGATCACCCGAACCCGCCTTGCCGGTGCCGCACTGGCGGCGAGCCTGGCACTGGCCGCCCTTCTGACCGGCTGCAGCAGCGGAACCGACTCGGCCGCGTCCGCCGCAGGTGACGTGGTGACGGTCACGGTCAAGGACATGTCGTATCAGCCCGCTGAAGTCACCATCCATCCCGGCGACACCGTCGAGTGGATCTTCGACGACGGCGGCATGCCGCACGATGTGTCCGGAGAGGGCGATCTGGAAGGGCTCCTGCAGAGCGAGCTCCTCACCGAGGGCACGTACTCCTACACGTTCGACGAGGCCGGCACCTACGACTACTCGTGCACCCCGCACCCGATGATGGTCGGCACCGTCATCGTCGAGGAATGATCGGGCGCCGGACCATGCCGTTCGCCGCACCGGTGCTGCTCGCCGCCGGGCTCCTCGCGACCGGGTGCTCGCCCACCGAGGCGTCGCCGGCACCGCGCACCGTCGACGTGGAGATCCGCGATCTGCAGTTCGTGCCCGGCGAGGTGGAGGTCTCGGTCGGCGACACCGTGCGGTGGGTGTTCGACGACGGCGGGATGTTCCACCACGTCGAAGCGACAGACGGCTCGTTCGACAGCGAGATCGTCGGCGAAGGGATGTTCAGCGTGACCTTCTCCGAAGCCGGAACCCATCCCTATGCCTGCTCCATCCATCCATATATGACCGGGACCGTCACGGTCTCGGAGTAACCGATCACCATTGGAGGAACCATGACCACCATCGATGCGCCGCTCCGCGAAGCCCTGGCTCATCCCGCACTCGCCGACGATGCGCCGCAACTGCGTCCGACCGTCGGCGAAGCCGTATCCCGCCGCGCCCGGCTGCTCCTGCCCGTGACCGCTGCGGCCGCGGGCATCGGCGCTGCAGTTGCTCTGGCCCCCGCCAGCAGCGGTTTCGCGATGACGGCATCCATCGTCGGTGCCGGTGCGCTGACCGCGATCGCCGCCAACTGGTCGACCTGCGGCATGTCCGTCGCCGGTGTGGTCGCCGCACCCAAGCAGCCAGGACGCAGAGGGACCTCGACCCCCGCCCGCCGGCTCGGATGGCACGCGTTCGGCTCCATCCTCACCGGAACGCCCACCGGCGCGCTCATCGGCGGGATCGGGATGCTGGTCGGCGGCTTCCTGAGCGTCGGGATCGCGCTCGGCATCTGGGCTCTGACCGCCGTGCTCTACGGTCTGCACGAGCTCGGCATGCTGCGCATGCCGACGCCCATGCGTCGCCGGCAGCTCCCCCGGCGGCTTCGCCGCACCATGGAACCGTGGAAGGTGTCGTTCCTGTTCGGCACGATGATCGGACCCGGATTCATGATCTTCATCCGCTCCAGCGCCTACTACCTGCTGGTTCTGGGCCTGATGCTCGCCGGGAATCCGCTGCTCGGTGCAGCGCTGTTCACGCTCGTGTCGCTGGGGCGTTGCCTGCCGAGTCTGGCCGCGATCATCCACACGCGGGCCGGCGGCACGATGCCAGGGTTCCTCTCGGCGATGTGCCTGATCGACCGTCGCGTTCAGGCGATCACCGGCGCCGGTCTGGTCGGCCTTGCGGCATTCGCCGCGGTGGCGATCATCGTCTGACGTTCGGCGATCCGACGGCTTGTCCGTCCCACGCGATCAGGCGGCGTAGCGCCCAGAGGCGATCGCGCGGGCGCGCTTCTTCTCCGCCTCCTGCTCGCGGTTCTTCGGCGGGGTCGTGGCGACGAGATCGTCGAGCAGGTGCTGCGTGATGTGCGCGATCTCGGCGACGGCACGATCGAACGCATCCTGATTCGCTTTGGACGGTTTGGTCGTCCCGGCGATCTTGCGGACGTACTGCAGCGCGGCCGCCTGCACTTCGTCAGAGCTCGCGGCCGGTTCGAAGTTGTGAAGGGTGTGGATGCTTCGGCACATACCGGCACGCTACGCCCGAGCACCGACAGGAGGGAAGAGGTACCCATGTCACGCGGTGGCGCGGCACGCACCGGCTCACTACCCTCGAGAAGGTCACTGCCGTCCGCGAGAAGGAGAGAAACCATGACCGACCCCACGCAGCCCGACTACACTCCTCCTGCCGCTCAGCAGCCGGCGCCGGGGTACCCCGCGCCCGCCTACCCCGGGGCGGCCGCCGCGCCGGCACCCGTTCCCGGTCGCGGCCTGGCGATCACCGGCTTCGTCCTCGCGTTCCTGTTGCCGCTCATCGGCATGATCATCAGCATCATCGCGACCGTGAAGCTGGGCAAGATCGGTGCACCGCGCGGACTCTCGATCGCCGGAATCATCATCGGCGCGATCCTCACGGTCCTCTGGATCGTCATCGCGATCTCGGTCGCCGCAGCCGTGTTCGGCGGCCTCGCCGTCATCTGCTCAGAGCTCGGCCCCGGTGTCTGGGACGTCGACGGCGTCACCTACACCTGCGGCTGAGCCCGCAGTCACAACGACGACGAGGGGGACGGATGCCGCGGCATCCGTCCCCCTCGTCGTACCGTCTACTTCTTGTAGTTGGGTGCTTCGACGACGATCTGCACGTCGTGCGGGTGCGATTCCTTGAGTCCGGCCGCGGTGATGCGGACGAACTTGCCGCGGGTCTTGAGCTCTTCGATCGTGCGCGCACCGACGTAGAACATCGACTGACGCAGGCCGCCGATGAGCTGGTACGCGACGGCCGACACCGGGCCGCGGTACGGGACCTGGCCCTCGATGCCCTCGGGGATGAGCTTGTCGTCACTCGGGACATCCGCCTGGAAGTAGCGGTCCTTCGAGTACGAGGTCTGCTTGCCACGCGTCTGCATCGCGCCCAGCGAGCCCATGCCGCGGTACTGCTTGAACTGCTTGCCGCTCTGGAAGACGATCTCACCCGGCGACTCGTCGGTTCCGGCCAGCAGCGAGCCGAGCATCACGGCATCCGCACCGGCGACGAGCGCCTTCGCGATGTCGCCCGAGTACTGCAGGCCGCCATCGGCGATCACCGGGATCCCGGCCGGACGTGCGGCGAGCGACGCCTCGTAGACCGCCGTCACCTGCGGCACGCCGACACCTGCCACGACGCGGGTCGTGCAGATGGACCCCGGTCCGACGCCGACCTTGACGGCGTCGGCTCCGGCATCGATGAGCGCCTGTGCGCCCTCACGGGTCGCGATGTTCCCGCCGATGATGTCGATGTGCTCGAACGAGGCGTCCGCCTTCAGGCGACGGATCAGATCGATGACGCCCTGCGACTGTCCATTCGCGGTGTCGACCACGAGCAGGTCGACCCCGGCATCCCGCAGCGCCTCGGCGCGCTCCCACGCGTCGCCGAAGAACCCGATCGCCGCGCCGACGCGCAGTCGTCCCTGCTCGTCCTTGGTGGCGAGCGGGTACTTCTCGCTCTTGTCGAAGTCCTTGATCGTGATGAGGCCCGCGAGCTTGCCGTTCTCGTCGATGAGCGGCAGCTTCTCGACGCGGTGCTTCGCGAACAGCGCGATGACCTCACCAGCGGCCACGCCGACCGGAGCGGTCACGAGCCCCTCGCTGGTCATGACGTCCTTCACGAACGTCGTCTGACGCTCGAAACCGGAGACGAAGCGCATGTCGCGGTTCGTGATGATGCCGACGAGCTTGCCGTCCGGGTCGACCACCGGAAGACCCGAGATGCGGTACTTCGCGCACAGCGCGTCGACCTCTTCGACCGTCGCGTCCGGCGTCGTCGTGATCGGATCGGTGATCATGCCCGACTCGCTGCGCTTGACCCGGTCGACGTGCGCGGCCTGATCCGCGATCGACAGGTTGCGGTGCAGGATGCCGATGCCGCCCTCCCGCGCCATCGCGATCGCCATGCGCGACTCCGTGACGGTGTCCATCGCACTCGACAGCAACGGCGTCGCCACCGAGATCCGCCGCGAGATCCGCGACGAGGTGTCCGCCTCGCTCGGAATGACGTCGGTGTGCCCCGGCAGGAGCAGCACGTCGTCATAAGTGAGTCCGACGAAACCGAACGGGTCGTGCTGGTCCATGGATGATCCTCCTGGGGGTGGCGGGGCGCGGCGCGGGGTGTACCAATTCTAAGCGCCGGAGGCCCCCGTGCTATTCCCGCGCGCGAGCCCGGCCCGTGCGGCAATCACCGACAGATCGTGAGCAGATCGTGCATTGGCCGAAACAGAATCGACACACTACGCTCATACCGTCGTACATCAGGGCCGATGCACAACTCCGTCTTGGCCTGTGTACTGGACGGGAGGTTCTGTGAGTCCGACGATCTCGGCGAAACGGAGCGGAATCCGATGGGCGATCGCCCTGATCGGAACGCTCTTCGCTTTCGCCTTCCTGGCCCTCCAGGCGCCGTCGCCCGCCGCCGCCGTCTCATCGGCATCCGCGGAGGAGACCGACGACGGCCAGGAGGTCACCGACTTCTATCTCGCCGGCGTCATCACCTTCGACGACGAACCCGTCGCCGACGTCACCATGTCGGTGGAGGGCGAGGACTTCGAGGCCGAGACCGAGACGGATGCCGAGGGCCGATGGCGCCTCTACGTCCCCGAAGCCGCGACCTACGTGCTCACGGTCGACGAGGACACCCTCCCCGACGGCGTGATCGTCGACGCGACCCAGTTGCCCGAGGGCATGCAGCCCCTCTCAGGGACGACGGCGTCGTTCGAGGTCGAGTTCGGTCTCACCGGGACGAAGATCGTCAACCTGTTCCTCGGCGAAGGCGTCCGGGAGACGACCTCGTTCATCGACCAGCTGCTGTCGCGCATGGTCGGCGGGTTGAACTTCGGTCTGCTGCTGGGACTCGCCTCCATGGGAGCCGCGCTCATCTACGGCACCACGAAGCTGTCGAACTTCGCGCACGGCGAGATGGTCACCTGGGGCGCCGTCGTCGCTCTGCTGGTCACCTCGTTCTGGCATCTTCCGATGTGGCTCGGCATCATCGCCGCGATCGTCGCCGGGGGGCTGCTCGGATGGGCCCTGGATGCCGGGCTCTGGCGTCCGCTCCGACGCCGCGGCCTCGGGGTCGTCCAGCTCATGATCGTCAGCATCGGGCTGTCGCTCGCGCTGCGCTACGCCCTGCAGTACATGATCGGCGGTGGCACCTACCAGCTGCCGGGCGCCAGCCCCACGCCGATCAAGCTCGGTCCTGTGTCGCTGTCGTACATCGACATGATCGCGATGGGTGTGAGCCTCGTCGCGATCCTCGGCGTCGCGTTCTTCCTCACCCGGACCAGAGTCGGCAAGGCCACCCGCGCGATCTCGGACAACCCGCAGTTGGCCGCGGCATCCGGAATCGACGTCGACAAGGTGATCCGCATCGTCTGGATCGTCGCAGGAATCCTGGCGGCGATCTCGGGCATCCTGTGGGCGTACTTCCGCCCCGGCGTGAAGTGGGACATGGGCATGCAGATGCTGCTGCTGATCTTCTGCGCGATCACGCTCGGCGGCCTCGGATCTGCGATCGGCGCCCTGATCGGATCGATCATCGTGGGTCTCGCGGTCGAGGTGTCGACGCTGCTCGGTGTCCCGAGCGACCTCAAGTACGCCAGCGCCCTCGTCGCGCTGATCGTGATCCTGCTGGTACGGCCTCAGGGCCTGCTCGGCCGCAAGGAAAGGTTGGGCTGACGCATGGACTTCGGCAACATCTTCGGCAACACCGCCGCGTATCTGTTCAGCCCGACCACGATGGCGTACGCCCTGGCGGCGACCGGGCTCGCCGTGCACTTCGGGTACACCGGCCTGCTGAACTTCGGCATGGCCGCGTTCATGGCTGTGGGCGGCTACGGCTACGCGATCTCGATCCTCAGCTTCGGTCTGCCCTGGTGGATCGGCATGCTGATCGGCCTCATCGGCGGAGCGCTGTTCGCGTTGATCCTCGGCATCCCGACCCTCCGTCTGCGCGCCGACTATCTCGCCATCGCGACCATCGCGGCGGCCGAGGTCGTCCGGCTGCTGTTCCTCACCGAGCTGTTCAAGGAGTGGACGAACTCGGCCGGTGGACTTTCCGGATATCACCAGAGCTTCCGCGACATCAATCCGTTCCCGCCCGGAACCTACGGCTTCGGCCCGTGGACGTACAACGCGAACGACCTGTGGGTGCGCGTGTTCGGACTCATCATGCTCGCGATCGCCGTCCTGCTGGTGTGGGCGCTCATGCGCAGCCCGTGGGGGCGCGTGCTCAAGGGAATCCGCGAGGACGAGGACGCGGTGCGCTCGCTGGGCAAGAACGTGTTCGCATACAAGATGCAGGCGCTCGTCGTCGGAGGCGTGCTCGGGGCCCTCGGCGGCATCGTGTTCGTGCTGCCGTCCGCGGTGATCCCCGGCAGCTACTCCACGTCACTGACGTTCTTCCTGTGGACGATCCTGCTCCTCGGAGGAGCGGCGACCGTGCTGGGCCCGACGCTCGGCGCCGTGCTGTTCTGGGTCGTGTTCGCCTTCCTCGGCAGCCTTCTTCCGGCCATGGCGGATGCCGGGATGCTGCCGATGACCGCCGCTCAGGCCGACATGGTGCGGTACATCCTGATCGGCGTGGTGCTGATGCTGATCGTGATCTTCCGGCCGCAGGGCATCCTCGGGAACAAGAGGGAGATGACCTTTGTCAAGTGAAACGAACGCCGCGCAGCCGGCCACGCCGGCACCGCGCGCGAAGACCACGGGGCTCGCGAAGGGCCCTGCCGCTCCCGGCGTCGAGAAGGTCGACCCGATCCTCGTCGCCGATCATGTCACCCGCCGCTTCGGCGGCCTGACGGCCGTCGACGTCGATCACCTCGAGATCCCGCGCGGCGCGATCACCGCACTGATCGGGCCGAACGGCGCCGGCAAGACGACGCTCTTCAACCTGCTCTGCGGGTTCGACCGCCCGAACTCGGGCACGTGGTCGTTCGACGGGAAGAATCTCTCGGGAGTCCCCTCATTCAAGGTCGCGCAGCTGGGGCAGGTGCGCACGTTCCAGCTCACCAAGTCGCTGTCCCTGCTGACCGTCCTCGAGAACATGAAGCTCGGCGCGCCGAACCAGCGCGGTGAGGGGTTCTGGGCGAGCCTGTTCCCCTTCCTCTGGCGCCAGCAGGAGGCCGAGATCGAGCAGCGCGCCCGCGAGCTGCTCGCGCGCTTCAAGCTGGACGCCAAGGAGAAGGACTTCGCGGCATCCCTGTCCGGCGGCCAGCGCAAGCTGCTCGAGATGGCACGCGCGCTCATGAGCGACCCCACGCTCGTGATGCTCGACGAGCCGATGGCCGGCGTCAACCCGGCGCTGACCCAGTCGCTCCTCGAGCACATCCTGAGCCTCAAGGACCTCGGCATGACGGTACTGTTCGTCGAGCACGACATGCACATGGTGCGGCACATCGCCGACTGGGTGGTCGTGATGGCCGAGGGACGCGTCGTCGCCGAGGGCCCGCCGGATCAGGTGATGGCGGACCCCGCGGTCGTGGACGCCTATCTCGGCGCTCACCAGGACGTCGACCTCGGCGCGGTCACGGGTCGCATCCCCGTGGTGTCGGATGCCGCGGCCGAGCGTCTGCGCACTCAGATCGAGACCGAGGCCGAGGCGGAGATCGCGTCCGACGAGCCCCAGGAGGAGAAGCCATGACCGAGGACACCCGCGACGTCGTCGTCGAACTGACCGACGTGCATGCCGGATACCTGCCGGGGGTCAACATCCTCAACGGGGCGCACCTGATCGCCCGCAAGGGCGAGCTCATCGGCATCATCGGCCCGAACGGCGCCGGCAAGTCGACGCTGCTGAAGTCGATCTTCGGCATGGTGCAGGTGCGCCAGGGCGACATCACCGTGAACGGCGAGAGCATCGTCGGACTCAAGGCCGACAAGCTCGTCGCCCGCGGTGTCGGCTTCGTGCCGCAGACGAACAACGTGTTCCCCTCGCTCACGATCGAGGAGAACCTGCAGATGGGGCTCTATCAGAACCCCAAGGCCTTCGCGGAGCGCCTGGAGTTCGTCACCGGGATCTTCGCCGAGCTCGGCAAGCGGCTCAAGCAGCGGGCGGGGTCGCTGTCCGGCGGCGAACGCCAGATGGTCGCGATGTCGCGTGCGCTCATGATGGATCCGTCGGTGCTGCTGCTGGACGAGCCGTCCGCCGGTCTGTCACCGGTGCGCCAGGATGACGCGTTAATCCGGGTGTCCGACATCAACAAGGCGGGCGTGACGACGATCATGGTCGAGCAGAACGCCCGGCGCTGCCTGCAGATCTGCGACCGCGGCTACGTGCTCGATCAGGGCCGCGACGCGTACGAGGGATCCGGTCGCGATCTGCTGAACGACCCCAAGGTCATCGGCCTGTACCTGGGCACGCTGGGCACCGACGCCGCGTAGGTCTCGCGCACGAAAAGGGCTCCGGATGCCGCGGCATCCGGAGCCCTTTCGTGTGCGACTTACTTGATGCGGGTCTGCACGTTCTCGGCGTCGAACTCGTAGATGCCGATGTCAGCACCCTTCGGGTCGTTGTTCTCGTCGAAGGTCACCTTGCCCGAGTAACCGTCGTAGTCCGGCGTGCCGCCGGCGTTGATGATCTCGGCGCAGTCGGCGAAGCTCGTGCACGGCTCGCCATCGCCCTCTCCACCGGACACCGTGCGCATGGCGCCGGCGATGTCCTCGCCCTCGACGGAGACCGCGTACAGAGCCGACAGCGCGATGAGCGTCGCTGCGTCGTACGCCTCAGCCGAGTAGGTCAGCGCGTCGATGGGCTCGTTGCCCTCGGCGGTCCAGACCTCGTTGAGCTGGTCGATGAAGTCGTCCGGCAGCTCGGCGCCGGCACGGGTGCCCTTCGAGCCCTCGAGGCTGACGGGCAGGTCCGGCCAGTCCTTGAGGTTGCCGTCGACGAGGTAGAACGAACCGGTGTCGATGCCCGCGTTGCCCAGCAGCGGCGCGATGGTCGCGAACTGGTCGTACGAGACGATGGCCACGGCATCCGGCTTCTCGGCCGCGATCGTCTGCACCTGAGCGTTGAACTGGCCATCGCCCTGGTTGTAGGAGGCGTCGGCGACGACCTCGCCACCGGTGCTCTCGAACGTGCTCTTGATCGCCTCGAACAGGCCGGTGCCGTACGGGTCGTTCTGGTAGATGATGCCGAGCGTCTTGTGCCCGTCCTCGGCGATCTGGTTGCCCAGGACCTCACCCTGCAGCAGGTCGCTCGGCGCCGTGCGGAAGTACAGCGGGTTGATCCCGGAGAAGTCCGGCGAGGTGTTGGACGGCGAGACGGTGAGGATGCCCGCACCGGCGTTGCCGTCGAGGATCAGCTTCGTGACGCTCGAGGATGCCGCACCCACCATGGCCGTGATGCCGGCGCTCTGGAGGTTGGTGATCGAGGTCTCGTACGCCTTGTTGTCGAGGTCGCCCTCGTCCTCACTGGTCAGCTCGACCTGGATGCCGGCATCCGCCTCGTTGATCTGCGCGACCGCGAGCTGAACACCCGCCTCCATCGGGGCGCCGAGGAAGGCGAGAGTACCCGTAGCGGGAAGAAGCGAGCCCAGCTTCAGCGTCAGGTCGACGTTCTCCGGACGCTCGTTGGTCGTCCCCGATCCCTCGGAGGACTCGGGGGCGGGCGGGGTCGTGCTGCATCCCGCGATGACCAGCGCCGATGCTCCCAGCAGGGCGATTCCTGCCAGAAGCTTGGGGCGCGAACCCTGCAAACCGTTCATATTGCTCCTTCGACAACAGCGAACACGGCGACACCGCGCTCGGGTGCTCTAACCCTATGACCGGGCCCGATACCCGCGGGTATCGGTGCGCTAACGATCTTGTTTCGCGTTGATGACGGCGCCCGCCCTGGCCGCTCAGACGAGCTCGGGAGCCGGAGTCCGACGGTGTCGCCGCGCCGCGAGGAGCAGGTCGACGACGAACACGGCGACCGCCACCCAGACGAGGATGAAACCGATCCAGCGTTCGGTCGGCATGGGCTCGTGGAGGATCACCACGCCGATGAGGAACTGCATGATCGGCGTGATGAACTGGATCATCCCGATCACAGTGAGGTTGATCCGGCGAGCGCCGGAGGCGAACAGCAGCAGCGGCACCGCGGTCGCGACACCGGCGAAGCAGAGCAGCACGGTGTGCCACACGCCGTTGTTGCCGATCGTGATGCCGGTGGTCATCCCGACGGCGACGAGCTGGACGACCGCGATCGGGATGAGCCAGAAGGACTCGAGGGTCAGTCCGCTGACGGCATCCACCGATGGACCGATCTTCTTCTTGATCAGGCCGTAGACGCCGAAAGAGAGCGTGAGCGTCAGGGCGATCCACGGGACCGTGTGGTAGGCGACGATGATCACGACGACCGCGAGCGCGGCGATCCCGACGGCCACCCACTGCAGTCGTCGCATCCGCTCGTGCAGGACGAAGACGCCGAGCAGCACGGTCGTGATCGGGTTGATGAAGTACCCCAGCGATGTCTCGACGACCTTGTCGTCGAGCGTGCCGATGAGGAACGCCTGCCAGTTGACGTAGATGAGGAGCCCTGCGAGCGCGGTGAGCCCGAGCAGCCGCGGCTGGCGGACGATGGCCCAGAGCCGCTGCCATCCGCGCGTGATCGCGAGCAGGACCACGCAGAACGCGAGGGAGAAGAGCACTCGCCACGCGACGACCTCCCACGGCCCCGTCGGCACGAGCAGGAGGAAGTACAGCGGAAGGACGCCCCAGAGCAGGTACGCCCCGAGGGCGTAGAGGACCCCGGCCGTCTGCTCGGTGCGTGGTGGGGTCTGCGTGATCACTGATCAACCCTACGACCGGGGTCGGACAGCGGAGGACGCGATCCGCCACCTTGGCAGGAAACGCACGATGCGTGACGCACGAAGGCCCGGATGCCTGAGCATCCGGGCCTTCGAAGCGAAGGTCGCTGAGATCAGCGAACGACGACGGCGAGGACGTCGCGGGCCGACAGGACGAGGTACTCGTCTGCGCCGAACTTCACCTCGGTGCCGCCGTACTTGCTGTAGAGCACGCGGTCGCCGACGGCGACGTCGAGCGGAACACGGTTGCCGTTGTCGTCGATGCGGCCGGGGCCCACGGCCACGACCTCGCCCTCCTGGGGCTTCTCCTTGGCGGTGTCGGGGATGACCAGTCCACTCGCGGTGGTCTGCTCGGCCTCGACCTGCTGGATGACGATGCGGTCCTCGAGCGGCTTGATGGAAACCGACACGGTCTACCTCTTCTTTCTTGACGCTGACACGAAAGACTCGTTCGCACTCTCAACCCGAGAGTGCTAATGCCAGTGTAGGACGTCGGCTGGCACTCACGCAATGCGAGTGCCAGTGAGGCGTAACGCGCTGGGCGAACAGCCGCCGCGTAGGCTGAACCGGTGGAGATGACCGAGCTCGCCGCCCTGCTCACCCCGGGCGGACTGCGTCTGCTCGACGACATCGGAGGCATCGAGTCCACGACGGATGTCGCCAGGGTCGTCTCGCGGCTGCGGGCGGCCGGCCACTCCCCCGAACTCGTGTCGGCCGTCGTCGGCCAGGCACGGCTGCGCACGAAGGCGGCCGTGAAATTCGGCCCGTTCGCCGAGCGGATGCTGTTCACGCAGGCGGGTCTCGAGCAGGCGACCCGGCTCGGCGTGGCGGCACGGCACGCCGGGCGCATGCGGGCGGCCGGCATCCAGCACGTCGCCGATCTCGGGTGCGGCATCGGCGGAGACGCCCTCGCTTTCGCCGGTGCAGGACTCAGAGTGACGGCCGTCGATGCGGACGAGGTCACGGCGGCGATCGCCGCATACAACCTCGCGACGTTCGGCGAGGATGCGTCGGTCTCGCACGGAACGGCCGAAGATGCCGTGCGCACGATCTTCCCTGAGCTTCTCCCCTCGCACCCTGAGCTTGTCGAAGGGCTACCGCACGCATCGACAAGCTCAGCGAACTCCTCCACGGCGATCTGGATGGACCCGGCCCGCCGCACCTCCGGTCACAGCGAGACCAGACGAGTCACAGCATCCGACTACTCCCCGTCGTTGGACTGGGCCTTCGACGTGGCGTCCCGCATCCCCACCGGCATCAAACTCGGCCCTGGGCACGATCGCGATGCGCTGCCCGCGGATGCCGAGGCGCAGTGGGTCTCAGCCGACGGCAGCGTCGTCGAGCTCGTCGTCTGGACCGGAGCGCTCGCACGCGAGGGCGTGCGCCGGGCCGCGCTGGTGATCCGCGGCGACGAGTCGCACGAGCTGACGGCGGGAGCGGATGCCGAAGACGCCGCCGTCCGCCCGCTCGGCGCCTTCCTGCACGAGCCGGACGGGGCGGTGATCCGCGCCCGGCTGATCGGCGACGTCGCCCGGAGTCTGGATGCCGGGATGCTCGACGAGCACATCGCCTATCTGACGGGGGATGCTGCGGTGACGAGTCCGTTCGTGCAGTCCTTCCGGGTGCGCGAGTCGATGCCGGCGAACGTCAAGGCCGTAGGCGCCGCGCTTCGCAAGGCCGACATCGGAACGCTGGAGATCAAGAAGCGCGGCATGGACATCGACCCGGCGGCCTTCCGGAAGAAGCTGAAGCTGAGCGGGTCGCAGAGCGCGACGCTCCTCCTCGCGCGGGTCGGCGACCAGCGGATCGCGGTGCTCGCCGACCGGGTGTGACACAGGTCAGCCGGCTGGCGGGGTCTCCGGCGTGCGAGTGATCACGAGCTGCCGCGACGACTCACCGACGAACGTGAGCTCGAACGTGGTCGTCACCCCGCTGCCGTCGGGCCCAGCCGCATCATGCGAGGTGATGCTCATACGCATCGGCTCGTCCGTCAGATCGTGCGTCGGTGTGCATGTGTCGATGGGTGATCCGAACTCGCCGACGAAGATCAGACAGGTCTGCGCTCCTGGCACGGTCGCGAGCCAGACCGGGCGCTCGTCGAATGCGCCGATCAGCTCAAGCTCCTGGGTGGCGTAGTGCTCTCTGCGCCATTGGCCTGTAGGCCTTCGCGCGCAGCTCGTCGAGTTCGGCGGCATCCTCTTCCGTCACGGCTCGATATCTCCTGTCGTTTCGTCGCCGGCCCCGTCGGGCCCCATTGCCGGTATTCGTTCGATCGTGAGCGTCAGTGGACGCACGTCATGCGCGCTCAGACGGTAGGTCGTGACCCAGCCGTCGCCGACGTCTACCTCCAGTGTCGCGGTCTCAGGATCATTGGGGTGGTCTGCGCAGGCGCGCTCGACCGTGACGTCGAGCGCAGCGATGATGCACGTGCCCGTGCTGAGGTACTCCACCCAGATGGGCCGGTCGCCGTCGTAGCCGATGAGTTCGACGGATTCGCCGCTGATGCCGGTCTCGCGTTCGATCCGATCGAGAGTCGCGAGTTCATCCTCGGTGTATTGCGACCTCCATTCCCACATTCCCGGGGTCCAGAGCTGAACCGCCACATCGAGATCGCCGTCCAATGCCCGGACGACGTTCACGTTGAGGCCGCTCGATTCGCTCTCGACGTCGGCCGGCAGACTGATTCCGGCGTAAAGACCAGCCCCGTGATTGTCGAACTGATCCGTCGAAGTGCATGCTCGTTCGCGACGATCCTCGACCGTGACGAGGACGCACTGCGTGTCGCCGTCGTCTCGCGTGACGTGCCAGATCGTTGCTTCCCGCACCTGTTCGAGCGGCGTGATCGAACCGGGGTCGTACTCGCCCCTGGCCTCCAGCTCCGCCCGCTCGGCACCGACCGAGAGCGACAGTGCCACGGAGCGCAGGACCTCCTGGCCGAACACGGCGAAGCCGACACCGAACCCGAGCAGGAGCGCGATGCCGACAGCCGCATACGGGAACCAACGGCGTGCGACGATACCGCGAACCCCCGCGGCGTGCGCGAGGACGTCCTGCTCCGCGGCAGCATCGCCGTCGCTCTCGGCGAGGTTCGACTCCGCGCGGAGCCGCTCGCCTTCCGCCGACGTCTCGGAAGTCTCGGGAGCAGACGGCTGCAGCACGGCCGCCGCAGCATCCACCGCACCCGGATCGGTGCTCGCGTCCACTGTCGGTGCCGCCCCGCGTGCCCGCTCCTGCAGCTCGTCGAGCCGACGCGCCTGGGCGTCAGTCAGCTCGCCATCCGGTCCATACGCCTTGGCGCGAAGCTCATCGAGTTCGGCGGCATCCGCATCCGTCATTCGATCACCTCTCCGGTCGTGTCGTCGATCACCCCATCCGGTGCCGCAGCCGTGACGCGCTCGATCGTGAGCATCGGCCCCCGCGTATCCGACGCCGTCACGTGATACCGCGTGGCCGTGCCATCGGGGCCGACGACCTCGAGCACGATCGGGGCACTCGCATCCTCTGCGCACGCGCGCTCGACCGAGCCGACCGTTGCGACGATGACGCACCCGCTCGGGCCGCTGAACTCCTGCCAGACGGGTCGATCGTCGTCATAGCCGACGATCTGCAGGAACTCCCCGCCGACGCCGGTCTCGCTCTCGATCCGGTCGATGATGGCGAGTTCGTCCTCCGAGTACTGCGACCGCCAATCCCACATCTCATCCGGCGACCAGACCTGGGCCACGACGGCGAGGCGTCCGTCGACGTCCCGGACCACGGTGACGTTGAGCCCGCTCACGTCGCCGTCGTCGTCCGCAGGCAGACTCATCGAGGCGTAGAGTCCGCCGCCCAGCTGGTCGAACTGGTCGTTCGGAACACACGCCGATTCGTTCCGCTCGTCGATGGTGAGAAGCAGACACTGGTTCTCCCCCTCATCGCGCGTCGCGTGCCAGATCGTCGCGCCGTGCGCCTGCCCGAGCGCCGTGATCGATCCGGGGTCGAAGTCCGCCTCGGCCTCCAGTCTGACCTGCTCGGCACCGACCGCCAGCGAAAGAGCCATCGACCGGATGATGCTCTGGCCGAACACGACGAACCCGATGCCGAATCCAAGCAGCAGGACGAGTCCGACCGCCGCGTACGGGAACCACCGGCGCGTGAGGATGCCGCGGCGGCCGTGGCGACCGACAGGATCCGTCGAGTCAGCACCATCCGTCACCTCGACGGCGAGCCCAGCACTGCGGTCGACGTCATCCGTGGGTCCGGCGTCCCCGGATGCCCCTGAATCGACGGCATCCCCCGCGGACCCGCCGACGGCGGCGGTGTCTCCGGCCTGCGCCTTCTCCGGCGACATCGCCGCTGCGACCCGCTTGTCCTCGAGATTGTGCAGGCGAGCGGCATCCGCCGCCGACAGGCTCCCGCCCGGGGCATACGCCCGGCGATGCAACTCCCGAAGCTCGACCGCCTCCCCCGACGACAGCATCCGACTACCCGAATATCCCGGGCTGCATCGCCGCCCAGATCAACCAGCCCGCGCTGTACAGCGTCGCGATGCTCCCGAGGACCAGAGCCCAGATCGCGACCGCCCTGCTCTCCAACGGCCGACGCAGTGCCATGATCGCGGCGACCACCGCGACGATCGCCACCGGGATCCCCCAGCCGACGAAGAACGACGCCACGAGCGCGACGATCGCCGCCAGGAGGGCCCACGGCGCGAGGCGCGAGGCGTCCTGTTCGGTCGGCGCCGTGACGGTGGGCTCCCAGGCTCCGACGGCATCCGGGTCGGGGCCGCTCGCAACGACCGGCTCGATGCCGACCGGCCCCGTTGGCAGCTTGGAGTATCCCTCGCGCCGCGCGCCGGGCAGCCGCGCGGTGCCCGCCGGCTTCTCGACCTCGGGGCTGGCACCCTCGACGCGCGGCTCGCGCGGCAGATCGCTCATGCCGCGGCCTCCGCCTGCGGTGCCACCTGGATCTCGGTCACCGGCAGCGTCGAATCCGCACCGAAGGCGAGTGCGGACGGCTGACGCCCGGACGAGATCAGCTCGGCGGCGAGCGCGGCGATCATCGCACCGTTGTCGGTGCACAGCGAGAGAGGCGGGATCCGCACTGTGACGCCGGCGGCCTCGGCGCGGGCCAGTGCGACCTCACGCAGGCGACGGTTGGCGATCACCCCGCCGCCGAGCAGCAGTCGGGGGACGCCGAGGTCGTGGCAGGCGGCGAGCGCCTTGGTCACCAGCACGTCGACGACGGCCTCGCGGAAGCTCGCCGCGACATCGCCGACCGGCACCGGCGCCCCGTCGGCCTCGCAGCGCTCCACCCAACGGGCCACCGCGGTCTTCAGGCCGGAGAACGAGAAGTCGTAGCGGTGCTTCGCCATGTCCGACGCGCGCGACAGCCCGCGGGGGAAGCGGATCGCGGTGGGATCGCCGTCGGCCGCGGCCCTGTCGATCTCGGGCCCGCCCGGGTACGGCAGCGACAGCAGACGCGCCACCTTGTCGAAGGCCTCCCCCGCCGCGTCGTCCATGGTCTCGCCGAGCAGTTCTACATCGGTGGTGAGATCGCGCACGTGCAGCAGCGACGTGTGCCCGCCGGACACGAGCAGCGCGATCGTCGGATACTCCAGCGGCTCGGCATCCGGTGTCAGGATGTCGGCCGCGATGTGCCCGACGAGGTGGTTGACCGCGTACAGCGGCTTGCCGAGCGAGACGGCGAGGCCCTTCGCCGCCCCGACTCCGACCATGAGCGCCCCGGCGAGCCCAGGTCCCGACGTGACCGCGACGGCATCCAGATCCTCCAGGCGCACCTGCGCCTCGGCGAGCGCGGCCTCGATCGAGGGCTGCAACGCCTCCAGGTGCGCGCGTGCCGCGACCTCGGGCACGACGCCGCCGTAGCGCGCGTGCGCGTCCATGCTCGAGGCGATCGTGTTCGACAGCAGCGTGCGCCCGCGGACGATGCCGATCCCGGTCTCGTCGCAGCTCGTCTCGATCCCGAGCACCAGGGGTTCGCTCATGCCGTGGTCTCCTTCGGTGTCGCCGCGTCATCCGATCCGGAGGAGTCCGCTCGATCCGGAGGAACGGTCCGCCCGTTCGAGTCCTCCGGTTCGCGAGTCGTCCTCCCGTTCGGATGCCGCGTCTCCCACGCCCGCAGATCCAGCCGCATGACGATCGCGTCGACGCCGTCCGGCTGGTAGTACTGCGGGCGGCGGCCGAGCTCGGTGAATCCTTCGGACAGGTAGAGTCCTGCAGCCCCCGGGTTGTCGGCGCGGACCTCCAGGAACACCTCGCGTGCGCCCCGGACGGATGCTTCGGCCAGCAGCGCGGTCAGCAGGGCACGTCCGCGACCTGCCCCGCGGTGCGCCTCGAGCAGAGCGATCGTCTGGATGTCGGCATCCGATGATCCGCGCATCGCCCGCAGCCCGGCATAGCCGACGACCTCGCCGTCGTCCTCATCGACGACGTAATGGCCGTGCTCGCCCGCGAGCTCGGCCGCCATGGTCTCCGAACTCCAGGCATCGGTGGGGAAGGACGCGTGCTCGATCGCCATGACGGCGTCGAGGTCCGCTGGTGTCGCGAGACGGATCACGTGCCCACCTTCTTCGGCGCGCCGGGAAGGGTCACGTCCGGCTGGCGCAGATACAGCGGCTCGTGACCGGTCAGGGTCCGGCCCGCTGCGGCCGCGCGCAGGCCGACGCGCGCGAGGGCTGCCGCATCCAACTCGGCGACGTCGATCGCACGGATGCCGGCGAGGTGGGCCTCGGCGTCGACGCGCGGCACGAGAACCGTGTCCGCCACGATGTTCGGGATGCCGTCGGCATCGAGCCCGTCGAACACCGTGATCGCAACCTCGCGGCGACGAGCATCCGTCACGATCGCGAAGGGGCCGGCCGCGGCATCCCTCTCGAGCTCGGTGAGCGCAGGAGCGAAGTGGCTCGGGACCGGGAGGACGTCGATGCCGCGGCCGAGCGCGAACGTGCGCGCGGTGGCGATGCCGATGCGCAGGCCGGTGAACGGCCCGGGCCCCATGCCGGCGACGACGTGCGCGATCATCCTTGCGCCCGCGTCGTCAATCGCGCGTGTCAGCAGATCGCCGATCACCTCGGCGTGGCCGAGCGGGTCAGGACTGGAGGCATCCGAGAGGCGCGCTCCGGTGCCGTCGACGATGGCGACGGCCGAGCCCAGCGAGGTGTCGACGGCGAGGATCACGCTTCCCAGGGTAGTCGGGGCGGCGACGATCCGATCTCGCGGGCCGGGTCGTGCCGAATCGCGGACGGCGCGATGCGCATGCGGCGTGTCTGGTGCCCGCCGACGTGCGACACGCCGTCGGCGCCGGGAAGCGTCCGGAATCCGGCACCTCCGTCCGGGATCCAGGACGCTGGGTCACCGCTCGACGCGGTCGATCTCCACGACGCGCGGGGCATCGGCATCCAGGTCCTCGTCCGCGACGCCCTCGGCGCCGCCGATGGGACGCGAGAGTTCGATGTCCCACCAGGCGTCGGCCACGGCATCCGCCATGCCGCGTCCCCACTCGATCACGACCACCGACCTCGCGAAGTCGATGTCGAGGTCGTCGAGTTCGGCGGCGGAGCCGAGCCGATACGCATCCACGTGCACGAGTGGGGCGCGTCCGACGAGCGACGGATGCGTCCGGGCGATCACGAACGTCGGGCTCTGCACGGGCCCGCGCACGCCGAGGCCCTCCGCGAGCCCGCGCGTGAAGGTCGTCTTCCCCGCGCCGAGGGGGCCGGTGAGGACGAGCAGATCTCCCGCCTCCAGCTGTTCGCCGATGCGAAGTCCGAGCTGCTCCATCTCGTCCGACGTGGCGATCTCGCGGCGCCCGAGGAAGGCCGGATCGACGCTCATGCCCCTCGCCTCGCGACGCGGGGGCCGATGCGGGTGACGATCTCGTAATTGATCGTGCTCGCGGCGTTGGCCCATTCCGTGGCCGACGGCACACCGAGCGTCGGATCGCCGAACAGCACCACCTCATCGCCGACGGCGACGTGCGTGTCGCCGACGTCCACGACGAACTGATCCATCGCGATGCGACCCGCCACGGCGAAGCGCCGCCCGCCGATCGTCACCGGCCCTCGGCCGGAGGCCTGCCGCGGCACCCCGTCCGCGTAGCCGAGCGGAACGAGCGCGAGCGACGTCTCCCGATCGGTGCGATGCGCGTAGCCGTACGAGACCCCCGTGCCGGCCGGCACCCGCCGGACCGCGGCGACGGCGGCGCGCAGCGTCATGGCCGGCCGGAGTCCCAGCTCGCTCGAAGAGCGATCGTCGAACGGCGACAGGCCGTAGAGTCCGATGCCGATGCGGACGGCATCCAGGCGCGTCTCCGGCAGGTCGATCGCCGCGGCCGTTGCGGCGATGTGGCGGATCTCCGGATGGATGCCGAAGGCGGCTGCAGCCTCGACCCCGCGCTCGAACCTGGCCAGTGCCGTGCGATCATCCTGCGGCGACGTGTTGGAGAGATGGCTGAAGAGGCCGACGATCCGCACCCGTCCGATGCGCTCGAGGCGTGCGGCCTCCGCGAACACGCGCTGCCAGTCGCCCGGCGCGATCCCGTTGCGGCTGAGGCCGGTCTCGATCTTGAGATGGATGCCGACCGGACGATCCACGGAAGCCGCGTTGCCCGCCGCCTCCAGCTGATCGAACGACGAGATGCCGACTTCGATGTCGGCCTCCGCGGCCTCGACGAACCGCTCGCCCGGTTGGTGCAGCCAGGCCATGATCGGCGCGTGGATGCCCTGTCGCCGCAGATTCAGACCTTCGGCGATCTCGGCGACGCCGAGTCTGGTCGCGCCGCCCGAGAGCGCGGCGACGGCAGCAGTCGCGGCTCCGTGCCCATAGGCATCCGCTTTGACGACCGCGATGACCTCGACACCCGTGAGCGCCCGGAAGTGCCGCACGTTGTCGGCGATCGCGTCGAGGTCGATGATCGCCTCGCGGAACGGTACGGTCACAGCGGCACTCCTTCCGCCACGACGAATGCGGCCGCGAGGCCGGCATCATGGCTCAGGGACAGGTGGAGGGTGAGGATGCCGCGGTCGGCGACGACGGCCGCCGTGCTGCCGCTCAGCTCGAAGCGGGGTCGGCCGGATGCCTCCGACGCGATCTCGATGTCGATCCAGCGCACGCCGTCCGAGCCGCCGAGCGCCTTGATCAGCGCCTCCTTGGCGGCGTAGCGCGCGGCGAGGGACGGCAGTCGCAGCGACCGCTCCGCGGGGGCGAACAGGCGCTCCATCAGGCGCGGTGTGCGTGCCATCGTGCGCTCGAAGCGCGCGATGTCGACGATGTCGATGCCCGTCCCGATGATCACCGATTCAGCCTACCGGGGCGGGGGCCGCCGACACCGGTCACGCCGGCCGACTCCGGGGGCCGACACGCCAGTTGTCGGACGTTTTCGCGGAGAACGTCCGACATGTGGCGTGTCGGCCCCCGGAACGGCAGGCGAACGAGCCGCCGGGCTCACTCCACCGTGACGGACTTGGCCAGGTTGCGCGGCTGGTCGACGTCGAGCCCCTTCGCCGTCGCCAGCGCCATCGCGAAGATCTGCAGCGGGACGACGGACAGCAGCGGCTCGAACAGAGCGCCGGCGAGCGGGATGCGGATGACCTCGTCGGCGAACGGCAGCACCGCGGCGTCGCCCTCTTCGGCCACCACGATCACGCGAGCGCCGCGGGCGCGGATCTCCTGGATGTTCGAGACGACCTTCGAGTGGATCAGCGCCGAGTGCCGCGGCGACGGCACCAGCACGAACACGGGCTGACCAGCCTCGATGAGCGCGATCGGGCCGTGCTTGAGTTCACCGGCGGCGAAGCCCTCCGCGTGGATGTACGAGATCTCCTTGAGCTTGAGCGCGCCCTCGAGCGCGATCGGGAACCCGACGTGGCGACCCAGGAACAGCACCGAACGGGTATCCGCCATCCAGCCGGCGAGCTGCGCGACGTGCTCCTGCTCGCTCTCGAGGACCTTGGCGACCTTCTCGGGCAGCGCCTGGAGCTCGGCGACATCCGCCGTGGCATCCGTGACCGTGCCGCGGACGCGACCCATGTGCAGACCGAGCAGCAGCAGAGCGGTGATCTGCGCCGAGAACGCCTTGGTCGAGGCGACGGCGACCTCGGGGCCGGCGTGCGTGTAGACGACGGCGTCCGATTCGCGCGGGATCGTCGCGCCCTGGGTGTTGCAGATCGACAGCGTGCGGGCCCCGCGCTCGCGCGCGTACTTGACCGCCATGAGCGTGTCCATGGTCTCGCCGGACTGGCTGATCGACACGACGAGGGTGTCGGCCCCGATCACCGGGTCGCGGTAGCGGAACTCGTGCGCGAGCTCGACGTCGACGGCGACACGAGCCCACTGCTCGATCGCGTACTTGCCGACGAGCGCGGCATACGATGCCGTGCCGCACGCCGTGATGATGACACGGGTGATGCCCGTGAACAGCTCGTCCAGGCCGTCCAGCTCCGGGATGATGACCTGGCCGTCCTGGATGCGTCCGAGGATCGTCTTGGCGACGGCCTCGGGCTGCTCGGCGACCTCCTTGGCCATGAACGACGACCAGCCGCCCTTCTCGGCGGCGGCGGCGTCCCAGGACACGTCGAACGGTTCGGCCTCGACGGGCGTGCCTGCGAAGTCCGTCACGGTCACCGCGGAAGGGGTGATCGACACGATCTGGTCCTGACCGATCGCGAGCGCCTTGCGGGTGTGCTCGACGAAGGCCGCCACGTCGGAGCCGAGGAAGTTCTCGCCCTCGCCGAGACCGATGACCAGCGGCGAGTTGCGGCGAGCGCCGACCACGAGGCCGGGCTGGTCCTGGTGCATGGCGAGCAGCGTGAACGCGCCCTCGAGCCGGTTCACGACGCTGCGGAACGCGAGCTGCAGGTCGCCGCCGTTGCCCGCGTACTCGCGACCCAGCAGAGCCGCGGCGACCTCGGTGTCGGTCTCGCTGCGGAAGCTCACGCCGTCGGCGAGCAGTTCGTCGCGCAGCACCGAGAAGTTCTCGATGATGCCGTTGTGGATGACCGCGAGCTTGTCATCGTCGGCGAGATGCGGGTGCGCGTTGACGTCGGTCGGACCGCCGTGCGTCGCCCAGCGGGTGTGGCCGATGCCGGTGGTGCCGTCCGCGAGCGGGCTCTCAGCGAGGGAGTCGCGCAGCATGCCGAGCTTGCCGGCCTTCTTGCGCATGCCGAGTTCGCCGTTCGCATCGATGACGGCGATGCCGGCGGAGTCGTAGCCGCGGTACTCGAGCCGGGCGAGGCCGGCGAGAAGGATGTCCTGGCTGGGCCGTGGGCCCACGTATCCGACGATTCCACACATGCTCACAAGGGTAAGCGGGGATTTTTGCGAGGGTTCCGAACAATATCGGATGCCCCGGAGACTCGCCTGTGCGTCAGAGCTTGCGCAGCAGCACGCTCTCCACGGCGTGATCGGCGCCCTTGTTCAGCACGAGCCTCGCCCGGTGCTTGGTCGGCATGACGTTCTCGACGAGGTTGGGCATGTTGATGTCGTTCCAGTAGCCCATCGCGGTCTGCACCGCCTCCGCATCCGTGAGGTGGGCGAAGACGTTGAAGTAGGACGACGGGTTGCTGAACGCCCCCTGCCGAAGAGCCAGGAACCGTTCGACGTACCAGCTCGCGATGTGCGACGTGTCGGCATCGACGAAGATCGAGAAGTCGAACAGGTCGCTGACGGCCACGTCGTTGGGCGCCGGCGGCGGCTGCAGCACGTTCAGGCCCTCGACGATGACGACGTCGGGGCGACGGACCACGACGTGCGCATCGGGGACGATGTCGTATCGCATGTGCGAGTAGAACGGCGCCCGCACCTCGGCGGCACCGGACTTCACCTCGGTGAGGAACGAGATCAGCGCGCGCCGGTCATACGACTCCGGGAACCCCTTGCGCTCCATGAGTCCGCGGCGTTCGAGCTCGGCATTCGGGTACAGGAACCCGTCCGTCGTCACCAGCTCCACGCGCGGGGTGCCTGGCCACCGGCTCATCAGCTCGCGCAGCAGACGCGCGATCGTGGACTTCCCGACGGCGACGGAGCCCGCGACGCCGACGACGAACGGGGTCGTGGTGTCCTCCTCCTGGAGGAACGCGCTCGTGGCCGCGCCGAGCCGCTTCGTGGACGTGGCGTAGAGGCTCAGGAGGCGGCTGAGCGGCAGGTACACCTCGCGCACCTCGGTGAGGTCGAGCCGGTCGCCGATGCCGCGGATCTCGACGACCTCGGTCTCGCTCAGCGGCTGATCGAGATCCGCCGCGAGGCGCGCCCACTCCGCGCGATCGATCTCCCGGTACGGCGACAGCGGGAGCGTGGGGTCGGCGGTGGTCACGGCATCCATCGTATCCGCGCCGTCGCAGACCTCGCTCCGCGCGTGTTCTGCGCCACTTCTCTGATTCTGCGCCGGATGATTTCTGTCGCAGTCTCACGCATGTGCAGCAAACCCCCACGGGGGCATCAGCGGATGAAGAGCGTCGCACCCGTCCCGAGGGCATCGGCGGACGGCCCGGCGGCGATCCGGTAGCCCCCCGGTTGCACACGGAGAGCACCCTGGTGCAGCCAGTCGTCGACGGCGCCGTCCACTCGGGCATCCGGATCCCACACGCCGAAGCGAGCGAGCTGGAACGAGATCTCCACGTCGCGCGTCTCCCCCGCCGCCAGCCGCACCCGCCGGTAGCCGAGCAGCAGACGTCGGGCCGGCCGGAGCGGCAGCCCTTCCGGTGCGAGCCCGTAGACCTGCACGAGTTCCTCCGCCGCCCGATCGCCCCGGTTCGTCACGCGAACGGTCGCGGTCACCTCGCCCGATTCGCCGAAGGCGGGATGCCGGTGCGACGGCGCGGGAGCCGCCGCGTCCGAGACGGCCACCGACACGCCCTCGTAGGCGACGTCCGCGTAGGTCAGACCGTGTCCGAACGCGAACGCGTAGGGCGCCGGCTGATGCCGGTACGTCGCCTGCTGGCGCTGCGTGTCGTAGTCGAACAGGTCGCCCGCCTGCGCCGGGTCGGCCGGCCAGGACTGCGCCAGGCGACCGGTGGGTTCGCGGTCGCCGCTGAGGACATCCGCGATGCCGTGCCCGAGCTCCTGCCCCGCGTGGCTCGACCAGACGACGGTCGCAGCGTCCGCCGCATCGCCCAGCACGTACGGATAGCTCGACACGATCGTGAGGACCGTCGGCGTGCCGGTCTCATGGGCGGTGCGCCAGATCCCGGTGGCGGCCTCCGGGAGGTACAGGTGCGGCCGGTCCTCGGTCTCGCGCCCGGCGAGGTGCGGATCGTTGCCGACGACCACGACCGCGAGATCGGCGGACGCTGCTGCCTCAGCCACCGCCTGCATGCCCGAGCGCACGGTCCGCACTGCGAACCGCTCGGCGCGATCGAGCGTCACGCCCTCGGCCAGCACGATGCCGACCTCGCGCGAGATGCGCACCCACCGGCCGGAGCCGAGGTGCAGCAGCGACCAGGTCCCGTCCGGGTGCACGTGCTTGCGGAAGCTCTCCTGCACGATCCAGCCGCCGACCCGGTCCGCGTCGGCGCGCATCGGCCAGGCGCCGCCGGTCAGCAGCCGCCCCGAGGCGTGCGACCGGAGGGTCAGGATGCCGTCGCCCCAGTCCATCAGATCCCACAGCGCGTCGGCGGTGGCGGACGGCGCGACCGCCGCGATATGCGCACCTGCCTCGTCGGAGCGCACATAGGCGCCGTTGCTCGTGGACCGCAGCGCGACGGTGTCGGCGCCGGTCTCGACGCGCACCTCGGCATCCGGGTAGCGCTCGGCGAGCCCATGGGCCACGCCGACCGCGTACGGCGGCGTCCCGGAGTACCAGTCCGTCAGGACGAGGTCGGCGAGCTGTCCGACCACGGCGATCGACCGGGGAGCCGTCAGCGGCAGCACGCCGTCGTCGTTGCGCAGCACGACGACACCGGCGCCGGCCGCCTCGCGGGCCAGGTCACGCGCAGCGGGTGCGTCGATCGCGTCCATGCCGATTCCGGCATACGGGTCCGCGTCGCCGTCGAACTCTCCGGTGCGCACTCGCATCTCGAGCAGTCGGAGCGCAGCGCGATCGATGTCCGCTTCATCGAGCAGACCGGCCTCGAGCGCGGCGCGCAGATTCGTCAGGGTCGGCGTCGCGTCGGCGTCGTTGTCGGTGAACGAGTCCATGCCGCCGCGCACCAGAGCGGCGGCGGCGTGCGCCATGTCCGGCTGCGCACCCTGGACGGACACGACGAACGTGGGCGCCCCGGCATCCGACACGATCGCCAGCGACCCTGGGGCCCAGCTGCGCGCTTCATCGGTCAGCTCGGGCTGGGTGTGCGCGGGCGAGCCGTTGACCTGGTTGTACGCGAGCATGATGCTGCCGGCGGCCTCGGCCTCGATCGGCCCGCGGAAGGCGGGCAGCTCCTCCTCGTGCAGCGTCCGCAGCGACATGTTCGACGACGTCGCCGAGCGATCGGTCTCGTTGCTGTAGGCGAGGAAGTGCTTGAGCGCCGGAACCGTCTTCCAGACGCGCTCGTGGCGTCCGCGCAGGCCGCGCGCATACGCCGTGCCGAACGCCGCCGTCAGATGCGGGTCCTCGGAGTACCCCTCCTCGTTGCGCCCCCAGGCCGGGTGACGGAGGGTGTTGACGACGGGCGCCCACACGTTCAGGCTCACGAGCGGGTTCTCGGCGCGCTTCGCGCGCACCTCGGTCGACGCGACATCGCCGACGCGCTCGATCAGGTCGATGTCCCAGGTCGCCGCCAGCCCGACCGGCTGCGGGAAGACGGTCGCGGTGCCGAGCCAGGCGGCGCCGTGCAGCGCCTCGCACCCGGTGCGGTACTCGGGCACCCCCAGTCGTTCGATGGCCGGAGCCGCCTGATGCAGCATCGCGAGTCGTTCGTCGAACGTCAGCCGGGACAGCAGGTCGGCGGCGCGGTCGGCGACCTGCGCGGTCGTGTCGCGGAACAGCATCAGCGGGTCTCCTCGATCGTGATCTGGAGTTCGCCGGCGCCGGCGGTCGTCGCCGACGCCTCGCCGGATGACAAGGACCAGGATGCCGCGGCATCCGTGCTGGAGGCGATGATGCGGTCGCCCTCGCGGCGAACGCGGAACGTCGTCGCGGCCGTGCCGTCGTGACCCGGCACGGTGGTGATCCCGTCGTACCCGTCCGGGAGCGCGAAGCAGCGCAGCGTGACGCCGTCCGCCCACGCATAGTCCGGGCGGTCATCCGTGCCGCCCCAGGGCAGTACCGTGCCGGGGCGCACGCGCAACGGCACCGACAGGTAGTCGTGGGTCTCCTGCACCCAGCGCCGGCCGTCCAGCTCCGAGCCGTCCAGCAGCGACGTCCAGGCACCGGCAGGCAGGTAGTACTCGCTGTGACCGTCGGCGTCGAACACCGGCGCGACGAGCAGCGCGTCACCGAGCATGTACTGGGTGTCGGCGTCGAAGCCGCTGCGGTCGTCGGGGAACTCGAGCACCATCGGCCGCATCATCGGGATGCCGTACGCCGCCGCCTGCTCGGCCGCACCCGCCAGGTACGGCATGAGCCGCATCTTCAGCTTCGTGAACAGGCGCGTGACCTCCACCGCCTCCTCGTCGAACTGCCACGGCACACGGAACGAGCTGGAGCCGTGCAGGCGCGAGTGCGAGGACAGCAGGCCGAAGGCGAGCCAGCGCTTGAAGAGTCCTGCGTCCGGCGTGCCCTCGAACCCGCCGATGTCGTGGCTCCAGTATCCGAACCCGCTCATCGAGAGCGAGAGACCGCCGCGCAGCGACTCCGCCATCGACAGGAAGGTCGAGTCGCTGTCGCCGCCCCAGTGCACCGGGAACTGCTGGGTGCCGGCGGTCGCCGAGCGAGCGAACAGCACGGCCTCGCCTTTGCCGCGGCGCCTCTCGAGCGCGCGGAACACGACCTCGTTGTACAGCCGCGGGTAGTGGTTGTGCATGCGCACGGGGTCGGATCCGTCGGACCAGACGACGCCCTCAGCGGGGATCCGCTCGCCGAAGTCGGTCTTGAACGTGTCGACGCCCTGATCCATCAGGCGCTCGATGTGTCCGACGTACCAGTCGGCGGCCTCCGGGTTCGTGAAGTCCACGATGCCCATGCCGGCCTGCCAGAGGTCCCACTGCCAGACGCCGCCGTCTGCGCGCTTGAGGAGGTACCCCTTCTCGGCCGCCTCGGCGAACAGCGCAGAGCGCTGCGCGATGTAGGGGTTGATCCACGCCGAGATCTTCAGCCCTCGCTCGTGCAGGCGCGCGAGCTGCCCCTCGGGGTCGGGGAACATCCGCGGGTCCCATTCGAAGTCGGTCCACTGGAACTCGCGCATCCAGAAGCAGTCGTAGTGGAACACGCTCAGCGGCAGGTCGCGCTCGGCGAATCCGTCGATGAAGCCGTTCACCGTGGCCTCGTCGTACTCGGCCGTGAACGACGTCGTCAGCCAGAGGCCGAACGACCATGCGGGCACGCGTGCGGGACGCCCCGTGAACGCGGTGTACCTGGCCAGGACGTCCTTCGGCGTGGGCCCGGCGAACAGGTAGTAGTCCAGGGTCTCCCCGGGCACCGAGAACTGCACGCGCGAGTTGACCTCGCTGCCGACCTCGAACGACACCCGGTCGGGGCTGTCGACGAGCACGCCGTAGCCGCGGCTCGTGATGTAGAACGGCACGGACTTGTAGGACTGCTCGCTCGACGTGCCGCCGTCGGCGTTCCACGAGTCGACGACCTGACCGTTCTTCGCGAAGGCGCCGAAGCGCTCGCCGAACCCGAACACGCGCTCGCCCGGCTCGATCGAGAGCTGCTGGTGCACCCACGTGTGGCCGGCCCGCGTCGCGGGTCCGCCGTCCGCGCGGAACGAATCGTCAGCCGTGAAGTGCCCGATCGAGCGGGGCAGCGAACGAGTGAGCACGCGTCCGTCCTGTTCGAAGCGCACATCCCACGCCCCGTCGCGGGACACGACGACGCGCAGATCGCCGGTCTCGAGCACGCCCTGCGCGTCGTCGAGCGACACCGTCGGCACGAAGCCCGCTTCGGGGAACGTCTCGAAGTCGGGCCCGGCGTGGACGCGTCCGGCGTGCCGCTGCACGCGGACCTTCACCACACCGGATGCCGGGGACGAGAAGGTGACCGTCAGCATCGGCCGGTTCAGCGTGTCGCCGCGGTGGCGGATCACGGTCGTCGGAGCGTAGACCGTCATGGTCCCGGCATCCGCATCGATGCGGATGTCGTCGACCTCGGCCGCGTACAGGGGGGCCAGCCCCGGTCGGGTGAGCCAGTAGCCATCGGTGAACTTCACCAGGTGCGCCTTTCTGTCAGTGCTCGCACTTCGCCGGGCGCGATGCCGACGGAGCCGTTCGTCTCTTCTCCGGTGAGCAGGTCGATGCGCGACCCTTCCACCGTGATGTCCAGGGGTGTGTCCGCGTGGTTCAGCAGGAACAGGACGTCCCCGCGGCGGACCGCCTCGAGGCCCTCGGGGAGGACGCCGGCGGAAGCGCCGAATGCGTCGGTGACACCGGCCGCGGCGAGGACATCGCCGATCAGGGCCGACAGCGTCGCGTCGTCGACCACCGCTCCCAGGTACCAGGCCGTTCCGTCGCCGACGTCGTGCCTGGCGAGGGCGGGGACGCCGGCGAGATCTCCGATGGTGTGGCGAGCGAGGACGTCGGCGCCTTCCGAGCGCAGCCGCTCGGCGAGGATGCGCGCCGAGGGCTCGGGAAGGGTGCGACCGGCATCCCACCGCTCGTCGGCGGCCAGCGGGCTGCCCGCGTCCGGAACACCGCCCCACTCCTCGCCGCTCACGCCGACGAGCGCGCGCAGCAGCACGGGCGATCGTCCGGTGAGCACCTGCGCGTTCGCGTCGGCGACCCCGCTGAAAGGGCCGACCACGACATGCGCCCCGGCCTCGACGGCCCGGTGCAGGGCGGCCGCCGTGTGCGGCTCGACGATGTAGGAGTGCGGCACGAGGATGGTCCGGTAGCCGGAGAAGTCGGATGCCGCGGGCACGACGTCGGCGGCGACGCCGCGACGCCACAGCTCGCGGTACCAGCGCGTGATCTCGGCCATCGTGTTCAGCCGCGCGGTCGGCCTGGCCGGCTCCTCCCCCGCCCACCACGACGACCAGTCGAACAGGATCGCCACATCGGCGTCGATCCGCGCGCCCGCGACCGGCGACAGCTTCTTCAGATCGTCGCCCTGGCGGCGCACCCCGCGGAAGACGTCCGAGTCGGCTCCGGCATGCGGAAGCATGGCCGAGTGGAAGCGCTCGGCACCGGCTCTGGCCTGTCGCCACTGGAAGTAGCAGACCGCGTCCGCGCCGCGTGCGACGGCCTGCAGCGAATCGCGCCGCGCGCGCAGCGGTGACTTCGGCAGATTGTGCTCGCGCCACGACGTCGCGCTGATCGCCTGCTCCATGAGCACCCACGACCGCCCGTCGCCGAGCGAGCGCATGAGGTCCTGCACGAGCGCGATGTCGGCGGGGGCGTGCGGTGAAGCAGGGTCGGGATATTGGTCGTCCGAGATGACGTCGATGTCGCCGGCCCAGGCCCAGTAGTCGGTGAGCGCGTGGAAGCCCATGAAGTTCGTCGTGATGGGCTGGGAGGCTCCCGCGTCGCGGATGACGTCCCGCAGTTCGCGGTAGCACTCGAGCAGTTGGTCGGAGCTGTACCGGCGGAAGTCCAGCGACTGGGTCGGGTTCACCAGGTACGGCATGCGCCGCGGCGGCAGGATCTCATCGAAGTCGGCGTAGTGCTGCGACCAGAAGGCCGTGCCCCACGCCTCGTTGAGCGTCTCGATCGTGCCGTAGCGTCGGCGCAGCCAGAGCCGGAACTCCCGCGCCGCCTCGTCGCCGTGGTCGATCTGGCCGTACTCGTTGCCGACGTGCCACATCCGCACAGCGGGGTGGTCGGCGTACCGCTCGGCGAGGTCTCGGGTGATGGCTGCGGCGTGCTGACGGTAGACGCGGGATGCCGGCGAGAACTGATTGCGCGAACCGGGGATCAGGCGGACGCCGTCGCGATCGACAGGGAGGGTCTCCGGGTGACGGATGCCGAGCCATGGTGGCGGCGAGGCCACCGGGGAGGCCAGGTCGACGGCGATGCCGCCGGCGTGCAGCAGGTCGAGCACCTCGTCCAGCCACGCCCACTCGCGGGCACCGGGCGTCGGCTCGATCGTCGCCCAGCTGAACACGCCGACCGTGACGAGGTTGACTCCGGCCTGCTGCATGAGCTCGACGTCCTCGCGCCACACGTCGGGAGCCCACTGCTCGGGGTTGTAGTCACCTCCGAACGCGAGCCCGCGCTCGGTGATGAGCGCGTCGAAGGCGCGGCGTGGTGCGGTCGTCGTTGACATGGATTTCCGGTTCTGGATCGAGTTGTCGAAGCGTTTCAACAACGAGACCATATACTAGCCACGTGCCGATGTCCATCGAGGCCGCAGACGCCCTCGCCCCTTCCCCCCACGACCGCCACGTCGAGGCCGCAGACGCCCTCACCCCTTCCGACCACGACCGCCACGTCGAGGCCGCAGACGCCCTCACCCCTTCCGATCACACCCGCCTCCCCGCCGCTCTCCACGTCCTCCGCCATCACCGGCCCGCCGAGCGCTGGACGGCAGCCTTCCCGGTCGGAGACGGCATCCGCGGGGCCATGTGCGAGGGCCGCATCGGCGGCGAGCGCCTGCACCTCAACGACATCACGGCGTGGTCAGGCATCCCGATCGCCGACCCGCTGTCCGGCGTCGAGGATCGCAGCCCGGCTGTTCAGGACGCGGCGCGCGCCGCGATCGCCCGCGGCGACGGCGACGAGGCCGAACGCCTGGTGCAGCAGCAGCAGACCCCGTGGTCGCAGGCCTACATGCCGCTCGGCCTGGTCGACATCGATCTGGTCGACGTGACGGGCGACGGCGCCACGCTTCGCCGCACCCTGGACCTGCGCACGGCGATCGCCGCGCACGAGTACGCCTCGGAGGCCGGCCTGGTCAGGCACGAGACCTGGGCGGATGCCGAAGCCGGCGCCATCGTGCACCGCATCGTCGCCGAGCAGCCGGTCAGCGTACGGGTCTCGGCCGACAGCCTGCTCCGCCCGCACCGGGTCGAGCACACCGACGGCGTCCTGGGCGTCGAGTGGCATCTCCCGATCGACGTCGCCCCTGGCCACGCGCACGCAGACGACCCCATCCGCTACGACGAGGCCATCGGCCGCACGGCGGCGATCTCGATCCGCTCATCGGTCGAGGCGACGGCGGCCGACGGCATCCTCACCACGGCCCCTGCGCGCGAGCACCTGCTGCTGATCGGAACCGCGACCGCCCCCGGCCTCCCCGACGCCCCAGCGGACACCCGCGACGCGATCGCCGGAGCCGCTGTCAGCACGGCATCCGACGCCGCAGCCCTGCGGGACGAGCACGTCCGCGCGCACCGGGAGCGGTACGCACGGTGCGCGCTCGAGCTGCCCTCGGCAGCAGATGCCGGTGACCTGCCGCTGGACGAGCGGATCGCCCTGGCGCAGGAGCGCCCGGACGAAGGGCTCGCGGCCCTCGCGTTCCACTACGGCCGCTATCTGCTGCTCTCGTCATCGCGACGCGCGTCGATCCCGCTGACGCTGCAGGGCATCTGGAACGCGGAGCTGCCCGCTCCGTGGTCCAGCGCCTACACGTCGAACATCAACCTCGAGATGGCCTACTGGCCGGCCGCCGTGACGGGTCTACCGGAATGCCTAGACCCGCTGCGCGCGTTCGTCGCCCGCGTGGCGGCGACCACCGGTCGCACCGTCGCGCGCGAGCTGCACGGCGCCGACGGCTGGGTGATGCACCACAACTCGGATGCCTGGGGGCACGCCGCCCCTGTCGGCGGCGGCTCGGGCGACCCGTCATGGGCGTTCTGGCCGATGGGCGGTGTCTGGCTCAGCCTGCAGCTGTGGGACGCGTTCGCGTTCGATGACGATGTCGCGCGCCTGCGCTCGGAGATCTGGCCCGTGCTGGAGGGCTCGGCGCGCTTCGCCCTGAGTTGGATCCGCAGCGACGGCGAGCGCGCCTGGACGAGCCCGTCCACCTCGCCAGAGAACCGCTTCCTCGATGAGGCTGGCGAACCGAGAGCACTCGGCGAGTCCACGACGATGGATGTCACCCTCCTGCGCGCACTGTCCGCCGCGTGCGCTGGCGCCGCCGCGGTCCTCGACATCGCCCCCGACTGGCTCGACGAGCTCCGCCGCGTGACCGCGCTGCTGCCCGCGCCGCGCATCCTGCCGGACGGGCGCCTTTCGGAATGGGATCGCGACGTCGCGGATGCCGAGCCGCTGCATCGGCACCTGTCGCATCTGGTCGGACTGTACCCGCTCGACGCGATCACTCCAGACGGCACCCCCGCATTGGCATCCGCCGCCGCGAAGGCCATCCTGGCGCGCGGACCGGAATCCACCGGCTGGGCCCTCGCGTGGCGGATCTCGATGTGGGCCCGCCTGGGCGACGGTGCGCGCGTGCACGACCAGCTCCGGCTGTCGCTGCGCCCCGCCCAGGACGCCCACGGTCAGCGCGGCGGCGTCTACGAGAATCTGTTCAGTGCGCACCCGCCGTTCCAGATCGACGGCAATCTCGGGCTGACCGCCGGTGTCGCCGAGGCGCTCGTGCAGTCGCACGGCACCGACCGTGCGCAGACCCGTATCCGCGTGCTCCCCGCCCTGCCGCCCGCGTGGGCCGACGGCGCCATCGATGGGCTGCGCGCCCGCGGCGGCGTGCGCGTCGACCTCGTCTGGCGGGCCGGCGCCATCGCCCGGGTACGATTGCGCTCTGACACCGCCCGTGCGGTCGTGATCTCGGGCCCCGGGCTCGACGAGACGATGCTCGGGCTACAGCCGGGAGAAGACATGGTCATCGAGCCGAAGGAGTCGAGATGGTGACGATCGCCGAGGTCGCACGCGCCGCCGGCGTGTCGATCTCCACCGTGTCCTATGTCATGAGCGGGAAGCGGACGATCTCGCAGGACACGCGGGACCGCGTCGAGCAGGCCATCGCCGATCTCAAGTACAGCCCGCACGCGAGCGCGCGATCCCTGGCATCCCGTTCGACCAACGTCATCGGGCTGCAGGCTCCGCTGCGCACCGGCGTCGATGTGCATGTGGTGATGGAGATCGTCGCCGGCGTCGTGCGCGAAGCGCGCGCCAACCAGTACGACATCCTGCTGCTGACGAGCGACGATGCCGCCGGTCTCAGCCGGGCGGCCCGTGCCTCCATGGTCGACGCCCTGCTCGTGATGGACATCGAATCCGACGACCCCCGCATCACGACGCTCGAAGAGCTGCCGACGCCGGCCGTGCTGATCGGGCTCCCCGCCGGAGCAGACGGAATCGCCTGCGTGGACTTCGACTTCGAGGCGGCGGGCCGGCTGGCCGCCTCCCGCCTCGCCGAACTCGGCCACACGCACGTCGCGCTCATCGGCGCCCCGGAGGAGGTCATGGCACGGCACACGTCGTACGCCGATCGCCTGGGCCGCGGCTTCCTCGCGGCCGCCGACGAGCTCGGACTGGATGCAGAGGTGCACGCCTGCCCGAGCAGCCAGGAATCCGTCGCCGCCGTCGATGCGATCCTTGCCGCACGCCCGGATGTCACCGGCATCCTGTTCCACAACGAAGGAGCGCTGCCGTACGTCGCGGGCCGCCTCAGCTCCGGAGACGACGGTCGAGAGCTCGACGTGATCGCGCTCTGTCCGGCGAACGTCGCGCGGACAGTGCCGACGCTCACCGACAGCATCGACGTGCCCGCAGAGGAACTCGGCGTCAGCGCGACCCGCGCCCTCCTGCGGCTTCTCGAGGGCCAGGACCTGCCGCCGGTGCAGCTGCTCGCTCCCCGTCTCGAGTCCGCTTCGGATGCCGTCGCATCCGCGACCGCATCATGAAGATCGACCCGGAGAGCCGGTCTCTCCAGGGGATGTCGTCATTCCTCGGGTTCGTCGCGCTGAACGTGATGTATATCGCCACCTGCATCCCGATCCTGACGATCCCGGCGGCGACGAGCGCGCTGTACGAGGTGACGATCCGGTACTCGGACGACGAGAGCGGACGCCCGGTGAAGGACTTCTTCCCCGCGTTCGGGCGCAACGCCGGGCGCGCCACACTGCTCGGCCTGTGCCTCGCGGTGCCGATGCTCCTGCTCGCAGCGAGCGCGGTGTTCTGGGCATCCCATCCGAGCCTGCTGGCAGGGGCCGCGACCATCGTGGCGACCATCGCCGCGATCTACCTGTTCGCCTCTTTCCTGTTCGCGATGGCGCTCACCGCCGCGTTCACCACGCCGTTCCGTCAGGCGCTCAAGAACGCGCTGCTGCTGCCCGCCGCTGAGCCGGTGCGCACGTTCGGCATCCTGCTCATCCCGATCGCTCTGGTGTGCATCACGATCGTGTTCCCGATGTTCGGCGTCGTCCTGGTCACCATCGGCTTCTCGATCGGCGCCTACGCGTCGGCGTTCCTGTTCCGCAGCGTCTTCGCCCGCCGCGGCTGATACCCGAGGCCCGCCGCTCGGGGCCCGCCGCTTCGAGAGCGGCCTCGGATGGCCGCCTCCGCGTTCCCGAGGCGACCGGATGCGTCTTCTGCGCGCGACACCCCGCCGCGCCACCCGCAAGGCGACGCGAGCGTCCGCCTGCGCCGCCCGATGCGACCGAATGCGACCGTTCCCCGCGCCTCCCGCACCCCGCGTGCACGCGAAGGGGCCCGGCGCGCGTGCGCCGGGCCCCTTCTCCTTCGGGCGGAATGCCTACTCCGCGAACTCCTCCGCGACCGCTTCGCGCGCCGCGTTCTGCTCCTCGGCACGGTCGAGGTCGACCTTCAGGACGTCCTCGTAGCCGAGTCCCTTCGCGGTCTCCTGCAGTTCGGACCAGAGCTTGTCGAAGTCCGCCTCGCTCTCGGCGAACGTCGCCTGCCAGGAGTACTGCACCACGAGAGCCTTCACCTGGTTGCGCAGCGCCTCGGTCTGCGAGTCGTCCGCGGGAGCGGTGTAGCTCGCGCCGGGGGCGACCAGGAGCTGGTCGTTCGACTTCAGGAACTCCATGGTGCTCGTCGCGTCGTCCATGTGCGAGGACCAGTCGGCCCGGAGGTCGTTCTGCGTGAGCTCCTGGTAGTGCGGCCAGAACTGGTAGTTGTACTGCAGCCCGGTGTTCTCGTCGATGTCGTTCGGGAGCACGGCGCTGACGTTCAGCGTCGACGTGCCGTCGATGTAGCTGCCGCCGCCCCACTCCTCGGGGACCGTCGCGTCGCCGGTGAGGAAGACCTCCTGGCCGAACTCGGTCAGCTTCGGCTGTCCGTCGTCGCCCATCTCCCACGTGAGCCCCTCAGGGCCTGCCGCACCCTGCGTCTGGCTGTTGTTGGTGTAGGTGCCCTCGGTGGAGTACAGCCAGTCGATGAAGGCCGCGATGCGCTCGGGGTCCTCCGCCTTCGAGCCGATCGAGAAGACCTGCTTGCCGCCGTACGCCTCCGCACCGTACGAGAAGATGGTCTGGTCCTCGATCGGGACGAGCATGAACCCGGTGCCGGCGTTCATGTTGTCCTCGGTGTTGTACGCGGACTGCCCGAGCCACGGCCACCACGAGTAAAGCACCTGACCGTTCTGGAACTTCGACCAGAGCGTGTCGTAGTTCTGGGTCGTCGACTCGGGGTCGACCAGACCCATGCGGTACGCCTCGTTGTAGAACTTCAGCACACGCAGGTACTCGCCGTCATCGTCGAGGATGCCCTGGTAGTCCGAACCGTCGGCCTTGGCCAGAGCGAAGCCGAGCTCGTCGTAGCCGTAGTAGGTGATCGGCTGCTTGGCGTTGTTCATCATGTTGCCGTCCCAGTCCTTGAACAGGGAGAGCGCATAGACCTTCTTGCCGTTCGGCGCGGTGGGCTGCAGATCCTGCATGTCCTTCAGCACGGGCAGCAGATCCTCGAGGGTGTCGACCTCCGGGTAGCCGAGCTGGGAGTACAGGTCCCAGCGCAGGTAGGCGCCGAACGTCGGCTCCAGTCCCTCGCTGGGTTCGGTCGGCAGGATGCTGGAGACGGAGGTCGGGAAGGCGAACGTGCCGTCCTTGCCGTCGTTGAGCTTGTCGACCGCCTTGTCGAACCGCTCGAGGTTGCCCATCGCCGGGTAGTACTTCGACGCGTCGAGCACGAGGCCACCCTCGACGAGTTCGTCGAGCTTCTGCCCCTTGTCCGTGACGATGAGATCGCCCAGGTCGCCGGCCGAGACGCGCGTGTTGTAGAGCGTGTCGCCACCGCCGGCGACGTTGGGGGCGATGATGTTCAGCTTCATGTTGAACTTCTCGTGGACCAGTTCGCCGAACCAGCCCTCCTGCATGCCCATGTAGTTGGCGAGACCGTCGAACACGTCGATCGTGATCTCCTCGTCCCACTTCTCCGGGAACGAGTCGACCTGGGACTCGTCGGTATCGGCAGGCTCGCCGCTGCACGCGGCCAGCGAACCGACCGCGAGGAGTGCGACCACTCCGAGCGCGGCTTTCCTCTTCAGCTTCATTGCTTTCCTTTCTGTGGTGCGTGGTACCGGGACCGTCAGCCCTTGACGGCGCCCAGCATGATGCCCTTCACGAAGAAGCGCTGGAACAGGGGGTAGATGAAGATGATCGGCAGGACGACGATCACCGACACGGTCATGCGGATCGAGGTCGGCGTCTGAGAGGTCGCTGCCGACACGATTCCGGACAGGTCGCCGCCGGCGTTCTGCGCCGCCTGGGCGAGGCTCGATGCCTGGTTGATGAACATGTAGAGCAGGTACTGCAGCGTGTACAGGCTCTGATCCGTGATGTAGATCAGGGTGTCCTGGAAGCTGTTCCACTGCGCCACCGCCGAGAAGATCGCGACCGTCGCGAGGATCGGCGTCATATTGGGCAGGTACACCTTGAAGAAGATCTGGACGATGTTCGCGCCATCCAGCTCGGCCGCCTCCTGCAGCGATTCGGGCATCGACTCGACGAAGGTCTTCACGAGGATGATGAAGAACGGCTGCACGATGAACGGCAGGACGTAAACCCAGAAGTTGTTGGTCAGGCCGAGGTTCTTCATGATGATGAAGACCGGGATGAGGCCGGCGCTGAAGTACATCGTGATGATGATGAACCGGTACCAGAACTGCCGCGCCCACATCTTCTTCTGCGTGAACATGAAGCCGAGGAAGGCCGAGGCGAGAACCGTGAAGACCGTGCCGATCACGGTGCGCGCGATGCTGACGACGGCCGCGAGCGGCAGGCCGTTGAGCTTGAACACTTCCTTGTAGTTGTCGAAGTGCACGTCGATCGGCCACAGCCGGACGTCGCCGAGCGCGGAGACGTCGTTCGCGCTGATCGAGTTGATGATGAGGTAGTAGAACGGGTAGGCGCACAGCACGACGAGAAGCGCGAACACCGTGTAGTTGACGATCGCGAACATCACGTCGCCGCCGTGTCGTTCGGTATCGGGCTTGCGTCTCTTCGGCCCGGTCGGGCGGACGGGGCGCGTGGGGGGTGCGGTCAGAGCGGTCATGGCGCGCCTCTCAGACGATCGATTCGCCGCGCACGCGCTTGGCGATGGCGTTGACGGTGAACAGGAGGATGACCGAGACGATGCTCTTCAGCATCCCGATCGCAGTCGCCATCGACAGGCTGTTGCCCGTCATGCCGATGTTGTAGACGTACAGGTCGAGCACCTGGATCCACTCCTTGTTGAAGGCGTTCTGGAACACGTAGTACTGCTCCATGCCGTTGTTCAGGAGGTTCGCGATGGACAGCAGCAGGAGCACGAGGTAGGTGGGCATCAACTGCGGGATCGTGATGTACCACATCTTCTGGAAGCGACCGGCGCCGTCGATCTCAGCCGATTCGTACAGCGACTGGTCGATGCCGGCGATCGCGGCGAGGTAGATGATCGCTCCCCAGCCGAGCCCCTTCCAGATGCTCCACAGCGTCATGGTGAGCCAGACGTTCTGATCGGTGTCGAGGAACTTGATGGGCGCTGTGATGATGCCCCAGTCGCCCAGGACGTTGTTCACGAGTCCTGAACTGGAGAACAACGAGAACGCGATCATGTAGACGAGCACCCAGGAGATGAAGTTGGGGAGCGTGGTCAGCGTCTGGACGGCGTTGCGGAACCACGGCGCGCGGATCTCGTTGAGGAAGATCGCGAAGCCGAGCGGCAGCACGCTGGTGGCGATGCCGAGGAAGCTGATCGCCAGCGTGTTCATCATGACCTGAGAGATCTGCGCCACCTGCGTCGGCGAGCTCACGAGCATCTGGAACCACTGCAGACCGACGAACTCGCTGCCGGACAGGCCCAGAGCGGGCTTGTAGTCGTACAGCGAGTAGATCCATCCGTACAGCGGGAAGTACGAGAACAGGAACGCCAGCACGATGAACGGCAGGATCACGAGGAACATGCCGTACGACTTGCGTCCGCCGGCCGGACGCTGTGCATCTCGGCGCCGGCGCCGTCTGCGCGACGGATTCTCGACATCGTCGAGTTGCGTGACCATGGTCTCGGTCAGGGTCGTGGTCGTCATCGTGCCATGCCTTGCGCGTCGGGGGCGTCATCGCCCGCAGGTTTGTCGAATCGCTTCGATTGAATTAACCACGTCGATTGCTGTTCGTCAATCCTCGCGGCGTCACACCCGGGTAACGATCGGAGAGCGCTCCCACGCGTGGACAGCATCGAAACGCTTCGACATCAAGATAGGCGCTTCCGGGAGCCAGCGCAACCTCGCGTCTCGCGTTTCGCGAAACACCGAGTCCACCCGCTACCGTGATGCCGTGGCTTTGACTGATCTCTCCCTCGACGAGCTCGAGACCTACCGTCCTGATGTCGCCGAACCCGCGGATTTCGACGCGTTCTGGCAGCGCACGCTGACCGAGGCGCGCACCGCGGCGACGCCGATCGCGCTGACGCCGGCTGACACACCGGTGACCCAGCTGATCGTCGAGGATCTCACGTTCAGCGGCTTCGGCGGCGACCCGATCCGCGCGTGGGTCACCCGCCCGCTGACCGACGAACCTCTGCCCGCGGTCGTCGAGTACATCGGCTATGGCGGTGGCCGCGGCATCCCGGGCGAACGGCTGCAATGGGCATCGGCCGGCTACGTGCACGTGCTCATGGACACCCGCGGTCAGGGGGCGAACTGGGGCACCGGCGGCGACACCCCGGATCCGCACGGATCCGGATCCGCCTCGACCGGCTACATGACGCGCGGGATCGAAGAGCCCGACACGTACTACTACCGGCGGCTCTTCACGGATGCCGTCCGCGCGGTCGACACCGCACGCGAGCTCCCCTTCGTGCGCGCCGACCGGGTCAGCGTGACGGGCGGCAGCCAGGGCGGCGGGATCTCGATCGCAGCGGCGGCTCTGCATCCCGAGGTCTTCGCCGCCATGCCGGACGTGCCTTTCCTGTGCCACTTCCGCAGGTCGGTCGAGCGCACCCCCGACCACCCGTACGCCGAGATCGAACGCTATCTCGCCGTGCACCGCAGCCGGGTCGACCAGGTCTTCGAGACGCTGTCGTACTTCGACGGAGTGAACTTCGCACGCCGCATCCACCAACCGGCCCTGTTCTCCGCCGCGCTCATGGACGGCATCGTGCTTCCCTCCAGCGTCTATGCCGCGTACAACCATCTGGCCTCATCGGATGCCGAGATCGAGGCGTACCCGTTCAACGGTCACGAGGGCGGACAACTCGCGCAGTGGGTGCGCCAGGCGAACTGGCTCGCAGAGCGCATGTGATCACGTCGCCGTCGACCCTGCGCCGGTACGCTTTCCCCGTGCGCCTGGGAGTCATAGACATCGGTTCGAACACCGTCCATCTGCTCGCCGCCGACGTCCGCCCCGGGGGCCGGCCGCTGGCGACGACGAGCGATCGGACCGTCCTGCGCCTCATGCGCTATCTCACTCCGGACGGATCGATCTCGGAGGACGGCGTTCAGGCGCTCGTCGCCGCGGTGACGCGCGCACGGACGGTCGCCGCTTCCGAGAACGTCGGCGCCCTGCTCGCCACCGCCACCAGCGCGGTCCGAGAGGCGACGAACGGCGCCGATGTGATCGCGCGCATCGAGGCGGCGCTCGGCCAGCCGCTGCAGGTGCTCGACGGCGAGACCGAAGCGGAGCTGACGTTCCTCGCGGTCCGTCGCTGGTTCGGCTGGTCGGCAGGTCACCTGCTGCTACTGGACATCGGCGGCGGGTCGCTCGAGATCGCGGCCGGGTCGAACGAGATCCCGGATGCCGCGGCATCCGTCCCGCTCGGAGCGGGGCGTACGACCGTGGAGTTCCTGCCGGAGGATCCTCCCGGCGAGCAGGCCGTCGAGCGCCTGCGCGCCCACTCCGTCTCGGTGCTGTCGCACGTGACGCCGACCTTCGACGCGCTCCCCCGGCCGGACCACGTGGTCGGGTCGTCGAAGGCGATCCGGTCACTCGCCCGCCTGGTCGGCTATCCGGTACCGGGCTGGTCCGGCATCGACCGAATGCTGCTGCCCCGCGAGGAGCTCGGATCGTGGATCCCGCGGCTCGCGCGCCTGCCCGCGTCCGCACGGCAGGAGCTGCCGGGCATCACGCCGGATCGCACGTTCCAGATCGTCGCGGCAG
Source organism: Microbacterium sp. ZKA21 (assembly GCF_050434165.1). Classification (NCBI taxonomy): domain Bacteria; kingdom Bacillati; phylum Actinomycetota; class Actinomycetes; order Micrococcales; family Microbacteriaceae; genus Microbacterium; species Microbacterium sp. ZKA21. The sequence goes on from NZ_JBNPVV010000007.1 coordinate 76,587, forward strand.
CCGTCGCGCTGCACACCGCGATGCGCATGCTGAACGTGAAGGAGCTCGAGGTGTCGCCGTGGGCGCTGCGCGAAGGCGTGCTGCTGCGCTACATCGAGTCGATGAGCTGGAGCGGCGCCGGCATCTGAGCCGGCGCCGCTCTGCTGCTCAGAGCGCCAGGCGCTCCTTGACGACGTCGGCGAGCTGCTGCGCGTAGCCCTGCGCCGACTCGGCATCCGCGGCTTCGACCATGACGCGGACGAGCGGCTCCGTGCCGGACTTGCGGAGCAGGACGCGGCCGGTGTCGCCGAGCGCCTGCTCGACGGTGCGGACGGCTTCCTGTACGCCGTGGTCGTCCGCGACGCGGTCCTTGTCGACGCCGGGGACGTTGGTGAGCACCTGCGGGTACACCGTCATGACGCTCGCGAGCTCCGCGAGCGTCTTCTTCTGATGCGCCATCTCCGCGACCAGATGCAGGCCGGTGAGCAGGCCGTCGCCGGTGGTGGCGAACTCGCTCATGATGACGTGACCGGACTGCTCGCCACCGAGGGCGTAGCCGTTCGCATTCATGTCCTCGAGGACGTAGCGGTCACCCACCGCGGTCTGACGGACGGTGATGCCGTGCTCGCGCATGGCGACATGAAGCCCGAGGTTGCTCATGACGGTCGCGACGAGCGTGTCGTCCGTGAGGTGCCCGCGCTCCTTCATCGCGATCGCGAGGATCGCCATGATCTGGTCGCCGTCGATCGCCTTGCCGTCGGCATCGACCGCGAGGCAGCGGTCCGCGTCGCCGTCGTGGGCGATGCCCACATCGGCGCCGAGGCGGATGACCGCTTCGGCCAGCTGATCGAGATGCGTCGATCCCACACCGTCGTTGATGTTCATGCCATCGGGGTCGGCACCGATGACGGTGACCTCTGCCCCGGCATCCCGGAAGGTCTCCGGTGAGACGCCGGAGGCGGCGCCGTTCGCGCAATCGAGCACGACGTGCAGGCCGTCCAATTGATTCGGCAGCGAGCCGAGCAGGTGCACGACGTAACGGTCCTCAGCATCCGAGAAGCGCTGGATGCGGCCGACGGATGCACCGGTGGGCAGCAGCTTCTCGCCGGACATCGCGGCCTCGATGCGCTGCTCGACGACGTCGGGCAGCTTCACGCCGCCGCGGGCGAAGATCTTGATGCCGTTGTCGGGCGCCGGGTTGTGCGACGCCGAGACCATGACACCGAAGTCGGCGTCGCGGTCGGCGACGAGGAACGCCAGAGCCGGGGTCGGGATCACTCCGGCGTCGAGGACATCGACACCGGAGGAAGCGAGGCCGGCCGAAACGGCTGCGGCCAGGAACTCACCGGAGACGCGCGGATCGCGGGCGACGACGGCTGTGAGCCGCTTGCCCTGCGCCTTGCGCGCCTCGGCAGTACGGCCCTGGCCCAGGACGACTGCAGTCGCCTGGGCCAGGGAGAGCGCCAGGTCGGCGGTGAGGATGCCGTTGGCAAGACCTCGCACGCCGTCCGTGCCGAACAGTGCCATGAAGGACTGTCGGGCTTAACGCTTCGAGTACTGAGGCGCCTTGCGGGCCTTCTTGAGACCAGCCTTCTTGCGCTCCTTGACGCGAGCGTCACGGGAGAGGAAGCCGGCCTTCTTCAGGGTGGCGCGGTTGTTCTCGAGGTCGATGCCGTTCAGCGCACGGGCGATGCCGAGGCGCAGCGCACCGGCCTGGCCCGAGGGGCCACCGCCGGAGATGCGGGCGATCACGTCGTAGGAACCGGCGAGGTTCAGCACCGTGAACGGGTCGTTGATCAGCTGCTGGTGCAGCTTGTTCGGGAAGTAGTCCTCGATCGTGCGGCCGTTGACCGTGATCGTGCCCGAGCCGGGGACGAGACGCACGCGGGCGATGGCCTGCTTGCGACGGCCGACAGCGGCGCCGGGGACGCTCAGCACGGGACGGGGAGCCGTCTCCGCTGCTGCTTCGGTCTCAGGCGTAGCGGTCGAGAAGTTCTGGGGGAATTCGGTGGAGTCCTGGATGTCAGCCACGAGTATGTCCTTAGTCGTTACGGCGCTTACTGGGCGACCTGGTCGAGGGTGTACGTCTGGGGCTGCTGAGCGGCGTGCGGGTGCTCGGAACCCACGTAGACCTTGAGCTTGCCCAGCTGCTGGCGGCCGAGGCTGTTCTTCGGGAGCATGCCCCGGACGGCCTTCTCGACGGCGCGGACGGGGTTCTTCTCCATCAGCTCTTCGTAGGAGACCTTCTTCAGGCCGCCCGGGTAGCCGGAGTGACGGTAGGCCATCTTCTTCTGAAGCTTCTGACCGGTGAGCGCGATCTTGTCGGCGTTCACGATGATGACGAAGTCACCCGAGTCGAGGTGGTTGGCGAAGGTCGGCTTGTGCTTGCCGCGCAGGAGCGCTGCGGCGTGCGAGGCGAGGCGACCGAGAACGACGTCAGTGGCGTCGATGACGACCCAGTCACGCTGGATCTGCCCGGCCTTCGGGGTGTAAGTGCGCGTCACGATAGTGCTGCTTTCTTGTTCGAACGGAGGAGTTCGTGAATCCCACTCCGGGGTGGTTCTCACCGAAATCGGTGGGAACACGCCAGTGGAGGGCTCACGTTCGCGGTGCCGCAGTATGGCACCAAAGGGTTAGCTTACGGCATCCGGGCCGGAATCCCCAAACCGCGCGCGCCTACTCGAGGCGTGCGGTGATGAGGATGGGGCGGTGATCGCTCGCACGCTGCGGCAGCGTGCGGATGCTGTCGATGTCGAAGCCCTCGGACGTGGCGAAGTCGTAGTGCCCCTTGAACACGCGGTAGCGCGTGTAGGTGCGCTCATCCGACAGGGTGAGCGTGTACCCGTGGTCGCGGACCGTCTGGCCGAGGTTCTCCTTGAAGACGGGATAGTTGTAGTCGCCGACCATGAGGATGGGAACGCCGGGCCCGAGCTTCTCGAGCTCGGTCAGGGCGTTGCGGATCTGATTGCGACGGAGCGAGTTGAGAGCCGTGAGCGGGGCGGCGTGGAACGATGCCACGATCATCTCGCGCCCATCGTCGATGTCGTACAGTCTCACGCCGAGGACCCGCTCGTGCGCCGGACGCAGCACCCGGTCGTGCAGGGACTTCTTCAGCTCGATCGCGCGGATCGAGTGCAGACGGAACGTGTTCTCGCGGTAGAAGACGGCGAGCCCCAGGCGATTGCCCTGCGTCGCCTGAGCGAGCACGAGGTCTCCGACGCGCTCCGGCAGCGCCGCCACGTCGCACTCCTGCAGGCACAGCACATCGGCGCCGTGCTCGTCGACGAGTGCATCGAGCTCACCGGCCGCCCGGTGCTTGCGCAGGTTGTAGGAGATGACCTTCATCGTCTCTCACGCTAGACCCTGCGGCTGTGCCTCAGGTAGCGAGCCGTCCCTGTCCCGTCGCGCCCTGGTCTGCTCGGCGCGGGTCGCGAGCAGATCATCCGCCGGATATCCGACCTCGGTGAGCGTGAGGCCGCGGGCGGCGAGCACCTTGAACTCGCTCGTGCGCGCCAGCCCGTCGCGCAGCGTCACGAGGTCCTCGGCATCCAGACGCCCCTCCCCCACGGCGGCGCACGCACCGACGAGCGCGCGCACCATGCTGTGGCAGAAGGCGTCCGCCTTGACCTCCGCCACGAGGACGCCGTCGTCGTCCCGATGCCACCGGTAGTCCAGCAGCGTGCGGATCGTCGTCGCCTCCTCGCGCGCCTTGCAGTACGCGGCGAAGTCGTGCAGCCCGATGAGGGTCTGCGCCGCGGCATCCATCGCGCCAGCATCCAGACGGGACCGGATGCTGGTGGTGTCATGCCTGCGCATCGGATCGAAGCCGGAGATCTGGTCGGCGATCCGATAGCGATAGCGGCGCCAGACGGCGGAGAATCGGGCGTCGAAGCCCTCGGGTGCGAGCGAAGACCTGGTCACCGTGGCGTCGGGGTAGGCGCCGAGAACGCCGTGCATGCGACCGGCGATGGATCCGGCCGGGTCGTGTGCGGCCCGGCCGTGGCGCGCTTCGATGCGCGCCCACTGCTGCTCGTCCAGGTCGACGTGCGCGACCTGGCCGCTCGCGTGCACCCCGGCATCCGTGCGCCCGGCGACGACGAACTGCACGTCGGAACCGACGATGCGCGCGAGCGCCGCTTCGAGTGTCCCCTGGACGGTGCGCAGCCCCGGCTGCTTCGCCCAGCCCCGGAAGTGGGTGCCGTCGTAGGCGATGTCGAGGCGGATTCTCACGCGCCCAGCCTAGCCCGGGGCCCGGTCCGCACCGGGTCCCGGAGCGTCCGCTGCTATCGCCGCAGTACCCGCTGAGCCAACCAGTTGCCGAACAGCTGGCCGACCTGCACGATGACGATGATGATCGCGACCGTGACCCAGGTGGCCTCCTGGTTGAACTGCTGGTACCCGTAGATGATCGCGAAATTGCCGAGGCCTCCTCCGCCGATGTACCCGGCCATCGCCGACATGTCCACCACAGCGATGAACATGAACGTGTAGCCGAGGATCAGCGGCGCGAGCGCCTCGGGGATCACGAGCCCGAACAGGATCACGAACCGCTTGGCCCCGATCGCCAGTGCCGCTTCGACGACGCCGGGGTCGACCGCGACGAGGTTCTGCTCCACGACGCGGCCGATCACGACCGCGGCCATGATCGTCATCGGGACGATCGCCGCCTCTGTGCCCAGCGTGGTGCCGGCGACGAGCTTGGTGAGGGGCCCGACGGCGGTGAGGAAGATGATGAACGGAATCGGACGGATGACGTTGATCACGAAGTTGAGAACCGTGAAGACCGCGCGGTTGGCGAACAGGTTCCCCGGCCTCGTCGCGTACAGCAGCGCGCCGATGAGGAGTCCGGCCGCACCGCCGATCAGCATCGTCACGACGACCATGTAGACCGTCTCCTGGATCGACTGCAGGAGCACAGGAGTCAGGCTCGTCCAGTCGGTCGCCGTGCGGATGCCGATCATGAGGCGGCCTCGGTTCCCGTCACGGGCGCGCCGGGCAGCAGTTCCGCCCGAGTCAGGTGGGCGAGTTCGGATGCTGCAGCGGCCACCGCCACGGCATCCCCCTGCAGGCGGTAGGTGAGCGTGCCCAGCTGGTGCCCCTGAATATCGGTGACGCCGCCGAAGACGACGGTGTGCCGCACCCCGTGCTTCTCGAAGACGGCGGCGATGTCCTCGCTCGTGAACTCGTTGACGTCGACGCTGATGAGGCGTCCGCCACCGGCGCTCAGCGCGGCGAGCGTGTCGCCGGACGGCACCCCCTGCGTGACGGCGGCCACGAATCGCTCGGTGAGTGCCGCTCTCGGATGCGCGAACACCCGGTAGGTGTCACCGCTGTCGACGACCCTGCCGCCGTCCATCACGATGACCTGGTCGCACAGCTCGTGCACGACGGAGATCTGGTGCGTGATGACGACGATCGTGATCCCGAGGCGGCGATTGATCTCCTTGAGCAGCGCGAGCACCTCGCCCGTCGTCTGCGGATCCAGCGCGCTCGTCGCCTCATCCGCCAGCAGGAGCTCCGGATTCGCGGCGATCGCCCTGGCGATGCCGACTCGCTGCTTCTGCCCCCCGGACAGGGCGCGCGGGTACCGGTCGGCCTTGTCGCCGATGCCGACGAAATCCAGCAGTTCGGTCACCCGTGGGCCGATGTCCGCCTTCTTCCATCCGGCGACCTTGAGCGGATACGCCACGTTGCCGCGAACGGTGCGCGAGGTGAAGAGATTGAACTGCTGGAAGATCATCCCGATCCTTCCCCGCAGCGAACGCAGCTCGCTAGACGAGGCGGTTCCGACATCGGTGCCCAGCACGGTCACCGCGCCGGAGGATGGTTTCTCCAGCCCGTTGATCAACCGGACGAGCGTGGATTTGCCTGCACCGGAGTACCCGATGACGCCGACGATGGATCCGGGCTGGATCTCGAGGTCGACGTCATCGAGCGCGGCGACGTCCGCCCCCTTGCGCGTTCCGGGGAACGCCTTGGAGACGTGATCGAACGTGATGATGCTCATCGGATGCTGCTGCTCTTCCGCTCTTCCCGCTCGAAGACGCCGGTCGGCGACGTCACTCCTGGGTCGCCCGCAGCTGGTCCTCGAGCGAGGTCAGTTCGGCCTGCAGGTCCTCGGCGGTCCAGTCGGCCTTGAACTGCAGGTTGCCCTGGTTCAGCTCGGTCACGGCTTCTTCGACCTCGGTGCTGTGGTACGCCTCCACGAGCTTCGCCCAGCGGGGGTCGTCCGCCTGGTCCGCGCGGACGACGAAGGCGTTGATGTAGGGCGCGAGCTCCGGGTCGTCCAGGTCTTCCTTGAAGATGATCAGGTCGTCGCCCAGGCCGCCCTTCTGCGCCTGGGTGTTGTTCACGACGGCGGCCTGCGCGCTGCCGTCCTTGAGGGCGGCGACCGTCTGGTTCGTGTCGACGGGAAGCACCTCGACGGTGCCGGAGACGATGTCCTCGGGTCCGGAGAGGCTGTTGCCGCCGTCCTTCAGCTCGAGCAGGCCGGCCTTCTGCAGGTTCAGCAGGGCACGAGCGAGGTTGGTCGGGTTGTTCGGCACGGCGACCTTCGCGCCGTCTGGGAGGTCTTCGGTGCTGGCGTACTCCTCGGAGTAGAGCGCCAGCGGATAGAGAGCGGTCGCACCGACCGGCACGAGCGTTCCCTCGTTGTTGACGTTGAACTCGGACAGGAAGATCAGATGCTGGAAGAGGTTGACGTCCAGTTCGCCATCCTGCACGCCCTGGTTGAGCTGCACGCCGTCGTTGATGGTGCGCACCTCGAGGGTGATCCCCTCATCCGCCAGCTTGTCCTTGAGGATCGTCCAGTGCACCTCGGTGCCGTCGTCCGCACCGATCACGATCGTGCTGCTGTCCGCTCCCTCGCCGCCGGCGGAATCGGATGAGCCGGCGCACGCCGACATCGACAGCGTCAGCACGCCGGCTGCCAGGATGCCGAGGGCGGACAGGAATTTGCTCTTCGCACGGGAATCAATCACGAGAGCGAGTGAACCACGCATCGATTCCGAAGCCGATTCGTGAGGTAATGACGCGTAACGCGGTCGACGGCGTGCCCGAGCGACGACATACGGTGAACGGGTGAGCCACAGCATCCTCGAGACCGAGGCGGTCGAGTTCGTCCGCGACCTGATCCGCATCGAGAGCGTCAACACCGCAGTCGCGGAGACGATCGGCGACGGTGAGACGCGGGCCGCGCGCTACGTCCAGGAGCGCCTGCACGAGGTCGGCATCTCGACCGAGTTCGTCGAGCCCGTACCCGGCCGGGGCAGCCTCGTGGCGCGCATCGCCGGAACCGATCCCGATGCGGCGGCCCTCGTCGTCCACGCGCACCTCGATGTGGTGCCCGTGGACTCGGCGGAGTGGGTCCATCCGCCGTTCGGCGCGGTCATCGAGGACGGCCTTCTCTACGGCCGCGGCGCGGTCGACATGAAGAACTTCGCCGGGGTGATCCTGGCGGTCGCGCGCCACCTCGCCCGCTCCGGCACCCGTCCGCGACGGGATCTGATCTTCGCGTTCCTCGCCGACGAGGAGAGCGGCGGCGTGTGGGGCGCCGGCTGGCTCGTCGACAACCGGCCGGACCTCTTCCACGGTGCGAGCGAGGCGGTCAGCGAGGTCGGCGGATTCTCGGTACCGCTCGCAGGCGACGGCCGCGCCTATCTGCTGGCGACGGCGGAGAAGGGCGTCGGCGGCGTGCGCCTCACCGCCCGGGGCGAGGCAGGGCATGCGTCGCGACCGCAGCCGGACGATGCCGTCGTCCGTCTCGCGGGCGCGGTCGCCCGTATCGGGACGCACCGATTCCCCGTCGTGCGCACCCCGGCGCTGCAGCGGTTCCTCGATGTGTTCGGTGCGGCCGCCGACGTGACGTTCGATGACGACGAGCTGGATGCGCAGCTCGAGCAGCTGGGGTTCGTCGGGAAGCTCGCCACGGCGTCCGCGAGGAACACGGCCGCGCCCACGGTTCTGCGCGCCGGATCCAAGAGCAACGTCATCCCGGGCTGTGCCGAGGCGACCGTGGATGTGCGTGCGCTTCCGGACGGCGAGGCCGACCTCCTCGCCGAGCTGCGCCGGCTGGCCGGGGACGGCGTCGACGTCGAACCGCTGGCGTCGATGGCACCGATCTCCGCTCCGATCGAGGGGCCCCTCATCGCCGCGATCACGGCCGCGATCGGCGCGGAGGACGATGGCGGCGTCGTGGTGCCGTACCTCCTGCCTGCGTCGACCGACAACAAGCACTTCGCCCGTCTCGGCATCCACGGGTACGGCTTCGTCCCGTTGCGCGTTCCGGACGGCTTCGACGTGTACGGGCAGTTCCATTCCGCAGAAGAATGCGTGCCGGTCGACAGCCTGCGCTTCAGCGCGCGGACGACCGCGCGGATCCTGGCGACGGCCTGATCAGGGTCGCCCCAGCATCCGATCGGAGTTGTCCGCGACCCACTCGACGAGCGGGAGCATGCGCTCCATCAGGTCTCTGCCGAGCGGCGTGAGGCTGTAGTCGACGTGGGGCGGCACGGTGGGCAGCGATTCGCGATGCACGAGGCCGTCGTCCGCGAGGGTCCGAAGCGTCGAGGCGAGCATCTTCTCGCTGATGCCCGTGATCGTGCGCTTCAGCTCGCCCCACCGCAGCGTGCCCTCCGAGAGAGCGGACAGCACGAGGACGCCCCATTTGCTCATCACGTGGTCGAGGACCACCCGCGTGCTGCAGCCTTCTTCGAAAACACCCGGCGTGGAGGCCTTGATCTGCGCAAAACTCACCGTCATGTGGGTACCTTACCTCAAAGTGGGTACCCGCTCGCCGGAATGTACGTCAAGGCCGTGCGCGTTGTCACGGAGGTCACCACGAAAGGACACCCCATGACCATCCTCGTCACCGCCGCAACCGGAAACCTCGGACGCCTCGTCGTCGACAGCCTGATCGCGCGCGGCGCGGACCCGGCATCGATCGTCGCCGGCGCCCGCGACACCGCGAAGGCCACTGATCTCGCAGGCCGCGGCGTCCGCGTCGCCGAACTCGACTACGACCGCCCGGAGACGGTCGCCGCCGCCGTCGATGGCGTCGACGCCGTGCTCCTCATCTCGGGTTCCGAGGTCGGCCGGCGCGTGGACCAGCACAAGGCCGTCATCGATGCGGCGAAGGATGCCGGTGTCTCGAAGTTCGTCTACACGAGCGCCCCGAAGGCGACGACCAGCGCTCTCGTCCTCGCTCCGGAGCACAAGGCCACCGAGGAGCTCATCGCCGCCGCGGGGCTTCCCGCCGTGATCCTGCGCAACAACTGGTACACCGAGAACTACGCCGGGAACGTGGCGCAGGCCTCGGCGACCGGCGTTCTCGCGGCGAGCGTCGGCGACGGCCGGGTCGCGTCTGCGAGCCGTGCGGACTTCGCCGATGCCGCGGCCGTCGTACTGCTCGAGGACGGTCACACGGGTGAGGTGTACGAACTCGGCGGCGACGTCGCGTGGACGTTCTCCGACCTCGCAGCCGCCCTCGCGGAGCTCACCGGCCGCCCGGTCGAGTACACCGCGCTGTCGACCGAGGAGCACGCGGCTGCTCTCGAAGAGGCCGGGCTGGACTCCGGAACGATCGGGTTCGTCACCGCATTGGATGCCGGAATCCGCGACGGCGCCCTGGCCGACACCGATGGCACGCTCGCGCGCCTGATCGGCCGCCCGACGACGCCGCTGCTCGAAGGCCTGCGCGCCATCGCGTGATGCGTCCCCTCGTTCGCCGAACGGACCGCCGGCGAACGAGGGAGCGCGCCTCAGCGAGCCTGTGATCGAATCGAGCACACCTCTCGCATTGCCCCGAGCGGGCACGAGACCCTACCGTTGCCATGGGAGCACCACGAGGCGGCTCCGTTCGAGCCGAGGAGCAACCATGACCGCTACCGCATCCGTCTCGCCGTGGCGAGCCTTCTGGGAGAAGGGCGGATGGTGGCGCGCACTCATCCTCGCCGCGGGATACTTCGTGCTCTATGAGCTCTTCTCGCTCGCATTCCTCCCGCTGGTCCCGTTCATCGGCGACCCGGAGAGCGCGACCGGCGTTCTCGTGTTCTACGTGCTTCCGATCCTGCTCGGCGGGATCATCCTCGTGATCTTCGCCGCCTCCGTCGGATGGCTGCGCGAGCTCTTCGGCCCGCAGCCGATCCGCGGGGCCGCGTGGATGTGGATCGCCGTGGTCGTCGTGCTGCTGTTCAACGTGCTGCGGTTCGCGACGATCGACTATTCGAAGGCCGGGTTCGGCGTGGTCGCGATGTGGCTGCTCGCCGGACTGTGCATCGGCTTCGCCGAGGAGCTGCTGACCCGAGGGCTGGTGGTGAATCTGCTGCGGAAGGCTGGTTACCGCGAGATCGTCGTCGCCGTGATCTCCGCCGCTGTGTTCGCCGGTCTCCACTCCGGCAATCTGCTGACCGGACAGGCCCTGGTCCCCACTCTGATTCAGCTCGTCTACACATTCGCGTTCGGCATCTGCATGTACCTCGCGCTGCGCGTGACCGGCAGCATCATCTGGCCCATGCTTCTGCACGCGACGACCGATCCCAGCATCTTCCTGCTCGCGACGTACCCGTCGGACGGCGCCCTCACCGCGTTCGCGGGCCTCGGAAACACCGCCGTGGTCATCGTCGGTCTGATCCTGCTCATGTTCGTCCGCGGCCGAGTGCAGGAGCCGACCGCGGTCGGCTAGGCCCTGTCCCGCTGTACGAGCTCGAGTCCTGCACCGGCGAACTGGCGCAGCGTCGCATCCGGAAGGAATGCCCGGGTCAGCGCTGCACCGATCCGCGGGAGATCGGCTTCGTCTCGGAACAGCAGGTGCAGCGTCTCGTACCGCGGGTGGAACTTCTCCTTGAACCGGTGCAGCGAGCGGAAGCCGTAGACCGGCTCGAGAGCATCGGCGAGCTTCGTGCTGAGTTCGGCGATCAGCCTGGCATCCGGCGGGTAGTCGTGCGCCAGTGGCGCGCCGGACAGCGACAGGATCTGCGCGCCCTCATCGCGGAAGTGCGCCGCGGACATCCCGATGAGGAACTCCATGACCGGCCCGAAACCGCCATCTCGACGTCGCATGAGGTCGAGCGTCCACCCGTGGAGCTCGCCCTCCGCGTACACGGGCAACCAGGAGAGGAAGCCGTCCACGTCGCCCTGCGGCGAGATCGCCAGTGCGACGCGCACCTCGGCATCCTCAGCCTCGTCGAGCGTCCCCAGGGTGAAGCCCATCTCGGGCAGCCCCTTGTCCCCGACCCAGGACGATGAGATCGCCTGAAGCTGAGCCCGCACTCCCCATGGCTCGTCCTTCAGCCGGCTCATGCGGAAGGTCATCTGCTCTCGCCCGGCTCGGTTCAACGACGTCCGCACCGCACCCCACCTCTTGCCCGTGAACTCCAGCCCGGGAAGATCGACGATCGTGTCGTCGGCGACCACGAGGCTGCGCCAGGTGTCGGGGACGACATCACGTGTCGCATCGGCAGCGCTGAAGAAGCACGGAGTCAGCCCGGCGCGCTCTGCCTGCTCGATGAACTCGTCGACCGAGCGCCCACGTCCGAAAGCAGGACCGAGCGGATCGGCGAGCGCGATCGCGACGCCGGCGTGGCGCTGATAGGCGATGATCCCGGACGACGTGCGCGTGTACTCGTTGCCCTCCCACGTGGTCATCCAGGACAGCGTGCCACCGCCATGCCGACGAAGCGACGCCTTGACCTCGTCGACGGCAACCGGATCGCCATCGCCGAGGAGCCCCCTCCGCTTCCACCGGAACGCCCGCCGCACCCACACGAGGTAGATCAGGAACACGAACGCGAGCGCGCCGGCGGCGACATCGATCGTCATGTCGCCGCTGATCGCCACCTCGACGCCGGCGGCGCGTCCCCACCCGATCAGGGCGACCAGCAGCACCGCCAGCAGTACGTTCATCGCGAGCAGGATGATCGCGATGACCCACGCCCATCGCCGGGCGCTCCGCAGGCCGTTCGCGATGATCAGCACGACGGCCACGTCGAGCACGGTCGTCCACGGGGACCCGGACAGCGGCTCCGAGGCGCCGAATGGACCGTCGGTCGGGACGATCGCGAAGATGACCTCGATCGCGGCGAACGCCAGCATCCCGACGAACGCGATCATCCGCTGCTCGCGCACGGTGGCCCGCTGCACCCGCAGCGAGCGGTCCACGAACAGAACGAGCAGCAGTGCGGCCATGTGCTCCAAATCGGCGACGGTACCCACGAACAGCAGTGCCACCGTCGCCATCGCGAGCAGCACCAGCCAGACCCGAACCCGCCAGGGCGAGACGAACAGGCCGGCCGCCGCGCCCATGCATGCGAAGGCACCGGCGCTCGCGCCGACATCGAGCGAAGCCGCCTGGGCCTGCGCCCACTGCCAGTGCGGTAGGAACGCGCAGAGCCAGAGCACCAGCGCCGAGGCGAACACGGCGAACAGCTGACCGATCCAGAAATACAGCAGGGCGACCCGCCACCCGCGCAGATACTCGAGCACCGCGAGCCCCCAGAGCCCCAGGAGCGTCGGCGCGTACACCCAGGGCTGCACGACGAAGAACGTCCCGGTGAAGGCCGTCCACCATCGGCCGGCCTCGAACGCGGGGAGGCCGTATGCCACCGCGTCGAAGGCGTCGCTCTGCTCGAACGGCGTCCACAACCCCTGCCAGATGACGCCGCACGCGAGGATCAGAGCCGTGAGCGCGAGAGTCGCCGGAAGCCGGCGCACCACGCGCAGCACGGGTGCCTGCCGACCGCGGGTGCTCGTCATGCGATCAGCGTAGCGGCGACACCTCTCGGCACCGCAGGCCTATGACCGAACGGTCCGCACCCCGAACACCCCGCCCACGGGCGTCTCTCCGGCGCTCTGGAACCGCACGGTGACGGCCGGGATCCGCTGCCCCGCGGCATCCAGCGCGAAGCCGCCGTGCTGGTCGCGCTTGAAGCCGTGCGACGCGAGGATATGGTGCGGAATCTCGTCCACGCGCTCGCAGAGCGAGCCGTCGCCGTGCGGGTCCTCGATGCTCTCGCGCCGGAGCAGCACCCCGTTCAGCAGCACGTCGAAGGTGCGCCCGGCATCCTGTCCGCTGTATCGGATGCCGAGCAGATTGACCTCTGCGCGGGGATCGACGATCAGGTCGTATTCGAAGTAGGCGTCCGGATCCGCCGATGCTTCCCGGTACTGCGCGCCGTCCCGCACGCCGACCGTCGAGGCATGGAAGCGGTGGTTCTTGTCGGCCTCGGAGTTGTTGTTGTCGAATGAGGTCAGGGCGTCGATGACGTCTGGGCCGGTGACCACGGCATCCGATCCGGCCCCGTGCGTCACGAGCGTGACGTAGGTGGCGTAGCGGACGCCGTACAGGCTGAAGTACGGCTCCCAGACGAGCGCGGCCGACCTGTCGTCGACGTTGCGCATCCCGAAGCGCAGGCGCCCGTCCTGGCCATCCGGCAGACGGACCAGATTGTCGGCGATCGACTGCTTCCACACGGCCGGATCATCGACGACGATGTCACCGGTGAGCGATCGGTCGGCGACGCCCATCTGCACGAGGACGCCGGCGGTGTACGTGGCGTCGACGTTCTCACGGCTGAGTTCCGCCGCGAGCAGGACAGGGCCGAACGTGAACGCGACCCAGTTCTCGTTCTCGGTGCCATCCGAGATCCGGACCTCCGCGGGCAGCGTGTAGGTCACGTCCTGTCCGGTGGAGACGTCGACGGCAAGATAGCCGCCGTCCGCGGCGGCCGCGATCGGACGGCCGTCGATGGCGAGCGTCGGAGCGGCCGCAGCCCACGACGGAACGCGCAGGCGCAGCGTGACCGCCACAGGGCTGCCGTCGAGGCTCTCGACGCGGAAGCGCACGGTCTCGTCGTGCGGAACGTCGGCCACCTGGATCAGGCGCAGATTCCACTCCGGCAGCCGCAACTCGCTGGAGACGAATCTGTTCACGACGACGGTGTCGTCGTCCAGTACGTAGATGCCGTCGGCGAGCTTGGTGAAGCTCTCGATCCCGGTACCGTGGTCGCACCAGAACTGGTCGTAGGGCTGGCCGAACACCTTCGCGTAGCCGGCCCGCTGCGGCTGGAAGTACGTCACCATGCCCGTCTCGGGGTTCTGGGACGCCAGGATGCTGTTGATGAACGCCTGCTCGTCGTAGTCCGCGTAGCGGACGTCGCCGGTCAGCGCGAAGAGCGCCCGGCTGAGCTTGAGCATGTTGTACTCGTTGCAGCCCTCGGCCGTGGAGTTCTCGCCGTAGCCCGTGACGGCGCCGTTGTTCGCGCGCTCGAACAGCGTGCCGGGCGCATGGAAGTGCTCGGACTGGCTGTTCGCGCCGTTCGCGTAGGTGTGATCGGCGACGACGATGCGCCAGAAATTCTCGGCGGCAGCACGGTGCATGTCGAGCTCAGCGTCGGCTTCGGCGCGCTCCGCCAGCACCGTGTACCGCTTCAACGCGCCGACGAGCTTCGGGATCGTCGTGTTGGCGTGCCGACCGGCCAGGATGTCGTCGCCCGCCGCCAGGCTCTGGAACAGGTCGGTCTCATCGAACCGCTCGGCCGCTCGGCGATGCACCGGGTCGCCCGTGACCGCGTACAGCCGGTAGAGCGCTTCGTTCATGCCGCCGTACTCGGTATCGAGGATGACCGCGGGGTCGTTCAGCGCGCCGGCGTACGTCTCGATCCAGGTGCCGAAGCCGCTCGCCACACGCAGGGCGATCCCGCCGATCTCCGCCGGCGCATAGCGGTGCGCATCAAGGAGTCCGGCCAGCACCTTGTGCAGGTTGTAGAACGGCACGAGCAGGCCGTCGCCGCCGCTGGGCAGCAGGTCGGGTGAGAACGGCGAGACGCAGCCCGCGGCATCCGGGTGCGCCACGGCGTACGCCTGCTGGCAGCGGTCGAGGCCTCGGACGGCGGCGGACAGGCGTTCGAGGATGACGTCACGGATCGCGGCGTCGCGGTTCGACGCGTACGCCTGCGACAGCGCGGAGATCACGTGGCCGAAGAAGTGCCCCTGGAACCGTGTGCCCTCTTCGCGCTCCCAGCCGCCGTAGCCGTCCGCCGTCGTCGGCGGAAGACCGGCGACCCGATAGAAGGAAAACAGCAGCCGTTCCGGGTCCAGGCCAAGGACGTAGTCGAGCGTCTTCTCGGCGGCGTTGCGGAGGTACGGATCCTGAACGGTCACGTCTTCGAGGCGAGCAGGTGCAAGAGGCATGGCTTCGATCCTGCCATGTCAGTGACCGGTCACGGACGTCCGACGGCCATCAGGTTCGACGGTTTCTGATGCGGACAATATCTGTCCGCAATGTTCGAGAAGCTGAGCTCACAACCGACGAAGGGACCTTCTCATGACGATTCTGGTGACCGGCGCGACCGGCAACGTGGGACGACACATCGTGGCGCAACTGGCCGAGCGGGGTGAGAGCGTTCGTGCGCTCACGCGCCACCCCGAGCGGGCGCAGTTCCCGGATGGCGTGGTCGCGGTGCAGGGCGATCTGACCGATCTCGACAGCATGCGCGCCGCCATGGCCGGGTGCGAAGCGGTGCACTTCATCACGTTCGACGGTGCGACCGGCGCGCCGCTGCAGAACGGAGCGGAGCTCGTGACGCTGGCCGAGGCATCCGGGGTCCGACGCATCAGCGTGCTGGGCGGCTGGTTCGAGAGCACTCTCGAGCCGGCGTTGCGCGCGGGGAGCATCCCGTGGGCGCAGCTCGCACCGGTCGAGTACATGACGAACGCTCTGGAGTGGGCGCCCGAGGTCGCGCAGCATCGGCGCGTCCGCACGCTCGCCGACTGGCCGAGCGCGATGATCCATGCCGGCGACATCGCCGCTGTCGCGGTCGTGCTGCTGACCGAAGACGGACACGATGGCCAGGTCTACTTTCTGACCGGTCCCGAAGCGCTGACGCCGGCCGAGCGCGCGGCGCGCATCGGCGAGGCCCTGGGCGAAGATGTCGAGTGGATCCACCTCGATGAGGACGAGGAGGTCGAACGACTGCGGGCGTTCGGCTACGACGAGACGTATGTCGCGTTCGGGCTCGATCTGGCGAAGAACCCGCCCGAGGTCGGGCAGATCGTGCAGGACACCGTCACGCGCCTGACTGGCCGGCCCGGGCGCACGTTCGCGCAGTGGGCACGCGAGAACGTCGAGGCATTCCGGGGCTGACGATGGCAGGCGGGCCCGGGCTGCATGGTCCGGGCCCGCCGGGCATCGGTCAGGCTTTGGTGGAGAAGGCGGCGTCGAAGGCGGCAGCGGGTGGCGTGATCGCGTTCAACTCGCGCACGAACGCGAGTGCTTCCGGAGCACCCTGGAGGCGATCCATCCCGGCATCCTCCCACTCCACCGAAGTGGGCCCCTCGTACCCGATCGCGTTCAACGCACGGAACAACGCATTCCACGGCACCTCACCATGCCCCGTCGACACGAACGTCCACCCGCGCCGCGGATTCGCCCACGGCAGATGCGAACCCAGCACCCCATTACGGCCGTCGAAATTCGTCACCGACTCCTTCACATGCACGTGGAAGATGTGCGGTGCGAAGTCCAGGACGAACGCGATCGGATCCAACTGCTGCCACATGAAATGCGACGGATCGAAATTGATCCCGAAACTCTCCCGATGCCCGATCGCCTCCAACGTCCGCTTCGCCGTCCAATAGTCGTACGCGATCTCCGACGGGTGCACCTCGAGCGCGAACCGCACCCCGACCTCCTCGAACACATCCAGAATCGGGTGGAACCGGTCCGCGAAGTCCCGATACCCCGCCTCGACCCACTCATCCGACGCCGGCGGGAACATCGCCACACCCTTCCAGACCGACGACCCCGAGAACCCCACGACCGTCCTCACACCCAAAGCCGCAGCCATCCGCGCCGTCGACTTCAACTCCTCCGCCGCCCGCTGACGCACACCCTCCGGCTCGCCATCGCCCCACACCCGGTCATTCAGGATGTCGCGATGGCGCTGATCGATCGGGTCGTCGCACACCGCCTGACCCGCCAGATGATTCGAGATCGTCCACACCTTCAGGCCGTTGCGGGCCAGGATGTCCAACCGGGACTGCACATACTCCGCGTCATCCCACCGGGACACATCCAGATGATCGCCCCAGCAGGCGATCTCGAGGCCGTCATAACCCCACTCCCCCGCGAGACGAGCCACCTCCTCGAACGGCAGATCGGCCCACTGCCCCGTGAACAACGTGATCGGACGCGTCATATCCAGCTCCTTCGCTCGATTCGTGTACAGCTTCTTCTCATGCCGTCGGCGGTGCCGTCGACTCCCGGACGATCAGCTCGGTTCCGAGCTCCACCTTCTGCGACGCCAACGGCTGTCCGTCGGACAGCGTCATGAGCATCTGGGTCGCGAGCGCCGCCATCTCGGACAGCGGCTGGCGCACAGTGGTGAGGGACGGAGCGAGCCAGGACGCCAGCGGGAGGTCGTCGTAGCCGACCACCGAGACATCGGCCGGCACCCGCAGACCGAGCTCGTGCGCGGCGCGGATGAGTCCGAGCGCCTGCGAGTCGGAGCCGGCGAACACTGCCGTCGGACGGTCGGGGCGGCTCAGGAGGTCGAGCCCGTGCTCGTAGCCGGCGGCGACCTCGAAAGTGCCCCATTTCACCAGGGACGGGTCGACCTCGAGACCGGCCTCCCCGTGCGCGCTGCGGAACCCGTCGACGCGGGCACGGCTGCACAGCACGGCCTGCGGGCCCGAGATCACGGCGATGCGCCGGTGCCCGAGTTCGAGCAGGTGGCGGGTCGCGGAGAGCGCGCCGTTCCAGTTGTTCGAGCCGACCGTCGGTACACCGGCCGGAGTCTCGCCGTCGGTATCGAGCACGACGAACGGGATGGATCGCGCCGTCAGCTGACGCTGCTGCGTGTCGTCCAGCCGCGAGAGGACGAGCAGCACGCCGCGCGTACCGCGGGAGGTGATGCTGTCGATCCACTCCTGCGGCGGACGGTGCGAGCCGCCGAGCTCACTGAGCACGACACCGACGCCGCGCGGCGCGGCCGCCTTCTCGACGCCGACGATGATCTCCTGCGCCCAGGCGCTGCCGAATTCGTGGAAGACGAGATCGAGCAGGCCGTCGGCCTTCGTGGGCGATGCCGCCCCGACCGGCTTGCGGTACTCGTGGCGCGCGAGTGCCTCTTCAACGCGTCGACGCGTCGCGGGAGCGACGTCGCTTCGCCCGTTGAGAACGCGGGAGACAGTGGGTACGGAGACGCCGACCTCTTTCGCGATCGTGGCGATCGTCGCGCCGCCTCGTGCCATTCTGTTTCTCTCCCCGCCGGAACGTGCGTCCCATCCTACGCGCGAAACACCGGTCGGCTCCGGCATCCTCACCCGTCCAGAACGGCCTGCACGGACGAGGTCCCGGTGCCGATCGAGACGGTGCAGCGGCGGCCGTCCGCCGCTACTTCGAAATCGCCGGCGAACGCGCGCAGAGGCATGCGTCCGTCGGCATCCGTGCGGGTCGCGACCTCGTCGAGCCACCACTCGCCGCGCACGAGTTCGCGGAGCGCGTCGTACGCCGGCTTCGCCGAGCCGTCGCGTCGGATGAGTCCGCTCGGAGCGTTCAACCAGGCGGTGGCGTCGTCGAAGCCCCAGTACGTGATCGCCGCGACCGCCGGGTGCTCGACGAGGGTGCGGTAGTGCCGCACGATCTCGTCGGCCTGGCGCTGCTCCCCCTCCGCCGTCGACGGCCATTCTTCGACCACGTAGTCGTTGAGGTCCTCGATGTGCCGCGGCATGAGGTCGCCGGACAGCAGCGACGTCTCGGTCCAGTGCAGCGGCAGGCCGAAGCGCGCGAAGCGTTCGCAGATCTCCTGCACCTGCTCCTCGCCGCGGTATCCCTTGTGCATGTGCGACTGCAGGCCGATCGCGTCGACGCGGACCCCGGCATCCAGCACGTCGCCGATCAGCCGCTCGTAGCCGGGCCCGAGGTCGAAGTCGTTGAGGACCAGCGTGGCGTCCGGATTCACCGCGCGCGCCTCGTCGACGGCCATGCGGATGAACTCCACCTGACCGTACTTCTCACAGAGCCGCGTGATGGCGTTGCGGATGCCGTCCGGTTCGTTCGCGAAGTGCGGCATGATGACGGCCTCGTTGACGATGTCCCAGGTGTCGACGAGCCCGGCGAAGTCACCGACCTCGCGACGGATCCGGCCGCGCAGCGCCCGCTCGGCCTCGTCGAGCGGGAGTCGATCCACCCACGGCGCCTTGACGGTGTGCCAGACGAGCGGATGCCCCTTGAGCCGCACCCCGTGCTCGGCGAGTCCGCGGGCGCGGCGGGTCAGCGCGATGACGTCCGGCTGCCCCTGCTCCGGCTCGTAGCGTCCCCAGTAGAACTGCAGTGTCGCCGTGTCGAACAGGTCGAGCCACTGCGCGAGCGGGCCATCGCCGGGGACGCCAGGAGCCGTGCAGCCGAACCCGAACTCGTGCCGCACCTGCGCGACGGTCACGTCGCGATCGCGCAGCGGCTGCCCGTCGGCGCCGAGCACGAGGATGCTGGCCTCGGCCTCGCGGTGACGGTACCTGGTGGAGGTCTGGGCATCCGTCATCGGGTGAACCTCGATTTCACATCGGTCTCGACGGGGCGCGAGATCACGCGCAGGACGAGCGCGAACGCCCAGGCGCAGAGCAGCAGGACCGCTTCGGAGGCCATGGCTACGACGGCCGCCGCCACGAAGGCGAGGCACGCGAATGCCAGCGTCGTCCGCCACTGGGTGAACAGCTCGGCCGCGGCGATGCGCATCGCGTCGCGCGTGCGGAACGAGAAGTAACTCGTGACGACCAGCAGGTGCCCCGACCACAGCGCGAGAACGACGAGCAGGACGATGGCGATCGGCTGCAGGATCGCCCCACCGGGGGCCGCAGCGCCGGAGATCGCGTTCACGACGAGGACGCCGGCGATCACCAGCACCGGCACCCACCAGGCGAGCACGTCCTTCAGGTTGCGCACGAGTCCGCGCCACAACGGGCGGGCAGGACGCAGATCCGGCTCCTCCTCCCACGCGCGCTGCGCATACAGTGCGGCCGACAGCGCGGGCGCGATCGGGAGAAGCGCCGCGACGTAGAAGATCGACGACGCCCCCTCGGTCAGCCCCAGGGCCATCCACACCAGCACGGTCGGTGCACCGCACAGCGCGAGGAAGGCGGCGAGCACCATCCAGCGATACATGGTCGCGGCAGCCCGGGACACGTACCCCGTGCCCACCTCGGCGACGAGCCTGTCCGCCACGATCAGCCCTTCACCGAGCCGAGCATCACGCCCGAGACGAAGTAGCGCTGCACGAACGGGTAGATGCACAGGATCGGGATGACCGTCAGGATCATCGTCACCGACTGGATGTTCGGGTTCAGGTCGGCGGCGCTGCCGCCGGCCGCCGCGCTCTCCGTCGCCGCCGTCGACGCTCCGGCGATGATGTTGCGCAGGAACAGCGTCACGGGGAACAGCTCGTTCTTGTCGAGATACAAGAAGGCGCCGAACCAGTCGTTCCAGAACGCCACCGAGTAGAAGAGGATCATCGTGGCGATCACCGCCTTCGACAGCGGCAGCACGATGCGGGTGAAGATCCCGAACCAGCCGAGGCCGTCGATCTGCGCGGCCTCCTCGAGCTCATGCGGGAGGTTCTCGAAGAACGACTTCATGACGAGCAGGTTGAACACCGAGATCGCACCGGGCAGCACGATCGCCCACATGGTGTTCTTCATGCCCAGCGACGAGATCAGCACGTAGTTCGGCACGAGTCCGCCGTTGAAGAACATCGTGAACACGGCGATGCCGATGAGGACCCCGCGTCCGCGCAGGTGGTGCTTGGAGAGGACGTACGCGTAGGTCGTGGTGAGAGTCATGGCGATGGCGGTGCCGACGACCGTGTACAGCACCGTGTTGCCGTAGTTGCGCCAGAACATGCCGTTGCCCATGACGGCCGCGTAGGTGTCGACGTTGAACTCGACCGGCCAGAAACTCACCTGGCCGGCCTTGATCGCACCCGGCGAGCTGAACGACTGCGCAAGCACCGTGACGAACGGGTACAGCATCGCGACGCACACCAGGACGAGCAGCGTCATGTTGATGATCGTGAAGGCGCGGTATCCGACCGAGTCCCTCACGCCGACGGTTCGTGGCGGCGCCGGCATCCGCTCTGTCATGGTCACCACAGGCTCGTTCCCACCATCTTCTTGGACAGAAAGTTCGCGCCGAGGACCATGACGAGGCCGATGAGTGCCTGGAAGAGTCCGATCGCGGCGGCGTAACTGAGGTTGTTCGACACGAGGCCGACCCGGTAGAGGTACGTCGAGATGACGTCGGCCGTCTCGTACGTGAGCGGGTTGTACAGCAGCAGCACCTTCTCGAAGCCGACGTTGAGGAAGGCTCCGATGTTCAGGATCAGCAGCGTGATCATGGTCGGCCGGATGCCGGGCAGTGTCACGTGCCAGGTCTGCTGCAGGCGATTGGCGCCGTCGATGCGCGCCGCCTCGTACAGCGATTCGTCGATCGTCGTGAGAGCGGCGAGATACAGGATCGTGCCCCAGCCGACGGTCTGCCAGACCTCGGATCCGACATAGATCGCACGGAACCACTCGGGGCGCTGGAGGAACGGGATCGCCTCGCCGCCCATCGCCTCGATGACCTGGTTGACGGTGCCCTGCAGCGACAGCAGCTGCATGACCATGCCGACGATGATCACCACGGAGAGGAAGTGCGGCAGGTAGGAGATCGACTGCACGATGCGCTTGAACGAGCGCTTTCGCACCTCGTTGAGCAGCAGAGCGAGAAGGATCGGCAGCGGGAACGTCACGAGCAGCGTCAATCCGCCCAGGATGACGGTGTTCCAGAACACGTGCCAGAACGCGGGGTCGTTGATGAACATCTGCACGTAGCGCAGCCCGACCCATTCCTCACCGAAGATGCTGCCGCCCGGGCGGAACTTGCGGAAGGCGATGACGTTGCCGAGCATCGGGATGTAACGGAAGATCAGCAGGAAGATCACCGGCAGCAGCGCCAGCGCGTACAGCTGCCAGTCACGACGCAGCGCCTTGCGCCACGGCGTGCGGGCCTGCCGTCGTGATCGGCGCGACGGCTTTCCTGCGGTCGTGATGACGCGGGTGGTGGTCGCACCCGGTGGGGAGTCGTTCTGCGGCTGCGCGGGGGCTGCCGCATCCGTCGTGGTCGCGGTCATGATCGTCGTCCTTCGACTGTTCCGGGCCGCCGACGCGAGGTCGGCGGCCCGGAAGCGTCTCAGCCGTTCTCCTCCGCGAACCGCTCGCGGGCACCGTTCACGAGGTCGAGGTAGCTCTGCACTCCGGCGGCCTCGATCTCGGAGACGTAGGCATCCCACTCGGAGAGGTCGCGGTCGCCGAGGATGAACTGCAGGGTGGCGGTGCGCACGGCATCCGACAGCGGGGTCGACATCAGCGACGCCTGCTCGAGCTCGGCCTCGTCGAGCGGAGCCGGCGGGTTCGGGTCGCGAGGCGTGCGGCTGGAGAGCACCGTGTCGATGTAGTCGACGAACTGCGGTGCGTTGTACGACTCCTTCAGCTCCCGCGACTCGGTGGAACCGGCGAGCACATCGTTCGACCAGCCGAGGTCCGTCTTGATGTCGGTCGGCGCGCCGGGGTTGATGCTGAACGCGTCGAGCGAGAACTCCGGGTTCAGGGTGATCGTGCCGTCCTCGGCCTTTTCATACGTCTCGCCCTCGACACCCCAGCGGATCATCTCGTTCGCGTCGGGGTTGTAGTACAGCCAGTCGAGGAACTGCAGCGTCGCGAGGAAGTTCGGCGAGTCCTTGACCTCCGAGCTCAGCATGAAGCCGTTCCAGAAGTTGCGCGGCTCGACGATCATGCCGGCCTCGCCGCCCGGAGGAGCGATCTGCACGAGCTCGTAGTTGCCCTCGCCGGCGGTCGCGTTCAGCGCGGTCGCGAACTCGTTGACCGTCCCGCTCGCTCCGGAGGCTGCGAACACCTGGTCGTTGGCCATCTTCTCCGACACGTTCGCCGCTCCCCCACCCGCATCGGATGCCGTGAACGACTCGGTGTCGAGCAGACCGTCCTCGACGAGACCGTGGAAGAACTCGACCATGTCGCGGTAGCCCTCGTTGGTGCCCGCGTACTCGAGTTCGCCCTTCTCCTCGTTCCAGATCGTGCCCTCACCGAAGCCCCATCCGGCCTGCGTGCCGAACGCGTGCGCGGCGTAGTTGAGCATGGACTGGCCCTCGAACCCGTCGGCCAGCGGCTTGGAGTCCGGGTACTTCGCCTTGATCAGCTCCAGGCCCTCGCGCAGGTGCTCCCAGGTGTCCGGCTCCGGGGCGCCGACCTCGTCGAAGACGTCCTTGCGGATGATGAGTGAGAAGGTCGGAACCGAGACCTCTTGAAGGCCGGGGAGCATGTAGTACTTGCCGTCGGCCTGCTTGAGACGCTCCATCATGTCGCCGAGATCCCACTCCTCGACGTACTTCTGGAAGTTCGGCATGTACTCGACGTAGTCGCTCATCGGCAGCACGGCGCCGGAGGAGACGAAGGGCGCTTCCTCCCCGGTGTAGACGAGGGGGATCACGGTCGGTGCGTCACCGGCCGAGATGAGCAGGCTCCGCTTCTCGGTGGCATCGCTGAACGGGATGTGGGTCAGATCGATCGAGACGCCCGTGCGCTCCTCGATCTCGTCGAAGATCTGCCAGTCATCGGTGACGGGCACCTCGGGCCAGTCGGTCCAGAGCATCGAGACGTCGATCGGCTCGGTGGCCTCGAACTGCTCATCCGCGGCGAAATCCTCCATCGCGCCGACCGACTGCGCGTCGAGGTCGACCTCGGTCGACGCGTCGCCGCTGTCGGATGTGCACGCGCTCGTCGCGAGGAGCGCCGCCACCGCCCCTGCTGCCGCTGCCGCCCGGACCCACGTTGTCCTGCGCATGGAATGAACCATGATTCTCCTCTTCGAGATGTTGGCTGTGTTGCCCGAGTGCTCCAAAAGTTTCGGAACGGTGCTCGAGACTTTCTGAAGCGTAGAGCCGAGGAGAATAAGTTGTCAAGAGCGACAATTAAGAGGGTGCGACGGCATGCGCCTGGCCGGCGTTCCCTCGGACGTGACCGCGTCCATCCCGGCCGAGCGCCGGGAGGAGGACTGGCGGGTGATGAACCTGCCGGGACGGATGGAGACCCAACGGGCGTTGGTCACCGACTACGCGACCTACGTGACTCGCTGGGCCGAGATCGCCGAGTACCTCGCCCGGAGGCGACCGCCCGGTCTGCTGGAATGGGGGCGGCACGACGTCTTCTTCGATCTCGCCGAGACCGTGTCATGGATGCACGACCTGCCGAGAATGGAGGCCCACATCCTCGATGCCGGGCATCTGCTGCTCGAGACGCATTCGGCCGTGGCGGCGCCGCTGATGCTGGACTTCATCGAGCGGAGTGGAGAGCGGCCTGAGCAGGCGGCGCCGTCGAAAGCCCGTCTGCTATGCGAGCAAGCTCTCGAACAGCGCGTCCATCCCCGGATCGACCCGCTGCAGTTCGGGATGAGCGTCGTGCCAGTCGATGATCTCGCCCGCCGCCTGATGCAGCGCGGTGGTCGGATTGAAGTCGGGCACGACGCTGCGGATCTTCGTGTTGTCGAACACGACCGAGTGCGCCATGTCGCCGGTCAGCTGCCCGGCGCGCTCGGGAGCTGCCTGCTCGATCGCGGCGCTGGTCGCGTACCGGATCTTCGGCTCGGCGCCGGCCGCGCGTCCGAGGATCCCGTAGATCTCGTTCCAGGTGTAGACGAAGTCGCTCGTGATCTGGAACGTGTCGCCGAAGGCGAGAGAGTTGCCGAGCAGCCCGACGAATCCGACGGCGAAGTCGCGCGAGTGGGTCAGAGTCCACAGGGATGTGCCGTCGCCGTGCACGATGATCTCCTCGCCCCGGCGGATGCGGTCGATAGCCGTCCAGCCGCCGAAAGCGGGGATCGTCCACCTGTCGTACGTGTGGGACGGACGCAGCACCGTCACGGGGAATCCGCGGTCTCGATAGGCCGCGGACAGCAGATCCTCGCAGGCGATCTTGTCGCGCGAGTACTGCCAGTAGGGGTTGCGCAGTGGTGTCGACTCCGTGATCGGGAGGCGTGCGACCGGCTTCTGGTAGGCCGACGCCGAGCTGATGAAGACGTACTGCCCCGTGCGTCCCTCGAACCGTTCGATGTCGCGCTGCACCTGTTCGGGTGTGAAGGCGATCATGTCGGCGACGACGTCGAACTCGCGGCCGGCGAGAGCGGCGTCGACGGCCGCGGCATCCGAGATGTCGGCCGTGAGCACTTCCACGCCCTCGGCGGGCGCGCGGCGCGACTGCCCGCGGTTCAGCAGCGTCACCTCCATGCCGCGCTGCGCCGCGAGAGCGCTCGCCGCCGAGGAGATGATCCCCGTTCCACCGATGAACAACACCTTCGTCGCAGACATGCTCAGCACTCTACCGAGTGGCGGGCGGGGCGAGGCGCGAGGGCGAGCATCCCCTGTCGCCCGTCCCTGTTCCGGAGTAGCGTCGGCAGCGGAGGCATCATGCCCAGCGCCCGCGACCTCGCAGCCGTCGCCGAAGCTCACGACGACCTCCTTCCCGGCGCCTCCGAGAGGTTCTCCGGCTACGCGCTCATGAGCCTGCCGTTCGCCTCGGGACACGTGCTCGGCCTGCGCCGGTTCCCGGTGACCTCCGTCGGCCCCGGCTACACCTCCGTGTGGCTGCGCACGCCGGACGGCGCCTGGACGATCTACACGACGATCGACGCTGCGCTTTCGTGTCCCCGATACTTCGGAAGCGCGCTCGAATCCACCTCTGTCCACTCGATCTGGGTGGGATGGACGGACGATGCGAGCTTCACGGTGCTCATCGACGACGACATCGGGCTGCACTGGGATGTCACCCTCGGCGAGACCGGGATGACACGAATGATGTCGGGCATGGCCGGCGCCCTCCCGGAGAGCTTCTGGCGCAGCGACGGGTTCCTCACGGCACTCGGCGGCGTCTCCGGTCCGTCCCTGCGCGCAGGCCGCATCGGCATGACCGGCCGCACGCCCAATCACCAGCGTTTCCGGGCGAGAGTGCGCCGGATGTGGGTGGTGACGGACTCCACCGCTTCGCTCGACGGCGAGGATCTCGGCCCCGTCGCGCCGTTGCGAGAACAGACTCGCCTCGGCGACTTCTGGATGCCCCAGCGCGGGATCTTCATGCTCGGAGGGGCAGAGTTCGACCCGCAGGATGCCGGGGAGCACCCGCCGATCACCAAGGCGGCGGCCGCGGTGTGATCGGTCGGCTCGACGATCGACGTACCGCTCGGCATCAGCGGCGCGGGCGGAGCAGCGTCCGCCGAAGATGGAGAACCGGAACGGATCGAGCAAGGGGTGATGCTTTCACAGAACCAGGCGTATCGTTCGCATTAGAGCGCGACGCCGGGACTCTGGGGGACCCGCCGATGTCGCTCTACGCGGGGGGCTCTTGCCTCGCGGCTCCATTGATGCGCTAAGTGAGAGCCCTTCAGCCGTTCGTTTTGCATGTAGGTGCGTCCGTCGTTCCACGGGACCCCCAGCCCTCGGCGGGCGCACCGCTGATATCACAGCCCATGCAGACGAACTCGACGACCCAGAGCGCCATCGTGTGCGACGCGCACGGGTGCGTCAGAACACACGCCGTATCCATACGTCACCAGCCCACCCCCGCCACCGAGGAGCTCCGATGACCGCCTCCCCCGCCGCCGTATCCCGCAGTTCTCGTGGACAGGCCATGGCACCGCCGACCGTGCCCATCCCTGCGAGCGCATTCGAGCCGACCGATGGCACGGTGCTGCGTTGGCTCGGCATGGCCGGGTTCCTCATCAACGCCCGCGGCACTCTCCTGGCGGTCGATCCCCTGCTCGAGGGCTTCGACATGCCGGTGCTGATCGATTTCCCGATCGAGGCCGCCGATATCCCGCGCCTCGACGCGGTGCTCGTCTCGCACTCGGACAACGACCACTACAGCGTGCCGACCTGCACGGCACTCGCCCCGGTCACGCGGAGATTCCACTCCACCCGGTATGTCGGCGAGCTCATGACCGAGGCGGGCATGCCGGCGGAGGGTCACGACATCGGCGACGTGATCGACATCGGAGACGTCCGGATCACGGTCACGCCCGCGGACCACTCCTGGCAGAACGCCTTCCCCGAACCCGGGCAGCGCGTGTTCCGCGACGAGGACTGCTGCGGATTCCGGATCGACACCCCGGATGGGACGATCTGGGCGCCGGGCGACTCACGCCTGATCCGCGATCACCACCTCACGATGCCCTCCCCCGACGCACTGCTATTCGACTTCTCCGACAGCGAATGGCACTTCGGCTTCGACGGGGCGGTCGAGATGGCCAATGCCTACCCGGACGCAGACCTCCTCCTGCACCATTGGGGGTCCGTGGACTCCCCCGATTTCGCCCCGTTCAACGCCGACCCGGACACGTTGTGGGCCGTGGTCGCGAACCCGCAGCGCATCCACGTGCTCGCACCGGGAGAACCGTTCCGCCTCGGAGGATGAACCGTCCTCCGACGTGCACGTCGGAGGACGCAGCCGAGGGGCCCTCTGCCCGTACATCCCCCAGCAGGGTCTCCCTCTCGGGCATGATGTCTGATTCCATGGAGCTGACATCGGCAGATCGACCGACGGAGTCTACGAGGAGAGGAACGACCATGGTCGAAGAACAGAGCACCGGCTGGACCGGAGGACGCGACGCTTTCGGCGACTTCGCCCCCGGAATGGTCCACTACACCGACAAGGTCCTCTTCGACGAGGTCTGGGAGCGCGATGGATTGTCCAAGCGCGACAGATCTCTCGCAACGGTCGCGGCGCTCACCGCACTCGGCAAGACGGACCAGCTCCGATTCCACCTCGCCTTCGCCCGCCAGAACGGCGTCACCGACGACGAGCTGAAGGAGACGCTGCTGCACCTGGCGTTCTATGCCGGCTGGCCGAACGGCATGGCCGCGACGACGGTTCTCAAAGGCGTCATCGAGAACGAGGACTGACCGCGGAAACTCGGGCGCACCTGGCCATCTCCACCTCTCGCGGATACGACAAAACCCCCGGAAATCCGGGGGTTTTCGTCTGTAGCAGGAGCGGGGCTTGAACCCGCGACCTCACGATTATGAGTCGTGCGCTCTCACCAACTGAGCTACCCTGCCGCACGGCATTGCTCTCGACGAGAGAATGCTGCGAGCCCCGAGTCAGGATTGAACTGACGACCCCTTCCTTACCATGGAAGTGCTCTGCCACTGAGCTATCGGGGCGTTGTCACCTTGTTCAGGCAACCACACGAGAATACCAGATCCCCGTGCTTCTCACGAAACCGGGGTGACCCCGTCATGGCGTCCGGCGTTCTCCTGCATCCAGGGCAACGGGTCGATCGTGGAGCCGTTGATGATGATCTCGAAGTGCAGGTGCGCACCGTAGGAATGACCGGTGTTCCCGACCAGCCCGATGATGTCGCCGACCTTGATCTTGTCGCCGGCCTTGACGCGCAGCGAGCCGTACTGCATGTGCGAATAGTGGCTCGTCACGACCTTGCCGTCGATGACGTGGTCCACGTACGCGGTCACGCCGTATCCGCCACCGGACTCCGTGGCGATGCGGACGGTGCCGTCCGCGATCGCCTGGATCGGCGCACCGTTTCCGGGCACGAGGTCGATACCGGCGTGCAGGCGACCCCAGCGCGGCCCGTATCCCGAGCTCATCGCCACGCCGACCTTGAACGGCCACTGGATGGCCGCTTCGGGGTCGTTCGTGTACAGCGAGTCGGAGTACTGGATGCCCTCTTCGGCCGCGACGTCGATCAGTGAGACCGTCGAGTAGTCCTCGCTGCGCTCGAGGTTCGGGTCCGCGACATCCGACGACGCGACGAAGGCCTGGATTTCCTCATCGGAGGCATCGGCACCGGGAACATCGGTTCCGGTGGCCACGAGCGACATCGCCGATGTCGCCTGAGCACCCTGTGCCGCGGCGACGGCTTCCGCGGGAAGCGTCATGGATACTGCGAGCAGCCCGGCGATCCCCATGACCCCGATCGTCGCACCGGCGGTAACGAACTTGCGCGTCCTCGAGCGGCGCACGCGCCGCGGAGCGACATGCTCGGTTGTCGCGGGCTCTGCTTCCGCAGGCTGGGGCTCCGTCTCGACGGCCGGCGCTGCGGCCGCCTGGGAGCGGAAGGTCTGGGATGCCGCGGTGAAGAGATCTTCATCCACGAGCGGCGCCGTCGGAATCCGAGGGGCATCGGCCCGCGCGTCAGCGGCAGTCACGGTCTCTTCGACAGCCGTCGGCACGTCGACGGGTCCGGTCTGGGACGTCACGATCACGACGGACTCGGCCAGAATCGCCTCGACGGGCACGTCGGGCACGGGGATGGCGGGGGCTTCCCCGCGCTGAGCCGCGCCGCTCGTCGCGGGCATCGGTGAGAGATCGACCGCAGGTGTCGGAATCGGCTGCGTCGCGCGCTGGCGTGCAGCTCGTCGCGACAGGGGCGCGGCAGCACCGGACGCGGCCGACGTCTCGTGGATCTCACCGGTGGTCACTTCGTCCACCGGGGCCGGGGAAGCCGCGATGCGGGGGCGACTCGAGCGGCGCGTGGGCACACTCTCAGCCTCGGATGTGTCGAAGGGCAAAACGGGAATCTTTCGGTCAAGCTCGGGGGCGCTTACTCACCTGCGTCTTCGGGTGACGAAGGTAACGAATGGATAAACACTACAGGGCGGACGCTGAGAATGCCATGAACGAATCGGCAGCGTCAGGCGAGGATCGCACTCAGGCGATCGTGGGCTTCGATGCCGCCGGCGATCAGCATGGGGCGCGATGAGAATGTGTCCAGACGACTGACGCGGCCGCCGGCCTCCTCTACGAGCAGCGCTCCGGCCGCGTGATCCCAGGGTTTGAGGCCGCGTTCGAAGTAGCCGTCGAGCCGACCGGCCGCGACATAGGCGAGATCGAGCGCGGCGGAGCCGCCGCGGCGCAGATCACGTGCGATCGGCATGACCGAGCGCACCGTCTGCAGATCCCCGTCGTGCGTGGCCGGGTCGTATCCGAACCCGGTGGCGAGCAGAGCGCCGGCCGGGATCTCGGTCGTCACGTGAAGCGACCGTTCGTCCTGCCGGGCGCCACCGCCGCGCCAGGCCGAGAACAGTTCGCCGAGGGCCGGCGCGTAGACGGCGGCGGCCAACGACACCCACTCATCGGGTAGCGCTGGGCCCTGCACCGCGGCGATGCTCACGCTGTACGACGGGATGCCGTAGGCATAGTTCACAGTGCCGTCGATCGGGTCGACGACCCAGGTCACGCCGGTGACGCTGGCATCCGCTTCGGATTCCTCGCCGAGGAACCCGTCGCCGGGGCGTTCGGCGGTGAGGCGGGCACGGATGAGGTCCTCGACCTCGCGATCTGCTTCGGTGACGATGTCCGCCAGGGTCGACTTGGTCGCGGCCAGCGAGACTCCGACGGATCGGCGCAGCTTCGCCAGGTCGCCGGCTTCGCGCGCGATGTCGACCGCGAGCGCGTGCAGATGCGCCGCGTCGGCCTGTCCCCCGCTCACTGCTGCGGGGCCGCAGGCGGGACGATCGGTGGCGCGGGCGGCGCCGGTGGCGGCGGCGCGAATGCGGTCGGCTGCTGCGGCGCGGCGGGTTGGACAGGCTCCGCGGGCGTCGCGGACTCGGGCTGCTCCGGCGTCTCCGGCTGTGCTGCGGCCGGTTCCGCATCCGGAGCGACGGGCTCGGGCGCCGGCCACTGCGGGGCGGCCGCGGCATCCGACGTCGGCCACTGCTGCGCGGCATCCTGAACCGGCCATGCCTGCGCGGCATCCTGAACCGGCCATGCCTGCGCGGCATCCTGAACCGGCCATGCCTGCGCGACATCCTGAACCGGCCATGCCTGGGCCTGATCCTGAGCGGGCCAGACCGGGGCCTGCTGCACCCCGGGGTAGGCCTGCGCGACCGGGGCTGCACCGTACCCGTCAGCGACGGGGTAGCCGACCGGGAGCGCCGCCTGGGTCTGCACCGTCGGGTGCCCGGTGTAGTAGGCGTTCCAGTCCGGCGTCCCGTCGGCAAGAGCCGGCAGCGGCGTCGCGCCATCGGTGTACGTCGGCCACTGCTGAGCCGCGACCGGGGCCTGCGACTTCTGCTTCTTCGGCGCGAAGAGCGCGTTCAGCAGCGGGATCAGCGTGGTGCCGACGGCGGCGAGGATCGCGAGCGCCACCACGATCCGCCAGTACAGGTCGTTGTAGGTGAACGTGTGCGGGAACGTGAGGAAGAACACCAGCATGGCCGCGAGCGCGACGAGGAAGACCAGCGTCAAGTAGTAGATGACGCGCGTGAAGACGGTCACGTAACGGTCAGCCGCCGGCTTGAACAGCCGCACGTGCAGCAGCGCGAGCTGCAGGATGCCGACCACGAGCAGCAACTGGAAGAACCTCTCGGCACCGCCGCCGAAATAGCCGGTGTCCTCAGGCAGCCAGATCTTCACCGCCCCGACGAGAAGCGCGACGATCCACGTGATCATGCTCGTCAGCGCCAGCCAATCCGGACGATTCGGGGCCAGCCCCGCCTCCAGGATCGCGATCCCGGCGAAACCCGCGAGCAGCAGGATCGTGAGGAAGGCTCGGCCGATCAGGCCGTCCTGATCGCCGATCAGGACCCAGATGACGCACACCAGCGCAGCGGCGATCAGCGCTCCGATGGCGATCCAGATGGCCCCTCTGATCAGCAGCGATGCGTTCGGCTTCGCGACTGCGACTTCCTCCGGTTGCGACATGGCGATCCTCTCGTCGGCCTGCGTGCTCTCATCCTGCCATGTCCCCCCGACGCGCGGGAGAAGCCGTTCGGCGCCGTGGAGAACGGACGCGTCAGGCGCGCCGAGCGGATGCCGCAGCGAACCCGGCGACCCGCGCCTTCGCATCCGCTGTGTCGAAGGAGGCGCCGATCGAACGCGCTTCCTCGCTGAGTTGTTCGGCGAACGTCCGAGACGGCTGCGAACGGACGAGCCGCTTGGCCTGACCGTAGGCGGCCGCGGCACCGGAGAGCCAGAACCGGGCGACCTCCTCGGCCCGCGTCCGGACCCGCTCGGCCTCGTCCGCGGCATCCGCCCCCTCGACGATCTCGGCGACCAGCCCCCAGTCCAGCGCCTCCTGCGCCGAGAGCAGGCGGTCCTGCAGGACCAGCTGCAGAGCCCGCCGCTCGCCGACGGCCCTGGCGAGCTGGGCCGAGACCGACAGGTCGGGGGTGAGTCCGATGTTCGCGTACAGGCTGCCGAGTTTCGAGCGGCTGCCGATGACGGCGTAGTCGCCGCTGAGCAGGATGCCGAGGCCGCCTCCCGCGGTCGTTCCATGTGCGGCCGTCACGACCGGCACGGCGGACTCGACGAGCGCCCGGATGCCGGAGTTGATGACCTCGGCGAGCGCAGCGATCTCCGCACCGGACCCCATCGTGCTCGCCATGTCGAGGACGTCGCCGCCGGCGCAGAACGCCGGACCGGCCGCGTCGATCACGATCGCACGCACATCATCGCGGGTCGTCGCCTCGATGGTCGCGTCGCGCCAGGCGTGCGCCAGATCGGCGTTGAAGGCGTTGAGCCGGCTCGGACGGTTCAACGTCAGGCGGGCCATCCCCTCGGACACGGACAGCAGAATGGCGTCGCTCACGGCGTCTCCTTCGATGCGCAGGACTGGTTCGTCCAGCGTAACCGCGAGAACGCGGTCAGGACTCCTCGAGAGTGCGCGCGACGAACCCCTCCATGCGGCGACGCGTGCCGTCCAGCCGCATGTCGACCTGGCCGGACGCCCGGATCTCGTTCGGCGCGAGCGGATGCGCCAGCCGCACATTCTCATGGCAGGACAGGTCGGCGCAGATGTACGTGCCGATGCTGTCGCCGCGGCTTCCTGCCGCACCGGCACGACGTGCGGAGAACAGCACCACCTGGTTGCCGGGCTGCAGCGTGTGGCAGATGTTGCACAGTCCGTTGCGCGCGCGGCCCGGATCCGTCGCACGCAGCACGATGCCGACGATGCCGCTGTCGAGCTGAGCGAGGATGTACCCGCGCCGGGCGACGGACGGGTCACGCCAGGCGAAGAAGTCGAGGTAGTCCCAGTCCGTCAGCACGAAATCGTGCGGCATCTCCATGACGCGCAGTTCATCCGGCTCGGCGTTGACGAAACTGGCGCGGACGTCTGCTTCGGTGAGCGCTCGCATTGCTCCAGTCTATGAAGAGTGAGGCTTGTCGGGCCTCGCGAACAGTACAGCGTTGGATGTACTATCGGCGCATGCTCACTCCCGACTCCGCGACGGACGTCATGACGCGCATCGGGCGCGCCATGTCTGACCGCACGCGGGCACGGATCCTCTCGCGCCTCCTCGACGGCGGCATGCACCCGGCCGACCTCGCGCGCGAACTGGGCCTCACGAAGCAGAACGTCTCGAACCATCTCGCCTGCCTTCGCGGATGCGGACTCGTCGTCGCCGAGCCGCAGGGCAGGCAGACTCGCTACGACATCGTCGATCCGCACCTCGTCGCGGCGATCCGCGAGTTGCTTCGTGTGACCCTGGCCGTCGCCGAGAACGAGCCGTGCTGCGATGCGTCGTGCACGGTGCCCGGCTGCTGCGAGCAGACGGCATGAACGCGCTCACCGACAGCCGACGGACCGTGCTGCACCGCCGCATCCGCCTCATCGTCGCCCTCACGATCGGCTACAACCTGGTCGAGGCGGTCGTGGCTCTGACAGCAGGAGCCGCCGCTTCGTCTGCGGCGCTGCTCGGCTTCGGCCTCGACTCCACGATCGAGGTGCTCTCCGCCGCCGCCGTGGCCTGGCAGTTCACACGACGGGAGCCCGAGCGCTGGGAGAAGCCGACCCTGCGAGTCATCGCCGTCGCGTTCTTCGCTCTCGCGGCCTGGGTCGCCACCAGTGCGGGTCTCACGCTCATCGGCATCTGGGAGGAGCCCTCGCACTCCCCGCTCGGCATCGGAGTCGCTGCCGTGAGCGTCATCGTGATGCCCTTCCTGTCGTTGTGGGAACGACGCACGGGGTACGAGCTCGGTTCGGCGAGCGCCGTCGCGGACTCCAAGCAGACTCTGATCTGCACGTACCTCAGTGCCGCGGTGCTCGTCGGCCTGCTGCTCAACGCATGGTTCGGATGGTGGTGGGCGGACGCACTCGCGGCTCTCGTCATCGCAGGCTTCGCCATCAGGGAGGGCATCGAGGCCTGGCGAGGAGACGCATGCGCGACGTCCGTCGGGATGCTGCTCGAGGACGACGAGGACGACGAGCACGACGACTAGGTCGAACTCACGATGCTCGGGTCGAGCGCCTCGACGATGACCGGAGCATCCTCCTCGGCCGACGAGCCGATCTGCCAGATGCGCACGCGGGAGCCGAGCGCCGGAACCTGGGTCTGCAGCAACGTGACGTCTCCGGCATCCGGAGTGCTGCGGAACCAGCGCGCGCGGATGACGGATCCGGCCGGGTCCGTCACCGTCAGCGTGAACGCCGACACTCCCCCGTGCTCGGTGAGGCTCACCTGCCGGTCGACGACCCGGCCGTCTCCTGACCGCGCCATCCCCCGCGCCTCGGCCCATCGCAGGGCCAGCACTTCCTCCGTGCGCGCACGCCGGGTCGAGTCCGCGAACGCCACGGCAAAGCCGACGACGAACCCGGGCATGAACGTGAAGATCAGGTTGAACCACCACGGCGAATCCCCGGTCCACAGGAGGAGCAGCAGGATGCCGGTGCCGACCGCCCCCACTCCGACGAGCAGCCAGACGACGATCCGGCCCCCAGTACCCATGCGGGTCGGGAGTCCGATCCGCTCGGGCGCCGTCGAATCGTCGAGCGTTCGGACCAGATGTACGACGTGCCCGATCGGCGCTTCCCCCTGCTCGACCATTCGACCCCCTCCCACGGGGATCAATCTACTCACAGCCCATGCGGCCGAAGATGAACGACTAGGGTCCGATCGGCGAGCAGTCGCGCGGTCGCGACGCGAGCGCATACGTTGGATGGGGATGACCTGTCGGACAGAAACCCGACGGTCGACCGTCGAACGGGAAGAAGGAGCTCATGGCACGTTTCACCGACAAGGTCGTTCTGATCACGGGAGGGGGCTCCGGACTCGGCCGGGCCACTGCCGTCCG
Organism: Microbacterium sp. ZKA21; assembly: GCF_050434165.1. NCBI lineage: Bacteria > Bacillati > Actinomycetota > Actinomycetes > Micrococcales > Microbacteriaceae > Microbacterium > Microbacterium sp. ZKA21. Next base: position 111,690 of record NZ_JBNPVV010000007.1, read on the forward strand.
CCTGGCGGAAGAAGGCGCGAGGCTTGCGCTCGTCGACGTCTCTGAAGCGGGACTCGCGGATACGCTCGCTGCTCTCCCCGGCGGCACGGAAGCGCACACCGTGGTCGCCGATGTATCGAAGGATGAGGACGTCGACCGCTACGTCACGGAGACCGTGGCGAAGTTCGGCCGTATCGACGGGTTCTTCAACAACGCCGGCATCGAGGGAAAGCAGAACCTCACCGAGGACTTCACGAGCGCGGAGTTCGACCGGGTCGTCGCCATCAACCTCCGCGGCGTCTTCCTCGGCTTGGAGAGGGTCCTGAAGGTCATGCGCGAACAGGGGTCGGGCTATGTCGTGAACACGGCCAGCGTGGGCGGGATCCGCGGTATCGGGAATCAGTCCGGCTATGCCGCGGCCAAGCACGGCGTGGTCGGACTGACCCGCAACTCCGCGATCGAGTACGGGCAGTACGGGATCCGTGTCAATGCGATCGCACCCGGTGCCATCTGGACGCCCATGGTCGAGAACTCGATGAAACAGCTCGACCCGGAGAACCCGCGCAAGGCCGCGGAGGAGTTCATCCAGGTCAATCCGACCAAGCGCTACGGCGAAGCGCACGAGATCGCCGCCGTCGTCGCGTTCCTGCTCAGCGACGACGCCAGCTACATCAATGCCACCGTCGTTCCGATCGACGGCGGGCAGTCGGCCAAGTACTGACGCCTGTCGAAACGAGAAGAGCGCCGCCCCTCGGGACGGCGCTCTTCGAGCTCATGGTGGCGAGTGAGGGATTCGAACCCCCGAATGCAGAGCAGTCTGATTTACAGTTTCACACCCGGCGCGATGCCTTTCGACGGGTGCCGATAGATCGCCGTGTTTCCGGTGGTGAGCACCGAGGACACCTACCTCCGATGATGGGTGTCCTCGGTGCTCGATATGCCTTGTGTGATCACAAGGTGCTCACATCGGCCTATCCGCCGGCCCGACGAATCTGCGCCGCGATGACCTCGCCAAGCTGGTCCTTGTTCTCCAAGGCAGCGTTCTCGAGGTACTTGCCCTGCGCGTTGGGGTTGGCGTCGGTTGCGAAGTCGTACTCGGGGTGCTCGTGCAAGCGGGCGGCGTAGGGAACATTGAAAACGACGTCCGCTTCGGGCTCCCCACCGCGCGCGGCAAGGGACATGGAGACGCCGCCCGAGTTCCGCAGGTCACCCTGGTTCATCGGAGCACGCAGCACTGCTTGCTTGAGCAGCTCCTCGGCGGCGAGATTCACGCCGTGCTGTGCAGCTGCCAGCACCTCGGCCGTCACCTCCCCGAGCCGCGAGGTGAACTGAACGGATGCGCGAACGCCCATCAGGCGGCCAGCTTGATCTTCTGAATCGCGGCCGCGTGCGGGAAGGCGAACGTGACTCGCATCGTCGCGCGGATCGCAGTGCGGTCGCTCGTGAAGTACGCGGACTTGTCCGTCTGCAGGTCGACGTCGTTGCGCCGGACGATGATCGAGCGCACCTTCGGGATGCCCCAGACCGTGCCGGCCGTGACGCCCTCCGAAACGAGCAGTCGGACGCCCTGCAGCGTGCGCTTCGTCGGGTTGGCCGGGTCGGCTCCGAGCAGCGGGAGGTTCGAGCCCGTAGCGGCCTTCAGCTGCGCCAGGATCAGCGCGTCAGCCGGGTTGGCGACGAACGTGTTCACGTCCAGCCCCAGCCCCTCCGCGTTGTAGATGGCCTCCGCGAACGGGTCGAGGTTCGCCCATGCTGCCGGCGCGACGACGTCGGTGACGCCGGTGAGGTCTTCGAGTCCGGCCGGCTTGACGGTGTCCGCGCCCTTCGAGCCGAAGAAGGCCAGGTCGATCTTCTTCGCGATGTCGCGCGCCAGGCCGTCGCCCACGATCTGCGCGGCCTGCGGGGAGGTGTCCGCGGCGAGCTCGTTGGTGATGATGCTGAGGCCGGCGATCTTCGCAGGGACGGCCACGACGTCATCGATCGACGGGTCGGACTCTCCGATCTCGGCGCCTTCCGCGACCCACGCTGCCGACGGGTCTCCGGTCACGAGCGGGATGTGTGTGCGCGTCGCGTCCGTGGGGATGAGCGTCGATGCCTGAATGGCGATCGATGCGGCCTCCACGGGGAGCACGAGCAGCTGCGAGATGACGTCCGGCGAGATGCCCTTGACGTTGGTGGTGGTGGTGAACGTAGTCATAGCAATGCCCCTTCCGGGCAGACAGAAACGATGGAGTGTTTCGATCCGCCCGCAAGGGGCTGAACGTGAGCGGCGCAAGGCCTACTGCCAGGGTATCGCGGGCCCCCGACATTCGCCGGCAACCCGGTCGAGAATGACCGCATTGCTTTCGCCAGAACTGGCGAAAAGGGGGTCGGATCTGAAATCCGGCCCCCTCCCCGCGCGGTTCACCCGTTGATCACGTCTCCCCAACTTGCGCCGCCGCTGTACGTCGGGCCCGTGTGGTTCTGTCCTCCCGACGACCGGGGAAGCATCTGCGTCGGCCAGTAGAACGGCTTCTGCTCCCGGAGAGTGGTGAGCGCCGTCGTCAGCTTCTCATCGTCCACCGTCCCATCCTCTGCGAGCAGATCCTCGAGCGGAACCGCCGACACGACATCATCGAGAGCCGTATCGAGCGCGCCGGCCTTCTCGGCTGCCGCGCGAACCTGTCGGGCACGGAATCCCGTCACCGCCGTCTCGAGCGTCGCGTGAGATGCCTCCACGTCGCGCAGCTTCTGACGCACCGACGCCTCCGCCTTCCGCTTGTCACGCAGCATCTGCGCCAGACGTTCCTGCGGGATCGTCGCGAGGTCGTCGGTGCCGTCCGGGTCGGTGCCTTCGGCCGGGTCGATGCCCTCATTTGAACTGAGGTCATCGGGGGTGTCGGTGTTAACACCCTTCTCCCCGGTCTGGGGGGAAAGTGGGGTCACTGCATCCATGGCGTCTCCTTTCCGAGACTGTCGTTGTTCTCGACCACATCGGGCCGACGAACGGTGTTCTTCTGGAACAGCGCCAGAGCGAGAGCGATCACAAGATCACCGTGCCCCTCCCCTGCGCGGCGCTGCACGTCATACGACTCCCGGCCGGACTGAGAGATCGTCTGCCGGAAGCTGGTCAACTCCTTCTCGAGCGTCGGCCCCAGCGCCATATCCCCGGCGATCTTCAACGTCCCCAGCTGCAGCGGCGCTTGCACTGCCGCGAGGAGATCCATCTTCGGGACGTTCCACCCGTTGCGCTCCCGCCCCGCGGTGATCGTCACCGGCGCCGGCGGATAGCATCCGAACCGCTCCTCCCGGTACGCGCCGTAAAACATGTCCATGACGGCCCGTCCGACGCCCGTCGAATCGACGAACAGCATCCCGCCTTCCCGCATCTGCGGTGTGCGCATCAGCGTCGTCACATCGGCCACGATCGACGGATACGGGGTGCCGAGCTCCCAGCGCCTCAGGTGCCGCACATGCAGCTCCTCACGCATTGCCGCGCCGACCTCGGCCGGCTGCCGGTAGAACGTGCCGATCGACACCCTCGGCGGGAGCACCATCACCCGCTCAACGATCGTCAGCGCCGAATAGTCGAGCCCTTGCCCGAGATCCAGCCCCACAGTGAAACTTGCCATCAGATATCCAGCTCCAAAGGTCGAACGGTCATCGAGAAAGCGGCACGCACAGCCTCCGTGCCGAACAGCTGCGTCTCCGTGTCGCCGAACACGCACTCGTAGTCGGAGTTGAAGACGAACGACCCCAGCGCCGCGCGTACCTCAGCGATCCGCTGCGGGGTGTACTGCGCCGACTCGTAGACCGTCACCTTGTGACGCTCCCAGCCGTTCGCCGGATCTTGATGCAGGTCGTAGAACCACCCCCGCTGCCCCCACGGCGTCGACAGCGCCAGAATCATGCCGTCACTGGCCACCATCGGCAGCACCGACGCGAACACGTCATCAGGGATACGAGAAGCCTCATCCAGCACGAGCAGCTTCACGCGACTGAACCCGCGGATGCCGCCCTCACTCCCCGGCAGAGACACCACCCGCGAGCCATTCGACAGCCCCATCTCAGACGCGTTGTCGCGCTTCAACCGCGGCGCCTCCCGCATCCCCCGATACAGCGACGACACCCGCAGCAACATCTCATCCGACTGCCGCTGCGTCGGCGACACGATCAGCACGTCCCGCCCCGGATTGAACAGCGCCGTGTGCAGAGCCCGGAAGCTCACCGTCTGCGTCTTCCCGACCTGCCGAGCGCACAACACCAGCCCACGAGCCGCCCGCGACCGGAGCAGCCTCGACTGCCACGACTCCGCATCGAACCCCAGCCCCGCCGCGAACACCACCGGATCCAGAGCCGTCGCCAGATCCCCCGCCAGCACCGTCACGCCTCCACCGCCCGCAGAGCCTCAGAGACCGCCACCGCAGCCTCAGGGAAGGGCGCCAGAGCCTGCACCAGCACCGCCCGCGTCGACTGCCACTCAGGGGACACCGCCAGCGTCAGAACCTGCACCTGAGGCCGCTCATCAAGCTCACCGGACAGCTTCGCCAGCAACTCCACGATGCCCCTGAGCTCCCGCAGCGCGGCCAAGCTCAGCGATGCCTTCCCCTCCTCGGTAGCGGCATCCAGCACCGCCGACGCCTTCTCGTAGAGGAGCTCCGCACGATCGGCTGCCTTCACCGCCCCACCCGCCTCCCGCTGGGCGGCCACCGCCTGCAGGGCCTTCGACAGATGGGAGTCCCGATGCCGGCGCACGCTGTCCTTCGAGATCCCCCACCGCTCCCCCGCCTGCACGTTGCTCATGCCAGTAGCGATCGCAGCATCAATGGCCTCACGATCAGCGTGAGAGCACACCTTGCAGCGTGGCTCACTCATCGTCACCCCCGAGTGCATCGACCTGGCCTTCGAGGTAGGCGATGCTCCGATCAGCCTCCTTGAGCTTCACGCGGTACTCCGCGCACTCAGCGCGCAGCGTGCGCACATAGCCGCTCACCGCGCGCGCAGCCTCAGGCTGAGTCACCTCGAGCTCGGCGAGCACACTGGCATAGGTGGGCCGTGTGCGAGCACGGGCAACACGGGGAGCCGGGAGGTAGCCAGGTTCCGCCTTAGTCTCGGCCTCCCGCCTGAGGAACAGGATGTAGGCCTGCATCACCTCGGCTCCCTCAGGCCATGCCCGCCGTAGCCACGCCATCGTCACACTGAACGGCGAGCGGGTGTCGGACGTGAATGCGGGTGTGCGCGGTATTGCGCGCTCCTCAGTCACAGGACACCGCCTGATTGACTATCAGATGCCCTGCCGTTTTCCCGCGTGATTCCGCGGGTTTCTGGGGCGGTGAGCACAGCGTGAGCACACGGCTCCTCGGTCACTGCTCGGTCGCTGGGAGAGCCTGCGCCCAAAAGGACGTCGGGTCCGGTGGCTCCTGCGTGGGGGTGGCGGTTCACCACCTCCTGTGAGCTCGCATCTGGAATGCGGGCTGTCGGGTCAAGGGTGTCCATACTGTTGACACCCTTGGGGGTGTGCGGAGTGTGCACGTCCTTGGTGTCGTCGGTCTGGCGTACTGCGTCGGCTGCGGCTCGTTCGCCCCAGATGTAGGCGAGTTCGTGTTCGGTGATGACGCCTTGGCCTTCGAGGACGTAGGTGAGTTTCTGGACGGCGTTGTGGGTGTGCAGGTAGGCACGTTCGAGATCGGTCATGGTGGTGTCTCCTTGGTCGTTAGGCGGTGACGCTGTCGGGCATCCCTGCGGTGTCGGCGAAGTCTTTGCCGGCGGGGCTGAGTGCGTTGTATTCGGGCGTCCCGTAGTCGGGGTAGTAGATGTCGTCGGGCCTGCCGAGCGCTTTGAGGTATCCGCGGATCTGCTGGGTGGCGTCTGCCCGGGTGAGCTTGTGCCAGCGCTGGATCTGGGCTTCGTCGGGTGTGCCGCCTTGGCTGCCGTAGCTGAGGTGTGTGGCGAGGTCTTTGAGGTACGCCACTTGCTTCTCGCTTGCTCGGTCTTCTTCCCCGTCGAATGAGAATTGATCCCCGGCTTCGGACGGCCGCTCTTGCGGCTGTGTCAAAGCTTGTTGTTGGATCTTCTTCTTCTGGATCTTCTTAGGGCGACTGGGAGTCTGTGGGGGTACCGACTCGGAGTCTGTGGGCACAGACTGGGAGTCTGTGGGTGAAGGGTCGACCTCCGTACCCACAGACTCCCAGTCTGTGGGTCGGGGGCGCTTGGGGACACGACGTCCGCGCTTGCTTGTGGTCCAGATCTCGGCCGGCGTCTCGTTGGCGAGGGCGACTTCGTAGACGTTGGGCTTGTTCTCTGTGAGGGTGCTCCGTCGTCGCACGCGGATCATCCCTCGAGCTTCGAGTTTCGGGATGGCGCGTTCTACGCTCTTGCGTGAGATGCGGGCACGGTCGGCGATCGTCGTCATGCCGGGGAAGCATGTGCCGGTCTTCGGGTCTCGGAAGCGCACGAGCACGATGTACACCGCGAGCTCGTGGAGTGTGAGGTCGGCGTCGTCTATCAGCCAGTTGGGGAGTCGAACGAATCCGTCTGTCGGAGCCATGCAACCTCCTTCTCGGATCGGTCATCCGTCCGTCCCCTGCGAGGTTCGGTGATGTCGGGTGTCTCGATCGGGTCGAGGGGTCTGCTGCGGGTGTTGTGGCCGTCGTCGCGCCATCCGCAGCCGTTCACGCACCACCCTGAGACCGGGCTCCAGTTGTGGGCCCGGCCTCGGAAGCAGCGCGTGCGGGTGGTCACAGGTCGATGCCCCGTAGTGTTTCGTCGACCTCGGCGGATCGTCGGAGGGTGCGGGGTCGGTCTGCTGCGTCGGCGATCGTCACGAGTGCTGCGGCGAGCGCTCGAGCCTCATCGGGCCACATGGGGAACTCTGCGCCGGGCACGCTGAGGTGTACGGCGGTCTGGTCGAGGAACTCGGTGGTGTCGACTTCGATGGATCCACCGGCGAAGCGGGCGTCGAGGATCATTAGGCAGCCCTCCACAGGGTTCCGTCGGCATCCGCACCTACTGCGCCGGATGGGAGTGCCGTGCCGGTGCGGGTGGGGAGTCCGGTGATCTTCACACCGTCGCTTGCGATGCGCAGCTGTCGGGCGCCGTAGCGGACGATGACTTGCGAGCCGTCGACGGCGACACCGTTGTTCCCGTGCACGAGCCAGGTGAGGTCACCTTCGGATCGCAGCTCGGCGCCGGTGTTGAAGACGACAGCGCCGCCGCTCGCTGAGGGGTCGATGCGCATGGCGCCGGCGATGATGTTGCCCGTCGCGCCGTCGATCACGATCTGATTCGCGCCGGTGCCGACGTAGATCTTCCCGTCCTCGATGCGGACGTTCCCGGACGTGAAGACTCCGGTGAGGTCGAAGTTCCCGGTCAGGTCGACGTCGCCTGCGATGTCACCGGGGCCGTTGAGCTCCCACGAACCGTTCTGCGTCCACTTCCCCTCAGCGACGACGTCGCCGGTGATCGCGCCTGCGCCGACGAACCGCCACGTGCCGATGACCTCAAGCCGCCCGCCGCTGTCGATGCGGAGCAGCGCGCCGATGAGCCGGAGTCGACCGCTGCGGATGGCTGTGTTCTCGAGCGGTCGCGCGGACTGAAGGCGGATGATGTCGCGCCGCATCTTCTTGAGTGCGTCGGCGAGCTTGTTGCTGATGTCGTCAACCACGCTCAGCCTCCGTCTCCGTGAGGAGGGCGTGCGCACGCTGCAGGACTGCGATGAGCGCGGGGACGTTGCCGACGCTGACGGCGAACTCTTCCGGGGTGAGGCCGCCGGTCGCTCCCTGTTCGACCCACTTCACGAGGACGTCCGTGCCGAGGTCGATTTCGGCGATCGCGTGAGACAGGCAGACTGTGAAGTCACCGTCGACGTAGTCGCGTGTGTGGGTGGCCGTCGGGACTTCACCGTCCAAGTCGTCAACGGTCGTCTCGGTTGCCCAGTGGTCAGGTTGGATGGTGTTCATTTGTGAGCCTCCTGAGCTCGTTGGGCCCCTCCGGGGGGCCGGTAGTGGTTACTCGATTCCCAGCTGTTCCAGAACGCGACGGACGGGGACGATGAGCTTTCGACCGATGCGCAGAGTCGGGATCTCTCCACGGCGAGCAGCCCCATAGGATGCGGTCTCCCCCAGCCCGTAGAACTCGCGGCCGGCAGTCACCACGTCGGTCTGCGGGATCTGCTTCCACTCATCGATCGTTGGCATCGCGTTCACCTTCTGTCATGTTCAGAGCGACATGTCCGATGTCGCTTGACACGACCGTAACGGGCTAATCACCACTTGTCAACACGAAAGATACGTGTCATGCTGGATCCGACAGAAAAGAGTTCTGATGCCGAACCCCACACCACTCGAAGCCGTCGTAGGCGCGAACATCGCGCGACTCAGGGCTGATCGAACACAGGCCGCTCTCGGCGAAGCGCTAGGTGAGCACCTGGGAAGCCCGTGGTCACGACAGGCCGTCTCCGCAGCGGAGAAGGGCAAGCGATCGTTCACGGCCGCCGAGCTAGTTGCGCTCGCCCGCGCGCTCGACGCGTCCATTCCAGACCTTCTGCACGCGACCGGCCCGATCCTTGTCGGACAGGTCGAGCTCGACGGATCCGACCTTCTGCAACTGGCAACACGAATCGATCCGACAGAGAACGGGTGGTCTCGCTTTCTCGACGCCTGTGAGCATCTGAACAATGCCCGCGAAGAACAGAACAGCTACATCGTGAGCGTGCAGCGCTTGCGCGGGACGGTCGCAACGATGCCTGAGCTTCGAGCCCGGATCGAGGATCTTCTGACCACGACATTCGAGACGCGCCGCGCGGAGCTCGAGGCATGGGCGGCCGGCCGAATCAACGAGCGCACGCGAAAGCTCTACGAGATCGACGACGCCTTCGTGTGGGCGAACGCGACACCGCAGATGCGCACTGCGCGCGACGTGCTCGCTGAGCACTGGGAGCTCACAGAGCACCTGTTCGATTGGATCCCGGAGGAGGGTGATCAGAATGGCTGACATCATGCGGCGCTGTGGATGCCGCGATGAGAACGGCAAGCAGTACGGCGCCCGGTGCCCGAAGCTCAAGAACAGCCGGCATGGCACGTGGAGCTACCGACTTTCGGCCGGATTTGACCCGAAGACCGGTCGACGCCGGTACGTCTCCAAGAGCGGATTCGAGAGCTTCGAGGACGCGAAGACGGAGAAGATGGCAGCGGAGAAGAAGCTGCACACCGGCACGTACCGTTTCGAGAAGCAGAAGCTCAGCGACTACCTCACCCGATGGCTGGACAAGCTCGAGAGGAACGGCGATCTCAAGCCGTCGACGGTGCTCGGCTACCGCCGCTACATCGAGGACATCAGCGACCACATCGGACACCACCAGGTGAGCGCACTCAGGAAAGGCCACGTCGCGGAGCTCATCGACGCGCTTGTCGCTGAGGGCCGTGGCGCAACCGCCATCCGCCGACTGCACGCCACTCTCCGCAGCGCCCTGAACGATGCGCTCGAGCGCGACATGATCGACTACAACCCTGCAGCGCGCGTGAAGCTCCCGAAGACGGACAAGCAGACCGTGCGCCCGTGGGAGCCCGAAGAGGCCGGGAGATTCCTCGACGTGGCGTCCCAGCACCGACTGGGTGCCCTGTTCGAGCTCGCCATTCTCACCGGCCTCCGCCGCGGCGAGCTCGTGGGGCTCCGCTGGGAGGACGTCGACCTTCCGAACCGTCGCCTCACGGTCACCGTGCAGGTCGTCAGGGTCGGCAAGAAGGCGCTTGAGGGCTCGATCAAGACCGACGCCGGCCAGAACCGCATCGTGCCGCTGAACGATCGCGCCGTGGGCGCGCTTGTCGCGTGGCAGATCAAACAGAGCGCAGAGCGCGAGGAGTGGGCAGAGCTCTACGACGACAGCGGCCGGGTGTTCACCATGGCAGACGGCCGTGAGCTTCGCCCTGAGTACCCGTCACGCCTATTCGAGCAGCTGCAGGAGGGGATGCGCCCGCAGCGGTTCCACGATCTGCGCCACCTGTTCGCATCGCTCGCCCTGTCCAGCGGCGAAGACATGGGCGTCGTGTCGAAGATCATGGGGCACTCGACGTCGCAGATCACCCGCGACCTGTACGGCCATCTGGTCGGCGACAAGGCGCGCACAGCCGTCGCCGGCGTCGCGTCTCTGCTGCCGTCGCGCGGTGGTGTGCACACAACTGTGATCACCGGGCACGAAAAAGCCCCGGTCAGTACCTCCTGAGAGATCCTGCCGGGGCTGATAACCGCGTAATTCCGGGGCTGTGGCGAGTGAGGGATTCGAACCCCCGAATGCAGAGCAGTCTGATTTACAGTCAGATCCCTTTGGCCGCTTGGGTAACTCGCCAATGCACACCCGTCCGGCTTGTTCAGCCAACCGGGGGCGCGAAAATCCATCATACCTGCGCGAGGCGGGCGGGAGAAATCGAGCGATCAGGTGCTCAGACCGGCACCATCACGCGCGGTCAAGGACTCCGGCGTGCGCAGCAGTCCGCCCTCGGCACGGCACGTCGCGGCCGCGACCGCCATCGCCCGATCCAAGAGGTCCTGCCAGGCGTCGCCGTCCGACGGCGCTCCCCCGACGAGCCCCGCTGCCACGGCCGCGAGCGTGGAGTCGCCGGCCCCGACCGTATCCACGACGAGACCTGGGAGCGCGGCGATGGGAGCGTGGAACGTCCCGGCATCCGATACGAGGACGGCGCCGTCCGCTCCGGCCGTCGCGAGCACCGCAGCGGCACCGAGCTCGCGCAGGCGATCGCGCAGGGCATCGAGGTCGCCGTCGTACAGCAGCGCCGCATCGTCAGCGCCGACTTTGACGATCTCGGCGCCGGAGGCCAGTGGCTCGAACCCGGCGACGAATGCGTCGCGGTCGCTCAGCATCCCGGATCGCGGGTTCGGATCGATCGCGAGCCTCGCGCCCGGCAGCACCGCACCGAGAGCGGCGACTTCTGCCGGGACATCGAAAGGGAAGCAGCTGATCGCCACGAGGTCCGCCTGCGCGATCGCCCGCTTCGCCTCATCGTCGTAGCGGATCGTGCGCTGCTGCGCCGCGCGGTTGAAGACATAACTCGGCTCGCCGGAGGCTGAGCGCGTGACGATCGCGCGTGACGATCCGTTCGGCGCCGCCGTCGCGATCAGCCGCACGTCGTGATCGTGCACGTACTCGCGGATGTGCGCGCCGGCCTCATCATCGCCCACCATCGCGATCAACGACGTTTCGACACCCAGTCGCCGGAGTCCGACGGCGACGTTGAGCGCCGCTCCGCCGACCAGCTCCCGGATGCCGGCGTCATCACGGATCTCATCGATCAGAGCATCGCCGATCACGACGACGCGTCCTGCAGCCTGTGCACTCACGTGACGAACCTACCCTCTCCACGCCGCGCCGACGCCGTATCGCCCCCGCCCCGCGATACCGTGACGGCATGAACGCGCGCACCGCCCCGATCGCCGCGGCAGTCCTGTTGACCGTCGCACTGGTCGGATGCTCCCCCACCGCCCCCTCGGACGGTTCCGGCGCCGAGTCGAGCGCCTCGGCGGATCCGTCCACGAGTCCGTCCGAGTCGGCGACCCCGCGTCCGGTCCTCACACCTCCGACGATCACGATGCCGACGGACTGCCGTGCCATCCTGTCCGAATCGCTGCTGGATCTGCTCGCTGACGTGCCGCTCAACGACAAGGCCTTCGCACCGACAGGCGTCCAGGACGACGGCTCGCTGATCTGCGCCTGGGGCGACCCGAAAGCCGACACCACCGGCCTCGTGACGACGATCTCGGTCGTTCCCCGTGAGGAGGCGATGGCGGACCTCAACAAACTCGCCGAAGACGACGGCTTCACGTGCTACCAGCCGGATGCCGGAGTCCGCTGTGAGAAGACGTGGGAGAACGAGGACTACCCGGTCACCGACGGCCGCACCCTGTACTGGCGCGACGACGTGCTGATCGACACGAAGTACTCGAACCTGGCCCCTCCCGGCTACACCGCCGACATCGCCGTGCACCTGTTCGGCAAGTCCACTCCGGCGCCGACCCCCACGACGAGCCCGACTCCGACTCCGACGCCTGCGGCCTGACGAGCGGATGCCGCGGCATCCGCAGCTCTTCCTGCCTGCGTTCGGTCACACTTCGGGCGACCAGAAGCTGCGCGAACTCACCTGAAGCGCGACCGGACAGGCCGATCGGTCATGCTTCAGGCGACATCAGGCGCTCCGAACCCGCCTCAGGCGTGTCCGTGCCGGCGTGCACACAAGCCGAACACGGAACGACGAAGGCCCCGATCCCTTGCGGGATCGGGGCCTTGTCAGTGACTCAGCTCGGCTCAGTTGTATCGCGACTTCGTCGCTCTACAGCCTCATTCGGCGCGGCCGGACGAGCAAGCTCGCCCGGCTCTCGCCTCAATCAGTTGTAGGTGCCGGGCGTGACGTCATCGGTCGAGAACGCGTCGAAGTCGACGTAACCGAAGTCGCCGTCGGCGTACGCACCGTCGGACGCGAAGATCCGGTTCGGGTAGCGCTCGCTCTTGGCCTCCTCGGTGGCCTCCACCGTGATGTTGCGGTACTTGGACAGACCGGTTCCGGCGGGGATGAGCTTACCGATGATGACGTTCTCCTTGAGACCGACCAGCGGGTCGCGCTTGCCCTCCATGGCGGCCTGCGTGAGAACGCGGGTCGTCTCCTGGAAGGAAGCGGCCGACAGCCAGGACTCCGTGGCGAGCGACGCCTTGGTGATACCCATGAGCTCCGGGCGACCGGACGCGGGACGCTTGCCCTCGCCGACGGCCTCGCGGTTGATCCCCTGGTAGCGCTTGAGGTCCACCATCTCGCCGGGAAGCAGCGTGGTGTCGCCGTGGTCAACCACGGTCACCTTGCGCAGCATCTGACGGACGATGACCTCGATGTGCTTGTCGTGGATCGGCACGCCCTGCGAACGGTAGACGCCCTGGACGCCGCCGACGAGGTACCGCTGCACCTCGCGAGCACCGAGGACACGCATGACCTCCTTGGGGTCGAGCGTGCCGACCTGCAGGGGCTGACCGACCGTGACGTGCTGACCGTCCTCGACGAGAAGCGTCGCACGCTTCAGGACCGGGTAGATCACTGCCTCGTCGCCGTTGTCGGGCGTGAGGATGACCTTCTTGGCCTTGTCCGTCTCGTCGATCGTGATGCGACCGTCCGCCTCGGCGATCGGGGACGCACCCTTGGGGGTACGCGCCTCGAACAGCTCCTGCACACGGGGCAGACCCTGGGTGATGTCATCCGCCGACGCCGAACCACCGGTGTGGAACGTACGCATCGTCAGCTGAGTACCGGGCTCACCGATCGACTGAGCGGCGATGATGCCGACGGCCTCACCGATGTCGACGGTCTTGCCGGTCGCGAGCGAACGGCCGTAGCACTGCGCGCAGACACCGACAGCCGAGTCGCACGTCAGGACCGAGCGGACCTTGATGGCCTCGACGCCGAGCCCGACGAGCTTGTCGATCAGGACGTCTCCGACATCCTCACCGGCGGTCGCAACGACCTCGCCCTTCGCGTCGACGACGTCGGACGCGAGCGTACGGGCGAACACGGAGTTCTCCACGTTCGCGTCGCGCACCAGCTCGCCGGCCGAGTTCGCAGCGGCGATCGGGAGCTCAAGGCCCTTCGACGTGCCGCAGTCCTCTTCGCGGATGATGACGTCCTGCGAGACATCCACCAGACGACGGGTCAGGTAACCCGAGTCGGCGGTACGCAGAGCGGTGTCGGCAAGGCCCTTACGGGTACCGTGCGTCGCGATGAAGTACTCGGCGACCGACAGCCCCTCGCGGTACGAGGAGATGATCGGGCGAGGGATGATCTCACCCTTCGGGTTGTTCACCAGGCCTCGCATACCCGCGATGTTGCGGATCTGCAGCCAGTTACCACGAGCACCCGAGGACACCATGCGGTTGATGGTGTTGTCCTCCGGGAAGTTCGCCCGCATGGCGGCCTGAACCTCGTCGGTGGCCTCGGTCCAGATCTTGATGAGCTCCTGACGACGCTCGGCGTCGGTGGTGAGACCCTTCTCGTACTGGGACTGGACCTTCGCGGCCTGCTTCTCGTAGCCCGCGACGATCTCGGCCTTGTTCGGCGGCGTGAGGATGTCGCTCAGAGCAACGGTCACACCCGAGCGCGTGGCCCAGTAGAAACCGGCGTTCTTGATGCGGTCCAGCGTGGCGGCCGTCTCGACCTTGGGGTACTCCTCGGCCAGCTTGTTGACGATCTGCGACAGCTTGCCCTTGTCGGCCTGCTCGCGGACGAACGGGTAGCCCTTGGGGAGCGTGTCGTTGAAGATCGCCTGGCCGAGCGAGGCGTCCACGAGGCCGTGGCGCTCGTAGCCCTCGGGGGCTTCGCCCTCGAGGAAGGTCAGACCCGGGATGCGGATGCGGACCTTCGCCTGCAGGTCGAGGGATCCCTCGTCCTTCGCGAGCAGCGCCTCGGCGACGGAGCCGAATGCACGCCCCTCGCCCGATGCGCCGGCCTTGACCGTGGTCAGGTGGTGCAGACCGATGATCATGTCCTGCGAGGGCAGGGTGACCGGACGACCGTCCGACGGCTTCAGGATGTTGTTCGAGGCGAGCATCAGCACGCGGGCCTCGGCCTGGGCCTCGACCGACAGCGGCAGATGCACAGCCATCTGGTCACCGTCGAAGTCGGCGTTGAAGGCCGCGCAGACGAGCGGGTGCAGCTGGATGGCCTTGCCCTCGACGAGCTGCGGCTCGAACGCCTGGATGCCGAGACGGTGCAGGGTGGGTGCACGGTTCAGCAGCACGGGGCGCTCGCGGATGATCTCCTCGAGCACGTCCCAGACCTCGGGACGCGTGCGCTCGACGGCGCGCTTGGCCGCCTTGATGTTCTGCGAGTGACCGAGGTCGATCAGACGCTTGATCACGAACGGCTTGAACAGCTCGAGCGCCATCTGCTTGGGCAGACCGCACTGGTGCAGGTTCAGCTGCGGGCCGACGACGATGACCGAACGGCCCGAGTAGTCGACACGCTTTCCGAGCAGGTTCTGGCGGAAACGACCCTGCTTTCCCTTGAGCATGTCGCTCAGGGACTTCAGGGCGCGGTTGCCGGTACCGGTGACGGGGCGACCACGGCGGCCGTTGTCGAACAGTGCGTCGACGGCCTCCTGCAGCATGCGCTTCTCGTTGTTGACGATGATCTCGGGAGCACCGAGGTCGATCAGACGACGAAGACGGTTGTTGCGGTTGATCACGCGGCGGTACAGGTCGTTCAGGTCGCTGGTCGCGAAGCGGCCACCGTCCAGCTGCACCATCGGGCGCAGCTCCGGCGGGATCACCGGGACGACGTCCAGCACCATCGCGGCCGGGCTCATGCCGGTCTCGAGGAACGAGCTGACGACCTTCAGGCGCTTGATCGCACGGATCTTGCGCTGGCCCTTGCCCTCGGAGATCTGCAGACGCAGGTTCTCGGCCTCGGCAGCCAGATCGAACGCGGCCAGACGGCGCTGGATCGACTCGGCGCCCATGTAGGCCTCGAAGTACTGACCGAACCGGTCCTGCAGCTCGTGGAAGACGTCGTCCTCGGGACGGAGCGCGCCGACCTCGAGCGTGCGGAAGTCCTCCCACACGCGCTCGAGCTTGGCGATCTGCTCGTCGGTGCCCTTGCGGACGAGGCCCATCTCCTTCTCGGCGGCGTCCTTGACCTTCTTCTTGGCGTCCGCCTTGGCACCCTCGGCCTCCAGGGCCGCGAGCTCCTCCTCCAGCTTGGCCAGACGAGCCGCGATCTTGGAGTCGCGACGGTCGGCGAGCGTCTTCAGCTCGAGACGGATGTTGTTCTCCTGCGTGGCCAGGTCGCGGTGACGAGCTTCCTCGTCGACCGAGATGACCATGTAGGCCGCGAAGTAGATGACCTTCTCGAGGTCCTTGGGCGCCATGTCCAGCAGGTATCCGAGGCGCGACGGGACGCCCTTGAAGTACCAGATGTGCGTGACGGGCGCCGCCAGCTCGATGTGGCCCATGCGCTCACGGCGGACGGAGCTCTTGGTGACCTCCACGCCGCAGCGCTCGCAGACGATGCCCTTGAAGCGGACTCGCTTGTACTTGCCGCAGGCGCACTCCCAGTCGCGGCTGGGTCCGAAGATCTGCTCGCCGAAGAGGCCGTCCTTCTCGGGCTTGAGCGTGCGGTAGTTGATGGTTTCGGGCTTCTTGACCTCACCGTACGACCATCCGCGGATGTCGTCTGCGGTGGCGAGGCCGATGCGAAGCTCATCGAAGGTTGTTGCGTCGAGCACTAGTTCTCCTGTGTCGAAATTCTTAAGGAATCAGGTGATCCGACGAGATCAGATCTCGTCGATCGAAGCGGACTCGAAGCGGCTGGAGATGTTGATCCCCAGCTCCTCAGCTGCGCGGAAGGCCTCGTCGTCGGTGTCGCGGAGGTTGACCGCCGTGCCGTCGGCCGAGAGGACCTCGACGTTCAGGCAGAGCGACTGCATCTCCTTCATGAGCACCTTGAACGACTCCGGGATGCCGGGCTCCTGGATGTTCTCGCCCTTGACGATGGCCTCGTACACCTTGACGCGGCCGAGGATGTCGTCGGACTTGATCGTGAGGAGCTCCTGCAGCGCGTAGGCGGCGCCGTAGGCCTCGAGGGCCCACACCTCCATCTCGCCGAAGCGCTGTCCACCGAACTGCGCCTTACCACCGAGCGGCTGCTGGGTGATCATCGAGTACGGACCGGTCGAACGCGCGTGGATCTTGTCGTCGACGAGGTGGTGCAGCTTCAGGATGTACATGTAGCCCACCGAGATCGGCGCCGGGAACGGCTCGCCGGAGCGGCCGTCGAACAGCTGCGTCTTTCCGGAGCGGTCGATCAGGCGCACACCGTCGCGCGTCGGCAGCGTGGAGTCGAGCAGACCTGCGATCTCCTGCTCCTCGGCACCGTCGAACACCGGGGTGGCGACCTTCGTGCCGGGCGCAGCCTCGAAGGCATCCTTCGGCAGGTGGACAGCCCACTCCGGGTTGCCCTCGACCTTCCAGCCCTGCTTGGCGATCCACCCGAGGTGGGTCTCCAGCACCTGGCCGAAGTTCATTCGACCCGGGATTCCGAGCGGGTTCAGGACGATGTCGACGGGAGTTCCGTCCGCGAGGAACGGCATGTCCTCGATCGGGAGGATCTTCGCGATGACACCCTTGTTGCCGTGGCGGCCGGCGAGCTTGTCGCCCTCGGTGATCTTGCGCTTCTGGGCGATGTAGACCACGACGCGACGGTTGACGCCGCTGCCGAGCTCGTCGTCGCCGTCCTCGGCGTTGAACTCCTTGACCGCGATGATCGTGCCCTGCTCGCCGTGGGGCACCTTCAGCGACGTGTCGCGGACCTCGCGGCTCTTCTCGTTGAAGATCGCGCGGAGCAGGCGCTCCTCGGCGCTGAGCTCGGTCTCGCCCTTCGGCGTGACCTTGCCGACGAGGATGTCGCCGGGGCGGACCTCGGCGCCGATGCGGATGATGCCGCGCTCGTCCAGGTCCTTCAGCAGCTCAGGGCTGACGTTGGGGAGATCACGGGTGATCTCCTCCTTGCCGAGCTTGGTGTCGCGGGCGTCGACCTCGTACTCCTCGATGTGGATCGACGAGAGGGTGTCGTCCTTCACCAGGTCCTGGCTCAGGATGATAGCGTCCTCGAAGTTGTAGCCCTCCCACGTCATGAACGCGACGAGGAGGTTCTTTCCGAGGGCGAGCTCGCCGTTCTCGGTCGCGGGGCCATCGGCGATGACCTCGCCCTTCTCCACGCGCTCACCGGCGGAGACGACGACCTTCTGGTTGTAGGACGTGCCCTGGTTCGAGCGGTCGAACTTGCGCAGGTAGTACTCCTGCGTCCCGCCCTCGTCGAGCATGACGACGACGCGGTCGGCGGAGACCTCGGTGACGACACCGGCCTTGTCGGCGGTGAGCACGTCACCGGCGTCGATGGCGGCGAAGCCCTCCATACCGGTTCCGACCAGCGGCGAGTCGCTGCGCAGCAGCGGCACGGCCTGACGCTGCATGTTGGCGCCCATGAGCGCGCGCTGCGCGTCGTCGTGCTCGAGGAACGGCACGAGCGAGGTCGCGACCGACACCATCTGGCGCGGCGAGACGTCCATGAAGCCGATCTCCTCGGGGTGGAACAGGTCCACCTCGCCGTCGCGGCCGCGGCGGGCGAGAACGCGCTCGTCGACGAAGTGGCCGTCCTTCTTCAGGAGGGCGTTCGCCTGGGCGACCACGTGCTCGGCCTCTTCGGATGCCGTGAGGTACACGATCTCCGCGGTGACGACACCGTCGACGACCTTGCGGTACGGGGTCTCGATGAAACCGAACGAGTTGATGCGCGCGAAGGTCGCGAGCGAACCGATCAGACCGATGTTCGGGCCTTCAGGCGTCTCGATCGGGCACATGCGCCCGTAGTGCGACGGGTGGACGTCACGGACCTCGACACCGGCGCGGTCACGCGAGAGACCACCGGGGCCCAGCGCCGAGAGGCGGCGCTTGTGGGTCAGACCAGCGAGGGGGTTGTTCTGGTCCATGAACTGCGACAGCTGCGACGTTCCGAAGAACTCCTTGATCGCGGCGACGACGGGGCGCACGTTGATCAGGGTCTGCGGCGTGATCGCCTCGATGTCCTGCGTGGTCATGCGCTCGCGGACGACGCGCTCCATGCGGGACAGACCGGTGCGGACCTGGTTCTGGATCAGCTCGCCGACCGCGCGGATGCGACGGTTGCCGAAGTTGTCGATGTCGTCGGTGGCCAGACGGATCTCGGCCTTCTTGCCGGCGCGCGTGCCCTCGAAGGTCTCGTCGCCGCGGTGCAGGCGGACGAGGTACTTGATGGTCGCGACGATGTCGTCGACGGTCAGGACCGACTCGTTCAGCGCAGCCTCGAGGCCGAGCTTCTGGTTGATCTTGTAGCGGCCGACCTTCGCCAGGTCGTAGCGCTTCGCGTTGAAGTAGAAGTTGTCCAGCAGCGCGCGGGCGGCCTCGGCGGCGACCTGCTCGCCCGGACGGAGCTTGCGGTAGATGTCGCGGAGCGCGTCTTCCTTGGTGAGGATGGTGTCCTTCGCCAGGGTCTCCTCGATGGAGGGGAAGCCGGCGAACTCGGCGAGGATGTCCTCGCTCGACAGGCCGAGAGCCTTGAGGAACACGGTGACGGACTGCTTGCGCTTGCGGTCGATGCGCACGCCGACCTGGTCGCGCTTGTCGATCTCGAACTCGAGCCAGGCGCCACGGCTGGGGATCACGCGAGCGGAGACGATGTCCTTGTCGCTGGTCTTGTCGGGCGTCTTGTCGAAGTAGACACCGGGCGAGCGGACCAGCTGGGAGACGACGACACGCTCGGTGCCGTTGATGATGAACGTTCCCTTGTCGGTCTGCAGCGGGAAGTCGCCCATGAAGACCGTCTGGGTCTTGATCTCACCGGTCTGGTGGTTCATGAACTCGGCCTCGACGTACAGCGGGGCGGCGTAGGTCTTGCCGCGCTCCTTGCACTCGTCGATCGAGTACTTCTCCGGCTCCAGGTACGGGTTCGTGAAGCTCAGCTGCATGGTTTCGC
The DNA here is from genome assembly GCF_050434165.1 of Microbacterium sp. ZKA21. Lineage (NCBI taxonomy): Bacteria > Bacillati > Actinomycetota > Actinomycetes > Micrococcales > Microbacteriaceae > Microbacterium > Microbacterium sp. ZKA21. The sequence continues at coordinate 131,201 of NZ_JBNPVV010000007.1, forward strand.
TGAGGTCTTCGATCGGAGAGATCTCCTCGAAGATCTCCTCGAGCCCTGAGACCTCGTTGACGTCCTTGCGGCCGGCCTCGCGGGCCTCGGCGACGCGGGCCTTCCAGGCCTCGTTGCCGACGAGCCAGTCGAAGGACTCGGTCTGCAGCGCGAGAAGGTCGGGGACCGTCAGCGTGTCGGAGATCTTCGCGAACGAGAGGCGGGATGCTCCGCGTCCGTTCTTGGTGGTGGTGGATGTGGATGCGTTGCGAGCAGCAGCCAAGGGAATAACCTCCGTGAGCCCCGCAGGGCTTCTCGATTCCTTTGTCGTCAGGTGGAGTGCGTCCGAGAGCTCAACATCTGCCGACCACCATATGAGGGCAGGGAGATACGAACGCAAAGATCAACTATACGTCGGATTTCACGACATGTCCAGTCGGTCCTTGACCAATTTCGGATGCTGCGGTAAAAGCCCCGGCATCCGCTGGTTCAGGACGCGATGTTCAGCTCGTTCCCCGGGATCGACGCGAGGAGCCGGCGGGTGTACGGATCGCGCGGATTCGTGAAGATCTCCTCCGAGCTCGCGGCCTCGACCAGCGCGCCATCCTTCATGACGCAGACGTAGTCGCTGATCAGCCGGACGACCGCGAGGTCGTGCGAGATGAACAGGTAACTCAGCCCGTACTCACGCTGCAGGTCGCCCAGCAGGGTGAGGATCTGATCCTGCACGAGCACGTCCAGAGCGGACACCGGTTCATCGCACACGACGAGGTCGGGAGCCAGCGCGAGAGCGCGCGCGATCGCGACCCGCTGCCGCTGCCCGCCGGACAGTTCGGACGGGTACCGCCGCAGCATCGACTGCGGCAGTGCCACGTCGTCGAGGAGCTTGCGCACCCGCGCCCGGCGTTCGGCACGACTGCCGCGCTTGTAGAAGTCCAGCGGCTCCCCGATCAGGCGTTCGATCGTGAACATCGGGTTCAGGCTCGAGTAGGGATCCTGGAAGATCGGCTGCACGCGCTGGCGGAACGAACGGGTCTCCTCCCGGTTCATCCCGGCGATATCGGTGCCGTCGAACCGGATGACGCCGCTGGTCGGTTCGACCACCTTCAGCAGCATCCTGGCGGTCGTCGTCTTGCCCGACCCCGACTCCCCCACGATCGCGACGGTCTCGCCGCGCGGGATGGCGAGCGAGACGTCGTTCACCGCGACGAAGTCCTCGCGGCGTCCGCGGACGGGATAGACCTTCGTGAGGTTCTCGATCTCGACGATGTTGTCGGCGCCCTTCGACAGGCTCGGGGAACTCTGCGGCAGGCTCGAGGTTCTGTCGTCCGCTGAGCCTGCCGAAGCGTCGACGCTCGGGGCCGACTGCGGAATCAGCCGAACGGCTGCGACCGACGGCGCCGCCTGCACGAGCGACTGCGTGTAGGGATGCTGCGGGTTCTCGAGGATCTGCTTCGCGGGACCCTGCTCGACGACCTTCCCCCTGTGCATCACGATCACGCGCTCGGCGCGTTCCGCGGCGAGGCCGAGGTCGTGCGTGATCAGCAGCACGGCGGTGCCGAGTTCGCGGGTCATCGCCCCGATCTGGTCGAGGATCGTCTGCTGCACGGTGACGTCCAGCGCGCTCGTCGGCTCATCGGCGATGAGCAGTCGCGGCTTGCAGGCGAGTCCGATCGCGATCAGCGCGCGCTGGCGCATGCCGCCGGAGAACTCGTGCGGGTACTGCTTCGCGCGTCGCTCCGGATCGGGCAGCCCGGCGGCCGTGAGCGCCTCGACGACCTTGGCCGCCACGTTCTGTCTGGTGGCCAGCCCGTGCGCGAGCAGCGTTTCGGCGACCTGCGTGCCGATCTTCGCGACCGGGTTGAGATTGGACATCGGGTCCTGCGGGACGAGCCCGATGTGACGCCCGCGGATCGTGCGCATCTCATGCTCGGCGGCGTGCGCGATTTCCCGACCGTCCAGGCGGATGCTGCCCGACGTGACATGTCCCCCGCCGGCGAGAAGCCCGATGATCGCCATGGCCGTCGTCGACTTGCCCGATCCGGACTCGCCGACGATCGCGACGGTCTGTCCGGCCGCGATCTCGAGATCCACGCCCTCCACGGCGTGCACGACGCCGTCCGTGGTGGTGAAGTCGACGGTGAGCCCGTCGACCTGCAGCAGGGGCTGCGTGTTCATGACGTTGTCCTTCATGGCGCTCACCGCGCCCTTGTCCGTGGGTCCATCGCTTCACGCAGCGCCTCGCCGAAGAGCGTGAAGCCCAGCGCGGTCACCGCGATGCAGATGCCGGGGAGGAACGCCAGCCAGGGCGCGATCGACAGCTCCGCCTGCGCGTAGGTGAGCATCCGCCCCCACTCGGCCGTCTCCGGGCGTCCACCGCCGAGACCGAGGAAGGAGAGCGCTGCGGCGTCGATGACGGCGGTCGCCAGCGTGAGCGTGCCCTGCACGATGACCGGCCCGATCGCGTTCGGCAGCACGTGCGACATCGTGATGGTGCCGCGACCGAGACCGAGTGTCTGCGCTGAGAGCACATACTCGCTGGAGCGCTGCTGCAGCATCGAGGCCCGCAGCAGTCGGGCGAAGATCGGCACCTGCGACGCCCCGATGGCGATCATCACGGCATACGGGGTCTGTCCCAGGATCGCGGCGATCGAGACGGCGAGCAGCAGGTTCGGCACCGAGAGGATGATGTCCACGATGCGCATGATGAGCGTGTCCACCCAGCCGCCGAAGGTCCCGGCGAGGAGGCCCAGCACCATGCCGCCGACCAGACCGAGCGCGGTCGAGACGACGCCGACCATGAGCGACGCCTGCGCACCCCAGATCAGCTTCGACAGCACGTCGCCGCCGAAGCGATCGAGCCCCAGCGGGAACTGCGCCAGCTCACCGGGGCCGGGGATGTGCGTCGGCGTGATGTGCTTCGCGCCGGGCAGCGCGGTCTCGGGATAGGGCGCCAGCAGCGGCGCGAACAGGGCGATGAGCAGGAAGATCAGCACGATCGCCGCGCCGATCCACGCGGTCGGGTTGTGCCGGAGGCGGCGGAAGACGTCCTGCCAGAAGCCGCCGCTGCTCTTCAGCCCCTCCTGCGCGACGGCGACGGTGTCGATGATCCCGGCGCCCTGCGCCGGGGGAAGGATGGGCGAAGTCATTGGACCCTCACTCTCGGGTCGATCACGCTGTACGAGACGTCCACCGCGAGGTTGATCAGTGCGTAGGCGATCGCGATGAAGATGATGAAGCCCTGCAGCACCGGGAAGTCACGGGTGAAGATCGCCCTGGCCAGGAAGGACCCGATCCCCGGGAAGGCGAACACGGTCTCGGTCAGGACCGCACCGGAGATGAGCAGGCCCGCCTGCAGCCCGATCGTGGTGATCACCGGGAGCATGGCGTTGCGCAGGATGAACCGGCCGCGCAGCACGCCGGGTGCGACGCCCTTGGCCCGGCCCGTGCGCACGTAGTCGGCGTTCTGCACCTCGAGCACACTCGCCCTGGTGATGCGCACGATGATGGCGAGCGGGATGGTCCCGAGCGCCAGCGCGGGCAGGATCAGGTGCAGGATGGCGTCCCACGAGGCATCCAGTTCGCCGGTGATGATGCCGTCCCAGACGTAGAATCCGGTGGGGTGCGTCGCGTCTATCCGGGGATCCTGCCTGCCGTCGGCGGGCAGCCAGCCGAGCTGGACGGCGAAGATGTATTTGAGGATGAACGCGAGGAAGAACACCGGGATGGTGATCCCGACCAGGCTCAGGACGACCGAGGCGTGATCGCTGAGCTTGCCGTGGCGTCGCGCGGCCCAGTAGCCGAGCGGGATGCCGATGCCGATCGCGATGATCAGCGCAGCGACCGAGAGCTCGAGGGTCGCGGGGAAGCGCCGCAGGAACTCCTCGGTGACGGGTCGGTTCGTCTGGATCGAGGTTCCGAAGTCGCCCTGCAGGAGCCGTCCGATCCAGGTGAAGTACTGCTGGATCAGGGGTTCGTTGAATCCGTAGAGCTCGTTGACACGCGCGATCGATTCCGGCGTGGCCTTTTCGCCGAGCAGGGCGACCGCGGGGCCGCCGGGGAGGGCCCTGACCCAGGCGAAGAGCAGGATGCTCAGCCCGAACAGGGTGGGGATGAGAAGCAGCAGTCGCCTGCTGATGGTGCGCAGCACGGATATGTCTCCGGTTTCCGGGTGCGTCCGGCTCCCGTCGTGCGCGGCACGACGGGAGCCGGACGCGCGATGTCACTCGGTCAGGACGATGTCCGTGAAGACCTCGTCATTCACCGGGCTGGCCGGATAGCTCTCGACCCGCGGGTCGAACGCCAGTGTCGGAGCGGGGTGCGCGAGCGGCACGCCGGGGACGAACTGCGCGACGTCCTCGTTGATCTGCTCGTACAGCGGCGTCTGCTCCTCGAGGCTCGAGACGCCGCGCGCCTCGGCCAGCTTCTGGAACAGCTCCGGGTTGTCGAAGCCCCACTCCGAGCTCTGCGCTCCGAAGAAGACGCCGACGAAGTTGTCGGTGTCGTTGTAGTCGCCGGTCCATCCGAGCAGGTGGATGCCGTGATCGGCGGTGCCGGTGGTGCGGTCGAGGTAGTCGATCCACTCCTCGGAAACGGGGGTCGTCTCCACTCCCACCTCGGCGAGCTGGGTCGACAGCACCGTGAAGATCTGCTCGGGGTCCGGCATGTACGGCCGCGAAACGTTGACCGGGTAGTTGAAGTTCAGCTTCAGCGGGTTGGCCTCGGTGTACCCGGCCTCTTCGAGCAGCTGCTTCGCCATGTCGGGGTCGTAGTCGTACGTCGTGACGTCCGGGTTGTAGCCGTTGACGGTGTCGGGCATGAACTCGATCGCCTTCTCCGTGCCCTCCGGAAGGACCTGCGTGATCAGGGCGTCCTTGTCGATCGCGTAGGACAGCGCCTGACGGACCTTGATGTCCTGCAGCTCGGGGATCGCCTGGTTGAAGGCGAGGTACAGGATCGTGAACGGCGGACGCGACACCATCGTGAAGCCGTCCTCCTCGAGGGCCGCCGTGTCGGCGGGGCCGACCAGGTCGTACCCGTCGATGTCGCCCGCTTCGAGGGACTGCCGACGCGCGGTCGGGTCGTCGATCGTGCGGAAGATGATCTCCTCGATCTGGCCCTTCTCGCCCCAGTAGTCGTCGTAGGAGGTCAGTGTGACCTGCTCGCCAGGTGCCCACTCGTCGAACTGGAACGGACCGGTGCCCGCCGGGTGCCCCATGCCGTACTCGGACATCTGCGGCGCGTCGGCGGTGCCGCTCACCTCGTCGGCGCCGAACTCGGCCATCGCGGTCGGGCTCTGCATGGCGAATGCCGGCAGCGACAGCGCAGGGATGAAACCGGCGAACGGCTTGTTCAGCGTGATCGTCGCGGTGTACTCGTCATCGGCGGAGCACGACTTGTACACGGCATCCGCCGCGTTGGACGCATAGCCGTGGAAGAGCTTGGCGTAGTAGTACCCGAAGGCCTCGCTGGCGGCGAGACCGGTCCAGTTGTACCAGCGGTCGAAGTTGGTGCACACGGCCTCGGCGTTGAACGGCGTGCCGTCGTGGAACGTCACGCCCTCCTTGAGGGTGAAGGTGTGCGACATGCCGTCATCGGCGGACTCCCACGACTCGGCGAGCAGCGGGGCGGGGTCGGCGGTGCCGGGTTCGGTGCCGACGAGCCCCTCGAAGATCTGGCGGGAGACGCGGAAGGTCTCGCCGTCCTGCGCGAAGGCGGGGTCGAGGCTCGCGGGATCCGAGGATGCCGCGAAGATGAAGGTCGCGTCGACCTCGCTCGATCCTTCGCCGGTGTCGTCGCCGCGTTCGCTGGCGACGCATCCCGCCAGGAGCAGTGCTGCGGCTGCCGTGCCGGCGACGGCGAGGATTCCTCGACGTCGCAGAGGTGTCTGGTGCATGGGTGATGCCCTTCCCTGTATAGCGCTTCGTTGCGCGCACCGGGAGCGCCGTCGCTCTCGGATACGTGATCCTTAGACGCTACCCAGCCCGCTTCAGGAATCCAATCCCACGCTCATTGCGATCCGGTATCGGCTGTGTAACAGGTGGCGCACGTGCTGCTCACCCGGACCCGACGGCGATGCCGCTAGCCTGCGCTCATGACGCAATCGCGCGCGGGAGCCGACGGGACACCGGTGAAGAACGGCGAGCGCACCACGCCGGCGCAGGCAACGGCGACGGCCGTCGCCGGCTGGGTGGCGTTCGTCGGAGGCTCGCTGCTCTACAGCGCGGTGAGCGGCCGAACACCGACTCTCGTGGCTGCGCTCTGGCTTCTCGCGAGTCCTCCGGTGCTCATCTGGGTCGTACTCGTGCTCGTCCTGGGCCTGCTCCTCCGTCGGGGATCCGGGGTCGTGTTCGCCGTCGTGGCGATCGCGCTCGCTCCGGTCGCGACAGTCATCGCGGCGCTCCTCCCGTTCGGCCAGGGCATGACGGCGACGGGCGCAGTCTGGGTGGCGCTCGTGTGGCAGGCGGCAGGACTCGTCGGGGCGGCCGTCGTCGGTGCGCTGGCAGGCTTCGCCTTCCGCCGACGCACCGATGGGCACCCGGCCCTCGTCACGGCGGCCATCGTGCTGCTCGCAGTCGGCGGCACGTTCGCATTCACACTGCCGATGCTGTGGTTCTCGACGTACTTCTCGATCTGGGAGCCGGCGCCGGCACCATCGGCCGAGGCGATAGGCCGGTATCAGTTCGCTGCAGCGTCCGCTCTCTTCCTGCTGGCGCTGTCCCTCGTCTTCGCGCTGGTCGCACGGCGACGCGGCCTCGCCTGGCTCGTCGGTGGTGCCCTGGTGCTGACGCTGCTGGCGGCGTTCGTGTTCCAGATCCCGCAGGGGCGCTTCTGGCCGAGCGAGCCGGACGTTCCCGAGCCGCGCAATACGCACGTCTGCTTCGGAACGACGGGCGACTGTCCCGGAGGCTAGATTCGAGCCATGCGGATTCTCCTCATCGGCGCTTCCGGCCTGATCGGCTCGGCCACGGCATCCCTCGCCCGAAGAGGGAACGAGGTGCGCGCCCTCGTGCGGAGGGATCCGGTCGATGCGACGGAGCATCGCTGGGATCCGGCATCCGGTTCGGCTCCGGCAGAGCCCATCGCGTGGGCGGATGCTGTGATCAGCCTCTCGGGAGCGAGTCTGTCGCACCTGCCCTGGACGGCGCGGTATCGCGACGAGATCCTGCGCAGCCGGGTGCAGGCGACGTCGACGCTCGCGCGCGCGATCGCGGAGTCCGACGCGCCCCCGGACGCGTGGGTCTCGGCATCGGCGGTCGGGATCTACGGCGACCGGCCGGGTTCCGAACTGGACGAGGATGCCGGGCGCGGATCGGGTTTCCTCGCCGATGTCGTCTCGGCGTGGGAGGAGGCCACGCGTCCGGCTGAGACGCGGACGCGGGTCGTCCACGCCCGCACCGGTCTGGTGCTCGCCGCCGGTGGTGCTCTCGCACCGCTGATGCTGACCACGCGGCTCGGACTCGGCGCGACCGTCGGCGATGGAACGCAGCACTGGCCGTGGATCGCGCTCGAGGACGAGGCGAGAGCGCTGCTGCATCTCGCGACGGAATCGACGCTCGACGGCGCCGTCAATCTCGTCGCGCCCGCGTCGTCGACGTCGTCCGAGGTCACTCGGGCGCTCGCGCGCGCGATGCATCGTCCGCATCTGCTGCGGCTGCCGACGTTCGCGCTGCGCGCCGGCATGGGCACGGCGGCGGAGGAGCTGCTGCTCGCCGATCAGCGCGCGGTCCCCGAGCGGCTGCTCCAGGACGGCTTCGTCTTCCGCTGCACGACGGTGGATGCCGCGATCGCGGCTGCCCTCAGCGGATGAGGAGTTCCCGGACGACCTCGGCGGAGACCCGACTCGCGGCCGCCGCGTCGATGAACGGCAGCGGCAGTTCTCCCCGCACCGGAAGTCCGACGTTCACCACGACGGCTCCGGCGTCCCGTCCGGCCACCTGGTCGATGAGCGCGCGCTGAGCCGGTTCCACCTCGGGTCGATCCACGAGCAGCACCACGCGGCCCCCAGCGGCGGATGCGGCGTCCAGGGCGGCGTCCCTCTCGGCATCCGACGCCCGTTCGACATCCAGCCGCACGCGGAAGCCGTCCCCAGCCAGCGCCTCCGCGACGTATCCGGCCGCGCTGTCGACGGCGAGGGTCGATCGCCGCCGCGCATCCACGACCGCGAGAGCGGATGCCGCGGCATCCGCCTCCCCGACGACGCGCAGCGCACGGCGGACGATCGCCGCCGCGTCGTAGGGCGCCGCGGCGGTCGGCGTCGCAGCCTGCAGCTTCGCGGCCAGCGCCCGCACGCGGTCGCGCGCCTGCTCGACGCGCTCGCGCGGCAGCGTTCCATCCCGCAGTGCCGCCACGATCGTCTCGCGCGCGGCGAGGAAGTCGCGCTCGTCCTGGTCGGGCAGCGCGGCGGATCCCGGGTTGGTCGGATTCCCGATGCAGAGCAGGTCGGCACCGGCGGCGAGCGCCTGCACGGCTCCCCCGCCGATGCCGACGCTCTCCCGGATGGCCGCCATGTCGAGGGCATCCGTGATGATGACGCCGTCGAAGCCCATCGCCCGCAGCTTCCCGAGGACGACCGGATTGAGCGTCGCTGGTTTTTCGCCCCAGGCCGGGACGACGATATGCGCCGTCATGACGGCGTCGACACCGGCCGCGACAACCGCACGGAACGGCTCGAGGTGCACATCCTCGATCACGGACGTGTCCAGCGTGATCACCGGCAGCGCATGATGCGAGTCCAGATGCGTGTCGCCGTGCCCTGGGAAGTGCTTGACGCACGCCGAGACGCCGCCGGACTGGATGCCGTCGACGGTCGCCACCGCGTGCCGGGCGACGAGCGCGGCGTCCGCACCGAACGAGCGCACCCCGATGACGGGGTTGCGCGGATCCGTGTTGACGTCGGCCACCGGGCCGAGGACGACGTCGACGCCCGCGGCACGCGCTCGCCTGGCCAGCTCTGCCCCGGTCGCCCGGCTCGCCTCGATGTCGTCGACGGCTCCGAGTTGAGCCGCACCGGGCAGGGTCGATCCGGTCGCGGACTCGAGGCGCGTGACGCTGCCGCCCTCCTCGTCGATGCCGATCAGGGCACCCGGGTTGGCTTCGCGGAGCGCGGCGCTCAGCTCCGGCATCCCATCGGAGATGTTCTGGCCGAAGTACACGACTCCGGCGAGTCCGTCGCGGAGCTCGGCGAGCAGCCACTCCGGCGCCTCGGTACCGAGGAAGCCGGGCCACAGGACGGAGTTGGCGAGGCGGGTGAGCTCGTCGCTCATCCCTTCACCGCGCCCGAAACCAGGCCAGCCGACAGACGTCGCTGGACGATCACGAAGAAGATCATGACGGGGATCGTGATGATCGTCGAAGCCGCCATGATGCTGCCCCAGTCGTTGGAGTGCAGACCGAAGAAGGACTTCAGGCCGATCGCGACCGTGTACTGGTCGGACGCACCGCCGAGCATCGTCATCGCGAAGATGAACTCGTTCCAGGCGGTGATGAAGCTGAACACGCTGGTCGCGACGAGCCCCGGCATCACGAGCGGCAGCAGCACGGACCGGAACATCCGCCACCAGCTCGCCCCGTCGATGTAGGCCGCCTCCTCGAGCTCCACCGGAACGGCGGCGACGAAGCTCCGCAGCATCCAGATGCCGAACGCGAGAGAAAGCGCGATGTAGACGATGATCAGCCCGAGCAGAGTGTTCAGCAGGCCGAAGCTCTTCACCTGCAGGAACAGCGGGATCACGAGGGCCTCGAGCGGCACCATCTGCACGACAAGGATCATCATGAGGATCGTGGTGCGGAACTTGAACCGGAACCGGGCCACCGCGACGGCGGCGAGCAGGCACACGAGAGCGCTGACGAGCACGGTCGCGATCGCGACGATCGCGGAGTTGCGCAGGTACACCGCGAACCCGCCGTCGGTGAGGACGTAGGCGAAGTTGTCCCAGGTGAATTCCTGCGGCAGGAACGACTGCCCGCCGCTGGACGCCTTCGCGTCGAACGCGCTGGAGATCATCCAGTACACGGGGAACAGCGTGAAGATCAGCACCGCCGCGACGGCGATGCCGACACCGGTGCGGGAGAGGACGGACCGACGGGTGCTCACAGTTCGTCCTCCTTCATGAGCGAGCGGATGTACACGATCGTGATGCCGATCAGCACCAGGGTCAGCAGGACGGCCAGCGCGGCGCCGAAGCCGTAGCGGTTCTGGCCGAACGATTCGACGTACGACCACACCCCGAGATTCAGCACGGTGCGATTCGAGCCGGAGCCGCCCGGCATCAGGTAGACCTGCGCGAAGACCTTGAAGTCCCAGATCGTGGACAGGATGATCACGACCGAGAAGACCGGACGCAGCGTCGGGAAGATGATCTGCCAGAAGCGGCGCCAGGCGCCGGCGCCGTCGAGCGCTGCCGCTTCGAGCATCTCCTTGGACACGCCGAGCAGGCCGGCGAGCACCGTCACGGCAACGAAAGGGAAGCCGTGATGCACGACGTTCAGCAGCACGATGGCGTAGAACGACCACTGGTTCGTGAACCAGTTCACCGGACCGTCGATGAGGCCGAGGTCGAGCAGCATGGCGTTGAAGATGCCGTGGTCGGCGTCGAAGATGAAGGTCCAGACGTACGTTCCGGTCACGGCCGGCATCGCCCAGGCGATCATGATGCAGCTGGAGACGATCGTGCGCCAGAGAGTGCCGAGGCGGGCCAGCAGCAGCGCGACGAGCGTGCCGAGGGCGACGGTCGTGAACACGGCGACGGCGGCGAAGCCGACGGTGTTCGGCAGGACGACGCTCCACAGCGTGGAGTTCGTCAGCGCCTCGATGTAGTTGTCGAGCCCGATGAAGTTCGGCTCGCCGGTGTTGATCTCGCGCAGACCGTAGTCCTGCAGCGAGTACAGGAACACCTGCACGAGCGGCCAGAGCATGAGTCCGGCCAGGAGGATGAGACCGGGGGCCAGCAGGACCCACGGTCGCGCCTTCGCCCACGTGAGGACTCGGCCCGTTCGGCCGCCGGCCACGGAGGCGGGGGTGTTCCCCGCCTCCGTGGTGGTCGGCACTGGTGCTTGCACCATCGACATGAAGGAAGACGTCCTTTGGTAGCTGTGCTGCTGGATTACTGGTTGAGCAGCTCGGTCATCTCGGTGGCAGCGTCCTTGGTCGCGGTTTCGACGTCCTTCTGTCCGCTGAGGATCGACTGCATCATGGCGTTGGTGGTCTTCTTCGCCTGCACGGCGCCGAAGTTCGGAGTCACCGGGACGGATGCGCCGCCCTCGACCATCTGCTGCGCGAACGGCGCCACGAGCGGGTCGGTCGACGCGAGCGCCTCCTCCATGGCCGACTGGACACCGGGGAAGTAGCCGGTCTCGTCCGCCCACTTCTCGGCGAACTCGCCCGTGGTCATGAGGTCCACGAGCTGCCAGGCGAGGTCGGCGTTCTCGGTCGTGTTGAAGATCGACAGGTGGGATCCGCCGAGGACCGACGGGGCGATGTCGCCGTCCTTGCCGGGGATGACCGCGGCTCCGAGCTTGCCCTCGAGGTCGGGGTTGGCCTCGAGGATGGCGTTCGGCGTCCACGAGCCGGAGAGCATCATCGCGACGTTGCCGGCGACGAACGCGTCACGCAGATCCGTCTCCTTCCACGTCGTCGCACCGGCGGACGAGAAGCCGTGCTTCGTGGCCAGGTCGGTGTAGAACTGGATGCCCTCCTGGGACTCGGCGCTGTCCAGCTCGCTGGTCCAGGTGTCGCCGTCGAGCGTGGCGATCTCGCCGCCGGCGCCCCAGACCCAGGGGTAGACCTGGAACTCGGCGTCACCGGGAACGGGGAACGGCATGATCTCGGGGTGCGCGGCCTTGATCGCCTCGCCAGCCGTGACGATGTCGTCCCACGTCTTCGGCGCCTCGAGTCCGAGCTCCTCGAAGATGTCGGCGCGGTAGATGATCGAGCGCACGCCGGCGTACCAGGGCATGCCGTACAGCTCCTCGTCGTACGTGCCGGCGACTTCGAGCCCTTCGACGAGGTCGTCGCGCAGGCCGTCCTCGGCGTCCACGTACTCGTCGATCGGGAGCAGCGCGCCCGCGTCGGCGAACTCCGCCGTCCAGGTGGTGCCGGTCTCGGCGATGTCGGGCGTCGTGCCGCCGGCGATCGACGTCACGAAACGGTCGTGCGCGTCGGCCCACTGGACCTCTTCGAACTCGACCTTCGCACCGGTCTCCTCTTCGAACGCCGCGGCGACCTCATCGAGGAATGCGGTGGAGTCCGGGTTCGTGCCCTGCATGATCCAGACGTTGAGAGTCTTGCCTTCGCCGTCAGCGCCGTCGCCGGAGCCGCTGTCTCCGCTGTCGCCGGCGCAGGCGGCCAGGCCCAGCGTCGCCGTGACGCCGAGCGCCACGAGGGGAAGAATGCGCTTCTTCATCGGGTGAATCTCCTCATTGAAAACGTCCTCGGCACGCTGGGATGCATGTCGATCAGGAAAAAGTATCCACGACTAACAAACCCGCTGCAACTTCTCGCGAGGATCGTCACAGAGCCGTAACACGTACGCTGGGATGCATGGGTCGATCGCGCACACGGGATGTCGAGCATCCGACGGCGCGCCTCGACCACGGCGGAATCGCGTCGATCGAGCCCAGCGATTTCACCAGCGGATTCGAGCTCATCGTCGACGGGACGCCGCAGTCGCACGTCGATCTGGACGACCCCACGCACCTGCACTTCGAGTACATCCTGCGCATGGGCGCCGTGATCGATCAGCTGCCCGGCGCGGCGCTGACGGCCGTGCATCTCGGCGCAGGCGCATTGACGATCCCCCGCTACATCGAAGCCACGCGGCCGGGGTCGCGGCAGCAGGTGATCGAGCTCGAGGCGCCGCTCGCGAGCCTCGTCCGCGAGCATCTTCCGCTGCCGAAGGGCGCGGCGATCCGCATCCGCATCGGCGATGCGCGCGAGGGCGTGACACGTCTGCCGTCCGCTCTGAGCGGCGCGTGCGACCTCGTCGTGTCGGACGTCTACTCCGGCGCGCAGACGCCGGCCCACCTGACCAGTGTCGAGTTCTACCGCGAGCTGTCCGGACTGCTGGCGCCGAGCGGCGTGCTGCTCGTCAACGTCGCGGACGGTCCCGGCCTCGCCTTCGCGCGCCGCCAGGTCGCGACGATCGCGGACGTCCTGCCCGAGGTGGCGGTGCTCGCGGACACGCAAGTGCTCAAGGGACGCCGGTTCGGCAACCTGGTGATCGCGGCATCCGCTTCTCCCCTGCCGACGGAATGGCTGCCGCGGATGCTGGCGGCAGGGCCCCACCCGGCCAAGATCGCGCAGGGCGCCGAAGTGTCCGCCTTCGCCCAGGGGGCTCGGATCGTGACGGATGCCGATGCGACCGCCTCCCCGAAGCCCGACGCGTCGATCTTCCTGCGCTGAGCCGCGTCCGATCTCGGCATCCGGGGCGTGCCGACTCGCAGGTATCGCGAGTGCCAGGCAGACTGGATGATGGCGCTGCGGAAGGGAGAGCACATTGAGTTACATCCGGGGTTATGACTCCGAAACCCTTCGGGAACGAGTCGATCCGCTCGAGTGCGAACGACGCCTCGCGGAGATCGATTCCCAGCGGAGTCTGCCGGCGATGCTGGAACGGGTCTGGCTGCTGAAGGTGCTCGATCGCCTGGACGAGTCGCTCGCGCTCGCGGACGAGGCGGTTCGTCAGGCGCGCATGGCCGGCACGCGCAAGGACGTACTGCGCGCCCGGGTGCTGCATGCGACGATCCTGCAGTATCGCGGGGCGCACGCCGCCGCCGACCAGGAGCTGGCCACGTGCGCGGATGAGGCCGAGGGGCAGCGCTGGGCATCGATCGCCGCATTCGCCCACCAGCATCGGGGCAAGAACGCTCTCGAGGCAGGCGATTTCGAGCAGGCCAAGGAGAGCTTCAAGCGCTCGCTGTTCCTGCGGCGCGAGACCGGCGCCGAGGACCGCGATCTGGAGACGGTGCTGCTCGCGATCGAGACGGTCGAACGACGCCGCGTGGAGTCTCCGGTCGCCATCTGACGCGCCCAGCGCGGCCGATGTCCGCGGCGTGATCTACCCTGAGCGTATGGCGGAATTGGACCGTGTGCGCATCTGGGCTGACGCGCTCATCCGGATGCATCTGGACGACACCTGGACGTTCGGATTCGACAATGCGAAACGCCGTGCCGGGCAGTGCGATTACCGCACCAAGCGCATCACGGTGTCACGCTACCTCGCCGCCCGATTCGATGACGACGAGATCCATCAGGTGCTGCTGCACGAGGTCGCGCACGCCCTCGCCGGCCACCAGGCGGGGCACGGCGCGCGGTGGCAGCGGGTCGCCGGCGAGCTCGGCTACGTCGGCGGCACGACGCATCATGGCGAGACGGCGACGGAGCTCGCCCCCTGGGTGGGCCGGTGCCCCGCCGGGCATGTGACCTACCGGCACCGTCGCCCGACCCGCGCCACGAGCTGCGCCAAGTGCTCGCGCAATTACGACCCGCGGTACCAGTTCGAGTGGACGCGGCGCGAGATCACCGCCGCGACCAAGCTCGCCGCGCAGACACCGCGCTGACCCGTGCGCCCCTCGGCCTTTGCCACACCTTTCTGAGTATGCGCCAGTTGTTTCGTGGCGCATTCTCCGAGAAGTGTCGCAGAACCGCGGTTCGCCTCGTGCTGACGCTCGACCTGACCGAGAAACTCAGCGGGTGAAGGCGACGAAGACTCCGTCGCGCAGCACCGGGACGACGTCGACGGCATCCAGCTCAGCGGCAGCGGCTGTCGTCGCCGGCGCGATGCCGGATGCCTCCATGCGCGCGGTCGAGGCGACGCCCTCCACGAGCTCGCGCCCCGAGCCGGATGCCGACAGCAGATGGCGCAGCGCGCGACGGAGCCCGCGCGCAGACTCGGCGGCGACGGCCGCCTCGGGCGACGTGTGATCGATGCCGAGATCTCCGAGCGCCGCGATGATGGCTCCGGCGCCGAGCTGATCCTCGATCGCGAACCGCAAACCGCCGTCCGGAGTCTGCTCCCCGGCGGCGATCACCGCGACCGACGTCCGCTGCCGGCGCTGATCCTGGATCGCCATCACCGCACGCGCGACGGCTGACGCGTTGCGCAGACCACCGACGAGCACCGTCTCCGCAGCCGATGCGGCCGCGACCACGGCGGCGCCGTTGGACGACCATCCCATGGCGTCGGCGAGTTCGACCTCGACCCCGGCTGCGACGACATCCGGAAGCGTCGACGAGAAGCGCAGCACGTCGACGACGACCACGATGTCCGCCGCGGCCAACCGCTCCAGCCCCGGAGTGCCCCAGTCGAGCCGGACCTGGTACGCGGACTGGTCGAACGGCTGAGGCATCCCTCCACCCTATTCGCCCCGCGAGACCTACTTTGTGAGGCGAGACCGACCTGGGCAGGCCGAGTGTCACCCCGCAAAGTACGTCTCGCGGTCGGGATCGGACAGGACAGGACAGGTGAACGTCAGTCGACGGCGAGGGCCTCGACCGGAGCGACGCCGGTGGCGAGACGGGTCGGGGTCGCGGCGGCGACGAGCGTCAGAACCGCGGTCGCGACGACGATCACCACCACCGGGATCCACGGCACGGCGGGCGCGATGAGCCCAGCGGTCTGCTCGAACGTCGGAGGCATCCGCACCGATCCCAGCAGCGACTGCGCGGCGATCCAGCCGTACAGCACGCCGAGCACGAGGCCGGTGACGGTCGCGGTGATCGTGATGTGCGCCGCCTCCAGCAGGATCATCCGGCGCACCTGCCGGTTGGACAGCCCGATCGAGCGCAGCAACCCGAGTTCGCGGCGCCGCTGCACGACCCCGATCGTCAGCAGGTTCACCAGCCCGACGGCCGCGATCACCGCGGAGATCCCGACGAGCACCATCATGACGGCGGCGAAGCTGTCCATGATGATCGTGAACTGCGCATCCAGTTCACCGCCGGCCGCCTTGGTCAGCAGAACCTTCACCGATTCCAGGGCGACCGCGAACATCGTCACGAGCGTCACGCCCATGACGACGCCGATCGCCATGCGGCTCGAGCGCTCCGGGTACCGATGCGCGTTCTCAGCGGCCAGTCGGGCGGTCGCCGAACCGCCGAAGAGCCGACCGACCAGGCGCAGCACCGGGGGCATGAACAGCACCGCGCCGAGCGACAGTCCCGTGAAGGACAGCAGTCCCCCGAAGAACGCGATGACCACACCGAGCGGCTTGACGAGTCCGACCATGATCCCGAACACGAGCAGTGCCGCACCGACGAGCAGGAGGATCAGCGCGCCGACGTGCCGGGCGGGGCGCGCCGCGGCATCCGCATGGGTGCGCTCGACCGAGCCGCCGATCGCCTGCAGCGGCGTCACGGACAGCACCCGGCGGGA
The DNA here is from genome assembly GCF_050434165.1 of Microbacterium sp. ZKA21. Lineage (NCBI taxonomy): Bacteria > Bacillati > Actinomycetota > Actinomycetes > Micrococcales > Microbacteriaceae > Microbacterium > Microbacterium sp. ZKA21. The sequence goes on from NZ_JBNPVV010000007.1 coordinate 147,553, forward strand.
CCCGGCCCAGGCCGCGGCCCAGGTCGTGAGCGCGACGCCGACGGCCGGGACGACGATTGCGGCCTGAGCGAGAGAGAACTCCGGAAGCGCTCCCAGTAGCCTGTCGGCGACGACGATGCCGAGCACCGAGATCAGCATCCCCACTGCGATGCCGACGACGGCGCCGATGAGACCGACGACGAGACCCTGGCGCGCCACCTCCGATCGCTGCGACTGCGCGGTCGCGCCGATCAGCCGCATGAGCGCGATCCGGCGGGTGCGCCCGGCGATGATGGTCGAGAACGTGTTGGCCGTGACGATCGCCGCGACGTACAGCGCGACGCCGATGAGCAGGACCGTCAGGATCGCGACGACGACGGCGAGCGTTCCGCTGTCGCCGATGTAGGGATCGGCCTTCAGCATCACCCCGATGTACGCGGTGGCTTCGACGAGCACGACGCCGAACGCCGACGCGAGGCCGGCGACGAGCACGCTCGCCCCCATGCCCCGGTCGCGCAGCCAGCCGAGCCGGGGGCCGGTCCGCGCGGTGTCCGCGATCACGGCCGGGTTCGTCGCGACGACGGTCATGCCGCCACCTCGGCCGCGAGCATGTACGCCGCGATCTGCTCGGCGCTCTGCTGGGGGTGATCGGCCACGATCCGCCCGTCCCCGAGGTACAGCACGCGATCGGCATGGCTGGCGGCGATCGCGTCATGCGTCACCATTGCGATCGACTGCCCGTGCTCCCGGCTGGCTGCCGAGAGCAGTTGCAGCACCTCGCGGCCGGTCTTCGAGTCGAGGTTGCCCGTGGGCTCGTCGGCGAACACCAGGTCGGGCGCGGTGGCGAGGGCGCGGGCGATCGCGACGCGCTGCTGCTGTCCACCGGACAGTTCGTGCGGACGATGCCGCAGGCGCGAGGTGAGACCGAGCGTCTGGACCAGTCCGTCGATGCGCGCGCGCTCGATCGCACTCGGGCGGCGCCCGTCGAGCTCGAACGGCAGCATGATGTTGCCGATCGCGTCGAGCGTCGGCACGAGGTTGAACGCCTGGAAGATGAAGCCGACCCGGCGGCGGCGCAGGATCGTCAGGTCGAGGTCGCCGAGACCGGTGATCTCGGTGTCTCCGATCCACGCGCGGCCTTCGGTGGGGGCGTCGAGGCCGGCCATGATGTGCATCAGGGTCGACTTGCCCGAGCCGGACGGCCCCATGATGGCGGTGAACTGCCCCCGGCGGATGCCGACGCTCACGCCGTCGAGCGCGTGCACCGCGGCGTCGCCGGAGCCGTAGGACTTCTTCAGATGCTGGACGCGGGCGGCGAGCCCCAGGTCGCTGGTCGTGATCTCCATGCTGACCACGTTAGGAATCCGGCATGCTCCCGCACATCGCCCGCCGGACCCATCCCGCGTACATCGGAAGGATGATCCCGTTCAGGTCAGGCCGTGCTCGAATGCGAAGACGACCAGCTGCACGCGGTCGCGCAGGCCCAGCTTGGTGAGGATGCGGCTGATGTGCGTCTTCACGGTCGCCTCGCTGAGGAACTCCCGCGTCGCGATCTCGGCATTCGAGAGCCCTCGGGCGGCGAGTGCGAAGATCTCCCGCTCACGGTCGGTGAGCTCTCCGTAGGATGCCGGGACGGGCTTCGTCTCCTCCGCGAAATGCGCGAACAGGTCGCGCGTCGCGGATGCCGCGATCACACTGGATCCCGCGTGCACGGTCCGGATCGCGGCGAGCAGGAACTCCGGATCGGCGTCCTTGAGCAGGAACCCGCTGGCCCCCTGACGGATGGCCTTGGCCGCCGCCTCGTCGAGATCGAATGTCGTGAGCATGACGACCTTCGGCGGATCCGGCTGGGCGAGCAGTTCGCCGGTGGCGGTGAGTCCGTCCATCACCGGCATCCGGATGTCCATCAGGACGACGTCGGGACGGGTCGCGGCGATGACCGCGAGCGCCTCGCGCCCGTCGCCGGCTTCACCGGCGACCTCGAGGTCCGGCTGCGAGTCGACGAGCATCCGGATGCCGGCGCGGAACAGGCCCTGGTCGTCGACCAGCACGACGCGGATCATGAGTCCCCTCTCCCGGCGCCGGAGGCGCCGGTTCCATCCTGCCCGGCATCCGCGGCCGCGACCGGCAAGCGCGCCCGGACCACGAATCGCCCGCCCTCGTGTTCGGCGCGCAGGACGCCGCCGACGAGCTGCGCGCGTTCGCGCATGCCGATGATCCCGTGTCCGCCGCCGAGACTCGGCGCCGATGACCCGTCGACGACGTTCGCGACCGTGATGTCCACGAACTCCCGGTGCCAGGCGAGATGGATCTCGACCGACTTGCCGTCTCCGTAACGCAGGGCGTTCGTGAGGGCCTCCTGAAGGATCCGGTACACCGCGAGCTGGAGGCCGCCCGCAAGCCCCTCGGGCGGCATCGGATCCACGGTCACGCGCGGCTCGATGCCCGCCTGGCGCACCTGCGCGAACAGCGTCTCGAGGTCGGCGAGCGTGGGCTGCGGACCGTCGCCCTGCCGGTGGCGCAACTGGGTCAGCAGCATCCGGACATCCGACAGCGCCCCGCGCGCGGTCTGCGCGATCGTCGTCAGCGCGGCCGGTGCGGCATCCGGATCCACCGCGGAGGCGTACCGGGCGCCGTCCGCCTGTGCGATGACCACGGCGAGCGAATGGGCGACGATGTCGTGCATGTCTCGGGCGATGCGCACCCGCTCCTGCTCCTCCGCCGTCGCGGCTTCGGCGCGCATCTGCGCGTCGCGGATGCGGCGGGAGCGCAGCACCATGCGCCATCCGAACCCGGCCACCCAGGCGAAGCCCAGGGCCATCACGGAGAGCAGGATGAGCAGGACCGCGGCACCGAAGGTGATCCCGAAACCACCGGACGAGGCGCCGTTGAAGAACGAGATGTAGACACCGGCGACCACGGCGCCGATGCCGGCCGAGAGCAGGCCGGCCCACATCACCCGGCGCGACCCCCACGCCGCCGTGGCATACAGGACCATGAGGATCGCGATGTTGAACGGCAGCGGAGACAGCCCCGCCGCCATCTGCACGATCGCACCGGTCCAGGCCACGGCGAGCGCGATGCCCGGCGCGAGCCGGCCGATCGCCACGGCGCCGCACTGGATCGCTCCGGCGAGCACCATCGCGGCGATACCGGCGGCCTCGGAGATGCCGATGAAGCTCAGGCTCCCCGGCCCGTAGAACGCCAGCGCCATGGGCGTCAGGGTCACGAACAGCAGCGCGGCCCCGACGATGTCGAGGACGAGCGCGGTGCGGGACAGCGGGCGGATCACCCTCTCACGCTACGCGAGGGCGTCAACGCGGGCATCCATCTGCAGATGTACCCCGTGCGTCAGGCTCGCGCGATGATCTCGCCGTGTGGGACGAGGTACCAGCCGTCCTCGGCATCCGCCCATGCCTTCCAGCCGGCGCTCATGCGTTCGAGATCCGCTCGGGTGGCGAGCCCGGTGTCGACGGCCTGGCGCGCGAGCGCCGACTCCAGGATGCGGTCTGCCCACATGCCGCCCCACCAGGCGCGCTCCTCCCGGGTCGCATAGCACCACGTCGAGACGGTCGCGGTGACGTCGACGAATCCGGCCGCCTTCGCCCAGGACAGCAGCCGGCGGCCGGCATCCGGCTCTCCCCCGTTCGCGCGTGCGGCCGCGTGGTACAGCGCCAGCCACTCGTCGAGCGCGGGGATCAGCGGGAACCAGATGAACCCGCCGTAGTCGGCGTCGCGTGCGGCGACCATGCCGCCGGGCTTCGCGACCCGGCGCATCTCGCGCAGCGCCTGCACCGGGTCGGCGACGTGCTGCAGCACCTGATGCGCGTGCACGACGTCGAAGCTGTCGTCGGCGAAGGTCAGGGCGTGCACGTCTTCGACCGAGAAGTCGAGGTTCGTCAAGCCGCGGTCGGCGGCGGCGCGCTGCGACAGGGCGAGCTCCGCTTCGCCGATCTCAGTCGCCGTCACGTGCGCGACCTGCTCGGCGAACTCCACCGTGATCGTCCCTGGGCCCGCACCGATGTCGAGCAGCGACGCATCCGGGGTCAGGTACGGCCGGAGATACTCCGCCGAGTTCGCGATCGTGCGGTTGTTGTGGGAGCGCAGCACCGTCTCGTGATGCCCGTGCGTGTAGGTCGCCATCGCCCCAGTCTGCCGCCTCTCGCGTCCACCACCCGTCCATACGGCGCCCGTGTACGCGACACGCCGATATTCGCGTGCACACGCGCCATGCAGACGGGCAGGTGAGCGGGTCAGCGCAGCTGCGCGGCCAGACTCCCGATCGCGTCGCGGTCGGGCTTGCCGCTCGGCAGCGTCGCGAGCTCATCGACCAGCACGAGGCGCGCGGGGCGCGCGTGCTTGCCGATCTCGGCGGCGACCGCCTCGCGCGCATGCTCGAGCTGCTCGGATTCGCTGCGTCGCAGGGCCTCGCCGCGCACGGCGACGATGACGGATGCCTCGCCCCACCTGTCGTCCTCGACGCCGACGACCACGGCCGAGGTCAGCCCGGGAATCCGACGCACGACGTTCTCGACCCGATCGAGCGACACGTTGATGCCGCCGGAGACGATCACGTTGTCCGCGCGCCCGTGGACCCGGACGACCCCGTTCTCGACGATCCCGAGGTCGCCGGTCCGGTACCAGCGGATGCCGTGCTCATCGCGCTCGAACATGCGGCCGGTGAGCACAGGGTCGTCGAGGTACCCGTCGGCGAGCATAGGGCCGGCGATCCGCAGTTCGCCGTCCACGCCATGCACGCTCACGGTCTCCAAAGGGATGCCGTCGTACACGCACCCGCCGCTCGTCTCCGTCGAGCCGTACGTGCGCACGAGGGGCGCCCCGGCATCCGCCGCCCGCTCGCGCAGCACCTCCGGCAGCGCCTGTCCGCCGACCAGGATCGCTCGGTACGCCTGCAGCGCCGCGCGCACGCCCGGTTCGCCGATCGCGTCGAGGAGGCTGGCGACCTGGGCGGGCACCAACGAGGTGAACAGGGCGTCATCGCGCGCCGTGCGCAGGTTCCTCAGCGTCGCCTCGGCGAACGCGAGCGGCGAGAACGCGCCGGAAAGGACCACTGGCTCGGTCCCGGCGAGGATCGACCGCACGAGCACCTGCAACCCCGCGACATAGCCCCCTGGTAGCGCCAGCAGCCAGCGCCCTGAGCCGACCCGCTCCGCTGTGGCCTCGGCGCCGGCCCGCAGCGCTTCCCCGCTGAGGACGACGCGCTTCGGGATGCCGGTGGAACCGGACGTCCCGATCACCACCGCGGTGCCGTCCGGGACGGCATCCGGCTGCTCACCCAGCATCCCGAGCCCGAGTGCCGGGCCGCCGTCGAGTGCGCGCCGCAGTTGATCGGCGAGGACGAGAGGATCCTCTGCGGAGGTGGCGATCAGAGACGTCATGGCGGATCAGAAGTGGTACGGGAACGCGGACCAGTCGGGGTCGCGCTTCTCGAGGAACGAGTCCCTGCCCTCGACGGCCTCGTCGGTGCCGTACGCGAGGCGCGTCGCCTCACCGGCGAACACCTGCTGGCCCACGAGGCCGTCGTCGACCGCGTTGAACGCGAACTTCAGCATCCGGATCGCCGTCGGCGACTTGGTGAGCACGGTCCGAGCCATGCTCAGCGCCTCGCGCTCGAGCTCCGCGTGCGGCACGACCCGGTTGACCGCGCCCATCTCAAAAGCGCGCTGCGCGGAGTACTCTTCGGCGAGGAAGAACACCTCGCGGGCGATCTTCTGCCCGGTCTGGCGCGCCATGTACGCCGAGCCGTAGCCGGCATCGAACGATCCGACGTCAGCATCCGTCTGCTTGAACCTCCCGTGCTCGGCGGAGGCGATCGTCAGATCGCACACGACGTGCAGGGAATGACCGCCGCCGGCGGCCCATCCGGGGACGACCGCGATCACCACCTTGGGCATGAAGCGGATCAGCCGCTGGACCTCGAGGATGTGCAGGCGGCCGGCGCGAGCCGGGTCCGCCACGACGGTCTCGTCGTCGGAGTACTTGTACCCGTCGCGCCCGCGGATGCGCTGGTCGCCGCCGGAGCAGAACGCCCAGCCGCCGTCCTTCGGACTCGGACCGTTGCCGGTGAGCAGCACGGCGCCGATGCGCGGGTCCTGCCTGGCGATGTCGAGCGCGCGGTAGAGCTCGTCGACCGTGTGCGGGCGGAACGCGTTGCGCACCTCCGGCCGGTTGAACGCGATCCGGGCGACGCCGCCGTCCACGGACACGTGCGCGGTGATATCGGTGTACGCCTCGGCCCCGGGCGCGAGCGTCCACTCTGAGGGATCGAACAGGTCGGAGACGAATGCGTTGTCCACGGCATCCAGCCTATTCCCCGGCAGCGCACTTCCCCGAGGAGCATGTCGCTCCCCCGGGAAGTGCGACCGTCAGACCAGCTCTGCACGCCCTGCCCGACGCGCCTTGCGCCATCCGTCCACGATGTCCCAGATCACGCCGACGGCAACACCGAAACCGAGCAGGACTCCCAGGATGCCGAAGAGGCCACCGTTTTCGGCCGACTCCGCCTGCCCCTCGGCGAATTTCTCGCCGCCCGCTTCCGTGACGAAGGCCAGGAAGTCGGGGTTGACGAGCTCGCCGCGCAGCAGCGGGATGAGCACCCAGGCGGCGAACGCCAGCGCGAGCACGGTGTTCAGCACCGCCAGCGTCGTGGTCCAGCGGCGCCGGCGGAACAGCGCGATCGCGAACACGGCCTCCACGACGATGAGGGCGAACAGCGCACCTATCCACCACGGCCACAGCTGCGGGTTCAGGATCGCGATCGGATCGCCTCCTGTCGGGAAGAAGCCGCGGATCCTGTCCCACACCACGGCGACGGCCGCGATGCCGAGGAACACCAGCGACGCGATCAGCTCACTGCGGCCGGCACCGTCCTCCTGGATCTCCGGCAGCTGGTCGACATCCCACCTGACACCGGTGTCGGCACCCGTCCGCTCGAAGACGACGAAGACCAGCGTCGTCCAGAAGCACAGGTGCACGATGACCTGCAGAACGACGGGCACGACCTGGCCGATCGTCTCGCCGACTCCCTCGCCCGACAGCAGCAGCCCCAGCGTCATACCGCCGACCACGCAGATCGGCACGATCCACAGCAGCAGCTTCAGCAGGCGCCACCAGGTCAGATAGTACTTCGGACCGATCAGCTGCAGCGGTCGCTCGGCGTAGCCGGCGGCGAGGATGTCGGGGTCGCCGAGCCCGGTCAGGACGGCGCGCTCGGCCTCCGCCGGCGCCTCGCCCTGGTCGACCCGCGCCTCGACGGCGTCGGCGATGGAGGCTGCGAGCTCGGCGCGGACGTCGTCCTGCGTGTCGGGCTTGAGGCTGCGGATGGTGGCCGAGATGTAGCGCTCGGACAGCGTGGCGGTCATGTCAGTGCTCCTCTTCGGTGAGCGAGGTGATCGCCGCGGTGAGCGATCGCCATTCCTGGGTCAGTGCGTCGGCGAGACGGATGCCGTCGGCGGAGGTCCGATAGAACTTGCGGGGCCTCGCCTCCTCGGTGTTCCACTCGCTCGTGAGGTATCCCTGCTTCTCCAGCCGCCGCAGCAGCGGGTACAGGGTGTTGGCGTCGGTGCTGAAGCCGTGCCCGTCGAGCTGCTCGAGCAGGCTGTAGCCGTATCCGGCGTCGCGCAGCAGCTGCAGACACGCGAGCACGATGGTGCCGCGTCGCAGTTCCTGCAGGTGCGTGTCGAACTCTTCGTTCATGTCGATCACATTACTGTGCGTCGCACACTATTGTCAATCGCACATCGCTGTCTCGGCTGCCAGCGCTAGCGTGAACAGGTGACCATCACGATCAGCCGCATCGATCCGTTCGACGACGACGCCTACGACGCATGGTGGGAGGCCTACGCCGCCGCCCGCCGCGTCGACATGGGCGAGAACGCCGTGATCTGGTCGCGCGACGAGAGCCGTGCCGAACTGCAGCAGCCCTCGGCGACGACCGAGCGGCGCGCGTTCGTCGCCCAGGAGGGCGCGGTCGTCGGCTCGGCATCCATCGGCCTACCCCTCAAGGACAACGTGCATTCGGCCGGCATCGGCGTGAACGTGCCGCCGGAGCACCGTCGCCGCGGCGTGGGCTCCGCCCTGCTCGCGCATGTCGAAGCCGAGGCGGCGGCCGCCGGACGCACGACCCTGCGGGCGGACATCTTCTGGCCGGCATCCGCGTCGGCAGACGGCACAGGCGAGCCGGGTTACGAGTTCGCGCGTCGGCACGGTTTCGCCGTCGCGCTCGGTGACCTGCAGGGTCGGCTCGATCTCCCGGTGGCGGATGCCGCGATCGAGGAGCTCCTCGCCGAAGCACCAGCGCCCGGGTACACGATCCGCAGCTGGGCGGGCGCCGTGCCCGAGGACGTCGTCGTCGAGTGGGCCGCACTGGACGCGTCCCTCGACACCGAGGCGCCCACCGGCGACCTGGACATCGAGACCGCATCGGCGGACGTCGCCGACTTCCGCGCCGACGAGGCGCTGGTCGCACGCCAGGGCCGCACGTCGTACGGCACGATCGCACTGACCGCGGACGGCCATGTCGCCGCCTATACGCAGATCGTCGTCTCGATCGATGACAGCAACGCCTATCAGTGGGGCACGCTCGTGCGCAGAGAGGACCGCGGCCACCGGCTCGGCCTGCGCATCAAGCTGGAGAATCTGCGGATGCTCCAGCAGCACTCCCCCGGCACGACGCGCGTCTACACGTTCAATGCCGACTCGAACGCTCACATGCTGGCTGTGAACACGCGTCTCGGCTTCCGCACCACCGCCCGCATGGCGGAACTGCAGAAGCGTCTGGGCTGAGGGTCAGCACCCTCGGCCGAGAAACCACGTCGTGCGCGAGAAACCACGACCGCGGTGGTTTCTCGCGCACGAAGTGGTTTCTCGCGGGATGATGGGGCGATGACGCCGCCGCTTGCCGACATCCTCGCCACCGCCCGAGTGGTCGCACTTCCGATGACGACCCGCTTCCGCGGCGTCGACGTCCGTGAAGCGCTGCTGCTGGAGGGACCCGCCGGTTGGGCGGAGTTCTCACCCTTCGTGGAGTATTCGGATGCCGAGGCATCCACGTGGCTCGCGGCAGCGCTCGATTTCGCGTGGAACGAGCAGCCGGCGCCGCGGCGCACGACGATCGGCGTGAACGCGACGGTGCCCGCCGTGCCGGCCGCCGATGTCGCCGCGATCCTCGCGCGCTTCCCCGGATGCCGCACCGCGAAGGTCAAGGTCGCCGACCCCGGCCAGGTGCTCGCGGACGACGTCGCGCGGGTCCGCGCCGTGCGCGAGGCGCTGGGCCCGGAGGGCCGGATCCGCATCGACGCGAACGGCGCCTGGAACGTGGACGAGGCGGAGCACGCGATCCATGCGCTCGCCGCGTTCGACCTCGAGTACGCGGAGCAGCCGTGCGCGAACGTCGACGAGCTGGCCGAGCTGCGCGCGCGCGTGAAGTACATGGGCATCCCGATCGCTGCGGACGAGAGCGTGCGCAAGGCCTCCGATCCGATCGCGGTCGCCCGTGCCGGCGCGGCCGACCTGCTGGTGATCAAAGCGCAGCCGCTCGGCGGAGTCCGCCGCGCACTCGCCATCGTGGCGGAGGCCGGGTTGCCGGCCGTCGTCTCGAGTGCTCTGGACACGGCCGTCGGCCTGTCGCAGGGGGCGATGCTCGCGGCATCCCTCCCGGAGCTCGAGTACGACTGCGGGCTCGGCACCGGGGCGCTGTTCGTCGAGGATGTGGCCGATCTCCGTCCGCGCGACGGCGCGATCCCCGTCGGCCGTGTCGTCCCGGATCCCGCGCGGCTCGATCGCCTCGCGGCGTCCGACGAACGCCGCGACTGGTGGCTCGCGCGTCTGACGCGGTGCCACGCCCTGCTCGCGTCCGCCTGACCAGCCCCGCTGAGCTCGCTCCGCAGCTGGACGGGCTGTGGTGACGCGGGCTATTCCGTCGGCGCGATGATGAGGTCGACGAGCTGTCCGAGGGCTTCGGCTCCGACATGGTGCAGGCTCTCGCCATCCAGCCCGTCGAGCGCGGCGCGCGCCATGCAGCCCTCCCACTGGACCATGAGCATCCGCGCGGCCGACGGGACGTCGATCCGCAGGGCGAAGAGACCGGTGTCGATGAGCCCCTGGATGATGTCCTCGATGCTCGTCACCATGGCGCGATCCTGCTCGCGGTAGGCCTTGGCGAAGCCCTCATCGCGCAGGGCGCGGATGCGGATCTCGCTCATCATGAGCACGCCGAGCCGGTCGTCCAGGCCGGAGTCCATGATCCGCTGCACGAGCGCTGTGGGATCCGCGTCGCCGGCGAGCACGCCCGACGCGACGAACTCGTCGATGCGCCCGCGGACCGACGAGAGGCGCTGCTCCGCGACGGACGAGGCGAGTGCCAGGAACAGCTGGTCCTTCGACTCGAAGTTCGAGTAGAAGGCGCCGCGGGTGAAGCCGGCGCGCTCGCAGATCGCCTCCACGCTCGCCCCCTCGAGGCCGATCTCCGCGAACACCTGCGCCGCGGCATCCAGCAGGCGAGCCCTGGTGTTCTCGCGGCGTCTGGTCACCGGAATCGTCATCGAAGCCTCCACAGTCCCACTCTCACACCTCGTCCACAGTTTCGCACGCCCGACTCACCTTAGGATACAGAGTTGTATCGGATACGCTTATGTATCCAACCTGCGCCGGCCCCTCACGGAGGATCCTCGTGTCCACACTCCTGTCGTCCCTCGGACGCTGGTCGTTCCGCCACCCCTGGCGAGTGCTCGTCTCCTGGCTGCTGGTGCTCGGCATCGCCGGCGGCGGCGCCCTCGTGCTCGGCACCGGAACGGACAATTCGTTCTCCATCCCCGGCACGGAATCGCAGGCCGGCCTCGAGCAGCTGTCCCGCTCGTTCCCCCAGGTCAGCGGCACGAACGCGCAGTTCATCGTCGTGGCCGCCGACGGCGACAGCATCACGGACGACGCCTACCGCGAGGACATCGAGGATGCCGTGGACGGCCTCGAGGGTCTCGACGGCGTCCTCGCCGTCACCTCGCCGTACGACGAGATGGTCGACGGCATGATCAACGACGACGAGACCGCCGCGATCGTCCAGCTGCAGTTCGACGGGCAGTCCACCGATGTCTCCCAGGAGACCAAGGACGAACTGGGCACCGTGGTGGACGATCTGTCCGCGGCTCTGCCCGACGGCTCGCAGACGGCACTCGGCGGGGACCTGTTCGCGACCTCGATCCCCGGCGTCACGCTGACCGAGGCCGTCGGCCTGCTGATCGCGCTCATCGTCCTCATCGTCACGTTCCGCTCGTTCGCGATGGCCGGCCTGCCCCTCGCGACCGCGATCCTCGGCGTCGGCATCTCGATCGCCGGGATCTTCGCGGCCACGGCCTTCGCCACCGTGTCGTCGACGACTCCCCTGCTGGCCCTGATGCTCGGTCTCGCTGTCGGCATCGACTATGCCCTGTTCATCATGGCCAGGCACCAGGACCAGGTCCGTGACGGCGTCGATCCGGAGGAGTCGGCAGCGCGTGCCGTCGGCACCGCGGGTTCCGCCGTCGTGTTCGCCGGCATCACGGTGCTCATCGCCCTGATCGGGCTCGGTTTCGCCGGCATCCCGTTCCTCACGACGATGGGCATCGCTGCGGCCGTCGCCGTCGCGATCGCGGTCGTCATCGCCGTGACGCTGACACCGGCGCTGCTCGGCTTCATGAAGGGCCGCGTCGTCGGCTGGAAGCGCACCCCGCGCCCGGCGAAGGAGGGCACCGCACCGCGCCGCTCGTTCAGCGGACGCTGGGTCGGCGGCATCACGAAGCGGCCGATTCTCACCTCGCTCGCCGTCGTCGTCGGCCTCGGCGTCATCGCCATCCCGGCGCTCAGCCTCAACCTCGCTCTGCCCAACGCCGGCGTGCTGCCGAAGGACTCCGAGGCTCGGCAGAGCTACGACCTCGTCGCAGAGGAGTTCGGCCCCGGGTTCAACGGCCCGCTCATCCTCACCGGCACGATCGTCACCTCGACGGATCCGCTGACCCTCATGGAGGACCTCGGTGAGGCCGTGGCCGACATCGACGGCGTCAAGGAGGTCGCGCTCGCGACGCCGAACGAGACCGCCGACACCGGCATCGTGCAGGTGATCCCGGAGACGGCGCCGGACGACCCCGCCACCAGCGAGCTCGTGCGCGAGCTGCGTTCGCATCACGACGAGTGGCTGGACGAGTTCGGAATCGATGTGAAGGTGACCGGATTCACGGCCGTCGCGATCGACATCTCCGACCAGCTCGGCGCCGCGCTGCTGCCGTTCGGGATCTTCGTGATCGGCCTGTCGCTCATTCTGCTGACGATCGTGTTCCGCTCGATCTGGGTGCCCGTCACGGCCGCGCTCGGCTACCTGCTCTCCATCATCGCGGCGTTCGGCGTCGTGGGCGCAGTGTTCGAGTGGGGCTGGTTCGCCGACGCACTGCACGTCGCCAAGACCGGCCCGATCATCAGCTTCATGCCGATCGTCCTCATGGGCGTGCTGTTCGGCCTCGCCATGGACTACCAGGTCTTCCTCGTCTCGCGCATGCGCGAGGACTTCGTGCACGACCCGGCGTCGAAGAGCGCGGACCGCGCCGAGCGCCGGACCGCGGCGATCCGCGCCGTCCGGTCCGGGTTCAGCGGCTCGGCGAAGGTCGTCACCGCCGCCGGACTCATCATGTTCGCCGTCTTCGTGGCGTTCGTCCCCGAGGGCGATTCGTCGCTCAAGCCGATCGCGCTCGGCCTCGCCGCCGGCATCGCGATCGACGCGTTCCTCGTCCGCATGACGCTCATCCCGGCCCTCATGACGATCCTCGGTGAGCGCGCGTGGGAGCTGCCGCGCTGGCTGGAGCGGATCCTGCCCAGTGTCGACGTCGAGGGCGAAGCCGTCGAGCGCGAACGGCACCTCGCGTCCTGGCCCGGCGATGATTCCGTCATCGCCGCAGACGATCTGGTGCTCCGTGCCGATGCGCCGATCCTCGAGGGCGTCACGCTGCGTCTCGCCCCGCGCGCCGCGCAGATCGCCACGGCTCCGGATGCCCGGGTGCGTCGCGCGCTCGCGCTGGCCGTCGCCGGTCGCATCGCCCCCGACGACGGCCGCCTGCGGGTAGCCGGACATCTGCTCCCCGGCCGCGCCGCCTGGGTGCGCGCCCATGTCGGCTGCGTGCTCGTCGACGACACGGATGCCGCACTCGCCGACCTGCGCGAGGCACTGCGGGGGCGTTCCGAACTCGTCGTGATCGACGGCATCGACCTGCTCGGCGGCGCGCAGCGCGACCAGGCGACGGCGATGCTCAGGGATGCCGCGGCATCCCGTGACCTGGCCGTGTTCGCCACGGCATCCGATGCGTACGTCGGCCGCGCGATCCTGGCGGATGCCGGATGGCCGGACGCCGACGTCGTCGACACCCGCTTCCCCCACCGCACCGAGACCACCGAGGTGACCGCATGACCCTCTCCGCCGAACGGACGCGTTCCCGCACGAAGATCACCTGGCTGACTGTGCTCGGCGTGCTGCTGCTGCCGGCGATCATCGGTGGACTACTGGTCGCGGCGCTGCAGAATCCGACCGAGCGCCTCGACTCGATGACCGCGGCGATCGTCAATCTCGACGAGCCGGTCACGATCGACGACCAGTACACGCCGCTCGGGCGGCAGCTCGCCTCGGGTCTCGTCGAGGGTTCGGACGAACTCGACTCCAACCTGACGTGGGTGATCTCGAACGAGGACGACGCGGCCGAGGGCCTCGCCGACGGCAGCTACCAGGCCGTCATCACGATTCCGGAGAACTTCTCCGCGGCCGCGACCTCCTCGGGCACCGCGATCGCCGATGGCGGCGGCGAAGCCGAGCAGGCGACGATCACGGTCACCACACCGGATGACGGCCGCGTCGCCGACGACCTCATCACGTCCCAGATCGCCACCGCCGCTACATCGACCATGGGCACGATGCTCAGCGAGGCGACCATGGAGAACGTGCTGGTCGGCTTCACGACGCTCGGCGACCAGCTCGGCGAGGCCGCGGACGGCGCGACGACGCTGGCCGACGGTGCGTCGAAGGCCGCGGACGGGGCGACCGCTCTGCCGGATGGGGCGACCCAGCTCGCCGACGGCGTCAGCCAGCTCGGCGACGGAGCGTCCCAGCTCGGCGATGGGGCATCCGAGATCTCGAACGGAGCGACCCAGCTCGCGGACGGCGCGACGCAGCTCAGCGGCGGCGCGAGCTCGCTCGGAACCGGACTGGACACGATCGCAGCGAAGACCCGCGAAGCGGGTTCCGGGGCGACGACGCTCGGGCAGGGGCTGCTCTCCGGCGCGGCTGCGATGGCCGACCCCGCTGGCGACATGGGCCGGCTCGTCGGCGCGGCGGGCACGGTCGCGTCGGAGTCCGCCGCCGCCGCGGAATCGACCGTCACGACGGCGACGCAGGTCGGTGAACTCGCGGCCACGCTCGGCGCGCTGGCCGCGCAGTGCGATCCTGTGGTGTCCGGCGACCTCTGTGCGCAGCTCGCCACGGCCGCTGAGGATGCCGGGACCGCTGCCGCATCCGCCGGCGACGCCGCGACGGCGGCCGGCACCGCGTCCGGTTACGCCGGTCCGCTCGCGGAGGGCATCGGCGCGCTGCCGCAGACGCTGTCCGCGCAGCTCAGCGAGGCCGGAGGTGCCGCGGTCGCGCTGGGCGACGGCCTGAACCAGCTCGCCGGCGGAGTCGACCAGTCGGCGGCCGGCGCCCGCGAGCTCGCGAACGGGGCGACCGGCCTGTCGACAGGTGCGACCGGGCTCGGCCAGGGAGCGGGGCAGCTCGCGACCGGAGCCGACGAGCTGAGCTCCGGCGCCGGACAGCTCGGCGACGGCGCCACGCAGCTCGCCGATGGCGCGACCGAGCTCGTCGACGGTCTCGACCAGCTCGCGGACGGCACCGGGGAACTCGCGAGCGGTCTCGACACGGCCGTGGAGTCGATCCCCTCGTTCTCGGAGGACGAGTCGTCCTCGCTCGCCTCGGTGATCGCCGACCCCGTGTCGTCGAACACGGCGGCATCGACGATCTTCGGGCCGACGGCGATCCCGCTGCTGACGGCCGTCGTGCTCTGGTTCGGCGCGCTCGCGACCTTCCTCGTGCTGCGACCGCACACGGCGCGCACGCTCACCTCGCGCCGTCCGTCGATCGCGCTCGCTCTGCGGGCATTCGCTCCGGCCGCGCTCATCGGCGCGGGTCAGGGCCTGCTCGTGTCGCTCATCGTGCAGATCGTGGCGCAGTACGACGCTGCGACCTGGTGGGTGTTCGCGGGAACGGCCGTGCTCGCCGGCATCGCCTTCGCCGCCGTGAATCAGGCTCTGGTGGCCGTGCTGGGCGGCGTCGGCCGTTGGATCAGCGCACTCGTCGGCGTCCTGGCGATAGCCACCGGGCTCATCTCGACCGTGCCGGCCTGGCTCGCCTCCCTCGGTGCCGCTCTGCCGACCCAGGCGGCCTACACCGGACTGATCGCCGGCAGCGGCGCGGCAGTGGCCGCGCTGATCGTATGGAGTGTGCTGGCGCTGGGCATCACGACGCTCGCGGTCGCACTGCGCCGGACGACGTCAGCGAAGGCCGTCCTCGCCACCTGATTCCGCGCGGCCGCAGCGAAGAAGACAAAAGCCGGTTCATCGTCCCTGGAACCGGCTTTTGTCTTCTCTCTCCGGACCGAAAGACCAGGCTCCCCCCTCACCGCGCAGTGAAGCTCCGCGCGGACTCCAGCAGGATCCGGGCGCCGAAACCGGTGGCCCCGGCCGTGCGCCAGGAGTCGTCCTTCTCGGTCTGCATGGTGCCCGCGATGTCGAGGTGCGCCCACGGGGTCGTGCCGACGAAGTGTGCGAGGAACAGGGCCGCCGTCGTCGCGCCGGCGTACGGTCCGCCGAGGTTCGCGATGTCCGCGATGTCGGAGTCGAGCTGCTTGCGATACTTCTTCTCGAGCGGCAGCTGCCAGACCGGCTCATCGGTCGCCGCCGAAGCCGCGCGGACCAGGTCGATCGTGGACTGGTCGTTGCCCAGCACGGGTGCGGTCGCAGGTCCCAGGGCGACGAGAGCAGCGCCGGTGAGCGTGGCGATGTCGATGATCGCGTCGACGCCGTCCTCGTTCGCGAGCACGAGGGCGTCGCTCATCACGAGCCGCCCCTCGGCGTCGGTGTTCTTCACCTCGATCGTGGTGCCGCCTCGGGCGGTGAGCACATCGCCGAGCTTGTAGGACGTCCCGGACGGCATGTTGTCCGTGCACATCAGCCACCCGGTCACCTTCGCACCCGCGCCGGCATCCCGCAGCGCGGTGAACGCGCCGAGGACCGCTGCGGCGCCGCCCATGTCCATCTTCATCAGCAGGTGCATCGGATCGCTGGGCTTGAGGCTGATGCCGCCCGAGTCGTACATGATGCCCTTGCCGACGAGTCCGAGATGCCCTGATGCCTCGCCGGTCGGAGTGTAGCTCAGCTTGATCATGCGGGGCTCTTCCACCGAACCCTGATTGACGCCGAGCAGTCCCCCGCAGCCCAGGTCGATGAGCGCCTGCTTGTCGAACAGCTCGACGTCGAAGCCGAACCGGGCGCCGAGATCGACGGCGATGTCTCCCATGTCGGCGGCGGTCAGGTGGCCCGGAGGGGTGTTGGCCAGGTCACGGGCGACGATCGTGGCGCGCGCGGCCACGATGGCGGATTCCACGGCAGCCGCGGCATCCGCAGCGCCCGCCGCGTCGATCGTCAACGCCGACAGTTCCACATGCTTGCTCACGTTCGACAGTTCCGTGTAGCGGTAGCGCGCGAGCAGCGCCCCCTCCACGAGCGCCCGTACGGCGTCGTCCGGGGCGACCGGACCCGAGGCGGCCAGTTGGATGGCGACCTTCGACCGACGGGCCGCCGCCCGCACGACGCCCGCCGCGGCGTCCCGGAGCACGGCAGGGGTCACCTCGTCACGAGCCCCCAGCCCCACTGCCACGATGTCGGCTGCGCCGGCCCGAGCAAGCAGCAGGGTCGATCCCGCTTCCCCGGTGAAGCCGGCCTCTGCCAGTTGTTCCCGGCTGAACCCGACCGCATCGGGCACCTCGCCGTCCGTGTGGATGCCGATGCCGATCGCCTCGGCATCCGTCGGCGCACCGAGCTGAACGCTCGTCGCCTCGAGCGCATCGAGACCCGGCACGGTGCGGAAGTCGGCGGGGATCAGCTTGTTCGGGCTGCGGGTCATGGTGGTGCTCCTTCAGTCGAATCGGAAAGGGTCAGCCGGCGATGTCCACCGGGGAGCCGGGGCCCCACGGGATGCCGAGCGCGAACCAGACCACGTACAGGGCGGTCCAGGCGAGCAGCATCCAGACCGCGTACGGGATCATCAGGGCGATGATCGTGCCGATACCGGCGTCCTTCTTGTAGCGCTGGGCCACGGTGACCATGAACGGCAGGTAGACCATGAGCGGCGTGAGGACGTTCACCGGGGAGTCGCCGACGCGGTATGCGGCCAGCAGCGTCTGCGGTGCCACATCGAGCGACGCGAAGATCGGGATGAACACCGGCGCGAAGATGACCCACTTGGGCACCAGGCCGGGAAGGATGAAGTCCAGGATCACGATCACGACGATGAACGCGAGCAGGAGCACGATCGCGGGAACGCTCGCCTGCTCGAGCAGCTCGGCGGCCGAGATGGCGGCGACGGTCGGCAGGTTCGTCCAGTTGAACAGGGCGATGAACTGCGCGATCATCAGGAACATCACGAGCAGTCCGCCGAGCGTGCCGAAGGTCTTCGCGATCGCGCCGACCGCGGCATCCCCGCCCCGCAGCGTCTTGGCGCCGGCGCCGTATGCCACGCCGCAGACGAGGAACGCGAGCGAGATGATGAAGACGAGGCTCGCCATGAACGGCGTCGTCCCGATGATGTCGCCGGTCTCCGGGTCGCGCAGCGGTGCACCAGGCGGCAGGGTGAGTGCGAGGATCACCGCGACGAACCCGAGCAGCGCCCAGAACGAGAACTTCAGGCCGCGCGCCTCCGCATCGTGGTCGATGTTCTCGGCGTCGTCGGCGATCGTCATCTCGCTGCGGTCGTACGTGCCGAGCCGCTTCTCGGTGATGAACATCGTCACCAGAAGAGCGACGGCCGTCAGCAGGAACGTCGACACGATGCCGAAATAGAAGTTCTGCGTGACCTCGATCGGCTCCATGCCTGCGCTGACGAGCACTTCATTCGTGACCTCGGTCAGCATGCTGTCGCTGGGGGTGATGAGCAGGTTCGCACCGAACGCCGCGCCGACGCCCGCGAAGGCCGCAGCGAGACCCGCGAGCGGGTGACGACCGACCGTGATGAAGGCGGCCGCCGCGAGCGGGACGAGGATCAGATATCCGGCATCCGTCGCCACTGACGAGAGCACGCCGACGAAGATCAGGATCGCCGCGATGAGTCGGCGCGGTGCGACCTTGACGACCCGGCGGATGAGCGCCCCCATGAGGCCCGCGTGCTCGGCGACGCCGACGCCGGCCATCGCGATGAGCACGACGGCGACGACGCCGAAGCTCGCGAAGTTGTCGACGAACGACGAGAAGAAGAAGCGGATGCCCTCGACCGAGATGAGGTTGCGCACTTCGAAGGTGCGCTCCTCGATCGTGTAGTCCGGGACCACGGCCGGCTGTCCCGTCGTGGTGTCGTAGATCGTCCAGCCTCCGCCGAACTGCTCGTTGAGCTGGGTGAGCTTGTCCTGCGGGCCGGGGATGACGACCTCATCCGTGACCGAGACGCCGACCCACGCGAGGATCGCCGACAGCACCGCGATGAGCGCGATCAGATAGACGAACATGATCGTCGGGTTCGGCACCCTGTTGCCGACTTTCTCGATCCAGTTCAGGAAACCCTTGTTCGCCGTATCCGGGGCACTCGCCGCCGTCGCTTCTGACATGGCTCTCATACTGTCGATGCAGCGTCGTATCGTGCAACCCCGCGCCGAGGAACGCGCGGAAACCCGCGCGCCGCGCGGACGACCGTTGGCCTATGTTTGACGCATATGGACCCGATCATCACCACCCTCGTGATCCTGCTGTGCGCGGTGATCGCGTTCGTGTCGAACCGGATTCCGCTCGGCATCGTCGCGGTCGGGGTGTCCGTCGCGCTCTACCTCACCGGCATCCTCGACCTGAACAGCGCACTGGCCGGCTTCGGGGATCCGACCGTCATCTTCATCGCCGCACTGTTCGTGGTGAGCGAGGCACTGGAGTCGACGGGCATCGTGGCGTGGGCGGGGCAGGAGGTGATCGCACGCACGGGCACGAGACGCGGACCGCTGCTGCTGACGATCGGGCTGCTCACCGCAGCGCTGACCGCGGTCATCAGCGTCAACGGCTCGGTCGCGGCTCTCCTGCCGCTCGTGGTCGTCGTCGCGGCACGCGCCGGCATCCGCCCGTCGCAGATGCTCATGCCGCTGGCGTTCTCGGCGCACGCGGGGTCGCTGCTCGCGCTCACCGGGACGCCGCTGAACATCATCGTCTCGGGGATGGCCGAGGACAACGGCGGACGCCCGTTCGGCTTCTTCGAGTTCGCGCTCGCGGGGCTCCCGCTGGTGATCGGCACCCTGGTCATCATCCTGCTGTTCGGCTCGCGGCTGCTGCCCGATCGCACCCCGGCATCCGCGCCGGTGGATCTCGAACAGTTGGCGGCCACCCTGCGCGAGGACTACGCGATCGCTCCGGACCGCGCCCTGATGTCCCGCTCCCGCGGCGTGGCCGAGGTCGTGGTTCCGCCGCGATCGTCGCTGATCGGGCTGCACGTCTTCCCCGGCATGACGACTCCGAGCGGGGACCTGGTCGTGCTGGGTGTGCGCCGCGGCACGGAAGCCCTCGACGACGCAGGCACCGACCTGCAGGTCGGCGACGCCCTGCTGCTCGACGGCTCCTGGGATGACCTGCACCGCCACACGGCGAAGCGCGAAGAGGTGCTCGTGGTCGACGCTCCCCTCACGCTGCGGCGATCCGTGCCGCTGGGCGTCGGGGCGAAGCGGACGATCGTGATCCTCATCGCCATGATCGTCCTGCTGGCGAGCGGCATCGTCCCGGCATCCATCGCCGGGCTGCTCGCCGCCGGCGCGCTGATCCTCACCCGAGTGGTCTCGATCACCCGCGCGTATCGCGCGATCTCGTGGACGACCGTGATCCTCGTCGCCGGCATGATCCCCCTGTCGACCGCGTTCCAGGAGACCGGGACGGCTCAGCTCATCGCAGACGGGCTGCAGTCGATGCTGGGGGATGCCGGGCCGCATGTCGCGGTCGCCGTGGTCGTGCTCATCACGCTCGTCCTCGGGCAGCTCATCAGCAACACCGCCACCGTGCTGATCGTCGCCCCGGTCGCGATAGCGCTGGCGAGTGCGATGGAGGTGTCCGTGATGCCGTTCATGATGGCGCTCACGGTCGCGGGTGCCGCAGCTCTGCTCACCCCGGTCGCGACGCCGGCGAACCTCATGGTGATGGAGCCGGGCGGCTACCGCTTCGGCGATTACGCCCGACTGGGGCTGCCGCTCATGGCGCTGTACTTCGTCGTCGCCGTGTTCTATGTGCCGCTGATCTGGCCGTTCTGATCCACTGCGGGCACTGAACTCAGCTCAGGCCGGAGTACGCGTGCAGACCCTTGAAGAAGACGTTCACGACCGTGAAGTTGAACAGCACGGCGGCGAAGCCGACGATCGACAGCCACGCTGACGGGCTGCCCCGCCAGCCGCGCGTCGCGCGCGCGTGGATGTACCCCGCGTAGAGCACCCAGATGATGAACGTCCAGGTCTCCTTGACGTCGAAGCCCCAGTAGCGGCCCCAGGCGTCCTGCGCCCAGATCGCACCGGCGATGAGCGTGAACGTCCAGAAGATGAAGCCGATGATCGCGAAGCGGTAGGCGAGGGCTTCCAGCCGCTCGGCCGTGGGCATCGTCGCGAGGAAGCGCGGCCCCGTCTTCTCCGCGTGCTCCGCGATCCTGCGCTCGCGCCGCGCCTGCAGCAGCTGCAGGACCGACAGCGAGCAGGCCAGTGCGAGGAACGCGGTGGCGAGCGAGGCGACGAACACATGGACGACGAGCCAGACGCTCTTGAGCGCGTCCTGCAGCGGGACGACCTCGACGTAGAAGTTCGTCGAGGCGACGCCGAGCAGCACGACCACGAGGCCGATGATGAAGGTGCCGAGGTAGCGCACGTCCACACGTGTCAGCACCACGAGGTAGACCAGCACGATCAGCGCCGTCCCGATCATCGCGAACTCGTAGAGGTTGGCCCACGGCACGCGCCCCGCGGCGACGCCGCGCATCACGAGCGCGGCGACGTGGAACAGGAACGCCAGTACGGTGAGTGCCGTACCGATCCGCGCCATGACGAAGCGCGGCTTCTTCGGCGCTTCGGATCCGGATGCCGCGGCGAACGCCTCCCCCGGCGAACCCGCCCCGACCGAGACGAGCTCGCGCTCGAGTCGCGCATCGGCGGACGCGGACGAGCGGCCGGCGAGATCGAACGCGTACGCGATGAATGCCGCGGCGTAGATCGCGATGGCCGTCCAGATGCACAGCAGCGAGTAGTCGTCCAGCGCTTCCATGGTGTCAGTCTACTTTCGGGGGTCGGTTCGGGAATCGAGCAGTCGTTCGTGGCCTTCGGCGAGGTCTTCCACAGCCTTCGCGAGGGTCGGGTCCTCGCCGCGCGCGAGTCCCGCGTATTCGAGGCGTACGACGCCGTCGCCGGCCGTCGCCTTGACCCACATGCGTCGCCGCGGGACGAACAGCGCCAGCCCCAGGCCGGCCAACGCGAGCAGCGCGAACACCAGGACCCATGTCGCCGACGCATCGTGATGCACCTGCAGCGAGGCATAGCGCTTGACCGACTCGGTGAAATCGCCCTCCGCCGTGCCCGCGGGCGACTCGTCCTCGAAGGTGACCGTGCCCAGACCGTTCGGGAGGTCG
This sequence comes from Microbacterium sp. ZKA21, assembly GCF_050434165.1. Taxonomy (NCBI): domain Bacteria; kingdom Bacillati; phylum Actinomycetota; class Actinomycetes; order Micrococcales; family Microbacteriaceae; genus Microbacterium; species Microbacterium sp. ZKA21. The sequence continues at coordinate 169,451 of NZ_JBNPVV010000007.1, forward strand.
GCGGTCTCCCCCGGCTGCAGTTCGAGGGATTCGACGCCGGAATCGCCGCCCGCGATCTCGGTCAAGTCGGTGGTGTCGAGCGTGTAGACCGAGCGCGGTGTTCCGTCGTCGATGCCGAGGTCGCCCTGATAGACGCGCAGCGTCAGCAGCGGTGCGTACGTGTCGCCGTAGATCGAGGTGAACGCGCCGGATTCGAGCTGCCCCTGCGTCGGGTAGAAGAATCCGAGCATGCCCAGCTGCTCGGGCATCCCGTCCGTGACCTTGACGACGCCGAGCGAGGTCATGTTCGTGTCCTGCGGCAGGAACTCGACCGAGTCCCGGAAGACGACCGTGCCGTCCGCGTTGCGGACGGTGATGGTCGGTGCGTAGCCGTTTCCGAGCAGGTAGATCTTGTCGCCGGCGATGCTCAGCGGATGGTTCACCTGGACCGAGCCGTCCCACTCGGAACCGTCCGTGTCGCGCACCGACACGTTCGCCGAGTAGTCACCCGCCTGACCGGATGCCGTGGAGCCGAATTCCTGATAGGTCACGTCGAACGAGTCCAGCGTCATGGCGTACGGCGCGAGGGCGTCATCTCCGACGAAGCGTCCGCGGTTCATCGAGTTGTAATCCACCAGGGAGTTGACGAAGGTCTCGCCCTCGACGACGACCTTCTGCCCGGTGTACGCGAACCCGCCGCCGACGCCGACGGTCACGAGGACTCCGACCAGTGCGAGATGGAACAGCAGGTTGCCTGTCTCGCGCCAGTAGCCGCGTTCGGCCGAGACCGAGTAGGTCTTACCGGCGTCGTAGCGCTCCACGCGGTAGCCGAGCGCCTTCAGCTGCTTCTGCGCGACGTCCGCTGCCCGGGATGCTTCGGCTGCGGCATCCTCGGTCGAGGCGGTTTCGCGCTCGACCTCGAGGTGGTCGGCCAGGCGCTGCAGCCGCGCGGGCGTCCGCGGCGGCCTCGTGCGCAGCGCCTTCGCATGGTGCTTGATCCGCGGGATGACGCATCCGACGAGCGACGCGAACAGCAGCAGGTAGATCGCCGAGAACCAGGGCGACAGGTACACGTCGAACATGCTCAGCGCGTCGAGCACCGGGAACATGTCGGGGTTGTTGGCCTGCCACTGCGTCACGCCGTTCGGGTCGGCCATGCGCTGCGGGAAGACCGAGCCGGGGATCGCCGCGATCGCGAGGATCAGCAGCAGCACGAGCGCGGTGCGCATCGACGTCAGCTGCCGCCATCCCCAGCGCAGCCAGCCGACGAACCCGAGTTTCGGCTGGTTGATCGCGGAATCGTCGCCGTCGATGTGATCGGACGGACGCAGGGGGTCGGAGGACTCGGAGCTCACGGCATCCTTCTCGGTCGAACTAGAGCGGGAGGTAGACACTGCCCATCACCGCCTGCAGCCGGACCATCAGGGTGGTCCAGACGCCCGTCACCATCAGGATGCCGAGAATGATGAGCATCGCTCCGCCGATGACGTTCACGGTGCGGATGTGGCGGCGAAGGAACCCGACGGCGCGGGTCGCCCAGCCGAACCCGAGCGCCACGAGCACGAACGGGATGCCGAGGCCGATCGAATAGGCGATGCCGAGGAATCCGGCGCGAACGGGGTCTCCGACGTTGAACGACAGGGCGACGATGGCGGCGAGCGTCGGCCCCATGCAGGGCGCCCACCCGATGCCGAGCGCGACCCCGAGCAGCGGGGCGCCGATGATCCCGGCCTTGGAGTCGACGTGGAAGCGCCATTCGCGCTGCGCGAACCCGAACAGGCCGATGAAGACGAGCCCCATCAGAATGATCACGACGCCGAGGATCCGGGTGATGAGATCGCCCCACTGCAGGAAGAAGACTCCGGCGGCACCGCCGAGCACCGTGAACGCGACGAAGACGACGGTGAACCCGAGGATGAACAGCAGCACGCCGAGCACGAGGCGGCCGCGCGTCGCGGTCGTCGTCGCGGTCGTCGTGCCCGTCGCCGTGGCCCTCGTCGTCGAGTCGCTGCGCTGCGGAACGGCGGCACCGAGGAACCCGAGATAGCCGGGCACGAGCGGCAGCACGCATGGGGAGAGGAAGGCGGCGAGTCCGGCGAGCATCGCCAGCGGCACCGCGACCAGCAGACTGCCGTCCCCGATCAGGGCCTGGACGTTCACGCGCTCTCCGCGAGCGCGTCCTTGACCAGGGTCTCCAGAATCGACGCGCTCTCGAGCTCGCCGAGCACACGGGCGGCGACGCGTCCCTGCTTGTCGAGCACGAGCGTCGTCGGGGTGGCCTGGATGGGGATGACCCGTGCGAAGGCGAGCTTCGCCTCCCCCGTCTTCGCGTCCATCACGCTCGGGTACGTGACGCCGTAGGTCTCGGCGAATGCCTTGGCGGTGTCGGCCTCGTCGAGAGTGTTGACGCCGATGAACGTCACGCCCTCGTCCTGATAGTCCTGCCAGACGGATTCGAGATCGGCGGCCTCCACCCGGCACGGCGGGCAGCCGGCGTACCAGAAGTTGACGACGGTGACGTCGCCGGCGAGATCGGCACTGTCGAAGTCCTCGCCTTCCTCGGTGACGCCCGAGAACTCGATCGGCGCCTCACGGTCGTCCGGTGCGATCTCGAGCACGGTGAACCCGTTGGCGGCGACGTAGCCCTTGTCCTCTCCGTTCAGGTACTGCTCGGCGACCGGGTCGGGCGCGCAGGCCGTCAGGCCGACGGCGAGCACCGCGGCGAGCGCGGCTCCGAGCAATCCCCGCGAGCGGGAACGGGAGGTCTGGCCGGCGCGGTCGGAGAGAACCGTGGGATCGGGCACGAGCCCAGTCTACGTGGCGGATTCTATGGGTACTCTGAGCCTTCTGCCAGCCTCAGAACCGCGCCAGGACGTCCTCCACCCCCAACCGGAACCGTGGGCACGTCGTGATGTCGTGGGCGCTGCAGCGCAGCGCGTGCTCGGTCATCTCCCGCGACCGGCGCATCTCCTCCATCCGCCGATCCAGGTCGTCGAGGTGAGCGTGCAGCACCTCGTGCCGGCCGGAGCGGCCGTCATCCAGCAGCACGCCGATCTGCTCGAGCGACATGCCCGCGGCCTTGCTGCGCTGGATCACCGCGATCCGCACGATGTCGTCCTCGCCGTAACGACGACGGTCGGCATCATCCCGATCCGGCCGGAGGAGACCGACGCTCTCCCAGTGCCGGAGGACGTTCGTGGGCAGATCGAAGCGCTCCGCGACCTCGCCGACGGACCAGGGACGGGAAGGACTTGACTTCATGTTGACATGAAGTCACAGACTGATCCCGAACGCAAGATCGGGAGGAGAACTCATGTACGACGTGATCGTGATCGGTGCAGGCCCCGCGGGCCTGCAGACGGCTCTGACGCTGGGGCGGATGCATCGTTCGGTGCTGGTGCTGGACTCGGGCGAGTACCGCAACGGACCTGTGGCGCACATGCACAACGTCGTCGGGAACGACGGGACGCCGCCTGCGGAGTTCCGTGCGTCCGCCAGGGCGCAGTTGGCCGCCTACGGCGACGTCGAGATGAGGGATGCCGCGGCGACGCGGGTCACCGGCGAGCGCGACGACTTCACCGTGGAGCTCGCCGACGGCACGTCGGAGCGCGCACGCCGGATCGTCCTGGCGACCGGCGTCGCCGATGTGCTCCCCGCGGTCCCCGGGCTCGACGATCTGTGGGGCCGAGGCGCCTACAACTGCCCCTTCTGCGACGGGCACGAGTTCAGCGGTGCCCGCATCGGCATCCTCGGCGCGACCGAACGCAGCGCGCATCTGATCGGGATGCTGGGCCGGATCGCCGGTGAGATCGTCGTGTTCCCGCTCGACGGCACCACTGATCCCGATGTCGTGGCGCAGCTCACGCGGGCCGGAGCCACGGTGCACCGCGCCCCGGTCACGAGCGTCGGTGGAGCGGACGGCGACCTGACGGTACGCACCGCGGACGGCGATGCGGCGGTCGCCGGGCTGTTCGTGGCCGCCGGCTCGGTGCGTCAGCGAGCGCCGTTCGCCGAACAGCTCGGCCTCCGGATGCTGCCCTCTGGCGCGATCGAGGTCGACGATTTCGGCAGCACCTCACGGCCGGGCATCAGCGCAGCGGGGGACCTCGCGCACCGGGCCGCACTGCCCGGGATCATGGCGTCCGTCATCGCTGCGGCCGCGGCCGGGCAGCTGGCCGCCGTCGGGGTCGTCAGAGAGCTCATGGTCGCCCCCGCGCAGTGACGAGGAGCGTCGACTCGGCGTCCGCAGGTCCTCAGACCGCGCCCAGATCCACGCCGACCGCGGCCGGCTCCGCATAGCCGACCTCGCGCCAGACGTCTCCGACGCGCTCGAAGGACGTGACGCTGGAGAGCGAGCAGCGGCGTGTGCGCGGGTCGTGCCGGAGCGGCAGGCCCGCGACCGACAGGTGCGTGATCCAGATCGGCGCCTGGTGCGAGACGAACACGATGTCACCGGCATCCGCCTCGTGCCAGGCGTCGTCCATCGCCTGACGCATGCGCTCGGCGATCGAGGCGTACGCCTCGCCCCAGCTCGGCGTGGACGGGCGGCGCAGATGCCACCAATTGCGCGGATCGCGCAGTGCTTTGCGCATGCGCGTGCCCTCGAAGACGTTGGTGGGCTCGATGATCCGGTCGTCTATCTGCGCCGGGAGCCCGAGCAGATCGGTGAACGGCTCCGCGGACTCACGGGCGCGCTGCAGGGGCGAGCAGCGCAACTGGACGACCGCGTGATCGAGGCCGACGACGTACTCGGCGGCCGCCGCGGCCATGGCCCGGCCTGCGTCGCTCAGGCGGAAGTTCGGCAGTCGGCCGTAGAGCACGCGGTCGGGGTTGTGCACCTCGCCGTGTCGGACGAGGTGCAGACGTTCAGCCGGCACGGATCAGACCTTCCGGTACTCGGCCGACCCGAATCCGATGATGAGATGCCCGACGAACGGGAAGAGCCAGAGCAGGAAGAACGAGAAGGCCCCGCCCTTGCCGAAGTTCGCGCCCTCCTTGATCGCCACCACGATCGCGAACACGAAGTTGACGACGGGGATGAGGTAGAGCAGCGCGAGCCACCCGGACATGCCCGCGATCTTCACCAGGATGACCCAGTTGACGATCGGGATCAGCGCCAGGATGCCGGGATAGCCAGCCTTGGCGAACACCTTCCACATCGTCACCGCGTACAGCAGGTAGAGCACGATGCCCGTCAGCACCGAACCGGTCGAGAAGAGCTGCTCGGTGATCAGATTCGAGTCCATGGCCGCGAGTCTAGCGAGAGCCCCCGCGTTCACGTCTGCCCCGTGATCGCCCGCAGCGCCGTGATGTGACGCTCGAGCGCACGCCGACCTTTGACGGTCGAACGCACCCAGGTGCGGGGACGCGCGCCGACGTATCCCTTGGTGACCTTCACGTAGCCGAGCTTCTCGAGGTGGGAGATGCCCTTGCTCAGGGCCGAATCATCGGACTCGATCAGGTCGCGCAGACTCGCGAAATCCAGCTCGACGTCGCCGCCGAGAGCTGCCATGACCGAAAGGCGCACTGGTGTGAGCAGCGCCTCGTCGAGGTCATGCCGCGGATGCGCCACGGCTGCGTCCGGGGAGGATGGCGGAGACGATGAGGGATGCCGCGACGAGCGCCCCTGCGCCGGCGGCGATGCCGGGGGTGACGACGTGGGTCGCTGCGATCAGCAGAGCGAGCGCGAACATGATCGTCGATGCGATGCCGAACGCGATCCACTGCGGGAGGCGCCACTCGTAGCCGACGTTGAGGAATCCCCACGGCAGACTCCGCACGGACATTGCGATCAGGACGATGACCATCCCGAACAGCATCACGAGCCAGCCGAGCGCAGGCACGAACACGACCGCGCACGTCAGACCGAAGAAGACGCCGAGGAAAGCGGTCGTGAGCCGCACGGGCAGCGACAGCCACCTCGAACGGTCATCCGTCGGATCCGAAGCGGACGTTGCACTCGAGCGGAGCATGAGGCCGAGCGGCCGATGGCCGAACGCCGCGAAAGTGACCAGGGCGGCAGCGAGCGGGATCCACCAGGGCGGGGGACCTGCCATGAACGCCCAGGCGAGGGTGCCGACGATCATGATGGCGAAGACCACCGAGCCGATCAGGTCGAGCTGTGTCGGCCGAAGCCTTTCTTTGAAGCGTTCATTGGCGCCGCCGATGAGTGCGGACGAGATGATCAACGGCGCGAGGACCAATGTCATCGTCGTACCTTGGAAACCGCCTCTGCCACTCTCTGCAGCAGCCAGTCCGAGCAGCACCCCGACATACGCCGCCATGAACACCGCATACGCCAACTGCAGCATCGCGTGCGCGCGCGGCATCCGCTCTGCCCGTGACCGCAGGTCGGCGATGCGGTCGAGCGTCCCGGCTTCCTGGTCACTTTCCATTTGGAAAGTATCTGCCGGATGCCAAGCATCCGCAACCCCCTCCCGCCGGTGCTTCCCGCGCGCGCCCGTAGAATAGCCAGGTTCCCTTTTCCGAACTGGAGGAATCTTCCGTGCTTCGCACTCACACGACCGGCTCCCTGCGAGCCGAGCACATCGGTCAGACCGTCACCCTCACGGGTTGGGTCGATCGTCGTCGTGATCACGGAGGAGTCGCGTTCATCGATCTCCGCGATGCCTCGGGCATCGCCCAGGTGGTCATCCGCGACGAGGCGATCGCGCACCCGCTGCGCAGCGAATTCGTCCTGAAGGTCACCGGCACCGTGTCCGCGCGACCGGCGGGCAACGAGAACCCGAACCTGCCGACCGGCGAGATCGAGGTCATCGCCTCCGAGGTCGTCGTGCTCAACGAGTCCGCTCCCCTGCCGTTCCAGGTGTCCACGGGTCTCGAAGGCGGCGACCCGATCGGCGAGGACGTGCGGTTCAAGCACCGCTACCTCGACCTGCGACGTCCGTCGTCGGCATCCGCTCTGCGCCTGCGCTCCGATGTGAACAAGGCGATCCGCGACGTGCTGCACGCGCGCGACTTCCTCGAGGTCGAGACGCCGACGCTGACGAAGTCGACCCCGGAGGGCGCCCGCGACTTCGTCGTTCCCGCTCGCCTGCACCCGGGCAGCTGGTACGCGCTGCCGCAGTCGCCGCAGCTGTTCAAGCAGCTGCTCATGGTCGGCGGCGTCGAGAAGTACTACCAGATGGCCCGTTGCTACCGCGATGAGGACTTCCGCGCCGACCGTCAGCCCGAGTTCACGCAGCTCGACATCGAGATGGCCTTCGTCGACCAGGAAGACGTCATCGCCCTGATGGAGGAGCTCATCCCCGCGATGTGGGCGACCATCGGCGTCGAGGTGCAGACCCCGCTGCCGCGCATCACCTACGCCGACGCCATGGCGAAGTACGGCTCCGACAAGCCGGACCTGCGCTTCGGCCTGGAGCTCGTCGAGGCGACGGAGTACTTCTCGGAGACCCCGTTCCGCGTCTTCCAGTCCGACTACGTCGGTGCTGTCGTCATGCCCGGCGGTGCGTCGCAGCCGCGCAAGGTGCTGGACGCCTGGCAGGAGTGGGCGAAGCAGCGCGGCGCACGCGGCCTCGCCTACGTCCTGTTCAACGAGGACGGCACTCTCGGCGGCCCCGTCGCCAAGAACCTGTCCGAGACCGAGCAGGCCGGGCTCGCCGAGCTCGTCGGTGCGAAGCCGGGCGACTGCGCGTTCTTCGCCGCCGGCTCCGCGAAGGACTCCCGAGCGCTGCTGGGCGCCGCGCGCGTCGAGATCGGCCGCCGGCTCGGTCTGCTCGACCCCGACACGTTCGCCTTCACCTGGGTCGTCGACGCTCCGATGTTCGAGCCGGCAGCGGATGCCGTGGCATCCGGCGACGTCGCCGTCGGCGCCGGCGCCTGGACGGCCGTGCACCACGCGTTCACCGGCCCGAAGCCCGAGTTCGCGGACACTTTCGACACCGACCCCGGCTCGGCGCTCGCCTACGCGTACGACATCGTGTGCAACGGCTCGGAGCTCGGCGGTGGCTCGATCCGCATCCACCGCGAGGACGTGCAGAAGCGCGTGTTCGAAGTCATGGGCATCAGCGACGAAGTGGCCGACGAGCAGTTCGGCTTCCTGCTGGACGCCTTCAAGTTCGGCGCCCCGCCGCACGGCGGCATCGCGCTGGGCATGGACCGCGTGCTGCAGCACCTCACCAAGACCGAGTCGATCCGCGAGGTCATCGCGTTCCCGAAGACCGGCAACGGCTTCGACCCGCTGACCTCGGCTCCGGCTCCCATCACGGATCAGCAGCGTGCTGAGGCCGGCGTCGACTTCGTCCCGGAGGATGCCGAGGCCTGAGCCGCCCCCTCCCTGGAGACCGCCGCGGCGAGACCCCTCCTGTCTGCGAGACCCCGTCGTATCCACGTCGATACGACGGGGTCTCGCCATTCAGGAGAGGTCTCGCGGACGGGAAGTCACGCCTCGTCGGCGTCGGACAGGTCCTCCACAGACACGGGGGTGCGCCCGGCGAACAGTACGCCGATGCCGTACTCCTCCGCGATCGCGAGCGGGCTCTCCGCGAAGCGGATCATCCACGTGCCGTCCTGCCACACCACGACCTCGGGCTCATCGAACGGCGCCGGTTGCCGAGTGAGCAGCGCGCGCTGACCGGCAGGGAGATCCCACCGGTCCCCGCCGAGCTCTGTGACGAGGAACTGCTCTGCGACGGTCCGGAGCTCGTCGAAGTCCGCGATGGCACCGACCGCGGCATCCAGAGCCTGAGCGGACGGCTCGTCCGCCGGCTCGATCAGCAGAGTGATCTCGCCGCCGTCGAACGCGCCGCTCCAGCAGGCGATGTCCTCGGGTGCGTCCAGTCGGTCGAGGGCGATTCCATTCACGTCGATCGTCTGCGGCAGTTGCGTCATGCGCACAGTCAAGCAGGTTCTGTCCCGGGGTCGCGCTCTTCCGCTCAGCATCCCGCGCCCGCTACCGTGTGACGCGGGTGACCTCTCGGCGCCCATCACCCAGGGGAAGGATGCCTCGTGGCAGGCAGATTCGAGCTGTATCAGGACAAGGGCGGAGACTACCGGTTCCGCCTCAAGGCCGGCAACGGCGAGGTCATCGCGACCGGCCAGGGCTACGCATCGAAGGCGGGCGCACTGAACGGGATCGACTCGGTCCGGCGCAATGCGGCCGACGCCGAGGTCGTCGAGGTCGACGGCTGAGGCGGTGACCAGGGCCCCTGCCGCGGATGCCGCGGCAGGGGCCCTCTGCTGTGCCCGGCGCGAGCATCCCCCGTCTCGTGAGCGTTCACGGAGTTCTTGACTGCGGCCCGGCGCGAGACTATCGTGACAAGCCCGTGAACGTTCACGCATCCTGCTCGAAAGGACAATGGTGACCCCTCAGCTCGCAGTCGAAGACACCCGCACACGCACCGGCGGATGGGCCGTGCTCGGCCCGGGGGGCATCGCTCGACGATTCCTCGCCGGCCTCGCCTCCAGCGACGGCGAACTCGTCGCGGTCGGCAGTTCCGACAGTTCGCGCGCCCGTGCGTTCGCCGATGAGGCGCAGCAGCAGGGCGCCGTCGATGTGACGGCGGACGGCTACGCGCAGGCCCTCGCCGACCCGCGCGTCGACGCCGTGTACGTCTCCAGCGTGCACACCGGGCATCCCGCCCTCGTGCTCGAGGCGATCGCCGCAGGCAAGGCCGTGCTGTGCGAGAAGCCGCTGTCCGTGAACCACGGCACGACGATGGCGCTCGTCGATGCCGCACGCCAGGCCGGCGTCCCGCTCGTCGAGGCGTACATGTACCGCTTCCACCCGCAGACGCGCGCCGTGCTCGACCTCGTCCGCGAGGGCGCGATCGGACGGGTCACGCACATCGACGCATCCTTCGCCTTCCGGGTCGGCGAGCGAGCCGGAAGGCTGTTCGACCCGGCCGTCGCCGGCGGCGGAATCCTCGACGTCGGCGGCTACCCGACCACGATGGCCGCTGCGATCGTGGATGCCGCCGATGGCGTGCACGCGTCCGAGCCCGTCGAGCTGACGGCATCCGGAACCCTGGGCCCCACCGGCGTCGACGAGTGGACCGTCGCGAAGGCGACCTACCGCAGCGGCATCACGGCGACGCTCACCACGGGTGTCATGGCACCGGCCGAGAACACGGTGACGATCCTGGGCGAGCGCGGCAGCATCCGCATCGCGGAGCCGTGGGTGCCCGCGGGCGACACCACGATCGAGATCGCCGCGACCGACGGCGTCCGCACCATCACGATCGATGCGACGGACGCCTACGGTCTCGAGGCGGACGCCACCATCGCGGCCCTCCGTGAAGGCCGCGCGGATGCACCCGAGATGACGTCGGCCGAGACGCTGGCGACCGCGCGCACGCTCGACCGGTGGCGCGCCGCGATCGGACTGCAGTACGCCTTCGAGGCCGATGACGTCGACATCCCGCCGGTCCGCGCGGCATCCGGCGGGAGCACCGCGACGGTCATGCAGTACGGGGAGATCCCCGGCATCGACAAGCGCGTCTCGCGGCTCGTGATGGGCGTCGACAACCAGCCGAACCTCGCACATGCCTCGGCGGTCTTCGACGTCTACGCCGAGCAGGGCGGCAACGTCTTCGACACCGCCTACATCTACGGCGACGGCGACCTCGAGCGGCGCCTCGGACGCTGGATCGCGAACCGCGGCATCCGCGAGGAGGTCGTGGTCATCACCAAGGGCGGGCACACGCCGCACTGCGACCCGGAATCCGTGTCTCGTCAGCTGATCGAGAGCCTGGAACGACAGGGCACCGACTACGCCGACATCTATATGCTCCACCGCGACAACCCGGATGTCCCCGTCGGGGAGTTCGTCGATGTCCTCGACGAACATGCGCGCGCGGGGCGCATCCGCGTGTTCGGCGGTTCGAACTGGACTCCGGAGCGCATCGACGAGGCCAACGCCTACGCCGCGGCGAACGGCCGTCAGGGGTTCGGCGTCGTCAGCGACCACTTCGGACTCGCCGAAGCCTACGACGTGCCGTGGGCGGGGTGCGTTCACGTGACGGATGCCGCGTCCCGACGCTGGCTCGAGGAGCGGCAGCTCCCCCTCCTGCCCTGGTCGTCTCAGGCGCGCGGCTTCTTCGCCGGCCGCGCCCACCCGGACGATCTCAGCGATCCCGAGCTCGTGCGCTGCTATTACAGCGACGACAACTTCGAGCGTCTGCGCCGCGCAGAGCACCTCGGTGCCGAGCGCGGGGTACCGACGACGGCGATCGCGCTCGCCTACGTCCTGGCGCAGCCGTTCCCCACGTTCCCCCTCTTCGGACCCCGTACGATCGAGGAGACCCGCTCGTCGATGCGGGGACTCACCGTCGATCTCACGGCCGAAGAGGTGGCATGGCTGAACCTGGGCAGCTGACCGAGCGGGGCGATCCCGCTGAGGGATCGCCCCGCCGTCGGGCGACCATCCTCGACGTCGCCGCAGCCGCGGGCGTCTCGCGTCAGACGGTCACCCGCGCGATCAACGACATGCCGGGCATCAGCGCCGAGACCAAGCGCCGCGTCCTCGATGCCGCGAGCGCGCTCTCCTATCGACCGTCCCGCTTCGGCCGAGGGCTGGTCACCGGCGGCGATCGCCAGCTCGGTCTGGTCGTCAGCGATCTGCGCAATCCGTACTCGCCGGAGCTCGCCGCAGCGATGGTCCGTCGTGCGGCCGTCGACGGATGGAGCGTCTCGCTGGTCGACATCGGTCTGGCCGGGGCCGCCGACCGGATGCTGCACTCGCTGCATGCGCAGGTGGATGTCGTCGTCGGCTATCTCGGCGCGTGGGGTCCGGAGTGGGGGCTCCGGTTCGGCACGACGCCGCTCATCCTCCTCGACGCCGGCGACGAGTCGCCGCACCCCGGAGTGCTCCTGGACCCCGCCGCCGCGATCGACGACCTCGCGGCCCACCTCGCCGCGGTCGGCACGCGGCGTCCCGTCGTGCTGGACGCGTCGGAGCCCCACGCCGCAAGCGGTCGCGGGCTCGAGATGATCGCCGCGCTCGAACGCCGCGGCCTCGCGCCCGAACTCGTCCACGCCGCCGCCTCCACGCCGGAGCACGCCTCGGCCGTCGCCGCCCAGATCATCCGCCGAAGCGCACGTCCGGATGCGATCCTCGCGTTCAACGACCTCATGGCCTTCGGCGTGCTGTCGGCGTGCCGGCACGCCGGACTCGACGTCCCCGGCGACATCCGCGTGGCCGGCGTCGACGGCCTCTCGATCGGCACGCTCGTCGCGCCGACGCTCACGACGCTCGCCGTCGACCTCGACGAGGTCGCCCGCCACACGCTCGAACTGGCCGTCGCGCTCTCGGACGGGGATGCCGGCGTCGACGCGCATCGGGTCGTCAGTCACCGGCTGGTGCTGCGCGAGTCAGCCTGACGAGCGACCGCGGCTACAGCACCCGCGAGAGGAAGTCCTTCGTCCGCTGATGCTGCGGGTCGGTGAGCACCGCGCGCGGGTCGCCCTCCTCGACGATCACGCCGCCGTCCATGAAGATCAGGCGGGATCCGACCTCGCGCGCGAACCCCATCTCGTGGGTCACGACGAGCATCGTCATCCCCTCTTCGGCGAGCGTCCGCATGACCTGCAGCACCTCGCCGACGAGCTCGGGGTCGAGCGCGGACGTCGGCTCGTCGAAGAGCATCATGTCCGGGTTCATGCACAGCGCCCGCGCGATCGCCACGCGCTGCTGCTGGCCGCCGGACAGGTGCCCCGGATACGCATCGACCTTGTCGGCCAGCCCGACCCGGTCGAGCATCTCGCGGGCGACCTTCTCGGCATCCGCTTTGGCTCTCTTCAGCACCCGGCGCTGCGCGAGCGTCAGGTTTCCGAGCACGTCGAGGTGCGGGAACAGGTTGAAGCTCTGGAACACCATGCCGATGCGCGTGCGGACCCGGTCGATGTCGGTGCCCTCATCGAGGATGTCGATCCCCTCGATCAGGATCTTCCCGCCGGTGGGCTCCTCCAGGAGATTCACCGAGCGCAGCAGGGTGGACTTGCCCGAGCCGGATGGCCCGATCACGCAGACGACCTCACCGGCCGACACGATCAGATCGATGCCCTTGAGCACCTCGTTGTCGCCGAAGGTCTTCACCAGGCCGCGGGCCTCGATCGCCGGAGCGTGGATGTCGATCAGATCCGTGCTCATCGCTGCCTCGCCAGTCGTCGTTCGAGCCACGCGGCCAGGCGCGTCAGCGGGATGGTCACGATCAGGTAGAGCGCCGCGGCCACGACGAGCGCCGTGCCGTTCGCCGTCGCCGACGAACTGTCGCGCGCGAATGTGGTCAGCTCGCGCGACATGATCGTCGTACCGGCGATGTAGACCAGCGAGGTGTCCTTGAGCAGCAGCACGAATTCATTCGTGAGCGGCGGGATGATGATGCGGAACCCCTGCGGCAGCACGACCCAGAACATCGTCTTGGTCGGCGACATGCCCAGCGATCTGGATGCCTCGGTCTGCCCCTTCGGCACCGCCTGGATGCCGGCGCGGATGACCTCGGCCATGTACGCCGAGGCGACCATGATCAGACCGACCACGCCCTGCGCCGCCGGACCGCCCGGGACCTTGATCCCGAGTCCGATCGGCAGCATGAACGCGACGGCGAAGATCGTCAGCAGTGCGGGGAGCCCCCGGAACAGCTCGATCCACGCGGTCGCGAACCAGCGGAACGGCAGGATGCTGGAGAGCTTGAGGATCGCGAGCAGGATGCCGAGAATTGCGCCGCCGGCGAATCCGATCAGGGTGTACAGCAGCGTGTTGACCAGCGCCACCGTGACGATGTCCGGGAACAGGCCGGCCGCGACCTCGGGGTTGAGGAACTGCTTGCTGAAGCGCGGCCAGTCCGTCGCCAGGATCGCCCATCCGACGACGGCGACGAAGAGGGCGTACATCGCCAGACGATACAGGCGCTGCCTGGTCCTGCGTTTCATCGCCATCGTCGTACTCCGTCGTACCGGTGGAAGCGGATCACTCGGCGGCGAAGTAGGAGTCGTAGATCTCCTGGTAGGTGCCGTCGTCGCGCAGATCGGCGAGTGCACCGTTCACCGCTTCGAGCAGCTCGGTCTTCTCGTCCTTCGCGAAGGCGAAGCCGTAGGACTCCTCGGTGTCGTACTCCTCGACGATCGTGTACGTGTCATCGGCACGCACGTGTTCGACGTTCACCGGAAGGTCCTGCAGGATGGCATCGACCTGACCCGCCTGGATCGCCGGCCACAGCTCGCCGTCGGACGGCAGGCGCACGATCTCGGTGCCCTCCGGCGCATTGTCGGTCGTGTAGGCCTCGCCCGTCGTGCCCTGCTGGACGCCGACCGTCTTGCCGGCGAGATCGTCGATCGACTTGATGTCGGAATCGGCGGGCACCATCAGCGACTGCAGCGAGTCGTAGTACGGGTCGGAGAAGTCGATGTTCGCCTTGCGCTCATCGGTGATGGTCATGGCTGAGGCACCGATGTCGCACGTGCCCGCGAGCAGCGTCGTACCGGACTGCAGCGCGTCGAAGCCCGTGTCCTGCACCGCGATCTTCAGGTCGAGCTTCTCGGCGACCGCCGTCAGCAGGTCGATGTCGAAGCCCGTGAAGCCGCTGTCCGTGGTGTCGTCGAAGTCCTCGAACGGCGGGTAGGGAACATCCGAGCAGACGGTCAGCGTTCCCGCTTCGACGAGTCCGTAGTCCGCGCCGCCGTCCGGAGCCTGCGCTCCGGGGTCGGTCCCACCGGCGCAGCCGGCGAGGAAGAACACGGATGCGGCCGCGAGGGCGACTCCGGTGACGAGGGTGCGACGACGGGTCATGATCGCTCCAGAGTGATGGGGCGAGGACGCCCGCTGACGTGTGGGTGAACACATCTAAACACGTCGCGGAGCCGATGACCGTGGATATTCGCCGCTGCGAGGTTACGTTTCGGTTTCAGCAGGTGTGGTACTGGGTCCCGCGCTCAGATCTCGAAGTCGACGGCGACCCGCCCCGACACGACGGATCTGATGTACCCGGCGGCCTCCTCGTGCGCGGGGTGCACCTGATATGCCTCGAGCGCCGCGGCATCCGCGAAGTCCGAGACGAGGGTGACGTCCCAGTTCGCGTCGGGATACAGACTGTTCGCGCCCGCCGAGATCGAGAGCAGCTCGGGGACGACGCCTGCGAGGGCGTTCAGCCGCCGCGCGACCTCGGCGGCCTGGGCAGCGCGCTCCGCGGCATCCTCGCTGGCGAGCTTCCACGTGACGACGTGTCGGATGGTCATGCCTTCTCCAGTCTCTCGCGCAGCCGATCGGGCGACACCCGCCAGTGCGCATGCAGTTCGCCGTCGATCAGGAGCACCGGGATCTTCTCCCACCACAGCTCGTACAGTGCGGGGTCGTTCTGGATCGAGGCCTCGACGATCTCGACACGATCCGCCGCCTCGTCCGGGAGTTCGGCGATCACGGCATCCACGACCTCGTGGGCGACGTCGCAGAGGTGGCAGTCGGGCTTGCCGATGATGGTGAGCGTGGTCACGCTGACGGGATCGCGATCTCGCGCCCCTGCGCGACCCACTCCCCCGTGCCGCCGTCGACGTTGGTCACGTCGTAGCCGCGGGCCTCGAGGGCCTCGACGACGCGCGCCGAGCGACCGCCGATCTGGCAGATGACGTGGAACGCCTCGGCCGGCAGTTCCTCGAGGCGGTTGCCGATCTCGGACAGCGGGATGTTCACCGCTCCGGGGACGTGTCCGCGGGCGAATTCATCGCGCTCGCGGACGTCGATGAGCGGGGTGTCCGACCTCTCGGCGAGTTCGGCGACGGTGATCGACTTCATTGCTTCCTCAGGGACGGGGCGCTCTGGCCGGGCTCACGGGAGAGACACAAAGCGCCCCCTGTCGACTCGCTCGAGGAGCAGTCGGGGGCGCTCGTGTCTGGGCCGCTTACTTCTTGTTGCGGCGCTGGTGGCGAGTCTTGCGAAGCAGCTTGCGGTGCTTCTTCTTCGCCATGCGCTTGCGGCGCTTCTTGATGACAGAACCCACGGAAACCTCACTACGTCAGGGGCTGGATGTCGCACAATTCGGGACACCCGGGTACGGGCACGGAAAAATGCCTCGGATCAGTCTAGCAAACCGAACACGGTGCGCCGGTCACGCCTGCATCCGTTCAGCCGGCATCGGCGATCGGGCGCTGCATCGCATCGGCCACGGCCGACTCCGGCACGCGGTAGCTGCGGCCGAATCGGATCGCCGGCAGGTCGCCCGAGTGCACGAGCCGGTACACGGTCATCTTCGACACGCGCATGATCTCGGCGACTTCGGCGACCGTCAGGAAGCGAACGTCTGGAACTTCGGGCATCCCCTGTACCCCTTTCTGCTGAAGCACACTCTAGGGCGAACATGTCACGCGTGTAAACCCACGTGACTGCTGTGACCTGTGTGGCTGTCAGCTGCGCGCGAGGCGTTCACGCGCATCGCGCAGCGCCTGGCGCTCGTGCTTGCGCGCGTCGCGCAGCGCCTTCTCCGCATCCCGCACCGCCTTCTGCGCTTCGCGATACTTCTTGTCTCCGGCGAGCTCCGCCTTCTCGACCGCGAGCCACTCCTGGATCGATGCGTGCTCGTCGCCGCGATCGAGTGCGTCGATGTACATGCCGATGCCGTCGAGCAGGCGCTCGGTCGCGAATCGGAACGGATCCTGCTGATCGACGAACACCCCGGCGTCGATCGCCCGGCGCAGGTGCGGGTACTCGTCCACCGAGATCACGCGGTCGAACAGTGCGGATTCCCGAGCCGAGACCTCGTCCGCCGTGAGACCGGTGACGCGCGACTGCTCCGAGTACCCCGCGAGGACCACCCCGTACCAGCGCGCCTGACCGGTCATCGCGAGCGCGACAGCCAGCCGTTCGGACTCGGTCAGCGGGGTGTCGGCGAGCGACTCGAGGCCGGCATCGATCCACGCCGAGCTGTTGGGGGTGATCGGTGACCCGGTGATCGGGAGCGCCAGGATCCACGGGTGGCGCAGATAGATGAGCACCTGCGCTTCGAACAGTGCGCGGAGCCTGTTCCGCCAGCCCTCCTCCTCGCGATGCGCCTCCGGAGGCAGACCGGTCGCTTCCTCCTGCATCAGCAGCAGCAGGTCGTCCTTCGCACTGACGTACCGGTAGAGCGACATCGGCGTGAAGCCGAGCTTCGCCGCCACGGCCGCCATCGACACTGCGCCGATCCCGTCCGCATCAGCCAGTTCCACCGCGGCCTCGACGATCCGCTCCACACTCATCTCGCGTTTGGGCCCGCGCTGCGGGTTCGCCGCGACGCCCCAGGCCAGCGCGATCCCGCGAGGCAGCTCCGGAAGTTCCTCGTTGGTCATGCCGCCATCCTACTTCTGTTTATTTGCTAAACCGTGTGTTATGGTCATACACAGTTGTATCCGACGTACACAGTTTATGCGCTCCACAGAAAGGAATCACGCTCATGCCCACCCCAGCGATCGAGATCACGGGCCTGCACAAGCGCTTCGGCGATCACGTCGTCCTCGCCGGGATCGACCTGGCGGTCGCCCCCGGCGAGGTGTTCGCGCTGCTCGGCCCGAACGGCGCAGGCAAGACCACCGCCATCAACATCCTCACAACGCTCACGCGGCCCGATGCCGGCATCGTGTCCGTCGGCGGATTCGACGTCCGCACCGACCCGACCGCCGTCCAGCAGCGGATCAGTCTGACGGGCCAATCGGCCGCCGTCGACGACGCCCTCACCGCGACCGAGAACGTCGTGATGTTCGGCCGGCTCTCCGGCCTCGGCCGCGCGGCAGCGCGCCGTCGCTCCACCGAACTGCTCGAGCGCTTCGGACTGGCCGACGCCGCGTCCCGCGCGGTGCGCACCTACTCCGGTGGCATGCGGCGGCGTCTGGACCTCGCGCTGAGCTTCGTCATCACGCCGGAGATCCTGTTCCTCGACGAGCCGACCACCGGACTCGACACCCGCAGCCGGCGCGATCTGTGGGAGATCATCCGTGCGATGGCGGATGCCGGGACCACCGTGTTCCTGACCACGCAGTACCTCGAGGAGGCCGACCAGCTCGCCGACCGGATCGCCGTCCTGAACGACGGACGCATCGTGGCACTCGGCACCGCGGACCAGCTGAAGTCGCGGATCGGCGGTGACACCGTCGAAGTGCACGACGTGCACGGCGACCTGATCCGCGAGGTCGCGACCGATGGCACTCTGCCGGGCCTGCGCCGTGCGCTCGACCTGCTGGACGAGCAGGGAGCAGCGGGCACCGTGAGCCTGCGCCGCCCCACCCTGGACGACGTCTTCCTCACCCTGACCGCGACCGACCGCCCGACCTCCGAAGCGCTGGTGGGCGCCGAATCCATGAAGGAGTCCGCATGACCGGCCTGACCGTCGCACCGGCGGCCCCATCCGTCCCCGCTCTCCGTCCTCGGCTGCGCGGCGCGACCGCCGAGGCGATCTTCGTCGGGCGGAGCCTGCGGCATTCGCTGCGCGATGGCGAATCGCTGCTCATGGCGATCCTGCTGCCCGTGATGCTCATGCTGATGTTCACGTGGGTGTTCGGCGGCGCCATCGATCCGTCCGGCGCGTACGTCGACTACGTGGTGCCGGGCATCATCCTGACGTGCGCCGGGTTCGGCGCGTCGTCGACCGCGGTGTACGTCGCCAACGACATGCGCACCGGCATCATCGACAGGTTCCGCACCATGCCGCTGCGCGCGGGGGCGGTGCTCACCGGTCACGTGGTGGCGAGCCTGATCCGCAACCTCGTCGCGACGTCGATCGTCATCGGCGTCGGCGTGCTCGTGGGATTCCGACCGACCGCCGACTTCGGCGAGTGGGTCGCGACGGGCGCGCTCATCGCGCTGTACATTCTCGCGATCACGTACCTGTTCGCGGCGATCGGGCTGGCCGCGGGCTCGCCGGAGGGCGCGAACGGCTACGGCTTCGTCCTGCTGTTCCTGCCGTACCTTTCGAGCGCCTTCGTCCCTGTCGCCAGCATGCCCGAGTGGCTGCAGCCGATCGCCGAGTACCAGCCGATCACCCCGATCGTCGAGACGATCAGGGCCCTGTTGATGGGGACCCCTGTCGACAGCGAACCGCTGCAGGCGATCGTCTGGTGCGTCGCGATCCTCGTGGTCGCCGTCGTCTGGGGCGCGTGGCTGTTCCGCCGGAAGGCCGGACGGCGCTGACCGCGGCATCCGATCCGAACCCGTCCGGCGCTGCGCGCGTCTGGCGGGTTCGCCGCGTCAGCCTCCGAGCCGCTTGAGCGCGCTCTGGACGACGTGCTTGGCGGATGCCGCGGCACGGCCGACCGCTTCGGCCGCGTGCGCCGCACCGTCGGGGAGCGCGACGAGTTCCAGGTCGGTCCGATCGTCGAACGCGTCGACGAGGAACGGCATCAGCCAGTCGTCGATGACCTCGAGCGGCTCGATGGCCAGGCTGTAATAGCGACGCTGTCCGTCCTCGCGCACCGTGACCAGTTCCGCCTCGCGCAGCACCTTGAGGTGCTTCGACACCGTCGGCTGGCTGATGCCGAGCTCGCTGACGATCTGGGTCACGCTGGTGCCGGCATCCCCATCGGACGACCGCCGGAGCAGGAGCTGGAGGATGTCTCGCCTCGTGCCGTCCGCGATCACGTCGAAGATGTCGGTCATGTGATCAGGGTAGTCGTCCCACGGGCGGAGTACCATGACGAAGGCTCCTCAGCGGGGCGAGTCCAGCGATCGATGAGAAAGGGGAACGATGTCAGGCATCTCGTCTGCCGTCTCTCCCCGGCATGGCCTGCGGCGCGCGTTCCAGCTCGGAAAGCACCTGGTGACGTCGTCGCCGTCCCGGTTCGCGATCGTCATCTTCGCCGCCCTGGTGCTGGTGTTCACGGCACTGCTCTCGCTGCCCTTCGCGTCCGCATCTGGCACCATCACGCCACTCGCGGATGCGCTGTTCGTCGCGGTCTCCACGATCTGCGTGACAGGCCTGGCGACCGTCGACATGGCGACCCACTGGTCCGGGTTCGGCCACGTCGTCATCTTCATCGGCGTGAACATCGGCGGCATGGGCGTGCTGACGCTGGCGTCGCTGATGGGGATGGTGATCTCCAAGCGCCTGGGTCTGCGCGCCAAGCTGATCGCTGCCGGCGACACGAACCCGCTCCGGGCCCATGGCGGGCCGGTCAACGAGGGGCAGACCGTGCGGCTCGGCGAAGTCGGTCAGCTGCTGACCACCGTCGCGCTGTCGACGCTCGTCATCGAGGGCGTTGTCGCCGTGCTGCTGTATCCGGGGCTCGTGATGGCGGGCATCGATCCGCTCGTGGCGCTCTGGGAAGCACCGTATTTCGCGGCGATGTCCTTCACCAACACCGGATTCGCACCGAACGCGGGCGGGGTCGCGGTCTTCGCGGACGACTACTTCGTCCTGACCGTCCTCATGATGAGCGTCTTCCTCGGCAGCATCGGGTTCCCGGTGATCTACACGCTCGCCAAGCACCACTGGCACGTCAATCGCTGGTCGCTGCACACCAAACTGACGCTGATCACCACGATCATCCTGTTCTTCGCCGGCGCCGTCGTCTTCCTGATCCTGGAGTACGACAATCCGCAGACGTTCGGATCGATGGATGCCGCTGACACGACGTTCCAGGCGTTCTTCCTCTCCGCCATGACCCGCTCCGGCGGCTTCAACGTCATCGACATGGCCGACCTCAACGGGTCGTCGCTCGTGGCGGGATCCATGCTCATGTTCGTCGGCGGCGGCTCGGCATCCACCGCCGGCGGCATCAAGGTGACCACTCTCGCCGTGCTCGCGATCGCCGTCTGGTCGGAGGCCAAGGGACGCCAGTCGGTCGAGGTCTTCGGCCGCCGCATCCCCAGCGATGTGCAGCGCGTCGCGCTCTCGGTCGTCGCCTGGGGCGCGACGATCGTCGCCCTGTCGACGATCGTGATCGCGCAGATCACCAAGGCGGACATCAGTCACGTCCTCTTCGACGTCATCTCCGCCTTCGGCACGGTCGGGCTGTCGACCGGACTCACCGCGGAGCTGCCGGATTCCGCGTCCTACGTGATGGCGGCGACGATCTTCATGGGACGCGTTGGTACAGTGACACTCGCCGCGGCGGTCGCCGCGACGTCGCGAACGCAGCTCTACTCGCTGCCCGTGGAAAGGCCGATCGTTGGTTGACGTCATCCGGGGCGATGCCCCCGTCCTCGTGATCGGACTCGGCCGCTTCGGCGCGGCGTGCGCCGGCGAGCTGGATCGGCTCGACCGCGAGGTGCTCGCGATCGACGACAGCCTCGAACTCGTGCAGAAGTGGTCCGATCGCGTCACCCACACCGTCCAGGCGGACGCCCGCAACATCGACGCTCTGCGTCAGATCGGCGCGCAGGACTTCCAGGTCGCGGTGGTCGCGGTCGGCTCGCTCATCGAGGCATCCGTGCTCATCACGGCCAACCTCGTCGACCTGAAAGTCCCGCAGATCTGGGCCAAGGCCGTGTCGCAGTCGCACGGCAAGATCCTCGCGCGCGTCGGCGCCAACCACGTCATCTATCCCGAGCGCGAAGCCGGCGAGCGCGTCGCGCACCTCGTCAGCGGCCGGATGCTGGACTTCATCCGCTTCGACGACGACTTCGTGCTCGCGAAGATGTACCCGCCGAAGTTCATCCGGGGAGTCGGTCTCAACCAGTCCGGTGTGCGCACGAAGTACAACGTCACCGTCGTCGGCGTGAAGAGTCCAGGCAAGCCGTTCCGCTACGCCGAGGCGGACACCGTGGTCACGAATCACGACCTCATCATCGTGTCGGGGACGAACGTCGACATCGAACGGTTCGCCAGCCTCGACCGCTGAGCGGTTCCCACCCGCGAAACTTGCTCTGTGGGCTGAGACTTGGTCGCCCTGGCCAAGTCTCAGGCCGCAACCCACGTCTCGCGGTTCGCGTCAGGCATCGATGTCGAGCGTGATCTCGATCACGTCGTCGACGGCGATGGACTCGGAATCCTGCAGCGCCTTCTTGATCGGCACGATGTATCCGCCGTCCTTTGGCCAGAGCGAGGTCGACAGCGTCGTGGACCCGACCGTGACCCGCACCGGGATCATCCCCCAGCCGTAGGTGACGATCCCGGCGACGTCGTGGATCATCTCGCTTTCGGCCGCGGGCACCGTCACGAAGTGGAACGGCGCAGGACCTCGCCAGAACCAGACCGGCCCGGCGAAGCGCAGCTCCATGTCAGGCGCCTGCGGCGAGTTCGCGCGCGCGTGCGAGCGCGGCATCCGTGGCTTCCGCGAAGACGGCATCGAGGTGCGCGTCCTGCAGCACGGCGACGGCGCGCTCGGTCGTGCCCTTCGGACTCGTCACGCGGCGGCGCAACTCGGCGGGATCCTCGCCGGAGGCATCGAGAAGGGCCGTGGCACCGATGAACGTCTGCTCGGCCATGAGCCGCGCGTCCGCGTCGGTGAAGCCCTTGCCGATGGCGGCCTTGGTGAGTTCCTCGATCAGCAGGAAGACGTAGGCGGGGCCCGAACCGGAGATCGTCGAAAGGGCGTCGATCATGTCCTCGGGGACCTCGATCACGGCGCCGACGAGCTCGAACAGGCGGCGGACCACTGCGACGTCATCCGGGCGGGCGGACGGGCCGGATGCGAGACCGGTGACCGCCTTGCCGACGGTGGCCGGAGTGTTCGGCATCGAACGGATCACCCGCGCGTCCTCGCCGAGGTGCTCGGCGAACGTCGCGAGGGTCACCCCCGCGGCGAGGCTGACGACGATCACATCCGGGCGCAGCACTGGAGCGATCTCGCGGAGGAGGTCCGGCACCATCGCCGGCTTCACGCCGATGAGGATGACCCGTGCGGATGCCGCGGCATCCGTGTTCCCGTCCGGATGCTCATCCAGCGCGATCGCCGTGACGCCGGAGAGATCGGCGAGAGCCGCGGCCTTCTGCGCCGTGCGATTCGTCGCGACGATGCCGCCTTCGACAGGGATGCCGGAGGCGACGACCCCGTGCAGGATCGCACCGCCCATCGAACCCGCACCGAGGAACGCCAGGGAAGGAAGGGAGTCAGCCATATCGTCATCCTAAGGCGGGTCTCGGACGCCCAGCGCGGTCCTGCCACGTCGGCAGGACGCCGGAACTAGACTCGTGCCATGAGTGCATCCGGCGGCGGCAAGGCCATTCTCGCGGCGTTCCTGGCGAACATGGGCATCGCGCTGGCGAAGTTCATCGCGTGGGCGCTTTCCGGCTCGGCATCCATGCTCGCCGAGGCGATCCACTCGGTCGCCGACTCCGGAAATCAGCTGCTCCTCATGCTCGGTGGGCGCAAGGCGAAGCGGGTCGCGGACCGCGAGCATCCCTTCGGCTACGGCCGCGAGCGCTACGTCTACGCGTTCGTCGTCTCGATCATCCTGTTCTCGGTCGGCGGCGTGTTCGCGATCTACGAGGGCATCGACAAGCTCACGCATCCGCACGCTCTCGACGAGAACTGGTGGTGGCTGCCGATCGTCGTGCTGCTGGTCTCGATCGGGCTGGAGTCGTTCTCGCTGCGCACCGCCGTCCGCGAGAGCAACCACGTCCGCGCGAAGGGGCAGTCCTGGGTGTCGTTCGTTCGCCGGGCCAAGGCGCCGGAGCTCCCCGTCGTCCTGCTCGAGGATGTCGGCGCGCTGACCGGCCTCACCTTCGCCCTGCTCGGCGTCGGCCTGACCGTGATCACGGGCAACCCGCTGTTCGATGCGCTGGGCACGCTCATGATCGGAATCCTGCTCGTCGTGATCGCGATCGTCCTCGGCGTGGAGACCAAGAGCCTGCTGGTCGGCGAGGGCGCGAACCCCGGTGACCACGACCGCATCGTCGACGCGATCACCGCCGGCCCGGAGGTCGAGAAGCTCATCCACCTGAAGACGCTGTATCTCGGACCCGATGAGCTTCTCGTGGCCGCGAAGATCGCGATGTCGGGCGACACCACCGTGCGCGAGGCCGCCGACGACATCAACGACATCGAGAAGCGGATCCGCGATGCCGTCCCCGTCGCCCGCGCGATCTACATCGAGCCGGACATCTACCGCCCGTCCCTCGACCCCGAGCCGTCGACCGACGTCTTCGTGCTCAAGTCAGCGGACTGAACCGGCTGGCGTCTCGCCGCGACCACGGACCGTCCGTCGGACGCATCCCGTCAATCGCCCCCGACGGAGCGCACTTCTCCGACGCTGCGGCGCGCGGATCAGCGGCGCGCTTCGAAGAAGTCGCGCAGCAGCGCGATCGCGGCATCCTCCTGAAGCCCGCCGATCACCTCGGCACGGTAGGGCAGGCGCCGATCGCGCAGCACGTCGTACAGGGAACCCGCTGCCCCTGCTTTCTCGTCCCACGCGCCGAACACGACCCGCGCGACCCTGGCCTGCAGAATCGCCCCGGCGCACATCACGCACGGCTCCAGTGTGACGACCAGGGTGTGGCCCTCCAGATTCCAGGACGCGAGGGATGCCGCGGCAGCGCGCAGCGCGACGATCTCCGCGTGGCCGGTGGGATCGTGCGTCTCCTCGCGGGTGTTGCGTCCTTCGGCGATGACCCGG
This sequence comes from Microbacterium sp. ZKA21, assembly GCF_050434165.1. NCBI lineage: Bacteria > Bacillati > Actinomycetota > Actinomycetes > Micrococcales > Microbacteriaceae > Microbacterium > Microbacterium sp. ZKA21. The sequence continues at coordinate 193,905 of NZ_JBNPVV010000007.1, forward strand.
CCGGACGGGTCCAGCACGACCGCACCGACGGGCACGTCGCCGGTCGCCGCGGCATCCCGAGCGAGATCGAGCGCACGCCGCATCCCCTGTTCGTCGGATCCGGTCATACCTCGACCCTATTGCCGGCGGCTGCGGGCACTACCCTTGATCCATGCGTGTTCACGTCGCCGACCACCCTCTCATCACCCACAAGCTCTCGGTGCTGCGCGACGCGCGCACTCCCTCGCCGGTCTTCCGGCAGCTGACCGAAGAGCTCGTGACGCTGCTCGCCTACGAGGCGACCCGGAACGTGCGGGTCTCGCCCATCGAGATCACGACCCCTGTGGCGACGACCATGGGCGTCAAGATCTCCGAGCCGCGACCGATCGTCGTGCCGATCCTGCGCGCCGGGCTCGGGATGCTGGAGGGCATGGTCAAGCTGCTCCCCACGGCCGAGGTCGGGTTCCTCGGCATGGTCCGCGATGAGGAGACGTTCGAGCCGACGACGTACGCCGAACGACTGCCGGACGATCTCAGCGACCGCCAGTGCTTCGCGATCGACCCGATGCTCGCCACCGGCGGCTCGCTGGCTGTCGCGATCCAGTTCCTGTTCGACCGCGGCGCGAAGGACGTCACCGCGATCTGCCTGCTCGGCACTCCCGAAGGCGTCGCCGCTATCGAGAAGCTCGTCGGCGATCGTGACGTGACGCTCGTGCTGGGAGCTCTCGACGAGCGTCTCAACGAGAAGGGCTACATCGTCCCCGGCCTCGGCGACGCCGGAGACCGGCTGTACGGCACGGTCTGACGGTCCGGCACGACCTCGCCGCTGAGCGAGCAGCCGCCCGACTCAGGGAGCGCCGACCAGCCGCGCGAACGCGCTGAGACGCGCGACGCCCTCGACCGTCCACGGCAGATCGTCCAGGAGTGCAGGCGAGTGCACGAGATACGCGACGCTCTTCGCCCGGGAGATGGCGACGTTCAGCCGGTTCTGCAGCAGTAGGAACTCCGGTCCGCGTGGGGCATCCCGCCCGCTGGATGCCGCCAGCGATGTGATCGAGACGACGGCCTCCTTGCCCTGGAAGTTGTCGACGGTGCCCACCGGGATCCGGTCGTAGCCGGCATCAGTCAGAACCTCGTGGATCAGCTGCTTCTGCGCGTTGTAGGGCGCCACGACGATGATGTCGGCCTGATCGAGGGCACGCGGCGCCTCCCCCGTCATGCCGTCGGTGTAGCCGCGCCCGAGCAGGTTCTGCACGATGCGCAGTACTTCGGCGGCCTCCTCCGGCGACTGCGTCGCGTTGCCGCGATGACGAACCGGGGTCACGTGCACCCCCGGTTCGGCCCCGTCGACCAACCGGCTCTCCGTTCCCGGTGCCGACGCGAGCCGGCCCGCATAGGCCAGGCGCGAGACCGGCTCGGCGACGGCCGGGTGCATCCGCCACGAATTCGCCAGGAAGTAGCCGTGCGCGGGGTCGAGAACCTGCTGTCCCGCCATCACCCACCCCAGCGCCGAGGTGTCGACGGGCTCGGGGTGCGTCCCCTGGCTCACCTGCGGAAGCTGCTGCGGATCGCCCAGCAGAAGCAGGTTCTTCGCACCGGCCGCCACCGCGATCGTCGAGGCGAGCGAGAACTGCCCCGCCTCGTCGATCACGAGCAGGTCGAGACCGTCGCGCTCCACCCGCCGCGTGTTGCTGAAGTCCCATGCGGTGCCGCCGACGACGAAACCGTCGGGGTGCTCGCCGATGAAGGCGGCCATGCCGTCCTTGTTGATCACCGTGAACGGATGCTCCGCATCGGCATCCTTCGGCTTCTTCGCGACCCGGGCAGCAGGGACGCCGTCCTCGATCACGCGACCGAGCAGCGTCTCGACGATCGCGTGCGATTGCGCGACGACGCCGACCTTGAATCCGTGATCCCTCACGAGACGGGCGATCACCTGAGAGCCCGTGAACGTCTTGCCGGTGCCGGGTGGGCCCTGCACCGCGATGTAGCTGCGATCCAGGTCGAGGATGCCGCGCACGATCGCATCGATCGTGCTGTCGTCGGGAGCAGGCAGCGCCGCACCGGAGACCGTGCGCGGCACCGCCCTGCGCAGGATGTCGGTCGCTGCATCGCGCGGGAAATCGGGGGCCGCCAGATGCACCGCCTGCGCCCACTCCTCGATCGCCTTCTGCTGAGAGGCCGCATTCGGCGGCGACGCCGGCGTCAGCGCGAGCGGAAGATCGCTCCACGTCTCGCCCTGCACCGCGCGCTCGCGGACGACGTAGCCGTCGTCGAGCACCTCGACGATCTCGACCTCATGAGGGACATGGATCACCCGCGACAGCATGTCGGCCCCGAACGGCGCCGGCGTCTCGTACAGCGCGAAGGGGCGACCACCGATGCCGAGCGTGCTGCCCGGCGCCACCTCGCCGCGCAGCTCGACGAGTCGCGTCAGCGTGCGGTTGCCCTCTCCCACTGCCCAGTCCTCGATCTCGCGACTGCGTTCGATGTCGACGCGCAGCACGTCACGTGTCTGCTCCCACACCGACACCGGTTCGCGCAGCCGCTGGAAGTGTCCCTGCCAGAAGCTCTTCGCCTCACGCGGGTAGTAGTCGATGGCCGCAGCGGCCACGCGATGCACCTCGCCGTCTCCCCCGGCGTGCGCCGCTGCCTCGCCATCGGCGAGCAGCGCGAGCGACAGCGGCGAAGGCTCGTAGGCGCGGGCCTCGATGTCGTCCGGCGGGGCGGGGCGCACCCCTGCCTGCTTCGCGAGGCCGATCAGCCAATCGCGAAGGCGACGCGTGGACACGCAGTCATAGCGGTTGTAGTCCGCGAGGTCGGCCAGGATGTCATCCGCCTCGGCGTGCTGGCCGGCATCCAGCAGTTCGCGCGCCTGCACGTACTGGACGATCGAATCGTCGCCCTTCTGCACGTCGCTGGTGCGCACTTCGTCGCCCATGTAGAGAGGCTCGAGCTTCTTGATCGAGTAGGAGCGCGAACCCACACGCACCGACCGCAGCACGAGCGGATAGAGGTCGACGAACACGCCATCGCGCAGCAGGCGGTCGACGTCGGCTTCGCCGACGCCGTACCGGGCGGCCATCGCCGAGAGGTGCGAGGTCTCGTAGGGCGCGTAGTGATAGATGTGCATGTCGGGGTGGGCCTGGCGCCGCACCTTCACGAAGTCCAGGAAGTCGAGCAGTGCGCGCTTCTCATCGGCGAACGTGTGCGCCCACAGCGCCGAATACTGCTCGGCGTTGTCGATCCAGCCGAAGAGGTAGTCGATACCCCAGTCGGGCTTGCCGCCGGTGTCGGTCGGCTCGGTGTAGAGCGGGTCGCCCTCGAAATCGAAGAAGATGTCGCCGTGACTCGGCCGGGGCATCAGCCCGATCGCATGCGCGGACACGAGCTCGAACGGCGGGGCGGCATCGGCATCGGCCGGCACACCCGCCTGGAGCCGGGCCTGAGTCCGCAGCGCGGCGAAGGTATCGGCATTCATGCCGACCGGAGCATCCGCCGCGACCGCGAGGTCGTCGATCGTGAGGATGCCGGCAGCGCGCAGCTTCTGCCGCTGCACGGGGCGCATGCGGGCGACCATCAGCAGGTCGCGATGCGCGATCACCTGCTCGTCGCACGTGGCGCACCGCCCGCATGCGTTGATCTGCAGGTCCCCTCGATCGTCACCCCAGGCGAGCGGCGCACCGGACGCACCGTCGGCGATGCACCGATCGGCGATCAGGGCGCGCAGCCGGGCTCGCCGAACCCGGAACAGTGGAAGCAGATCGTCCACGGCATGCGTGCTGAGCGTCCCGTCGCCGAGGATGAGGTCGACCTCGTCCGACCGAAGGATACCGAGTCCGTCGAGCTGGTCGACGTATGCCGCGAGCTGCATGAGCGCGGTGACGCGGGCCGAACGGGCGAGCTTCGAGTCCTGCACCCGCCAGCGTCCAACGTCGTCGCGCAGCAGGAAATCGGCGAAGCCGACGAACTCGTCCGTCGAGAACGCGGCCTGGAAAAGGACCCTGGCGTCGGAGCGCAGCGCGTCGTTCGTCTCGGCGACGACGGCGGCGAGCGAGGCGGCCTCACGCGACGAGACCTTCGACACCTCGTGGACGCCGGCACCGAACCGGTCGCGGTACGCCTGCAGCACGTTCAGCTCATGCACGTCGCCCAGTTCGGCGGCGCGTCGCAGTGTCGCATCCTCGGGCTCGACGACCGCGGGGACCCGACCGAGCTTCGCGTCGATCGCGCGGCACCAGGCGAACTCGCACTCGGCGGCCAGCTTCAGGTCGCTGGCGCTCCATATGACGCGCTGCTCCTCGGTGTCGATCCTCATGCTTCGAGACTAGTTCCCGGGTCGGACACGACCCGGTCCTCGGTCAGCGAGCGTCGGTGCGCCACCAGGTGTCGGTCGGCGTCACCGGCAGGTGACGCTTGTGCTGGCTGGCGAGGTACTTGCCCTCGATGCGCGCGGCGGCCTCGGCATCCACGTCGCGCCCTTCCAGGTAGTCGTCGATCTGCTCGTACGTGATCCCCAGCTCGTCCTCGTCCGCTCGGCCGGGCTGGCCGTCCAGCAGATCGGCGGTCGGCACCTTGAGCCAGAGGCGATCGGGCGCGTCGAGGGCGCGAAGCAGGCTCTTTCCCTGGCGCTTGGTGAGACCCGAGAGCGGGAGGATGTCGGCGGCGCCATCGCCGAACTTCGTGAAGAACCCCGTCACGGCCTCCGCCGCATGATCGGTTCCGATGACCAGCATCCGGTCGTGCCCGGCCAGTGCGTATTGGGCGACCATGCGGATGCGGGCCTTGATGTTGCCGCGGTTGAAGTCCGAGATGTCGGCACCTGCGGCCTGCTCGATGTCGGTCTCGACGCCGTCGACGCCGTGCTGGATGTTGACCTCGACCACGCGGTCGGCCGCGATGAACTCCAGCGCCGCCGCCGCGTCATCCGCGTCGTGCTGGATCCGATACGGAAGCCGGACCGCGATGAACGACGCCTGCGCACCCGCCGCACGCGCCTTCTCGACGGCGAGCTGTGCCAGCCGGCCGGCGAGCGTCGAGTCCTGACCGCCCGAGATGCCCAGTACGAAACCGTGCGCCCCCGTGGTCACGAGATAGTCGACGAGGAACTGCACGCGACGGTCGATCTCCGTCTGCGGATCGATATCGGGCCGTACACCGAGATCCTCGGCGATCTGCTTCTGAAGTGTCACGGAATCCTCCACTCTGTCCGCCTCCAGTATCGCGTGCCCGCATTACGAGCAGGTGACATCGACGCGGAATACCTCGGGGCGTCGCCGCCTTGTCCTCAGCAGACGACGAAAGTGAGACCCCATGACCCTGATCGGCCGCAGCGACCTCGATGTGTTCCCCCTCGCCCTGGGCGGCAACGTGTTCGGCTGGACCGCCGACCGCGACGCCTCGTTCGCGATCCTCGACGCCTTCACGGAGGGCGGTGGCGACTTCATCGACACGGCCGACGGGTACAGCGCCTGGGTGCCGGGCAACTCCGGTGGCGAAAGCGAGACCATCATCGGCGAGTGGCTGGCGTCCCGCACGCCGCGCGACGTCGTCATCGCGACGAAGGTCAGCACGCACCCGGACTTCCGCGGACTGTCCGCGAAGAACGTCCGCGCCGCCGCCGAGGCGTCGCTGAAGCGGCTCGGCGTCGACACGATCGACCTCTACTACGCGCACTTCGATGACGAGTCCGTCCCGCTGGAGGAGACCGTCGCGGCCTTCGGACAGCTCGTGACCGACGGCCTCGTCCGCCACACGGCCGTCTCGAACTACTCCGCCGACCGCATCCGGTCGTGGATCTCGATCGCGCAGGATGCCGGGACGGCCCAGCCGGTCGCGGTTCAGCCGCACTACAACCTGGTGCATCGCAACGACGTCGAGGAGAGCATTCTGCCGGTCGCCGAGGAGTTCGGTCTCGGCCTGGTCCCCTATTACGCACTCGCGAGCGGCTTCCTCACGGGCAAGTACCGGTCGGAGGATACCTCGGCCGTCGCGTCCGCCCGTGCAGGCGGCGCGGCGAAGTACGCCACCGCGCACGGACTGCGCATCATCGATGAGTTGGAGCGCATCGGCACCGCGCACGGCGCATCGATCGCGTCCGTCGCGCTCGCCTGGCTGCGTTCACAGCCGACGGTCGTCGCTCCGATCGCCAGTGCATCGCGCGTCGAGCAGGTCGCGGATCTGCTCGCGAGCGCCCGCGTTCAGTTGAGCCCCGAAGAGATCGCGTCGTTGAGCGCGGTGTCCGCCTGGTCGTACGCGAACTGATCCGCGCGGAGAGGTCACCCCTGGGCGACGATCCGGCTGGGGCCGGACTCGGTCTGCTCGACGCGCAGCTGCGCCGGGATCTGCTCCTGCATGGCTTCGACATGACTGATCACCCCGACCGTGCGCCCGCCCGCGCGCAGTTCGTCGAGTGTGCGCATGGCGATGTCGAGCGTGTCCGCGTCGAGTGAACCGAATCCCTCGTCGATGAACAGCGTGTCCAGGGTGATCCCGCCCGCCCGCGCCGTCACGACTTCGGCGAGTCCGAGGGCGAGGGCGAGGGACGAGAGGAACGTCTCGCCACCGGACAGCGACTGCGGGGGGCGCGTCTGGCCCGTGAAGGCGTCGAACACGACGATCCCGAGGCCGGATGCCGCTCCGCGGGCGGCGAGGGCATCGGAATGGCGCAGCTGATAGCGGCCCGTCGACATGTCGGCGAGACGCCGGTTCGCGGCATCCACGATCTCCTCGAGCTCGGCGGCGAGGACGAAGGTCTCCAGGGTCATGCGGTGCGTGTTGTGGGCGCGCCCGGCGATGGCATCGGCCAGGCCCTTCAGCACGTCGTGCTCCTTCGCCTGATCCGCGCTGCGGGCGTGCTCGCCCGCAGCGCCGTCGATCAGAGCGCCGAGGCGTTCGGCGATCCCCTCGGCGCGCGACGCGACGTCGACCTGCTGCGTCCAGAACGCACGGGCGGTGGTCGCCGCTTCTTCGACCGGCGCCAGATCGATCGGTTCTTCGGGCAGCGTGCGCATCTCGAGCGGCAGGAGGATCGCCTTCTCCGTCTCGCGTTGGACTGCGTGCGCGGTGACCCGCGCCTCCAGCTCGCCGCGATCGGCACCGGAACGCAGCGCCGCCTCGACGTCGGCTGCCTCGTCGAACTCGGAGCGCTCGATCGCGGCGTCCCGATCGGCGCGCGTCTCCTCGGCGGCATCGGTGCGTCGCGCGACTTCGGCGAGCGCCTCCGCCAGGGCCCCCGCCGCCGTGATGCCGGCGCCGGTCGAGGCGATCCGCTCCGCGACCGAGGCGAAGTCGCCACGGGCTTCGGCGATGAGCACGTCGGCGTCGCGCTCGCGCTCCTCGAGCGCCGCGAGGGCTTCTCTGGCCGAGGCCAGCGCCTGTGCGGACTCGGCCCTGTCGCGTTCGAGCTGCTCGGCTCGTTCGTCGAGCTCGACGAGTCTCGCCTCCGTCTCGGTCAGCAGCGCTCCCGCAGCCACCGCTTCCTCGTACGCGGCGGTGGCCTCGGCCAGTTCCGTCTCGGCCTCCGCGAGAGTCCGCCCATCCGCGCGTGCCGTCGCCGTGGCCAGCTCGGCGCGCAGAGCCGTGAGGCGTTCCGAGGTCTCCCGCTCGGCGAGCGCAGCCGCATCGCGCTCCTGCTGCGCGGCGGCGACGTCGTCCTCGGACACCGGATCGATGTGGGCGGCAGGCGCAGGGTGCGCGGTGGAGCCGCACACCGCGCAGGCCTGTCCCGGCACCAATGCCGCCGCGATCTCGCCGGCCATCCCGTCCAGCCGCCGTTGTAAAAGCAGCGACAACCGCGTCTGCGCCTGAGTGAGCACCGCGTTGGCCGCGGAGACGTCGGCGTCTCCGCGCGCCGCAGCTGACATCAGACGCTCGGCCTCCCCGGCAGCCGCCCGACGCGCCGCTGCCCGATCGCGATCGCGCAGCAGGCCTTCGCTCCGATCGGCGGCTCGGCGGGCGGCATCCCGCGCGGCCGTCAGTTCGGTGCGCAGCACCGGCAACGAGGCGCGTTCTCCCTCGTCGGCTCGGATCCGAGCGGATGCCGCGTCGACACGTTCGCGCGCGCTCGCGAGCTCCGCCGAGCGGTCAGCCGCCCGGGCCTCATGGGCCGCAGCATGCTGCCAGCTGCCGCGCTCCTCGGTTCGTGCGGCGGCCCACTCCTCGAGCGCGGTCGCCGTGAGGTCGGACAGCGGAACCTCGAACGATTCCCACACCGCCCGTGCACTGGCCTGCGCGTCAACGGCGGCCTGCAGAGCACGCTGCGCCTTGACGGCCGCGGCGATCGCCGGCCGGAGCGTCTCCGCGCTGCGCGCACGCTCGAGCTCGACGCGCGCTGCGGCGATCCGGGGTTCGTCCTCGTCGAGGCGGCTCAGCGCGGAGCGCGCACGGTCGCGCTCGCGCTGCGCCGTCTGCTCTTCACGACGCAGCGAGAGCGCGGCGTCCGCCGCCGCGGAGCGTCGTTCGGCCTCGTCGCGATCCGCCTGCGCGCGCTCGGCGCGGTACTCGGCGCGCGCCAGACCGCGACGCAGTTCGTCCAGTCGCTCATCCGTCGAGCCGGAGGATCCGGAGGCGCCGACGGCACCGTCATCGCCCGGCTCGTCGTCCTCGGCATCCGATGCGCTCCCCTGGAGCCCCGCGGCCGCGACGACGGACTCGGCCTCGTCCAGGCGCGTCGTGACCGCCATCAGACGCGCGCTCAACTGCTCGTCCGATGCGCGCCGCCGCTCCTCGAACCTGGCCTGGATGTCTTCGAAGCGCTCGGTGCCGAACAGCCGGCGCAGCAGCGCCTGCCGCTCCTTGCTGTCGGCCAGCAGGAAACGGGCGAAGCGATTCTGCGCGAGCAGGATCACCTGCAGGAACTGCGACTGGCTCAGTTGCAGGATGTCGTCCAGTTCGTTCGCCACGTCGACCGCGCGCGCCGCGCGTCCGACCCACGCGTCGCCGCTGCGCTCCTCGAGGGCGACCGCAGAAGGCTGTTTCGTCATCCCGCCGCCGCGCTTGGCCGGCCGCAGATACTCCGGCGACCGCGTGACGCGGAAACGCCCGGCTGTGGTGCTGAACTCGACGACGACCTCACTGGGATCGTCCGGCCCGCAGTGGTCGCTGCGCAGCCGCTTCTCGCCGCCGTCGTAGCGCGGCACGGACCCGTACAGGCCGAAGCACACCGCGTCGAGGATGCTGGACTTGCCCGCACCGGTCCGCCCTGCGATGAGGAAGATGCCGTCCGCTGCGAAGGCGTCGAAATCGACCACCTGTCGTTCCCGGAACGGGCCGAACCCCTCGACTTCGAGGCGATGCAGTCGCACTAGACCAGGGCCTCTGCGGCCACCCGCTCGTCGAGCACGTCACGGATCAGTTCCCGCTCGCGCTCGGTCGCCCCGCGTCCGTCACGGACGTGCGCGAGGAACGCCTCGATGCGATCGGTGTCGGTGACCGCAGTGCGCAGGCGAGCCGAGTACGACCGCTCGACCCGCTCGACGACGTCAGCCGGCTCGTGCTGGACCATCGCGCAGAACGGGAAGCGCTCCTTCAGCCGACGCATCGGCTCGGCCTGCGGGAGCGCGTCGGTGTAGACCGCGCAGACCCAGTCCTCGGCGTGCGCGGCGACGTTGTCGGCCGAAAGGATCTCGTCGAGCGTGCCGGTGAGCGTGACCAGCCGTCGCGGCACGGGAAGCTCGAGCCACTCCACGGCGGCGAGACCGTCCGCGTCGAGGTCGACGAGCCACGACCCGCGCGGCTTGCTCTGCTCGCCGAAGCTGTAGTGCAGCGGAGCGCCGGCATAGCGGACGCGATCGGTCAGCTGCTGTCGCCCGTGGATGTGGCCGAGGGCGACGTAGTCCGGTCCGTCGAACACCGAGAGGGGGACGACGTCGAGTCCGCCCTGGCGGACCTCGCGCTCGAGCCCAGCCGTCGCATCGACGCCGGCGGCGAAGCAGTGCGCGACGGCGACCGAGCGTCCGGGGTGCGCTGCCATGCCCCCGCGTACCAGTCCCATGGCGTGCGCCATCGTCTGCGCCTGGGTGCGGAGCACGGCATCCGGCCAGTGCTGCCGGACGATCGCCGGTTCGAGGTACGGGATGCCGTAGAAGTGCACCGGGCCCTCTGCATCCCTGATCGTGATGGGCTCGCCGACCGCGACCGGGTCGGTGAGGACGTGGATGCCGTCACGCAGCAGCCGAGCCTGGAACCCCAGGCGCGCGGCGGAGTCGTGGTTGCCGCTCGTGACGACGACCTTCGCGCCCGCCTCGTTCAGCGCCACGAGCGTGTCGCCGAGCAGTGTGTATGCGGGGCCCGCCGGCGTCGCCGAGTCGAAGACGTCACCGGCGACGATCACGACGTCGACCTCGTGCTCGCGCACCTGAGCGACCAGCGCCGCGAGCACGTCTGCCAGCGCGTCCAGGGTGGAGTTGCCATGGAACGTGCGGCCGATGTGCCAGTCGGAGGTGTGCAGGATGCGCATACTCACACGGTACGGAGGGCCTCCGACATCGCCCGAGAGGCGTGCCGCGTTGTGCTCGAGCACCCGGCACGAGAGGACGCACGCCGGCCACGTTCGCGTAACAATGCGTCACACGCGGAGAAATCTGCTAGGCGTCATCGACGGCGCAGGAGCGCCTGCTGCTCCGGGTGCGCCTCGAACCAGTCCGCCACGTACCAGCAGACGGCGTCGACGCGGCGATCACCGCGCGCCGCGATGTCCGAAACCGCGCCGGCGACGACGCGCGCCGCATGCCCCTGACCGCGGAAACTCGGGATCGTGAAGGCCCTCGTCAGCGCGATCGTCGTGCCGTCGTCACGGTAGTCGAGCACGCTCACCAGCTGTCCGTCATGCAGCAGCGTGTAACGCGATGCGTCCGTCTCATCGGTGAGGACGAAGCCGTCTGCGAGGGTCGAATCGATCACGTCTCCACGTTACGCCCGGCTTCGGACAGGGGCTCCGTTTTGACACGGGGCGTCACGATCAGACATAATCCCCCCATGACCACCAACGCACGCCCTTTGTCCGCCCAGGAGGCGAACGGGACTGCCGGGATGATGATGCCCGGCCGCGTTGGCATGTGTTGCCGAATGTGCAGCTGATACGTCAGCACACCCCGCCCGGCTCGGCCTTCGCGATCTGCGACGCCTGAGCTCCCGAGCACCCACCTGCGTGCTCGTCACCGGCCCTGAAGGTCATTCTCGCAACGCATCCGAGCCCATCGGCTCACCCTCCCAAGGACGTCATCATCATGTCGAACATCGCTACCCTCGAGCGCCCCTCCGCCCCTGTCACGCGTCTGCATCCCGTCGCGGATGCCCCCGTCGTCGCAGCGGACCTGCCCGCCACCCGATCACCGCGCGGCTTCGCCCTCTACGTCGGCCTCGACGAGATCAAGGCTGCTGAGGCCGGCGTCAGCCTGCCCCTGCTCGTCGACGCCCTGCGTCGCACCCTGGCCGAACTCGCACCCGGCGCCGAGACCCACGCCACAGTCGCTCTCGCCCCGCACGGCGCCGGCGGCCGCGACCTCGACGTCGTCCGCCTCGCGCTGCAGGAGCCGGGTGCGATCGCCCGCACCAAGGCCGCAGAGGAAGAGCTGGCGGAAGAGGAAGAGGGCGTCGTCGTCGACATCTCCCGCAAGCGCGTCCTGATCGACGGCGAATCCGCCGCGTTCACCTACAAGGAGTTCGAGCTCCTGCAGTATCTCGTGCTCCGCGAGGGACGCACGATCGAGCGCACCGAACTCGTCGGCGCGCTCTGGCAGTCGCCGGATGACGAGACTCCGGGCGAGCGCACGATCGACGTCCACGTGCGCCGCCTGCGCGCCAAGCTCGGGCGCTACGAGGACATCGTGCGCACCGTTCGAGGCGTCGGCTACCGCTTCGATCGTCACGCCGATGTCGTGATCCGCTACGGCCACGGCACGCCCTCGCCCGACCGCTTCTGACCCGCACCTCGTCGCGGGCGATGTCGGCCCCGCGGCGTAGGGTGTTCGCATGACGTTGACAGCGGATGCCGGCGCGCACCGCGCCTCGCCGCTGACGACCGTCTATCGTCCCGCTCATCCACTGGATCTCCGGCGCACGGTCGGCGTGCTCATGCGAGGTCCGAAGGACCCGACCATGCTGGTCGACGGCACCACGCTCTGGCGCGCCAGCCGCACCCCGCAGGGCGTCGCGACGCTCGCGCTGCGCTCCGTCGCAGGCGAGATCCACGCGAGCGCGTGGGGCGCCGGCGCCCCGTGGGCCCTCGAGCAGCTGCCCGCCCTGTGCGGCGCGCATGACGACGCGACCGGGTTCGACCTGTCGCGGCATCCCGAGCTGGCCGAGATCGCCCGCCGCACGGCCGGAACCCGCCTCACCCGCACCGATCTCGTCTTCGACGCCCTGGCGAGCGCCGTGATCGAGCAGAAGGTCACCTCGTTCCAGGCGTTCGGGGCGTGGCGCGTTCTGGTCGCCCGCTTCGGCGAGCGCGCGCCAGGGCCCACCCCTCGACCGATGTCCGCGCCGCCGCCGATCGACGGCTGGCGCGGCATCCCCTCCTGGGCGTGGCACCGCGCCGGTGTCGAACCGCCTCAGGCGCGTTCCATCGTGTCGGCAGCGACCCGCGGTCGACGGATCACTGATGCGGTCATGGCCGCCCCGACCGGTCCGGAGCGCGACCGCATCCTCACGAGCCTCCCCGGCATCGGCGCCTGGACGTCCTCCGAGACGCGCATCAGAGCACTCGGCGATCCCGATGCCGTGAGCGTCGGCGACTACCACCTCGCGCATCAGGTCGGCTTCGCGCTGACCGGATCGCGCGTCGACGACGACAGGATGCTCGAACTCCTCGCGCCGTGGGCCGGGCACCGCCAGCGTGTCATCCGTCTGATCCTCGCCGGTGGTCCGCGCGAACCGCGCCGCGGCCCTCGGCTCGCACCGCAGGACCACCGCGGTCACTGAGGGCTAGGCTGACGGCATGGCAGCGACGAAGAAGCAGCGGTGGACCTGGCTCGGCGGCACGACCGTGCTGCTCGTGCTCGGCGTGGTGATCGGGCTGATCCTGCAGAACGTGTGGCTCGGCATCCTGCTGGCGGCCATCGTCTCGATCGGCTGGCTCATGCTCGTCGAGTCCCGCAAGGGCGACAACAATACCGGGGTCAACGACGAGTCGCACGGCATCGAGGTCTGAGCGGGTCGCTCCTCAGAACGTCAGCGCGACCGGCCGTCCGTCGATCATCCGCACCTCCACCGGATGGTCGTAGATCTCGCGGAGCACATCCGCGCGCACGATGTCGTCCGGCGCGGCATCCGCGATGATCCGGCCGCCGCGCATCGCGACGATCCGGTCCGCGTGGTGCCCTGCGACGTTGATGTCGTGCAGCACGACGATCACCTTCTTGCCCAGCTCATCCGCCATGCGGCGGATGAGCTGCATGATCTCGGCGGCGTGACGCAGATCGAGATTGTTCAGAGGCTCGTCCAGCAGCACGTAGCGGGTGTCCTGAGCGAGGACCATCGCGATGAACGCCCGCTGCCGCTGCCCGCCGGACAGTTCGTCGAGGAAGCGATCGCGGTACGGATCCAGGTCGAGATACGCGATCGCCCGGTCGATATGGGCACGGTCATCGATGGTGAAGCGCCCCTTCGAATGCGGGAAGCGACCGAACTCGACCAGGTCGTGCACGGTGAGGCGCGCGGCGATGTGGTTGTCCTGCCTGAGCACGGCGAGGACCTTCGCCAATTCGCTCGACGACGCCGTTCTGACGTCTTCGCCGTCGACGGCGATCCGCCCCTCATCGGCGGCGATGAGTCGGCCGACGAGACCGAACAGCGTGGACTTGCCCGCCCCGTTCGGTCCGATCAGCGCGGTCACACCCTCGCCGCCGAACTCGATCGAGACGTCGTCGAGCACGACCGCCTTCCCATAGCGTTTCGTGACGTTCTCGAGCGCGATCATCGCGCCCCCTTTCTGAGGACGAGGAAGAGGAAGAAGAGCCCGCCGGCGAACTCGATGATCATGGAGATGCTTCCCCCGAACCCGAAGATCTGCTCGAGGACGACCTGTCCTCCCAGCAGGCACAGCATCCCGATCAGGGCCGCCGTCGGCAGCGTCCAGGCGTGCCGGAACGACCCGGCCCACGAGTAGGCGAGGTTCGCGACGATGAGCCCGAAGAACAGGATGGGTCCCACCAGGGCGGTGGATGCCGCGATCATCACCGAGATCAGGGTGAACAGCAGCATGACGAGACGCCGATGATCGATGCCGAGCCCGATCGCCGCCGGCTCGCCGAGGGTGAGGACGTCCAGCTTGCGCACCAGCGGGACGATCCCGATGCAGGATGCCACGACAAGCACGGCCGTGAACAGCAGGAGCGTCGGGTCTGGGCGGGTGAGCGAGGCGAACATCGCGTCGGTGAGCACCTGGAAGTCGAGGGGGTCCAGCATCCGCTGCATCCACTCCGAGAAGCTGCGGAAGAACGTGCCGAGCACGATGCCGACGAGCAGCATGAGGTGGATCGATCGCCGTTTGCCGCCGAACATCCAGGTGAACAGGAACACGCTGAACGCGACCATGACGACGACCTGCACGACCCACAGGAGCAGTTCGTTCGCCCGCAGGAAGGATGCCGAGCCGAAGAAGAACACGATGGTCGTCGCGATCAGCACGTAGAACGCGTCGAATCCCATGATCGAGGGCGTCAGGATGCGGTTCTGCGTGATCGTGTGGAAGACGACCGTCGAGACGCCGACCGCCACCGCGACGACGAGCATCGCGAGGACCGTCAGAGAGCGGATGCGCAAAGCGAACGCCAGCGAACCCGGTACGTCGGTGAAGAGGTAGACCGCGATGAGCGCGATCACCGCAAGGCCCAGCGCGCTCAGGCGCACCCACGGGCGCCTGTGCAGCGCCTGCGGCAGGGTCATGGTGCGGGTGTCAGTGAGCACGACTCCCCTTCCGCAGCAGCAGCCAGAGGAACAGCACGGCGCCGACCATGCCGACGATCACGGACAGCGGGATCTCGTACGGGAAGCGCACGACGCGCGCGAGGATGTCGCAGCCGAGCACGAAGACGGCGCCGAGGCCTGCGACCCACGGGATCGAGCGGCGCACGTTGTCGCCGATGATGAGGCTGACGATGTTCGGCACCACCAGACCGAGGAACGGGATCATGCCCGCGGTCACGAGCACCGCAGCCGTGATCAGCGCGATGATCACCATCCCGATGGCGACGACGCGACGATAGTTCAGCCCCAGGTTGGTGGCGAACTCCTCACCGAGCCCGATGACGCTGAAGCGGTCCGCGGCGATCCATGCGACCACGACCATCGCGGCGGCGAGCCAGAGCATCTCGTAGCGCCCCTGCATGACGGTCGCGAAGCTCCCCTGCGCCCATTGCCCGAGCGACTGCAGCAGGTCGAGACGGTACGCGAAGAACGTCGTGACAGCACCCACGACCCCGCCGAGCATGATGCCGACCAGCGGGACGAGCACGAGCTGGCGCACGGGAACCGCGCGCACGATCCGCAGGAACACCCAGGTGCCGGCGAGGCCGAAGGCGGCGGCGACGCCCATCTTGCCGACCACGGCGAGCCCTGGCCAGAACACGGTCGTCACCAGCATCCCGAACGTGGCGAACTCGCTGACGCCGGTCGTGGACGGTTCGACGAAGCGGTTGCGGACCAGCATCTGCATGATGAGACCCGCGATGCCGAGCGAGGCACCGACGAGGATCACGGCGATGGTGCGGGGAATCCGGCTGACCAGCAGCAGAAAGGCGGCCGTGCTGTCCTGGCCACCGGTGAACAGGGCGACCGGGGACACGTCTGAGGCGCCGATGAACAGGCTCGCGATGGCGAGCAGGACGAAGAGGATGCCGATGAGCACCCCCACCCAGCCACGCCGTGGGCGTGCCGGGGCGGGGGCGCTCGTCGGGGATTCGGTGAGCGTCACGCGTGCGAGGAGGTGGTCACTCCGCGATCTGCATCACGTCGTCGATGAGCAGCTGCGTGGTCTCGATGCCGCCGTAGACGATGTACCACGCCACCGGGTCGAGGTAGACGATCGCGTCGTTCTTCGATGCGGTGGTCTGCTTCACGATGTCGTTGTCGAGCACCTGTGCGGCGGCTCCGGCCTCGGCCTCCCCGGTGGCGACGTCGCGGTCGACGATCCAGAGGGTGTCGGGGTCGTGCTCGAGCAGGAACTCGAACGAGATCGGCTCGCCGTGCGTTGCCGATGCGACGTCCTCGACGACAGGCTCGACGCCGAAGACGTCGTAGAGCAGACCCCCGCGCACGTTCGCGCTGCCGCCCTCCGCATCGGACGGCGCCATCGCGCTCAGCTCGCCGCCCGAGACGATCACGGCGAGGCCGTTGCCCGCTTCCTCGGTCGCGGCCTTCGCCTCGTCGATTCCCGTCTCGAGCTCGGCGAGAGCTTCGGTCGCCTCGTCCTCGGCGCCGAGGACCTCACCCAGGAACATCACGTTGCGCTCGAGGGTCTCGAGGTAGGAGCCGGCGATGCCGAGGTCGATGGTCGGCGCGATCTGGCTCAGGTCCTCGTACAGGCCGGACGACCGCCCGCCGATGACGATGAGGTCGGGCTGCTGCGCCTCGATCTCGATCAGGTCGGCCTCGAACAGGGTGCCGGCGTTGAACGCGTCATCGGCGAGGCTGTCCTGCAGATACTCGGGCACGGAGTCCAGCGGCGCACCGGCGACCTCGCCGCCCAGCGCGCCGATCGTGTCGACGGTGGCCATCTCGAACGCGACGATCCTCTTCGGATCCTTGGGCACCTCGACGGTCTCGGTCTCGTACACCGGCTCCTCGTCCTCGCCTGCCGTGTTGCGCTCCCACGAGTACGTCACGGTGCTCGCTTCGGAGGATTCCTCCTCGGCGGCCGGTGCGGATTCCGCGGTGGAGCAGCCGGCGAGCGCGAGGGCGGAGATGAGGACGAAGGATGCTGCGGCGAGCGGCCGGCGCGAGGACATGGTTCTCCCTGGAGACGATGGACGAAGGATCGAGCAAAGGTAAGGTAAGCCTCACCTGCTCAGATGTAGGCTAACCTAACTTTCATGACCACGTCGACTTCGCCCTTCACCATCGAGCGCCGGATGAACGAGCTGCGCTTCCGGACCGTGTCGCTCGTGGCACGCGAGGAACTGGCCCCGGATTATGTGCGTGTGCGTCTCGAGGGCACCGATCTCGAGGGCTTCGACTCCCCCGGCGCCGACGACCACATGCGCCTGTTCTTCCCCACCGAGATCCCCGACACGATCGAGGAGCTGCGCGCCGCGCCGAGCCGCGAGTACACGCCCCTGTTCTGGGGAGACGGCTGGCTCGAAGTCGAGTTCGCCGTGCACGGGGACCAGGGCGTCGCTGCTCCGTGGGCCGCGACGGCGCCGATGGGCGCGCGGATCGGTGTCGGAGGCCCTCGTGGTTCCGCGGTCCTGACCGGCACCCCTGGCAGCTGGATGCTGGTGGGCGACGAGACGGCGATCCCCGCGATCCGACGCTTCGCGGCTCAGATCGGCGATGCGCCGGCGCGCATCGTGATCGAAGTGCGCGGCAGCGAGGACGAGATCACGATCGACGCCCCGGTGGCCGTCGAATGGCTGCACCGCGGTGACGCCCCCGCCGGGTCGGCGCTCATCGCCTTCCTGGATTCGCTGCAGGCGTCGGATGCCGTCGGCGAGCACCCGTTCGTGTTCATCGCCGCCGAGCAGGCGATCGTGAAGCCCGGGCGTGCGCTGCTCGAGCGCTGGGGCGTCGACACCGCACAGGCCGTCGTCAAGGGCTACTGGAAGCGCGGCGAGGCCGAATACCACGCGCCGCACTGACTTCGAGGTGACAGGATGGGCGCATGAGGATCGCTGTCGCCGGAGGCACAGGAGTCGTCGGACGCCACGTGGTCGAGGCCGCTCGGGATGCCGGTCATGAAGCCGTCGTCCTGACCCGATCCACCGGCGTCGACCTTGTCACCGGTCGAGGACTGGACGCCGCACTCGACGGCGTCGACGCGGTGATCGACACCGCGAACATCACGACGCTGAAGGCCACCGAGGCCGTGGAGTTCTTCACCGCGGCGACCGGCAACCTTGTGACAGCGGCCGCGGAGGCCGGCGTCGGTCACGTCGTGCTGCTGTCGATCGTCGGCATCCATCGCATGCCGGTCGACTACTACGCGGGCAAGCTCGCGCAGGAGAAGATCGTCGAGACCTCGACCGTGCCGTGGACGATCCTGCGGGCGACGCAGTTCCACGAGTTCGCCGGCCAGATGTACGACCGCGCGAGAATCGGCCCGCTGCATCTCGCGCTGCGCGCCCGCACCCAGCCGGTCGCCGCGCGGGATGTCGCGGAACGACTCATCGCCCTGGCCGCCGGACCAGTGCAGGGGCGCGCCCGCGATCTCGCCGGCCCGCGGGAGGAGGCGCTCGACGAGATGGTCGTCGCGTACGCCCGCGCGAACGGGCATCACGGGTGGATCCCCCGGGTGAGCATGCCGACCGCGCAGATGAAGGGCATGCGCGCCGGACTCGCGCTCCCAGGGCCGGATGCCGACCTCACCACGCAGACGTTCGCCGACTGGCTCGCGCAGCGCTGACGTCATGGCACTCGTCGACGAAGCGGACCGGCACGTCGCGATCCCGGTGACTCCGACCGGCGCTGGCGTCCTCGTTCTCGCCGGGTCCAGCGGGCGCATCGAATCCGACCGCGCCGAGCTGTTCGCGCGGCACGGCGTCCGTGCGCATGCGATCCGCTGGTTCGGCGGCGCGGGCCAGCGCCGTGTACCGCGGGAGGTGCCTCTGGAGCTGTTCCTCGACGAGGTCGCGCTCCTGCGCGAGTCCTGCGACCGGGTGGCAGTCCTCGGCACCTCGTTCGGCGCGGAGGCGGCGCTGCTGACCGGGACGCGCACGCCGGTGGATGCCGTGATCGCGATCGCCCCGACGAGCGTGGTGTGGCCCGGCATCCTGGACGGGTCATGGTCCTCGCACTGGACCGCGGCGGGCGTTCCGCTGCCCTGGGTGCCGTTCGCCGACGATTGGATTGCGACCACCGACCCGCCGGAGTTCCGCGACCTGTACCGGACGAGCGTCGATCGGCATCCCGCCGAGGCGCAGGCCGCAGCGATCCCGGTCGAACGCATCACGGGGGACGTGCTCCTCGTGGTCGGCGAGGACGACCGGGTGTGGCCGAGCGCGCGCTTCGCCGATGAGATCGTCGCGCGACGGGCGGCGGCGGGTCTGCCGACCGCGGTGGTGCGGCATCCGCTGGCGGGTCATCGCGTTCCGTTCCCCGGCGAGGCAGCTCCGTCCGGCGGGACTCGCATGGCGCGCGGCGGTTCGCGCGAGGCGGATGACGAGCTGGGGGCCGCCGCATGGGATGCCGTCGCCGGCCTGGTCCTCGGGACGACACGCCCGGACTGATACACTCGCCGGCATGGGTTCGATAATCTCCGGCGCGACGTTCGACGCGCGCTGCTTCACCTTCCGCGACCGCCGCGCCTGACGGCGCGCTGACGGTCGCACACCCCTCACGCCTCCGCGCGTCGTTCCCGGATGTCCTGCACCCGGAAGCGCGTTCGCCGTGCCTTCGCACGCCCGCTCACGGGTGCTCCCTTCCTGCGATCGGAGCGCACCATGCGACCTCATGCCCCCACCGGCGGCCGACACGAACTCGGTCAGAACTTCCTCACCCACCGTCCGACCCTGAAGCGCATCGCCGACCTCGTCGCCGAGACGGACGGGCCCATCCTCGAGATCGGCGCCGGCGACGGCGCCCTCACCGAGCACCTCATCCGGCTCGGCCGCGATGTCCGCGCGATCGACATCGATGCCCGATGCGTGGCCCGGCTCAGGACTCGCCTGCCCGCGGCATCCGTCGACGTCGCCGATGCCCTGCGCGAACCACTGGACCGACCGGTCGTCGTGGGCAACATCCCCTTCCACCTGACGACCCCGATCCTGCGGCGGATGCTGCGCCACGACGGCTGGCAGCATGCGGTGCTGCTCACCCAATGGGAGGTCGCGCGCAAGCGCGCCGGCGTGGGCGGAGCGACCATGATGACGGCCCAGGCCGGGCCGTGGTTCACGTTCGCGTTGCACGATCGCGTGCCTGCGACGCGATTCCAGCCCATGCCCGCCGTCGACGGCGGGCTCCTCACGGTGTCGCGGCGGCGCAGGCCGTTGATCCCGACCCGAGATCGACGGCGATACGACGCGTTCGTCGCCACGGTCTTCCGGGCCCGAGGCAACGGGATGCTGCAGATCCTGCGCCGCACAGGGCACCCGCCGTCCCGCGCGTTGCCCGCCCTGAGCGACGCCGGAATCGCCAGGAGCGCGCTTCCGCGGGACATCCGCCCGGAGCAGTGGGCGACGCTGTGGACCCGGCTCGTCGCGCCCGAGGCGCACGGAGCGAGACAATAGGCGGGTGAGTCTGTTCGCTTTCGGCCCGTCGCGAGGGCCGCGGTGGCCGATCGGGCTGCAGGCCGCGATCGGCCTCGCTGGTCCGATCGCCGTCATGACGCTGATCGGCCAGCCGTCCCTCGGGTACATCGCCGCCTCCGGCGCGTTCACGGTGCTGTTCGCGGGCTCGTCTCCCGTGACCGAACGCGCCAAGGTCCTGCCGTTCGTCGCCAGCGGGCTGATCGTGAGCGCCGCCCTCGGACTGCTCGCGGCGCCGACCGTCTGGCTGGTGCTGGCCGGCGTCGCATGCGTCGCGATCGGCAGCGCGGCGCTGTCATTCGGGTTCCGGCTCGGTCCGCCGGGTCCGCTGTTCTTCGTCCTCGTTTTCGGCCTGTCGGCGCATGTCGTCACGAGTGCCCCCATCGCCGCTCCGGTCTATCTCGCCGCGTTCACGGCGGGATGCGTGTTCTCGTACCTCGTCGCGATCGCCCCGCTGCTGCTGCCCAGGCCCCGGTCGGTCGCAGCTCGACCGCTGAGGGAAGTCCTGCCCGGACCCGCGCTCGACGCCGACGGGAAGATGCTCCTGCTGCGGGTCGTGATCGTGTCCGTGATCGGAGTGCTCCTCGCCCTCGCGGTGGACCCCGAGCGCAGCTACTGGGTGGTCGGCGGAGCGGTCGCCGTCATCGGCGTCGCGGCCGACCGCACGGCGGCGCTGCAGCGGGGGCTCCACCGGATGCTGGGCACGATCGTCGGCGCCGGCCTGTACGCATTGCTGGCGCTGCTCCACCCGGCAGGGCTCTGGCTGGCGCTGCTACTGGGCACCCTGCAGTTCGTCATCGAACTCGTGGTGGTGCGGCACTATGCGCTCGCGCTCGTGTTCATCACGCCGCTCGTGCTGCTGCTGACGGGAGCGGCGACCGGCGAGATCGGCGACATGTCCGTCGCTCTCGAGCGGATCGTCGACACGGTCGTCGGGGCGGCGCTGGGCGCGGCATCCGGGTTCCTGCACCCCCGCCGGACCTGAACGGGAACACCCCGGAGCCCTTCGCGGTTGCCTCGAACATGGAGATCACGCTCGTCACCTCCGCCTTCTGCGGTGCCTGCTCGCGCACGCGAGCCGTGATCGCCGACGCCGCGCGCTTCCTGCCGGATGCGACGGTCACCGAGATCGACGTCGCCGCGGATCCGGATGCCGCTGAGGCCCTGGACATCCGCTTCACCCCGACCGTGATCGTCCACGATGCGGCCGGCGTGCAGACGTTCCGCGCCGAGGGCGTGCCGACCGTGCCGCAGATGCTGGCCGCGGCGGCGACTGCGCTCTCGGCCTGATCAGCGCACGACCCGCAGGGTCTCCGGAGAGGCGTCGGCCAGGCCTGTTGCCGTGGCGACGATGACCTCGCGCATCGCGGCGGCGGCACGGGTGGGATTCACGTCGGACCGGTGCGCGATGCTGATCGTGCGGGTCAGCTGCGGGTCGACCAGCCGCACGGACCGCAGACTCGGTCGGTCGAGCGCCACCGTGGCCGGAACGACGGCGACGCCGAGTCCGCGCTCGACGAAGCGCAGCACGGCATCCATCTCCGCCCCTTCGATGACCGTCGTCGGTTCGAGACCGGCGCCGCCGAACGCGGCATCCGTCGTCGCGCGCAGGTCGTAGCTGTCCGAGAAAGCGATCAGGGGCAGCGTCGCGAGCTGTTCGAGGTCGAGCGCGGAATCGGCGATCGGCGTCGTCGTCACCGCCGAGACCACCACGAGCTCCTCCGTGAGCAGCGGTGTGCGCACGAGGGTCGGCTCCCCGGTCGGCATCCCCTCGGACGACGTGATGAGCGCCATATCGAGCTCCCCGGCGGTGAGGCGCTCGATGAGCAGCCTCGACCCGGCCTCGGTGAGCTGGAGACCGATGCCCGGGTGCGCCCGGTGAAACGCGCTCATGGCCTCCGCGACGAGGCTGACGCACAGCGTCGGCGTCGCTCCCAGGCGCACCCGGCCCCGCTGCAGACCGGCGAGCTCACCCATCTCCACACGGATCGCGTCGGCATCCGCCAGAATCCGGCGTGCGCGCGGCAGCAGGGTCTCACCGGCGGCGGTCAGCGTGATGTTGCCTCTGGCCCGATGGAACAGTACTCCGCCCATCTCGTTCTCGAGCGTGGCGATCTGGCGGCTCAGCGACGGCTGGGCGACGTGCAGCGTCTCGGCCGCACGCGTGAAGTGCCCGATCTCGGCGATGGCGACGAAGCCGCGCAACTGCTCCAGGTTCATGTCATCAGGCTATCGTGACCATGAGAACTATTCATTGGAGTTATCGACGGTGTGTTCCTACCGTGGAAGACATGAGCACCCGCGAACGCCAGATCTCCACCACCGTCCTCGTCATCGGCACCGGCGGTTCCGGCCTGCGCGCTGCGATCGAGGTCGCCGAGCAGGGCGTCGACGTCCTCGCCGTCGGCAAGCGTCATCGCAACGACGCGCACACCTCGCTCGCCGCCGGCGGCATCAACGCGGCCCTCGCGACGATGGATGCCGAGGACAGCTGGCAGCAGCATGCGGCCGACACCATCACCGAGAGCTACCTGCTGGCCAATCCGCACACGGTCGAGGTCGTCACGCGCGGCGCCGAGCGCGGCATCCGGGATCTGGAGCGCTGGGGCATGGACTTCGCCCGCGAGGACGACGGACGCATCTCGCAGCGTTTCTTCGGCGCGCACACGTTCCGGCGCACGGCCTTCGCCGGCGATTACACCGGACTCGAGATCCAGCGCACGCTGGTTCGCAGGGCCGAGCAGCTGGACGTCCCGATCCTGGACGGCGTGTACATCACGCGCATCCTCGTGAAGGACAACGTGGTCTTCGGCGCCTACGGCTTCGACCAGGCCGACGGGACGCGGTACCTGATCCACGCGGACGCCGTGATCCTGGCCGCGGGCGGGCACAACCGCATCTGGCGGCGGACGTCGTCGCGCCGCGACGAGAACACCGGCGACTCGTTCCGCCTGGCCGTCGAGGCCGGCGCACGACTGCGCGATCCCGAACTCGTGCAGTTCCACCCCTCCGGCATCATCGAGCCGGAGAACGCCGCAGGAACGCTCATCTCCGAGGCTGCGCGCGGAGAGGGCGGGATCCTCACCAACGCCCTCGGTGAGCGTTTCATGGCGAAATACGATCCGCAGCGGTTGGAGCTGTCCACCCGCGACCGCGTCGCGCTGGCCGCCTACACCGAGATCCAGGAGGGACGCGGCACGCCGAACGGCGGCGTGTGGCTGGACGTCTCCCACCTGCCCCGCGAGACGATCATGACGCGGCTTCCCCGGGTCTACCAGACGATGCTCGAGCTCCAGATGCTCGACATCACCACCGATCCGATCGAGATCGCGCCGACCGCGCACTACTCGATGGGCGGGGTCTGGGTCCGCCCCGAGGATCACAGCACCGACGTCGGCGGACTGTACGCGATCGGCGAGGCATCCAGTGGCCTGCA
Organism: Microbacterium sp. ZKA21; assembly: GCF_050434165.1. Classification (NCBI taxonomy): domain Bacteria; kingdom Bacillati; phylum Actinomycetota; class Actinomycetes; order Micrococcales; family Microbacteriaceae; genus Microbacterium; species Microbacterium sp. ZKA21. The sequence continues at coordinate 217,719 of NZ_JBNPVV010000007.1, forward strand.
TGGCGCGAACCGGCTCGGCGGCAACTCGCTGATCGAGCTGCTCGTCTACGGCCGGCTGGTCGGCCAGGCGGCGATCGCGCACGCGACCGGCCTGGATGCGCAACGCCGGTCAGCGGATGCCGTGGCGCAGGCTCGTGCGGAGATCGACGACCTGCTCGCCGCCGACGGACGCGAGAACGTGCGAGCGCTGCAGCGGGCGATCCGCAACACGATGACCGAGCACGCCGGTGTGGTGCGTTCGGAGGAGGGCCTGCGCGCAGGCCTCGCCGAGCTCGACATGATCGAGGGGCGCATGGCGGACATCGGCATCCATCCCGATATCGCCGGGTTCCAGGACCTCGCGCACGCCTTCGATCTGAAGGCGTCCGCACTCGCCGCCCGCGCCACGATGGAGGCCGCTCGAGAGCGTCGCGAGACCCGCGGATGCCACAACCGCAGCGACTTCCCCGACACCGATCCGACGCTGCAGGTGAACCTCGTCTGGTCGCCGGCGACGGGTGTCATCCGTGAGGAGATTCCCGAGGTTCCCGCCGAGATCGCGGCGCTCATGCGCGACGTCGACACGGTGGGCAAGCTCGTGGAGTGATCCGGCGACGGACAGCATTGAGTATCGGCGGCACGCGACGCACACTGGTTGCATCCACGCATTCATACGAAGGAGCGATCATGCCGAACCTCAACCCTTACCTGTCCTTCCGCGACTCTGCCCGTGAGGCGATGGAGTTCTACCAAGGCGTCCTCGGCGGCGACCTCGCCGTGAGCACCTTCGGCGAAATGCCCGACAGCGGGGCGGCATCGGGAGAGGAGAACCTCGTGATGCACGCGCAGTTGAACGCTCGGGGCGGGCTCGTGCTCATGGCGTCGGACACGCCCGCCGGCATGGAGTACGAGACGCCGCAGGGCATCTCGGTTTCACTCAGCGGCGGCTCAGTGGACGCCGACTACCTGCACCGCGCATGGGACGGCCTCGTCGCCAGCGGGACTGCCACGATCCCGCTGAGCGCAGCCCCATGGGGCGGCGAGTTCGGCATGCTCGTCGACCGCTTCGGCATCTCGTGGATGGTCGCGATCGAGGACTCGTTCGCGACGCCCGAGTGATCCGATCAGCGGCGCGTCACGTCAGGCGGACAGGACGGAGAGGATGTCGCCCGCGGGGTCAAGGTCGTGGATTGACCAGGTGCTTGACAGCAGGCCGGACAGGGAGTTCTATATTTTTGAATAGTTTCTAAAATTTAGGACCTCCGATGTCGACATCCACACCAGCGCTGACATTCGTGACGATCGGCCAGGCGCCACGGCACGATCTGGCTGCGGCACTCCTGGAACGCCTGCCACCCGACATCGAGGTCTCGCATCGCGGAGTCCTCGACGGGCTGACCGCCGACGAGGTCGAGGAACGGTACGGCGCTCGCCCCGATGACGATCCGCTCGTGACGAAGCTCGCGGACGGTACGGTCGTGTCGTTGGCGTCGTCGGCCGTGGATCGCGGCCTCCAGGACGTCGTCGACGCCGCCGAGGCTGACGGCGCCGAGACCATCGTGATCCTGTGCACCGGAGAGTTCCCCGATCTGCGGACGTCGCGCGCATGGCTCGTCGAGCCGGATGCCGTTGTCACCGCGGCTTCCACTGGACTGCTGAGCAGCCGCCGCGTCGGCATCCTCGTACCGATGCCGGATCAGGTCGCCGCCGCCGGGCGCAAATGGAATTCGCTGAACGCGCCGCGGTTTGCAGCCGCCTCGCCCTACGGGGCGGACTCCGCTGTCGCCGACGCGGCGCAAGTACTCGTCGACGCCGGCGCTCAGGCACTGATCCTGGATTGCATGGGCTACGCGCCGCACCACCGCGACGCGATCCGTGCGGCCGGCATCGCCGTGCCCGTTCTCGTCTCCGGCAGCATCGTGGGGGCCGCGCTCGGCGCAGCGATCTGACGCGCGACGGGCCGCATGCCGCAGGCTCAGCCTGCGTCGAACTCCAGCCAGTACGGGTCGCCGATCCGCTCTCCGACCCGTTGCGCGGCACGGCGAACGGCGAATCCGAGCTGTTCGGCCTGAGCGCGGTCGAAGTCGCGTGCGGGGAATGCGACACCGATGCCGTAGGGGCGGAAATCCCCCGGGTCGACGACTGCCGAGGAGACGCCGGCGACGTTCGGCACGATCTCGCCGGACGAGAGCGCCCAGCCGTCGGCACGCGCGGCGGCCAGCGCCTTCAACAGCTGCTCGGTGTCGCGCGGCGCCGAGCCGACAGCCTCATCGAACCGGCCGGCGACCAGCGTGGTGGCGGCCTCGTCATCGAGGCGCGACAGCAGCGCTCGCCCCATCGAGGTGGAGTAGGCCGGCGCGCGCGTCCCCTCCGGCGTGTATGCCTGAAGCGGATTGTTCGGACTGGTGCGCATCTGGATGACCAGCGTCTGATCACCGTCGAGGATGTTGACATAGCCGGTGCACCCGGTCTCGTGCACGAGGTCAGCGAGGACATCCCCGAGCAGAGACACGACGCTGCCCGCTGGGCGTCCGCGATACGCCGCACCCATGACGAGCTCGCCGGGACCGTAGGCGAGCGTGACGGCGTCGCGTTGCAGGAATCCGTGATCGGCCATCAGAGCGAGCGTCCGCGACACAGAGCTCTTGGGCTGGCCGAGCTCGGCAGCGACCTCCGTCACCGTGAGATCCCGCTGCGTGCGCGCCAGCAGTCGCAGCACGTCACGTGCGTTGGCCAGAGTGCTCATCCCCCGCCCTTCCGTCTCCCCGATCCTAGATGACCGGATTCGCGCCCTCGCGCCGCCTCTTGACAAACGTCACTCGGAGAGTCATGATTCCACTTACTGGTACTTGGTTCAAGATTATAGAACCCTTCATCTTTGCGCCATCAGCCCACCCGATCCCCGGCCCCAGGAGCAGTCATGACCGAACATGCAGGCGCACCGATGCGCCAGTTGGCCTCCTCCCCGCGTCATCCGCGAGCGCTCGCCCCGGCGAACCTCATCCTCACCATCCTGCTGAGCGTGCTCGGCGCGCTCGTCGGCGTGCAAGTGCTCGCGACCCTCGGCATCACGCCCAGCACATCACTGATCGGCGCCCTGGTGGCGATGGCGCTGGCGCGGATCCCCCTGACGATGCTGCGCGGGTTCCGATCCGTGCACGCCCAGAACCTCGCACAGACGAGCATCAGCTCGGCGACGTTCGGCGCCGCCAACAGCCTGTTCCTGCCGATCGGCATTCCGTTCCTGTTCGGGCTGCCCGAGATGATCGTGCCGATGCTCATCGGCGTCGCGTTCGCGATGCTGCTGGATGCCTGGCTGCTGTACAAGATGTTCGACACGTCGATCTTCCCGGCGAAGCTGCCCTGGCCGTTGGGCATCGCGGCTGCCGAGGCGATCAAAGCCGGCGACAAGGGCGGCCGTCAGGCCTGGTATCTGCTGGGCGGCGTCGGCGTGGGCGTGGCCGGCGCGATCTTCTCGCTGCCGATGTCGGCACTGGGCGTGGCGCTGATCGGAGGGCTCGCCGCCATGATCGCTTTCGGTGTCGGACTTCTCACGGGCGGATTCGCGATGCCCCTGTTCGGCCTGAACCTCGCCGAGATGTATCTGCCTCAGGGCATGATGATCGGCGCGGGCATCGTCGCGTTGATCCAGGTCGCCGTGATCATCGTCAGATCGCGCCGCCGGAGCGCCGCGGTCGCTGCAGCACCGCAGGCGAAGCTCACCGAAACGGCGGCGATCGCGATCGCGGACCGTCGGCTGGGTCGCGCCTTCGGCCTGGGCGGCGTCGGCTACGTCGTCATCGCCTCGGGGCTCGCGCTCGGCACCGGCCTGTTCCTGCATATGAGCATCCCGTCGTTGATCGGCTTCGTGCTGTTCGCCGCCGCTGCGGCGTTCGTCCACGAGCTCATCGTCGGCATCGCCGCCGGGCATTCCGGATGGTTCCCCGCGTTCGCCGTCGCACTGATCACCCTGCTCGCGGGCATCATGATCGGCTTCCCGCCTGAGGCGCTCGTCGTGCTGGCCGGCTTCACGGCCGCGACCGGACCGGCCTTCGCCGACATGGGATACGACTTCAAGGCCGGTTGGATCCTCCGTGGTGAAGGCGCAGACCCGGAGTTCGAACTGGACGGCCGACGCCAGCAGCTCATCGCGGGCATGATCGGCTTCGGAGTCGCCATCGTCGTCGTCGCGGTCGCCTACCCGATCTTCTTCGCCAACGGGCTCACCGCACCGATCAACGCGGCGTACGTCGCGGCCATCAACGCAGGAATCGACGGCGACACCGCCATCAACCTGCTGCTGTGGGCGATTCCCGGGGCGCTCCTCCAATTCCTCGGCGGGCCGAAGCGGCAGGTCGGCGTGCTGCTGGCGACCGGACTGCTCATCTCGAGCCCGCTCGCCGGCATCCTCGTCGCCATCGGAGTGACGCTGCGCATCGTGCTCAAGCGCTTCGCGCCGAGATCCGTCAACGACGCGATCGAGGTGTCGGCCGGCGGCATCATCGCCGGAGACGCGCTCTACTCCTTCTTCTCCGGCGCCTTCAAGGCAATCCGGTTCTGATCACGACTCGCATTCAGGAGACGACATGAAGACACGTTTGACCGCGGATGACCTGGAAGCAGCCGTTCTCGGCGGCGCGATCCTCGGCGGAGGCGGCGGCGGATTCGTCGAACGCGGACGCGCGACCGCACAGCTCGCTCTGCAAGCAGGGGCGCCTGAGCTCTGGTCCATCGACGAGTTCGACCACGATGACCTCGTCGCGACCGTCGCGCTGGTCGGCGCTCCGGCCGCGCCCAATCCGCTCGTGCAGCCGGTGCATTCGCTGCGGGCGCTCGAGCTGCTGCGACAGCAGCTCGACGGACGACGCCTGGCCGCCATCCACACGAACGAGAACGGCGCCGAGACGACGATCAACGGCTGGCTGCACGCCGCGATGACCGGGCTTCCCGTCATCGATCTGGCCTGCAACGGCCGGGCGCATCCGACGAGCGTGATGGGCGCGATGGGGCTGCAGCTCCTGCCTCAGTACCTTTCTGTCCAGGCATGGGCGGGCGGTCATCCCGAGACGTACGTCGAGGGCACGGCCATGGGACGCCTGGATGCGACCAGCGGCGTCGTTCGGCGCGCGTCTGTCGAAGCAGGAGGGTGGGTCTCTGTCGTCCGCAACCCGGTCGAGATCGGGTACGCGGCCGAGCATGGTGCCGCGGGCGCGATCAGCTTCGCCATCGATCTCGGTCGACGCTTCCTGACCGGTGGCATCGACGCCGTGGCCGCAGCGCTGGGCGGCGCGATCGTGGCGAACGGGACCGTCGTCGCCTTCGACTGCGAGCAGCGCGAGGGACTCGACGTCGGTCGCGTCGTGCTCGATGACGCCGACGCCACCGAACTGCGATTCGTGAACGAGTACATGACCGCCGACCTCGGCGGGAGTCGGGTCGGGACGTTCCCCGACCTGATCGCGACGTTCGACGGGTCCGGCGCCCCGCTGCCGTCCGCGAAGGTGACCGTGGGCGAGCAGGTGAGCGTAGTGGTCGCCCCGGCATCCGGTCTTCCGCTCGCCGCGACGATGTGGATGCCGGAGCTCTACGCGCCGCTCGAGGATCTCCTGGGGTTCGAGTTCGCGCCGCTCTTCGCGCGCTGACCGCGCTCGTCAGGCGGACAGGACGGAGAGGATGTTGCCCGCGGGGTCCGCGAACCAGGCGATGTCCGGCCCCTGACCTGCGGCCTTGCCGCGCGCGATGCCCTTTTCGTCCTGCGACATGCCGTCGTAGCGCTGCATCGTGACGCCCTTCGCGATGAGCTCGTCGACGACCGCGTCGATGTCCTCCACGGGGAAGTTCAGGATAGTGAACGTCGCCGGCTGGTGGTCGTCCTTCGGGTAGATCAGCACGGCACCGCCCTTCGGCAGCTGCACGGAGAGCATGCCGCCGCCGGCCTCCTCTACGACGAGGCCGAGCACGTCTTCATAGAAGGCGCGTGAGGCCGGCAGGTCGTTGGACGACATGCCGCTGAACGCGTCGGAATTCTCGAACATGGCTGCTCCTTCAGTGGGTTGAGGCCCACCTTTCCACCGGGCGACGCCCGGGGCAAGGGTCAGCGCAGCGCGTGCTTCTCGATGAACGCGCGCAGGGCCTGCTCGTCATCGGCGAGTTCGGTCACGTGCTGCGGTGCCTCGAGCATCGCCTGGAGCTCGGGCGAGTACTCGAGCTGCACGCCGATGGCCTCGAGGATCGTCTCGGCGAACTTCTGCGGCTTGGCGGTTTCGAGCACGAGCATCGGGACGCCGGATTCGACGTTCTCGCGCGCCACCTTCACTCCGTCGGCTGTATGCGGGTCGATGATGTCACCCGATGCCTCGTAGACGGCCTTGATGGTCGCGAGGCGATCCGCGTGGGTGGAGGTTCCGCTGACGATGCCGAACTCCTCCTCGAAGCGCGGCTGCTCTCCGGTGAAGTCGAAGAAGCCCTGCTGGTCCAGTTCGCGCCAGGCGCCGACGACACGGGAGGCGTCGCGGTCGACCAGTTCGAAGATGAACCGCTCGAGGTTGGACGCCTTCGAGATGTCCATCGACGGGCTCGAGGTCGCGAGTGTCTGAGCGGCACTGCGGGGACGGTAGACACCGGTGCGGAAGAACTCGTCGAGCACGTTGTTCTCGTTGGCCGCGAGGACGAGACGACGGATGGGCAGCCCCATCTGCTTCGCGTAGAAGCCGGACAGGATGTTGCCGAAGTTCCCGGACGGCACCGTGAAGCTGAGCTCGGTCCAGCCGCCGGCATCCGTCGCGCGCAGCCATGCCCAGAAGTAGTACACGACCTGCGCCGTGATGCGTGCGAGGTTGATCGAGTTGACGGCGCCGAGATGCTGGGCGCGCTTGAAGTCGAGGTCCCCGGCGAGCGCCTTGACGAGGTTCTGGCAGTCGTCGAAGACGCCGTCCACAGCGATGTTGTGCACGTTGGCGTCGTCGAGGGAGAACATCTGCGCACGCTGGAACGCGCTCATGCGCCCCTGCGGCGACAGCATGAAGACCGAGATGCGCTCCTTGCCGCGGAGGGCGTGCTCGGCGGCGGAGCCGGTGTCGCCCGAAGTGGCGCCCAGAATGTTGAGGACCGAGCCCTTGCGCTCCAGTGCGTACTCGACGACCTGGCCCAGGAACTGCATCGCCATGTCCTTGAACGCCAGCGTCGGGCCTTCGGAGAGACCGACGAGCGTGATGTCGTCGTCGATCGACCGCAAGGGCACGACGGCTCCCGGGAAGTCGGCGTACGCGGCATCCGTCATGCGAGCGAGTTCCTCGCGCGGGATGTCTGTCGCGAACAGACCGAGCACCTCGGTGGCGAGCTGCGGGTACGTCAGCGCCCGCCAGCGCTCCAGCGTCTCGCCGTCGACCGTGGGCATGACCTCGGGGACAGCCAGACCGCCGTCGGGCGCAAGGCCTTCGAGCAGCGTCTCGCAGTACGGCAGCGGCTGCATGCCGCCTCGGGTGGAGATGTACTGCACTTCGGCTCCTCGGTCTGGATTCGGCACGGGCTTCCATTCTCGCAGGTGCACCGGGCCGGATGACGCATGCATCAGAACAGGCTCGTCGGCAGCGCCCCTTCGTGCTCGAGCAGCCAGCGCTTGGTCGCGAGTCCCTGCCCTCGATCGCCACCGGAATAGCCGCCGAGGCCGTCGCCTGCGACCACACGATGGCACGGCACGATGATCGGGACCGGGTTCGCCCCCATGATCGCGCCGATCCCCCGAGCGGGGACCTCGGTGCCGCTGCGAGCGGCGAGTCCACCGTAGGTGACGGTCTCACCCGAGGCCACGGTGTCGTGCAGAGTCATGAGCACGGCACGAGTGGTGTCGGTCTGCCGGCCGAGATCGACGGGCAGGTCGAAGCGCGTCAGGGAACCCGCGAAGTACGCGGCGAGTTGCGCGAGTGCGTCGTCGAGGAGCGGGTCCTGCTCGGCATCCGCTCCGTTCGGGGCTGTGGAACGCCACGAGACCCGGGTGATCGCCGTGCCGTCGCTGACGACGCCGATCACTCCGACCGGAGTCCGCAGGGTGGCGAAGGCGAGCATGACGCGAGCGTAGCGCGGAGTGCCGACGTCGTCGTCAGCGCACCACGCGCGCGCTCAGCACCGACAGCAGCTTCAGCTTCTCGTGGCTCTCGGAACCGGGAACTGCGGTGTAGACGAGCAGCGAATGCGCCGTGGCGGGATCGATCAGGGTCTGGCAGGACAGTTCGAGCGCGCCGAGCTCCGGATGGACGAAGTGCTTCGTCTCGCGCGGCCGCAGGCCCACCTCCTGGCGTTCCCAGAGCTCGCGGAACTCGGCGCTGCGCTCCTGCAGGAGATCGACGTAGTACCCAGCCCTGGACTCCCTGCCGCGTATCGAGAGCACGCCGCGGAGCCCCGACACCCAGAGGCGGGAGAGGAACTCGTGGTCCTCCTGCGCATACAGCTCGCGCACGGTCGGATCCACGAACCAGCGGAATCCGATGCTGCGCTCCGGTCCGGCTCGGCTCATGGTGTCGCCGGTGAGGGCTGCGCCCAGTGCGTTCTGGCGCAGGGTCTCGCCGAGTTCGGTGACGATCTCGGCCGGGGTGTCCTCGAGGCGGTCGAAGATGCGGAGCATGCCCGGCGTGATGTGGTCGCTGGCCGCGCCCCGGGCCGGGGGGCGGTGCCCGGCGAGACGGAACAGGTGGTCGCGTTCGTCGATCGAGAGGTGGAGCCCCTGCGCGATCGCGGCGATCATCTGCTCCGATGGCACCGGGCCCGTTCCGCGTTCCAGGCGCGCGAAGTAGTCGGCCGACATATGGCAGAGCGCCGCGACCTCCTCGCGTCGGAGCCCTTCGGTGCGGCGACGGGAACCGCGCGGCAGCCCGATGTCCTCCGGCTGGAGCACGCTGCGCCGGTGGCGGAGGAAGTCCGCCAGCCCGTCTCGGTCGATCATCATGCGTTCGATCCTGACATCTCCCCGGAGTCGCCAGCCACTGATCGTCGAGTCCTGGATAGATCCTGCCGCTGCTCCGAGAGTGGAGACATGGACATCGACATCAGCATCCCGGATCAGCACGGACGCCTCGCGCTCGTGACCGGCGGCAGCGACGGCATCGGACTGAAGATCGCGACGCGGCTGGCGCGAGCCGGCGCCGAGCTGGTCCTCCCCGTCCGCAACATGCGCAAAGGAGAGGCGGCTGCCGACAGCATCCGCTCGCAGATTCCGGATGCCGAGATCACCCTGGCTTCGCTGGATCTGTCGTCGCTGGCATCCGTCGCCGCGCTCGGCGAGGAGCTGAACAGCAGCGGACGGCCGATCCACGTGATGATCAACAACGCCGGCGTGATGACGCCGCCGGAGCGGCACACGACGACCGACGGGTTCGAGCTGCAGTTCGGCACGAATCACCTGGGGCACGTCGCGCTCGTGACTCACCTGCTGCCGCTGCTGCGGGCCGGGAGCGCTCGCGTCACGTCGCAGATCAGCATCGCGGCGAACGAGCGATCGATCCACTGGGATGATCTGAACTGGGAGCGCTCGTACAACGGGATGCACGCGTACAGCCAGTCCAAGATCGCCTTCGGGTTGTTCGGGCTGGAGCTGGATCGACGCAGCGCGGCTGAGGGATGGGGCATCACGAGCAACCTGTCGCACCCAGGGATCGCGCCCACGAGCCTACTGTCCGCCCGCCCGGAGATCGGGCGCTCCGGCGACACGCTGGGGGTGCGGATCATCCGCTGGCTGTCGACACGGGGGCTGATCGTGGGGACGCCGGAATCCGCCGCACTGCCTGCCCTGTATGCCGCAACCGCTCCGGATGCCGCGGGCGGACGCCTCTACGGCCCGAAAGGGATCGGGCACCTCGGCGGCGGGCCGGCCGAGCAGAAGCTGTACTCCCGGCTGCGGAGCGACGAGGAGGCGCAGCGCGTGTGGCGGGTCTCCCAGGAGATGGCGGGGGTGGCGTTCGCGGCGATCTGAGCGTCGGGACGTCTCGATCGGCTACAGCCCTTGCCCCGCCTCCCACAGTCGTTCGGTCTGGCCTGCGAGCAGGGCGTCGAGCGAACCGGCCTGGGCGTCGGTGAGCGACGCCACGTAGTCGATGATCCCGCGGCCGCGGGCGAGCCGGTCGCGGTCGGCATCCGTCCCTGCCCCACCCAGCCGGCGATGGTCTTCCCGGGCGAGCTCGACCAGATCCACGAGCCGGCGCGGGGCGCGACGGGCGTCGCGCGGGTCGTCGAGCCAGGCGGCGAAGCCGTCGACGAGCCGTTCCAGCACGCTGGCCTGTCCGCGCTGGTAGACGGTGAGATCCGGACGCTCGAGGATGAACCTCTCGTGCAGGAACTTCAGCACTGCGACTTCGTGCCAGGCGCGACGGTCGAGGCTGACGTGTCCGGAGCGGATGTCGGGATGCCTGTGCACCTCGACGGACGACTGCAGCCGCGCGATCCAGGCGGTGGTGAACCCGGCGAGCGCGCGTTCGCTGGAGAGGGACCCGTCGAAGGGCTCGGCGAGCAGTCCCTCGATCACCTCAGTCTTGACCCTGGCGACCGCCTCACCGAACGCGTCCTCGTCGGCGATCCAGGCGTCCTTGCTCTTGAGCCGCCGCCAGAGCAGCTCGAGCGAATGCCCCGGGGTGCGGGTGTCGGTCATCAGCACGTCATCGCCGACGGTACGGAGCCGGGCGAGATCGCGATGCCAGTTGCGGAACTCCGCCGACAGCGTCGCCGCGTTGAGCAGACCTGCACGATAGAAATCATCGAGGTCGTGCAGCGAGTACGCGATGTCGTCCGCGATGTCCATGATGGAGCATTCGACGGTCTGCTGCCCGCGTTCGATGAGAGGGTAGGCGGCGAGCGCCTCCCTGGCATCCGGTTCGTCGATCGCGTAGAAGTTGAACTTGCTCGCGCCGCCGCGGCTGGGGCCGCCCTCACCGCGTCGCCACGGGTACTTCAGCACGGCGGCGCGCACCGCGGCGGTGAGGTTGAGGCCGACGCCGGGTCGGTCGTGCTCGTCGAGCCGGGAGATGATGCGGAACGTCTGGGCGTTCCCCTCGAAGCCCTCCGTCAGGCCGAAACGGGTGCGGGCCACACGGTCCAGGGTCTGCTCGCCGAGGTGTCCGAACGGCGGATGCCCGAGATCGTGAGCAGCGGCGGCGGCCTGGACGACGACAGGGTGCGCACCGCCGAGCTGCGCCACGATGCGACCGGCGTCATCGGTGCGCGTGGAGAGATGGCTCGCGATCGCCCGCGCGATGGCGGCGACCTTGATCGAGTGCGTGAGCCGGTTGTGCACCGCGAGCCCCGCGCCCGTCTGCGAGATCACCTGGGTGACGGCCGAGAGCCGGGAGTAATAGGGCGAGAACCGGATGCGCTCCACGTCGACGCGGAACTGCGGGTGTCCCTCGGTCAGCTGGAACGCGTCGAGCGTCTCAGCGACGCGGCGCGACTGGCGTGGATCATCCGTCGTCTGCGGCATAGGCCCAGTGTGGCATGCGCGGCCGTGGTTCAGTCGAGCCGGACCACCACCGCGACGCGCTCCTCGGCGGAGCGCTGCGCGGCATCGGCGAGGATCAGCGCGGCACGGCCGTCCTCGAACGTCGAGCTGTCCGATGCGCCGCCGCGCGCGAGCGCGATGAAGCTCGCCAGCTCGGCGGCGTACGCCTCGGCGTAGCGCTGGAGGAAGAAATCCTCGTACGGCGCTCTCGCATCGACTCCCGCCGACGAGGAGTGGCTGACCAGGCTCGTCGAACGGTTCACCACCTGCAGCGCCCCTGCCGCGCCGAACGCCTCGATGCGCTGGTCGTATCCGACGGCACTGTGGCGCGAGTTGATGATCGTGACCACCGCGCCGGACGCGGCTCTGAGCGTCACGACCGCCGTGTCGAAGTCGCCGTGTTCGCGCGCACCGGGATCGAACGTGTTCGTGCCCGTGGCCGAGACCTCGACGATGTCGGGCAGGAAGAACCGTGCCATGTCGAAATCGTGGATCGTCATGTCGCGGAAGATGCCGCCCGACACCGCGACGTAGTCGGCCGGCGGGGCCGCCGGGTCTCGGCTGATGATCGTGAGCTGTTCGAGAGCCCCGATCTCGCCGGCCGCGACGCGTGCGCGGACCTCGGCGAAGGCCGGGTCGAACCGCCGGTTGAAGCCGAGCGCGACGGGGACGCCGGCGGCCGCGACCTTCGATCGCAGCGACTCCACACGGGTGATGTCCAGGTCGATCGGCTTCTCGCACAGGACAGGGATGCCACGGTCGACCGCCTTCTCGATGAGACCGACGTGCGTCGGTGTCGGAGAGGCGATGAGGACCGCGTCCACATCGTCTGCTGCGAAGATCTCGTCCGCGTCGGCGGTGGAACGGCCCCCGAAACGCTCCACGACGTCGCGCGCACCATCGACGAACGGATCGGCGACCCACGACAGCGCAGCTCCGGGGTTCGCAGCGATGTTCGCGGCGTGGACCTGGCCGATCCGGCCGGTGCCGATCAGGCCGATGCGCAGTGGAAGGTCGATCACTATGGGTTCCTTTTCGTGGGTGGCAGGATGTGGTCACGCCCAGGCGCGCAGCGCCTCGCGGTTGATCCGCTGATCGGCGCTGCGCGCTCTGCGGAACGCGTCGATGGCGATGTCAGGCGCGTTCAGGACGTCCTGTTCGACGATGATCCAGCCGTCGAAGCCGCGTTCGTCCATGGCCGACATCACGCGATCGAGTTCGAGATCGCCGTCGCCGAAAGCGACGAACGAGCCGGACATCCACACATCGGACATGCCTCCGCCGGCCGCGAGCACGCGCTGCAGCTCGCGCCGATCGACGTCCTTGAGGTGCAGATGGTTGATGCGGTGGCCCCAGCGGGTGACGGCATCCACCGGATCGCCGCCCGCGATCAGCAGGTGTCCCGTGTCGAGCGTCAGATCCACGTCAGTACCTGCGAGGAACCGATCGACCTCCTCGGGCGACTCGACGAACGTACCGGCGTGATGATGGAACGTGGGCTCGAAGCCTGCCGATCGGATCATGCCTGCGGCGCGTTCGGTGTTGGCGATCAACCGTTCCCACGCGTCAACGCTCAGGGGGTCGACTTCGGCGCCGCGCCCAGGGTGAGCCCGACGCGCGAGCGACCCGTCGTCCGCGAGCGTGGGCAGCGGCAACCGATCGGGGCCCGCTGCCGCGGCATCCGAGAACACCCGGAGTGCATCTCGCAGGGAGGGCAGCGATGCTTCGAACCCCTCGGTGTCGGACAAAGGCAGCTGCACCCAGCCGCCGGCGAGCTCGAGGCCGTGAGCAGCCAGCCGCGCACGCAGTTGCGCACCCCGGCCGAGGAATCCGACGGGGCCGAGATCGACTCCGCCGTATCCCGCGTCGGCGAGCGATGTCAGCATCTCGTCCGCCGAGACCGTCGCTGCACCGTCGGGTGTCATCTCGAACACGCCGTAGCTGACGGGAGCACCCGCCACCGTCGCCTTCATCGTGTCTCCGCCTCGTCGCCCAGCAGCGGCCGCTGCGCGAGCCGCTCGCTCTCATAGGCCGCCCTCGCACGAGTCGTGGATTCCAGGCTCGACATCTCGGGCACCGGGACATCCCACCAGCCCTCGCCGTCCGGTGCGTACAGCAGCGGGTCGCTCTCGATGTGGATGAACGTCGCCTTCTCGGATGCTTTCGCCGCGGCTACCGCTGCCTTGAGGTCGTCGATCGCTCCGGCGCCTGGCGCGATCTCGATGACGTCGAGTCCGTAGCTGCGGGCGTTCATGGCGAGATCGACCGGCAGTACGTCCCCGCCCTGGAAGCTGCGGGTGGCTGGGTCGTAGGCACGATACGCGGTGCCGAACCGTTCGGATCCGACTGTCTCGGAAAGATGTCCGATGGAGGCGTAGCCGTGGTTCTGCACGAGGATCACGATGATCTTGATGCCCTCGGCGACCGCGGTCACGAGCTCCGAATTGAGCATGAGGTACGAGCCGTCGCCGACCATGATGACGACGTCGCGATCATCACCGAGCGCCTGGAGCCCCCGCTTGACGCCGAGCCCGCCGGCGATCTCATACCCCATGCATGAGAACGCGTACTCCACGTGATACCCGAGGGTGTCGCGCACGCGCCAGAGCTTGTGCAGGTCTCCGGGAAGGGAGCCCGCCGCCTGGACGATGACGTCCCGCGGTGCGGTGGCCGACTGCACCGCTCCGATGATCTCGGACTGGCCCGGCCTCGCGAGCCCGGTGGGTGCGAAGGCCGCGTCTACGACGGCATCCCATGCCTGCTTCTCACTGGCGATGCGCTCTGCCAGGGACGACGGGATGGACCAGTCTTCGAGGGCTGACTTCAGTGCGTCCAGCGCCTCACGAGCGTCGGCGATCACAGGGATCTGCGTGCCGTGCTTGTACGCGTCGAACGATGCCACGTTGATGTTGACGAATCGCACGCCCACGTTCTGGAAGGCGGTCCGGGACGCCGTGGTGAAGTCGCTGTAGCGCGTGCCGATCCCGATGACGAGGTCGGCCTCGGCCGCCAAGCGGTTCGCCGCCGCAGTGCCGGTCGCGCCGACAGCACCGAGGTACTGCGGGTGGCCCCAAGGGAGCGCCCCGCCGCCTGCCTGCGTGGTGCCGACCGGGATGCCGGTGATCTCGACGAGCCTGCGGAGGATGTCCTCGGCACCCGAGTAGATCACGCCGCCCCCCGCCACGATGAACGGCCGCTCGGCGGATCGGATCGCTGCGAGCGCCCGCGCGAGTGCATCGCGCTCCGGAACAGGCCGGCGGATATGCCATTCGCGGTCCTGGAGGAATGCCAGCGGCACGTCGATCGCCTCGGCCTGCACGTCCTCCGGCAGGGCGATGGTGACGGCTCCGGTCTCGACCGGGTCGGTCAGCACCCGCATCGCCGCCAGGGCGGTCGAGAAGAGCTGCTCCGGCCGCTGCACCCGGTCGAAGAACTTCGACAGCGGCCGGAAGGCGTCATTGACGGTGAGCCCGGTGTCCCACGGCTGCTCCAGCTGCTGCAGCACCGGATCTGCCACGCGGGTGGCGAACGTGTCGCTGGGCAGCAGGAGCGCGGGAAGTCGATTCGTCGTCGCGAGAGCGGCGCCGGTGAGCATGTTGGTGGCTCCAGGGCCGACGGATGCCGCAGAGGCGAACGTGGCCCGGCGGCGGTGGATGCGGGCATATCCGACGGACTGGTGCACCATCGCCTGTTCGTTGCGAGCCTGGTGGTACGGCATGAGATCCGGCTGCTGCACGTTCAGCTGTCGCAGCGCCTGGCCGATGCCCGCGACGTTGCCATGGCCGAAGATGCCGAAGACGCCGGGGATCGTGCGCTCGCGAATGTCGCCGTCGACAGTCCACTGGTGCGCGAGGAACTCGATGAGCGCCTGGCTCACGGTCATGCGCTTCGTCGCTGTCATCGCTTTGCTCCTTCGTCCGCGAGAGGCAGCCGCGGATCGATGCCTTCGATCGGCCAGGACGCACGGGTCCAGGCATGCGCGGGGTCGTCGGTGATCAGCCACGCGCGCTCCGGGTCGGGTCCTGCCATCACATTGAGGTAATAGAGGTCATAGCCGGGTGCCGCCACTGCCGGACCATGGTATCCGTAGGGGATCAGCGCGATGTCGCCGGTGCGCACCATCGCATCGATCTCGATCTCCCCCACCGGCGATGAATACGCGCTGAACAAGCCGAAGGCGCCGTCCGCCGTGCCGCCTGCCGCCCCCCGGCTCGGGGCGGACTCGAAGTAGTAGATCTCCTCGAGGTCGGATTCCTCCCCGGGAATGCGCTGGTCGTGCTTGTGCGGCGGGTAGGACGACCAGTTCGAGGCGGGTGTGATGACCTCGCACACGATCAGCCGGTCGGCGTCCAGCACTGCCGGGGTCCCGAAGTTGTGCACTTCGCGGCTCGCGGCGCCGCCGCCGCGCAACTCGGCAGGAGCCGCATGGGCCGGGATGTGCTGCAGTGGCTTGACGACATCCGTCGGTGCGGTGGCCACGGCGACGCGACCGGCGCCTGTGATCGTGGCGCGCGCATGCACCGGCAGATAGAGCACGTCGGTCGAGCCGGAGAACACCGAGGGGCGCCCGGCGAGTTCGATCGTCCCGTTCCCGCTTCCGGTTTCGTGCGTCACCGTGAACGAGCCTGCGAGCGGGACGATCAGCTGTTCGATCTCTCCACTCGGCAGTTCGATCTCCTGACCGTCGGCGAGTTCCGCGATGCGGATGCCGGTGTGCTGCCACCCCGGCATCCGATCGTCGACGACGCTCTCCCAGACGCCGGCGCCGAGCGTGCCGCGGCGGTGGAACCACGGCGAGGACGTGCGCTCTGACATCAGCTGTTCCGCGGGAAGCCGAGATTGATGCCGCCGTGGTCGCCGGACTCGCGCTTGGCCGGGTCGATCCATCGCGCTGTGACCGCCTTCTCCCTCGTGAAGAAGTCGAAGCCGTGCACGCCGTAAGCCTTGGCGTCGCCGAACAGCGACTTCTTCCAGCCGCCGAAGGAGTGATACGCCACCGGTACCGGAATCGGCACGTTGATGCCGATCATGCCGACGTGCACCTCGTTCTGGAAGCGCCGAGCGGCCCCGCCGTCGTTCGTGAAGATGGCCGTGCCGTTGCCGAACTGCCCAGAGTTGATCAGAGCCAGACCCTCGTCATACGAGGCGACCCGGACGATCGAGAGCACCGGACCGAAGATCTCCTCGGTGTAGGCGCGGCTGTCGGTGGGGACGTGGTCGAGGAGCGTCGGACCGAAGAAGAAGCCGTCCTCGCGTCCGTCCACGCGGAAGCCACGGCCGTCGACGACGACGACCGCCCCATCGGCCTCGGCGATGTCGACGTACTGCGCGACCTTGTCGCGGTGGACACCCGAGATCAGCGGCCCCATATCGGGTTCGACGCCGTGTACGCCTGCACCGTCGCCGACGCGCAGCCGGCCGATGCGATCCCGGATCCTGGCGATGAGATCGTCGGCGATCGGCTCGACAGCGAGTACCACGGACACCGCCATGCAGCGTTCGCCCGCCGCACCATAGCCGGCGTTGATCGCGGAGTCGGCGACAAGATCCAGGTCGGCGTCGGGGAGCACGAGCATGTGGTTCTTCGCACCGCCCAGCGCCTGCACGCGCTTGCCGTGCCGCGAGGCGGTCTCGTAGATGTACTGGGCGATCGGCGTCGATCCGACGAAACTGATCGACTCCACCGCCGGAGAGGCGAGGAGGCCGTCGACCGCGGCCTTGTCTCCCTGCAGCACGGTGAACACGCCGTCCGGGAGTCCTGCCTCTTTCCAGAGGGCCGCCATCCACAGCGCCGCGGATGGGTCTTTCTCGCTGGGCTTGAGGATCACCGCATTGCCCGCTGCGATGGCGATCGGGAAGAACCACATCGGCACCATGGCCGGGAAGTTGAACGGGCTGATGATGCCGACGACGCCGAGAGGCTGCTTGATCGAGTAGACGTCGACGCCCGTCGAGACCGACTCGGAGTAGGCCCCTTTGATGAGGCTCGGGAATCCGCATGCCAGTTCCACGACCTCCTGGCCGCGCAGGATCTCGCCGAGCGCGTCGGAGACGACCTTGCCGTGCTCGGCGGTGATGAGTTCTGCCAGCTCAAGCCTGCGCGCGTTCAGCAGCTCTCGGAACGAGAACAGCACCGCCTGCCGTTTGGCGGCGGAGTACGACGACCAGACGTGGAACCCGCGCTCGGCCGAGGCGATGGCGAGTGCGATCTCCGCGTCATCGGCCAGAGCGACGTGCGCGGTGATCTCGCCCGTCGCCGGGTTGAACACAGGGGCCGTGCGTCCACTCGTCGACGGATGCTCTGCACCGTCGATCCAGTGCGGAATCCGCCGCGCTCCGGCGGGGACGACGGCAGGCTGCGCCGCGGTCTCGGCAACGCTCATGAGTGGCTCCTTCATCGAGGGATCAGAGATCGTGGTGGACGAGGCGGGCCGCGGTGTCGACCGCGCCGGCCACGTCGTCGTCCGGGGGGTACAGCAGGGTGCGGCCGACGGTCAGCCCTCGCACGCCCGGGAGTGCGAGGGCGTCCTCCCAGGAGGAGAAGGTCTCGTCCTGATCATCGCCTCCGTCGCCGCCCAGCAGCAATGTCGGCAGCGTCGTGGCCGCCATCACCCGCTCCATCTCCGGGACGACGGGCAGTTTCATCCAGGTGTAGGCGCTGCTGCTGCCGATGCCGGCCGCGATCGCCACGGAGAGCACGACCGCCTCGGCCGTCAGGTCGTTCACGACGCGCCCTTCGGCCCAGCGGCTCATGAACGGTTCGAGCATGATCGGCAGTTGCGCCGAGGCCGCTTCCGAGACCGCACGCGCCGTCCACTCCATCGTCCGTGCGGTCGCCGGATCCTCCAGATTCATGCGCAGCAGCACTTTGGCGAAGTCGATGCCGGCAGCGTTCATCGACGGCACGTCGAAGCCGGTGAACCGATCGTCCATCTCGAACGTCGATGCTCGCAGGCCTCCGCGATTCATCGAGCCGACGAGCACCTTGTCGTCGAGCAGTCCCAGCAGGGCGAGGTCATCGAGGATGTCCGGTGTGCCGAGCACCCCGTCCACACCGGGATGACTGAGTGCGATCGCGAGGCGCTCCAGCAAGCGGCCGCGATCGGCCATCGCGTCCGGGCGGGCACCGACGGCGAGAGCACCGCGGGCGGGGTGGTCGGCGGCGATGATGAACAGTCGGCCGTCGCCGCGGACGAGCGGGCGGCGTGAGCGCGCGGCGTAGGCGGCGGCCACGGACTGCGGGTCCTCGGCGCGGATACGGCGCAGTTCGGCGAAGTCCAGGGAGGGCGCGCTCATGTCAGGCGTCCGATCCGAGAGCGTCGTCGACCTCGGCGGTCGTCGGCATCGCGGTGGAGCATTCCCGGCGCGAGGCGACGATGGCCCCCGCGGCGTTCGCGAAGCGCAGGGTGCGCTCGAGGTCCCACCCGGAGAGCAGCCCGTGGCAGAGCGCACCGCCGAAGGCGTCGCCCGCCCCCAGGCCGTTGACGACGTCGACATGGTGCGGCGGCACCTCCACCTCTTCATCGCGCGTCTTGGCCAGCACGCCCTTCGGCCCCTGCTTGACGATCGCGAGTTCGGCTCCGCGCTCCAGCAGCGCATCGGCCGCTGCGCGCGGATCCGTCTCGCCGACGGCGACTTCGCACTCCTCGCGGTTGCCCACGACGACCGTCACCTGCTCCAGCAGCGGACGGATATGCGCGGAGGCTTCGGCCGCCGAGGCCCAGAACATCGGACGGTAGTCGAGGTCGAGCACCGTGTGCGAGCGGCCGCCGCGTGCGCCCAGCGCGGCATGATGCGCCGCTCGGCTGGGTTCCTGACTGAGTCCGGTGACGGTGAGCCAGAGCACATCGGCCCGGCGCACGGCATCGAGATCCAACTGTGCGACGTCCACATTCAGATCCGGCGCCTTGGGCGAGCGGTAGAAGTAGAGCGGGAAGTCGTCCGGAGGGAAGATCTCGCAGAAGGTGATCGGCGTGGGCAGCGCCGGGTCCGTGGTGACGAGATCGGTGGAGACGCCCAGACGGTCGAGCTCGCGCAGCAGGTACCTTCCGAACGGATCATCACCGACTCGCGACACCAGCCCCACGCGCCGACCGTGACGAGCGGCCGCCACGGTCACATTGGCGGCGCTGCCACCGAGGTACTTGCCGAAGGTCGACACGTCTTCGAGACCGACGCCGTCCTGGAGGGGGTAGAGGTCCACACCGAGTCGCCCCATCGCGAGCACTTCTGGTGTCGAGGTCATAGCCATGTCCTAACAATAACACATACAGATGTTTTGGCTTTAGACTGTGTGGAAGATATGTAGCATTGGCGACACGGAAGCGATGACGCATGGGAAGAGGAACGATGGCCGGCGATGAGACCTACTGGCCGGCTGAGCTGTTCGCCGACCTCGATCGGACGGGGCCCGTCCCCCTCTACTACCAGGTCTCCACCCGTCTGGAGGAAGCCATCCAATCCGGGACGATCCCCGCCGGCGCACGCCTCGAGAACGAGATCGCCATCGCGCAGAAGCTCGGCCTCTCGCGACCCACGATCAGGCGCGCCATCCAGGAGCTCGTCGACAAAGGGCTGCTCGTGCGCCGTCGCGGCATCGGAACCCAGGTCGTTCAGGGCCAGGTGGTGACGCGCCAGGTCGAGCTCACCAGCCTCTACGAGGATCTCGCGAGCACGCATCACACCCCGGGCACCCGGGTGCTCGCGCACGAGATCGTCCCCGCGACGGATGCCGTGGCCGCAGGCCTTGGCGTGGAGCCCGGCACGGATGTCGTCTACATCCGCCGCCAGCGCTCGACGGATGGGATCCCGGTCGCCGTGCTGGAGAACTACCTGCCGGCGGACTTCGCCGACATCACGACCGAGCTGCTCGAGACGCGCGGCCTGTACCAGGTGCTGAGGGCGCGAGGTGTGGCGATCCGCGTCGCCAAGCAGAAGATCGGAGCCCGGCGCGCGACCGGAGATGAGAACACCCTGCTCGACATCGACAAGGGCGGCCCGGTGCTCACCGTCGAGCGCATCGCATTCGATGACTCCGGCCGGGCATTCGAGTACGGTCTGCATTGCTACCGACCGGATATGTACAGCTTCGAGACCACGCTCGTCGCCAAGTGATCCCCGCTCACGCGCGCAGGTTCTCCGCGCGCAGCGTGAGCGTCACGCGCCCCGGAGACCGACCGGTCAAGTAGACGCGGTCACCCATCGCGGCGTCCGTGGCTCCGAGGAACGCGTAGTCCTCCCCCGGTCGGTATCGGCCGGGCCCGTCTGCCCGGTACAGCGCGTCCGCCTCGAAGATGATCCGGTCATCACCGTTGCGATAGGAACCAGCGCCGGCCGCGAGAATGGCAGTGCCGTCGTTCTGCGGATCGACGCCTTCGAAGGAGCCGCCGCGGAACGAGAGCTCGAGAGCCCATGCGCAGTCCGGACCATCGAACACGATGGACACCGCAGCGCCGTCGTCCGTGACGACCACATCCACATCGGTCCGCAGTGCTACCGGGTCGGCGCGGCGGTCCGCGAACGACATCGATCCGTAGAACCGACCGTCGTCGGTCAGCGCGTACTCCCCCGACGCCGTGCGCTGTGCGGGCCCGATCGGCTGGTAGTAGTTCGCGGACGCGGTCTCGCTCAGTCGATACCGGGCGACGCCATCGAGATGGTCGGCCGTGAACCGCTCGGCTCGGAACGGACCGAGTCCGAAGAAATCCCTGGAAAGCCGCATCGAGTCGAGGACGACCGTACCGGCGAACAGGCGGAGGAACGTGGGATTCGTCGACAGCCCGGAACGGATGCGCCGCAATCGCGGGTAGTCGGTGCCGCCGAAGACGACGAGGCGCCGTTGCGGGTTGGCATCGATCGCGAGCGCACTCCGGTCCCACTTCCCCGCAGGCTCCGGCTTAGTCGCCTCGGGGAGTTGTTCACCGATCCGCGGATCGAGCAGAAGGTCGACCAGGAGGGATGCCGGATGCACGATGCCCTGTTCCTGCGCGCGCCTCGCCGCCCAGGCGAAGTCGCGACGCCCGAGTCGTATCGCATATCCGCGGTACATGGCCAGATACGGCGACAGTGCGAAGCGCGAGAGCTGATCCTGACGTCGCGAATGCACGGTCTCCACGGTGCCATCCGGGTGGATGAGGCCCAGTGTGCTCTCCAGATTGCGGATGACCGCGTCGCGCGCCGCCGCACTGTCGAACACGTCGGCGATCACCGTGAGCGACGGGTTGGACACATATGCCGCGTAATTCGCACTGCGCTCGGAGTAGACCCCGTCCGCTGCGATGTCGATCCCCTCGGCGAGCCATTCCGCTGCGCGTGCGACCAGCGCCGCAGACGGCCGACGCCGGTGCAGTCTCGCCAGCGCCGCCGTGATCTCCCACCGGTGATTGGGGGTGTGGACGCCGCCGACGAGCAGCGCCGGCTCCACCGCATCCGCGATCGCGTCGAGGTCGTCCGCCAGGGCCGACGCGCCGGCGACCGTCTCGATGACACCGCTCGATCGCAGCAGGTGAAGCGTGTCGCACACGTCGTTGGCCGTGAACGCCGAATCCGGAGGCGAGTCGACGTTGTCACCGCCGACGAACAGGCCGCTCGGCCCTTGCCTCCGACGCAGCGCGGCGACGCAGTCCCCGGCTGCCTCGATCAACTGCGGGTCTCCCGACCGCGACGACGACGGCCAGACGCAGGCGGCGACGAACAGCTGGGCGCGAGCCATCAACTGCCGGTGCGTGAGCTCCGCGTCGAGGCCGCTCGCCAGCGTGCTGTCGACCTCGGCATCCACTGCCCGACGCAGCTCTTCCTCGAAAAGCGTGTCCGCCGCCATTTCAGTCCTTGAGGCCCGAATTGATGTCAGCGTTCATGATCTGCCGCTGGAAGATCGCGAACAGGATCACCATCGGGATGAGCGAGATGACAGATGCCGAGAGCAGCACCGACCAGTCCACGTTGTCCGCCCCGACGATCGACCGCAGCGCCACCTGCAGCGTGTACTGCGACGGATCGCGCAGCACGATCAAGGGCCAGATGTAGTCGTTCCATCGCCATTGGAAGGAGAAGATCGCGAGAACGACGGCGATCGGCTTGGCCAGCGGAAGCATGATCCGCCAGAAGGCGCCGAACTCGCTGACACCGTCGATGCGCGCCGCTTCCAGCAGCTCGTCCGGGATCGTCTTGAAGTACTGCCGGAACATGAAGATGCCGGTCGCGGTGATGATCGACGGCACGATGATGCCGGCGAGGGTGTTGTACAGGCCGAGGTCGCGCACGACCGCGAACGAGCTCGGCATGATCACCTCGGTGGGCAGCATGGTCGTCGCGAGGATGCAGATGAAGAACGCCTTCAGCCACCACGAGTGATACTTCGCGAACGCGTAGCCGGTCATCGCGCTCACGGCGACGGTGAGGGCGGTCGTCACGACGGCGACGATCGACGTGTTCAAGAAGTAGCGGGCGAAATCGAAGCGGTTCCACGCCGTGACGTAGCCGCTCACCGTCCAGTTCTCGGGGAACAGGGTGAGCGGGAGGCTGAAGAGTTCGGACCCCGGTTTGAAAGAGCTGAGGAGGAACCAGGCCACGGGGATGAGGAACCCGAGAGCCAGGAGCCAGAGCACCACGGTGCTGGTGATGCCGAGTCGTTTCGCTTTCATGCGAGATCGTTCCTCTTGTCGAAGCGCAGCTGGATGATCGCGATGATGATGAGGATCACCATGAGGACCATGGACGCCGCGCTGGCGTAGCCGACGTCGGCACGCTCGAATCCGGTGCGGTAGATGTACTGGACCATGAACATGTTCGAGGTGCCTGGCCCACCGCCGTTCAGGGCCTGCACCATGGCGAACTCCTTCATCGACCCGATGGTCGTCAACAGGATCACCATGAACGAGGTCGGACGCAGCAGAGGCAGCACGATGCGGTAGAAGCGCTGCCAGCCGTTGGCGCCGTCGAGCTGTGCGGCTTCGAGGTAGGACTGCGGGATGTTCCGGATCGCCGCGATGAACAGCAGCATGTTGAAGGCGGTGCCGCCCCACGTGCTGACGACGAGGATCAGCAGAAGAGCGAGCGTCGGATCGGTCTCCCAGTTCAGCCCGTTGCCGCCGAACGCCTCGATGAGGAAGTTGACCATGCCGAAGTTCTCACCGAACAGCCACTTCCAGATGACACCAGCGACGATCGGCGAGATCAGCCACGGGAGGAAGAAGATGATCCGTGCGACGGACTTGCCCTTGGCGAGGGTGCTCGTCAGCAGGACGGCGATACCGAGCGCCGCGACGAAGTGCAGCGGAACCGAGAGCACGGTGTACAGGAAAGTGCGGCCGAGAACGGCGTAGAAATCGGGGTCCTGTGCGAGTTCGACGTAGTTGTCCGCACCGATGAACTCCGGTGTCCCGACGCCGGAGTAGTCCGTGAACGAGTACCACAGTCCCAGTGCGCCCGGCCAGACGAAGAAGAGCGCGAACAGCACCACCGCGACCGCGATGAATGTGAGCGGAGCCACGATGAACGTCGTGGAGCGCCGCCCGGGGCGGCGAACGCGTCGCGTTCGCCGCCCCGGTGTGATGAGCGCAGAGGTCTCCGCACTGCGCCCATCGACGGTCTTCGTGGTGGGCATGGTCACTCCAGGGCGCCCAGCTGGTCGCTGAACTGCGCGTTGATGCTGTCGATCGTCGCGGTCACGTCCTGCTCGCCGTTGAGGTACTTGACGGTCTCGTCGCGCACCGGATCGCCCTCGGTGGTGACGCCCTGGGCACCGTACTGCAGCTCCATCGCCTTGATGTCGCCGACGATGGCCGGGGACGCCGCGATGTCCTGGTTGTAGATCTCGAATGCGTCGGCGTGCGCCGCGTACTCGATATCCAGCCCGTCGACCGCCGGGATGAACGACGAGGTCTCCGAGAGCTCGGTGTAGTTCTCCGGCTCGTACAGCCACTCGATGAAGTCGTGCGCCGCCTCCTGCTGCGGGCCTTCGAACACCACGATCGATGCCGCGTTGCCGTAGTTCGTCGCACGCTCCTTTTCGGTCGGCATGTAGACCGACGCCCACTCGAAATCGGCGATGTTGACCGCGAAGTCGGCGATCTGCCAGGATCCCGACACGTAGGAGACGACATCGCCGCTCTTGAACAGCGCGTTGCCGTCGGCATCCGAGAGCCAGACGGAGCGCGGCATGAAGGAATCGTCGTTCAGACCGTTGAAGAACTCCAGAGCACGCGTCGTGTCGTCGTTCGTGCTGAACTCGCCGTCATCGTTCGGCTGGAAGTAGTCCGAGCCGAACTCGTACATCAGCGCCTTCAGGCGGTGAGAGGACTTGTCCATCACCATGCCGTAGCTGGTGCCGGTCGCCGCCTGCACCTGCTTGACCGCGGCCACGTACTCGTCCCAGGTCCAGATGTCGTCCTCGGTGGTCGGATACGCCACGCCGGCCTCGTCGAACAGTGTCTTGTTGATGAAGAGCCCGACCGCAGTGATGTCCGAGGGGAGCGAGATGACCTTGTCTCCGTCCCAGTCACTCAGCTCGGTGCGGATATCGCTGCCCTCGGTGATGTCGGTCAGGTCGGCCGTTGCACCCCGCCACACGGGATCGACGGCGCCGACCCTGGCGATGGCAGGGAGGTCATTCGCCTGCGCGGAGTTGCGGAGCTTGGTGGCGAGATCGTCATTGGCGATGTCGACGATCTCGACCTTCACCCCGGTCTCCTCCTCGTACTTCTCCGCCATGTGGGCGTACCCACCGCCCTGGTTCGCATCTCCCGAGAGGAAGAACTGGATCGGCTCATCCGAGGACCCGGCATCCGTCGAGCTGCTGCACCCCGCGAGGGCGACAGCTGTCGCGGCCACGGCGGCGAGCGCGATGGCGGACCGCAGAGGTGTTTTTCCTGAACGCTTCATTGTGGTTCCTTTCACCCGGCAGATCCGGGCCAACGTCATTGTCGAGTTCACTAACGTTTTCGGTGCTGAGGACGCGTCCGATGCAACGGGTTCGACAACCGGGCGCTGATATGATGTTAGGACATTATTGCAAAGTTGACAACGACCGTTCGGAGAGCGTTCTCCGAACGCGTCCATCCCCCGTTCTCTGATGAGGAGATCATGGACATCTCGACCACCGGCCCCGGATCCGGATCCCTGCCCGCACGCGCACGGATGCGCTCGGACGCGCCGCAGCAATCGCTCGCCGGCACATGGCGCTTCCGGGTCTCGCCGACCCTGCGCAGTGCACCGGAGGACTGGCGCACCGCCGACACGGAGTCATGGGGTGACATCGAGGTCCCCGGGCACTGGAATCTCCAGGGATACGGCTCCCCCTCGTACTCCAACGTGCAGATGCCGTTCCCCGTCGATCCGCCGTACCCGCCCGATGCGAACCCGGTCGGCGACTACCGGATCGAGTTCACCGCCTCGGACGATGTGCTGGCGCACGCGGCGCAGTGGCTGCGATTCGACGGGATCGAGTCGGCCGCGGAGATCTGGCTGAACGACGTCCTGCTCGGCACGACGCGCGGAAGCCGCCTGACGCACGAGTTCGACGTCACCGGCATCCTGACAGCGGAGACGAACAGGCTGGCGATCCGTGTGGCGCAGTTCAGCGATGCCACCTACCTCGAGAACCAGGACATGTGGTGGCTGCCGGGGATCTTCCGGGACGTCACTCTGCTCGCCCGTCCCGCCGGTGGCATCCGCGATGTCTTCGCACGCGCCGACTTCGACCCGCTCACGGGGAAGGGCGCGGTGATGCTGGAAGTGGATGCCGCAGCCGACGCCCGTCTGAGCATCCCCGAGCTGGGCGTCGACCAGCCGGTGGCCGACGTCATCCAGGTCGGCGCGGTCCAACCGTGGTCGGCCGAGCAGCCGCGCCTCTACGACGCCGCCATCACCACGGAGTCCGAATCGGTGGCGATGCGCCTGGGTTTTCGCCGAGTGGAGGTGCGCGACGCCGAGCTTCTCGTGAACGGCGCACCCATCATGCTGCGCGGCGTCAACCGGCACGAGCACCGTGCGCGTCACGGCCGCGTTTTCGACCACGACGTCGCCCGCGAGGAGCTTCTGCTGATGAAGCGGCACAACATCAACGCCGTGCGCACTTCTCACTACCCTCCGCACCCCGAGGTGCTCGACCTGTTCGACGAACTCGGATTCTGGATCATCGACGAGTGCGATCTCGAGACGCATGGATTCGAGCACGTCGGCTGGCGGGGCAATCCGAGCGCGAATCCGATCTGGCGCGACGCTTTCCTCGATCGGATCGAGCGCACGGTCCGGCGCGACCAGAACCACGCCAGCGTGATCATGTGGTCGCTCGGCAACGAGGCGCACGTCGGCGAGAATCTCGAGGCAATGGCACGCTGGACGAAGTCTGCCGACCCGAGCCGGCTGGTCCACTACGAGGGCGATCGGGAGAGCCGCTACGTCGATGTGTACTCACGCATGTACGCCCCGCACGACGAAGTGCGCGAGATCGGCGAGGAGACGCTCCGGCCCGCTCCGCTGGGCGCGACGGCGTCGGAGCTGCACCGGCGATCGCTGCCGTTCCTCCAGTGCGAGTTCGCACACGCCATGGGAACGGGCCCGGGCGGCCTGCAGGAGTACTGGGATCTCTTCGAGGAGTATCCGCGGCTGGCCGGCGGGTTCGTCTGGGAGTGGATCGAGCACGGCATCGCCGTCGACGATCCGGACGGAACGAGCCGCATCCTGTACGGCGGCGACTTCGGCGAAGTCGTCCACGACGGCAACTTCGTGATCGACGGGCTGGTGGATGCCGAGCGCAACCCGCGTCCTGGGTTGCTGCACTACAGCGCCGTGATCGCCCCGGTGGCGATCACTGTCGATGCGCAGCGACGAACGGTGCGCATCGAGAACAGATACGACGCACTCGGCCTCGACCATCTATCGCTGAACTTCTCCCGTGTCATCGATGGCGACGTGCGAGTGTCGGGCCCGCTCAAGGTCCCCACCTGCCCGCCCAGGACGAGCGTCGTCGTCGATCTGCCCGATGGCTGCCGCGCGGACGAGGCACCGCTGGTCGCGGACGTCGTGACCGTCCAAGCGGTGACGCGTACGGATTCCCCCTGGGCGGCATCCGGCCATGTGCTCGCCAGCGGCCAGGATGTGCGAGCCGGACGACCGGAGGTCATCGCGGCGACGGAAGCGGCGAGCACAGATCGTGTCGGCACCGCTCGTTTCGATCCCCGCACGGGGCAGCTGATCCGCCTCGGAGCGCTCGAGCTCAGTGGTCCCACCGTCGGTCTCTGGCGTGCGCCGACGGACAACGACCGCGACCTCGGGGATGATGAACCCGATCTTCCTCCGTACGCCGAGCGATGGCGCGCTGCCGGCATCGACCGCCTCATGACGCGGCTGCATGATGTGGATGTCTCGGATTCCGCGCTCGTCGTCCGTACGAGGACGGGCACGCCGATCCTGGACAGCGCCGTCGACGCCGTGTTCTCGTGGACCGCCGCCGGCGACGCCGTGCAGCTGGACGTGCAGATCGAGCCGAACACGACGTGGACGACGGAGTGGGCGAGGCTGGGCCTCGATCTCATCCTCGATGCCGCCCCGCTCGGCGCGGAGATCGCCGGATACGGCCCGATGCCGAGTTACCCGGATCTGCGTTCCGGTGCACGGTTCGGGTGGTGGAGCATCGCCGGCGACGACCTCACCGTCGACAATGTGCGTCCGCAGGAGAGCGGGTCGCGCCCGGGGGTTCGCGAGGCGCGGATCCGCACCACCAGGGGCATCCTGCACCTGTCGACGCTCGACCAGCCGTTCGCGCTGACGGTCTCAAGGCACAGCCGTGAGGCCCTGGCCTCCGCTGCGCACAACTGGGAGCTTCCGGAAGAACGTCGCACTTTCGTGTCGATCGACTTGGCCCAGTCGGGTGTCGGCACCGCCACCTGCGGCCCTGGCGTGCTGCCCCGCTACCGGTTGCCCGCGCAGGCCGGAACCCTCTCCCTTCTGCTCCGCAACGAACCCACCTGATGTCGAAGGACGCACCATGACCACTGAGAACACCGCGACCGCCCGACTCGATCCGAGTCTGGAGATCGCTGACATCGATCGCCGACTCTTCGGCGGTTTCGTCGAGCATCTCGGTCGCCACATCTACGACGGCATCTTCGAGCCGGGCCATGCCAGCGCCGATGAGGAGGGCTTCCGCACGGATGTCATCGAGCTCGTCAAGGAGCTCGGCGTCTCGACCATCCGCTACCCCGGAGGCAACTTCGTCTCCGCGTATCGCTGGGAGGACGGGATCGGCCCGAGGGAGCAACGCCCCCGCCGCCTGGACCTCGCGTGGCACTCGACCGAGACGAACGAGGTCGGGCTGCATGAGTTCCAGGCGTGGCTGGATCGCGTCGGCAGCGAACTGATGCTCGCCGTCAACCTCGGCACCCGCGGCACGGAGGAGGCACTGGACCTGCTCGAGTACGCGAACGCGGATGCGCAGACCCGCTGGACCGAGCAGCGCGCCGAGAACGGACGCCCGACGCCGTTCGGTGTGACGATGTGGTGCCTCGGCAACGAGATGGACGGCCCGTGGCAGGTCGGGCATCGCAACGCGGAGGACTACGGAAAGCTCGCGTCCCGCACCGCGAAGGCTATGCGGATGCTCGACCCCGGCATCGAGTTGGTCGCATGCGGCTCCTCCGGACGCGACATGCCGACGTTCGGATCGTGGGAACGCCAAGTGCTGGAGCACACGTTCGACGACGTCGACTTCATCTCCTGCCATTCCTACTATCAGGAGCGCGGAGGCGACGCGCAGGAGTTCCTCACCTCCGGTGCGGACATGGCACGGTTCATCGAATCGGTCGTGGCGATCGCGGACAGCGTCGCAGCGACCAAGAAGAGCGACAAGCGCATCATGATCTCGTTCGACGAGTGGAACGTCTGGTACCTCTTCAACGAGGACGGCACCGAGTCCGGGCATGAATTCAAGGGCGGCGCCTGGCCGGTGGCCCCTCGCCTGCTCGAAGACCAGTACAGCGCTCTGGATGCCGTGGTCTTCGGCGACCTGCTCATCACACTGCTCCAGCATGCCGACCGCGTGCGCAGTGCATCCCTCGCGCAGCTCGTGAACGTCATCGCTCCGATCATGACGGAACCGGGCGGGCCGGCCTGGCGGCAGACCACGTTCTTCCCGTTCTCGATCACGTCGCGCCTGGCGCGCGGCTGCGCTGTGCAGCTGCCTGTGAACGGCAGCACCGTCGCATCGGACAAGCTCGGCGACGTGCCTGCGGTCAACGCCGTCGCCACGATCGACGACGAGGGCGTCTCGCTGTTCGCCGTGAACCGTTCACTGACGGCGCCGACCGCTCTCCGCGTGGATCTCGCACCGCTCGCGCGAGAGCTGGGCAGGGACGTGTCGATCATCGAGTCCCACCTGCTCCATGAGGAAGACGTGTACGCGCGCAACGTCCTGGGCGACGTCGAGCGCGTGGGCGTCGGCGAGGCGGACGCGACCGTCGCCGACGGCATCCTGACGATCGGACTGCCCGCCGTGTCCTGGACCGCGATCCGCTTGGCGTGACCCGGTACGACGAGGGGCCGCGGACGTCGTCCGCGGCCCCTCGTCGTGCACTCTCAGCCCTTGCCGCTGCTGACGTGCACGCGTCCCTTGCCGTCGACGGAGACCTTGGCGGTCATCGCCGCCGCGAGGTCGATCCGCTGCCACGATGACGTCGAGTGGACGCTGAGGTCGAGCGGATAGCCCGAATCGATCGCCGTCTCCTCGAGTACCTGGATGCGCTGCGCCTCGGTGAGGCGGGGGTGGCTGGAGATGAGAAGCGCAGCCGCGACGCGGGGCGCATCCATCTCGACACCGCCCTGTCCGATCTGCTCGAACCCGTAGGTGAGACGGTCGCGGTAGAGCTCATTCGCGTCCTTCGTCTTCAGGTAGGGGGTGTCCCTGGCGATGCACGTCTTCAGTGCGGCACCGCAGTCGGCCTCCAGGACGGCGTGAAGCTCGGCGCTGGCCGCCTCCAGCAGCTCGCGGAACTCGGGGTCGGCCCAACGCTTGGCGATCGCCGCCTGGCCCATCATCCGACCGCCGATGATGTCGAGCGGGTAGTGCATCGCCATGACGACGCGATAGTTGCCGGATTCGGATGTCCGCGCGAGGATCTGAGCCGACAGCTCGGGCAGCAGCGTCGCGAGGAGCGTCCCCTGCCAGTAGGCCTGATTCGTATGCCCGCTCGGGTAGGAGCCGCTCGTGGAGCTGTACGCGTCACCGCCGTCCTTGTCACGATAGACGACCTCGTCCGGCGCCACGATGTAGGGGCGGTCGTAGTCGAAGTAGTCCTTCGACGGGTTCGTCGACTCGCTCTGCGCACGGCCGCCGTCCTTGTGGATCAGCTCGACGGTCTTGGGCAGGCGCCCCTCCTCCCAGGCCCTCTGATAGATCGCACCGAGCTTCTCTCCCAGTGCATTGCCCATCGTGTACGACATGTCTCCGTACTCGTCGATGATCGCTGCTGCGGACTCCTCCGCGCCGGCATTCTGATTGATGTCGAGCGTCTTCGCGAGGTTCTCCTCGAGGACCTCCGGGTAGCTCGCCTCCAGAGTCGCGAACCCGGCGAGCAACGGGACGTAGTCGACGGTGCGATCCGATTCGTACACCGTCTCGAGCTGCTCGGGTGCGAATGCCTCGGAGGCGGGAGAGGCCGCCGGGTTCGGACGCCCACCCGCGACCTGCTGGTTCCATGGCGCACAGCCGGTCAGCGCGATGGATGCCGCGAGTACGACAGCAAGCGCTGCGGCTGGACGGCTACGGACGGTGATCCTCGTCTTCGAGTGCTGCATGTCCTACCTTTCCTCGGGTGTGGACCCGTTCTCCTTTGACTTGCATGGACATTCTATTGTTCGGACAATTATGGGGGCAAGGACGCATCCAGTGACGACCGTGACACGCGTGATCACCGCGTTACCCTCGTTGCATGGGCATCGAGACCACGAGGATCGCGGACTACTTCAACCGCTATGCCGCGTCACTGACCCGGTTCGATGCCGAAGCCTCCGCCGAGTTGTGGTCGACGCCGGGCATGATCGTCGACGACCGGTTCTCAGGAGCGCTGGACTCGCGCGAGGAGATGGCGATCGGGTTGAAGCAGGCCTACCCGGTCTACCGGGAGCTCGGCCTCGGCTCGGTCGACTACGAGCTCGTCGAGGAGAACCAGCTCTCCGATGCGCTCGTCCTCATCCGCGTGCGCTGGCTCTTCCTTGACGGCGACGGCGAGTTGCTGACCGACAGCAACAGTTACTACCTGCTCCGGGATGAGGATGCCGGCCTGCGAGCTTGCGTCTGCATCGAGACCGACTCCATGCAGAAGCTGCAGGCCCTCGCCGACGCCAAGGGCGTCGACCTGACGCCGCCGAGCGCCTAGTCGCGGCTCCCGGGCGCCGACAGTTCCGCTCGACACGACTGCCGACCGCATATTCATTCGGGGTAGCGAGAATAGTCAGCGATTTATAGGGTGTCCGAGGACAGAAGTCCACGACACAGGAATCATCTGGAGGATGATCGATGGAGATCACACGACGAACAGTTCTCACCGGAGCCGCTGTGCTCAGCGCCGCCGCCGCGGTCGGCATTCCGACCCGCGCCCAGGCATCCACGACGCCTGCCGGGCAGGCGCAGCCGGCGGCGAAGCCCGAAGCGGTCGAGCGCTGGGGCGTGCACGAAATCGTGCTCAACGGCCCGGACAAGGGCAATCCTTTCGTCGACGTCACGCTGGCCGCCGTGTTCCGTCGAGCGGACCAGACGATCACCGTTCCCGGGTTCTACGACGGCGACGGCACGTACCGCATCCGGTTCTCACCGCCGGAGTCCGGGGACTGGAAGTGGAGCGTGGACAGCAACGTCCGCTCGATGCGCAAGTCGGGCAAGGTGAACGTCGTCGAGCCGTCGCCGGGCAACCACGGGCCCGTCCAGGTGTCGCAGGACGGCTACCACTTCATCCACGCGGACGGATCGCCCTATCGGCAGATCGGCACGACATCGTACTCGTGGGCGCAGCAGCCAGAGGACAAGGTCCAGACGACGCTGGCGACGCTGAGCACATCGCCGTTCAACAAGATCCGGATGCTGTTCTTCCCCAACGTCCCTTCCGAATCGGTCGATCCATTCGTGCGCACCGGCCCCGGCCCGAGGGACTGGGATCCGACGCGCTTCGACCCCGCCTATTTCCGCA
Source organism: Microbacterium sp. ZKA21 (assembly GCF_050434165.1). Taxonomy (NCBI): domain Bacteria; kingdom Bacillati; phylum Actinomycetota; class Actinomycetes; order Micrococcales; family Microbacteriaceae; genus Microbacterium; species Microbacterium sp. ZKA21. The sequence goes on from NZ_JBNPVV010000007.1 coordinate 250,356, forward strand.
TGTACGAGAGCCGGATCGCGAGCTTGCTGCAGCTCGGCATCCAGGCCGACGTCGTGCTGTTCCAGCCGTACAAGGCCGACATCGGGTTCTCCGACATGTCCCGAGCGGACGATGAGCGGTACATCCGCTACATCACGGCGCGTTTCGGCGCTTTCCGGAATGTCTGGTGGTCGATGGCGAACGAGTACGACGACAACGAGACCAAGACCCTCGACGATTGGAATCATCTCGGCGACTTCCTCAAGAGCGTCGATGCACACGGTCGCCTGCGCTCGATTCACAATAAGAACATCTACTACGACGCCCGCAAGGACTGGGTCACGCATGCCAGCATTCAGAGCTCGGGCGCAGCGATGGACGGCATCCGGGCGCATCTGCACCGCCAGTTCGCCCTCAAACCGGTCGTCTTCGACGAAGTCGCCTACGAGGGCAACATCGATGCGCGCTGGGGGCAGCTGTCCGGCGAGGAGATGACGAGCCGATTCTGGAACACGTTCGTCGGCGGCACCTACTGCGGCCACGGGGAGACGCTCAACGAGGCCCAGAGCCCGAGCACCTCGTGGCTGGGACAGGGCGGCACCCTGAACGGCACCAGTGCTCCACGCCTCGCCTTCCTCAAGCAGATCATGGACGACGGTCCGGCGCCGGGGATCAACGCACTCCAGCCCGATTGGGGCTATGACATCGGCGGCGTCGACAGCCAGTACTACGTCAAGTACTTCGGCGGGAACGCGCCCACTGAGTGGAACGCCCTGCTGCCGAGCGGCGCAGGCGCGTCGTACAACGTGGACATCATCGACACCTGGAACATGACGATCAGTCCGATCGGCGTCTTCTCCCTGGCGAAGGCCGCCGGCGGCGCGCAGGATCCGAGCCGTCCGTCGATCCCACTGCCTGGCACCGCGTGGATGGCCGTGCGGTTTACTCGGGTCTGATGAGGGCAGGGCGGGCTGTCGATTCCGGCCCGCCCGACGCCTTCATCCGAGAGTCGCCCGACTCGTCGAATCCCCCCTCCCGCTACGACAGGGGAGGTCACCGGCGTGAGCGACTGGCCGGAAGCCGCGCCCGGCGATGCCCTGTTCGACATCGCGGTACTGGCTCTCGGGCATGAGGAGCGTCTGGACGATCTGCTCGTCGGATACGGCACCGACGTGGACCGCGACGTGATCCGGAGCTGGTGGTCGAGTTCGATGTCCTCCGGTCCCGGATGCTCCGGTAGAAGATTTCCGTGATCAAACCGTTGCATTCGTTACCGCCCCGTTATACAGTTATCGCACGGTGAATGTTTGCTGTGGCATCCACCGCATGTGATTGCAGGACACTCTTGGTGCAAGGGACAAGGGCCGGTCGGAAGCCTCTCCGACCGGCCCTTCACGTTGCCGGTACGCTGAGATCGTGACCGACCGGAACCTCGCCATTGCCGCCTGGGAGAGCCTGTTCCGCGCACAGCACGAGCTGTTCTCCGAGATGGCCACCGACTTCGACGGAACCAATCTCGCCCAGGGCGAGTACGACGTGCTCCTCACCGTGACACGCGCTCCCGACATGACCGCACGCCTGCGCGACGTCACTCAGAACATGCTGATCAGCCAGCCCAGCGTCTCGCGCCTGATCGACCGCATGGTGGCCCGAAACCTGGTCACCAAGCACCCCGACCCGGAGGACGGTCGCGGCGCGCTCATCCGCGCGACAGAGGCCGGGGCGCGCGCCTTCCGGCGCATCGCCACGATCCACGGGCGCTCGATCGCCGAGCGCATGTCGAGCCTGGATGACGACGAACTGCGCACACTCCTCACCCTGACCGAGCGCCTGCGCACTCACTAGACATTCGAATATTTCTTTCGAACATCTCTTCCATTCTTCGTATTGGTTGGGTAGTCTGGAGGCATGTCGACGACGCATCTGGATCCTCTGCACGAGGCGGTTAGCCGCCTCGACGCGGTGTGGTCGGATGCTTCGGATGCGGCGGGTCTGGACCGGGCGGGACTCGTGGCCGCGAACGCGGCACTCGGGGTGCTGCACCGGCTGGTGGACGGGTTGGAGGCGGAGGTCGCGGCGCGGATCGCGCACGAGTCCCGTCCCGAGCTCGGCGCGGAGTCGCTCGCGAAAGAGCAGGGGTTCCGCAACGCGGGACAGTTCGTCGCGACGGTCACCGGACGGTCTTCCGGGGAGGCATCGCGGTTGGTGAAGGTCGGGGAAGCGACCGCACCCCGCACCGACCTGCTCGGTGCGCGGCTGCCGGCGAAGTACCCGGCCGTGCAAGCCGCCCTCGGTTCCGGGCGGATCGGTGCCCCGGCGGCCGGGCTCATCATCGCCCTGCTCGACCGGGTCCGATTCAAGATCGACATGGATCGGCTTGCCGAGGCAGAGGCGCTGCTCGCAGACAAAGCGGCCGGGTTGTCGTTGGACGAGGTCCGTAAACTCCTCACCCACACCGAAGCGCACCTGAACCCCGACGGAGTCCTGCCCCGGGAGGAAGCAGCACGGGCGCAGAACCAGCTGCTCATGCACGAACGCGACGGACGGTTCCACCTCACCGCCGACATCGACGTCGC